>NZ_JBIRAY010000029.1:0-48011 GCF_044326405.1 Actinomadura sp. 1N219 | reverse complement strand
CTTCTTCGGTGCACCGGCCTTCTTCGGTGCACCGGCCTTCTTCGGTGCACCGGCCTTCTTCGGTGCACCGGCCTTCTTCGGTGCACCGGCCTTCTTCGGTGCACCGGCCTTCTTCGGTGCACCGGCCCTCTTCGGTGCACCGGCCTTCTTCGGTGCACCGGCCCTCTTCGGTGCGGTGGCCTTCTTCGATTTGGAGGTCTTCTTCGGTTCGGTGCCGTGCGCGAAGCTCGCGCCGTCGGGGTCCGCGGCTTGCCGGCGCGGCGCGTCCTGGGCGCGCAGCCGGGGGAGGACGCGGCGCAGGTCGTCCAGGAGCAGGTCGGCGAGGTCGTGGCTGAAACCGTTGCGCACCACGACGCGCAGCACGGCGAGGTCGGTGCGGTTCTCGGGGAAGGTGTAGGCGGGCAGCAGCCAGCCGCTCTCGCGCAGCGCCGCTGACACGTCGAACACGGTGAACCGGTCGGCGTCGTCGTCCTTGACCCGGAACGCGAACACAGGCAGGTCGCCGCCGTCGGTGAGCGTCTCGAACGGGCCGAGTGCGGAGATCTCGGCGGCCAGGCGGGTGGCGACGTCGCGGCATGTCCGCTGGACGCGCCGGAACCCCTCGAAGCCGAGCCGGAGGAACGTGTAGTACTGCGCGACGACCTGCGCGCCCGGACGGGAGAAGTTCAGCGCGAACGTCGGCATGTCCCCGCCGAGATAGTTGACGTGGAAGACCAGGTCGTCGGGCAGGGCGTCCTCGTCCCGCCACAGCACCCAGCCGACGCCGGGCATGACGAGCCCGTACTTGTGCCCGGAGGTGTTGATGGACGCGACCCTCGGCAGCAGGAAGTCCCACCGCAGGTCCGGGTCGAGGAACGGGGCGATCATCGCGCCGGACGCGCCGTCCACGTGGATCGGGACGTCCACGCCCGTCCGCCGCTCCAGGTCGTCGAGCGCGGCGGAGATCTCCGCGACGGGCTCGTAGCTGCCGTCGAACGTGGACCCGAGGACGGCGACGACCCCGATCGTGTTCTCGTCGCACAGCTCGGCCGCCTCCCGCGCGCCGAGGTGGAAGCGGTCGCCCTCCATCGGCACGTAGCGGGGCTCGACCTCGAAGTAGTCGGCGAACTTCTCCCAGCAGATCTGCACGTTCACGCCCATGACCAGGTTGGGTCGGTCGGCCGGCTCGCCCGCGTCGCGGCGGCGCTTCTGCCAGCGCCGCTTGAGCGCGAGTCCGCCGAGCATCGCCGCCTCGCTCGACCCGGTCGTGGAGCAGCCGACGGCGCGGCGCGGGTCCTCGGCGTGCCAGAGCCGGGCGAGCATGTGGACGCACCGCAGCTCCAGCTCGGCGGTCCGCGGGTACTCGTCCTTGTCGATCATGTTCTTCTCGGCGCACTCGGCCATCAGCCGCAGCGCCTCCGGCTCGGCCCACGTGGACACGAACGTGGCGAGGTTCAGCCGCGCGTTCCCGTCCAGCATCAGCTCGTCGTGGACGATCTGGTACGCGGTGCCCGGCTCCATCTCCCCGGCGGGCAGCGCGTACCGGGGGATCCGCAGCGGCTCGCGGCTGAAGACCGGGTTGACCTCCAGGTCCCGGCCGCCGTGCCCGCCGGGCCCGTCGTGGCGGGGGTGCTTGAGCGCCATGCCGCCGACCTCCTCCGCCTGGGCGCGCCGCCGGGACGTCCCCGGCTGCGCACGAGGTACCCGCCGCATCGCGTCCCACACGGGACAGGGCCCGCGGGCGTCGGTCGCGCGGGCGTCGGTCGCGCGGACGTCAGGCGCGCGGGCGTCAGGCGCGCGGCGGCTCGTTGAGGCCGCCCTCGAGGACGTCGAAGGCCCGGTCGACCGCCTCGGACATCGTGCCGAACGTGCCGGGGTAGCGGCGCAGGGCGTCGGCGGCGGCCTGGAAGCCGCAGGTCGCGGCGCCGGCGATGACGTGCGGGCGCAGGTCGGTGGCCGGGTCGAGGCCGAGCCGCCGGGCGATGACGTCGGTCAGCAGCGCCTGCTTCTTCTGCGCGTGCTCCAGGCTGCCCGCCATGAGGGCCGTGCTCTCGCTCATCATGGTGAACATGCATTCGAACCGCTCGGGGTCGAAGCCGAGTTCGCCGCGCTCGCAGGCGCGGGCGATCTCCACCACGGTGTGGCGCAGCGCCGTCATGATCGGCTCGTCGGCGGGACGCGCCGCGAGCGCCGCCATGACGGCGTGGGTCTGCTCTTCCTGGAAGGTGAGCGCGACGTCCTCTTTCGAGGCGAAGTAGCGGAAGAAGGTGCGGGACGAGACGTCCACGGCGTCGGCGATCTCCTCGACGGTCGTGGCGTCGAAGCCCTTCTCGGCGAAGAGGGAGAACGCGGCGTCGACGAGCGCCTCCCGGGTGCGCTGCTTCTTGCGTTCGCGCCGGCCCGGGGGCTGGGTTCCGGGACCGGCGGTGCCGGTCTCGGGGGCGGTCGCGGTCATGTGCGCAGTGTAGCCGCCTTGTCATCCCGAGCCAAGCGTCACCGGGCGACCAATGTCGTGAGATGAATCATGTCGCGCTGCGACGAGCGGCGTTTGACGACAAGTGTCATCCCGTGACAGTTTATTGCGGGTCACATCGAAGCTCGCCGCAAGGCAACCTGCTCGCCGTAATGCCACCTGGAAGGTCACTGATGACTCAGTCCACGGGCGCCGAGACGCTCGAACCCGGAACCGTCCACGCACCGCCGCGCGACCGCGCGCGCGGCCGTCCCGCACGATCCGGCCACGGCCATCCCTGGCTCACGCTCGTCGCCGTCGCGCTCGGCGTGATGATGGTCGGGCTGGACGCGACCGTCGTGGCCATCGCCAACCCCGCGATCGCCAAGGACCTCGGCGCGAGCCTGTCCGGCCTGCAGTGGGTCACCAACGCCTACCTGCTGGCGCTCGCCGTCTCGCTGATCCCGGCCGGGAAGATCGCCGACCGGTTCGGACGCAAGCGGACCTTCCTGGCGGGCGTGATCGGCTTCGCCGTCTCCTCGGTGCTGATCGGCCTGTCCGGCGGCCTCGGGATGGTCATCTTCTGGCGCGTCGTGCAGGGCTTCGCGGGGGCGCTCCTGCAACCGGCCAGTCTCGCGATCCTGCGCAACACGTTCCCGGCCGACAAGCTCAACACCGCCATCGGCGTCTGGGGCTCCACGGTCGGCATCTCCATCGCGGGCGGCCCGATCGTCGCCGGCGTGCTGGTCGAGAACGTCAACTGGGAGTCGGTGTTCTTCGTGAACGCCCCGCTCGGCCTGGTCGCGCTCCTCGTCGGCCTGTGGGTGATCCGCGAGTCCAAGGACGAGGAGGCCGCCGGCTCGTTCGACCTGCCCGGCGTGGCGCTCCTGACGGGCGCGCTGTTCGGGCTGGTCTGGGGCCTGATCAAGGCCGGCGAGGACGGCTTCGGCGCCACGGTCCCGCTGGTGTCGTTCGCCGCGTCGGCCGTGCTGTTCGCCGCGTTCGTCTGGAACGAGCTGCGGGTCGAGCGCCCGCTGCTGCCGCTCGGGCTGTTCCGCTCGGCGGCGCTCTCGGCGGCGACCGGGCTCATCCTCCTCGGCTTCTTCGCGATGTTCGGGACGGTCTTCTTCATCACGCTCTACCTGCAGCAGGTGCACGGCATGAGCCCGGTGGACGCCGGCGTCCGGATGCTGCCGATGACCGGCGTGTTCATCCTCGCGTCCCCGCTGGCGGGCGCGCTGACGAGCCGGTTCGGGCCGCGGCTGCCGCTCGTGCTCGGCATGGCGTTCACCGCCGCCGCGATGTTCGGGCTGTCCCGCATCGGGGTGGATGCCCCCTACGTCGAGCTGTGGCCGTGGTTCGTCCTCGTCGGGCTCGCGTTCGGGATGGTCATCGTCGCCGGGACCGAGGCCATCGTCGGCAACGCGCCCGCGCACCTCGCCGGCGTCGCGGGCGGGCTCCAGCAGACCGCCGCGCAGCTCGGCGGCGTGCTCGGCACGTCCGTGCTGGGCGTGCTGCTGTCCACCAAGGTCGGCGACGTGCTGTTCGGACGCCTGACGGACGCGGGCGTGCCGGGCCCCGCCGCGGAGCAGCTCGCGGGCCAGGGCGGGATCGTCTCGCAGGGCGTCGCGCCCGTCCCGCCGGGAACGTCGGGTTCCGCCGCCGAGGCCATCACCACGGGCAGCCACCTCGCGTTCATGGACGGCTTCCAGAACGCCCTGACGGTCGCCGGCGCGGTCGCGCTCGTCGCGATCCTCGCGGCGCTGCTCGTCCGGCGCGGCAACACCCCGGTCGACGGCGCCGCCGCGGTGTGACGATCGGCCGCGACGGGGCGCGTCAGCCCTGGCCCGTGTTCGGCGACGGGGCCGGGTTGCTCGTGGGGCTGGGGCTCGGCGTGCCCGGGTCCTCCGCCGGCGGATCCGTGGGCGGGTCCGTCGGCGGGTCGGTCGGGGGATCCGTCGGCGGGTCCGTGGGGGGATCCGTGGGCGGGTCGGTCGGCGGGGTCGTCGGGTCCGGGGGAGTGGTCGGGTCCGCCGGCGTCCCGGTGGGCTCCCTGTCCCCGGGGGAGGGCTCCCCGGACGGGGACGGCGTGGGCGACGCGGAGGCCGTCGCGCCCGGGACGCCGCGGTCCCGGCGCGGGTCGGCGTTCGGATGCGGGGAACCCGGGGAGCCGGGCGCCGCGCTCGGCACGCGCTCGGACCTGATGAGGCCGGGCACCGGGTCCTGCGGGCCGGGGCCGCCGCTCACGGACGCCGGGTTCGTCTGGGCGTTGCTCGCCGTCGGGACGAGCGAGGTGGACCCGCTCTCCTTGGCCGACGGCCAGGAGGCGAGCAGGCCGACGACCGCCGCGGCGGACGCGGCGACGCCCGCCGCCGCGCCGAAGCCCCTGGAGACGCCGCCGGACCGCCCGCGCCGCGGGCCGTCCACGCCAGTGCGCGAACGCCCGTCCCCGGGACGGGCCCGCTCCGCGCCGATCACCACGAGCGGGCTCGGGGCGGCGATGCTGGGCAGCGGCCGGACGGCCTCCTCCTCGCAGACGGCGAGGACCCGGTCGCGCAGCCAGCCGGGCGCGCCGGACGGCGCGCGGCGGGCGAGGAGCTGCGGCAGCCGGCCCTTCTCGAAGGCGGAGATGAGGTCGAGCCGCGGCTCGGTCGTCCCGCGCATGAGGGCGTCGAGGACGGAGCGCTCCAGCCGCGTCCTGGCGGCGTTGAGCAGTTGCGCGACCGTGTCGGGCGCGATGCCGGCGACGAGGGCGATGTCGTGCGGTTCGAGCCACTCGCCCGCCCACAGCAGCAGCACCTCGCGGTGGTCGGAGCGCAGGCCGCCCGCGGCGCGCAGCAGCGGGTCGGAACCGGAGAACAGCGGCGCGCCGCCCGGACCGCCCGCCGCGCCCGTACCGCCGGACGGGCCGAGACCGCCCGCCGGGCCCGTGCCGGCGAACGCGCCGCGCTCGGCGCAGGCCGTCCGCGACAGCGAGTACAGCCACAGCACCCGGTCGCCGCGCGGCGGATGGTGCACGGCCGCGGTGAACGTGTCGCCGACGGCGGCGGCCGCGAGCCGGTCGCCGACGAGCGACCAGCAGTACGCGTACAGGCGGTCGGCGTGCGCGTCGTAGAGCGAGCCCATGTCTCCGCGCATGTCGGCCTCCTGTCCCTGTTCGCGCCCGGTCCGCACTACCTGGCTGACGGGACTCTAGCGCTTCCGGTCAATGCCTGAGAAGTCAGGGATTGGGCGAAACGTCGATTAGCACGGAAGGTAACGGAGAAGCATGCGGACAGTGACGTTCATGGAGATTTAAGAAAGTTCACGAAATTCGTCGGATTCCTGATCCGGTTAAGCAGGGAAGGTTCGAACCCGTTATCGAATTACGCGGGGAGTGATCGTGACCCGGATGACCGTGGACGATGTCTACCAGCACATTCGCGGCGTCTGCTTCAAGACCGGACCGCCCGGGCTCGTCGGCGCGGAGACCGAGTGGCTCGTCGTCGACGCCGCCGATCCCACCGCCCACGTGGCCGGCGACAGGGTGCGCGCCCTCGTCGCCGGCGCCGGGCCGCCGTCCGGCGGGAGCAGGGTGACCTACGAGCCGGGCGGGCAGGTCGAGCTCAGCTCGGCGCCGTTCGGCAAGCTCGGCGACCTGCACGCCGCCCTCGACGGCGACATCGCGCACGTGCGGGACGCGCTCGCGCCGGACGGCCTGGCCCTCGCCGGGCACGGCGTCGACCCCGTCCGGCGGCCGGTCTTCCAGGCCGACCATCCGCGCTACGCCTGCATGCGGGACTACTTCCGCTCCGGCGGCTTCACCGACGCGGGCCTGGCGATGATGTGCTCGACGGCGTCCGTCCAGGTCAACCTGGACATCGGCGCCGACGACCCGGACGCGTCCCGGCGCTGGCGGCTCGTGCACGCGCTCGGGCCGGTGCTGGTCGCCGCGTTCGCGAACTCGCCGCTGCGCGCCGGGCGCCACACCGGGATGCGCTCGTCGCGGCAGGGCATTTGGACGGAGCTCGACCCGTGCCGCACGCTGCCCGTCCTGCGGGACGGCCAGGACGGCGACCCGGCCGAGGCGTGGGCGCGGTACGCGCTCGACGCCCGCGTCATGCTCCTCCACACCGCGGAGGGCGAGTGGGTCACCGACCCCGGGATGTCGTTCCTGGAGTGGCTGGCCGAGGGAGAGCCCGGCGAGGAGGACCTCACCTACCACCTGAGCACGCTGTTCCCGCCCGTCCGGCCGCGCGGCTGGCTGGAGCTGCGCATGATCGACGCGCTGCCCCCGCCGTTCTGGCCCGTCCCCGTCGCGGTCGCGACCGCGCTGCTGGACGACCCGTCCGCGTCGCGCGCCGCGGAGGCCGCGGCGGAACCGGTGGCGGACCGGTGGGCGGAGGCCGCCCGCTGCGGCCTGTCCGACGCGCCCCTGGCCGCCGCCGCGCGGGCCTGCTTCGCCGCGGCGCTGGACGCGCTGCCGCGGCTCGGCGCGTCCGGGCTCGTCCCGCTGGTGGAGGAGTACGCCCGCCGGTACGTCGAGCGCGGACGGACCCCCGCCGACGACCCGCCGTCGTCGCTGTCGCTGTCGCTGTCGCCGTCGTCCCAGTCGCCCCCGTCGTCCAAGGAGGAGGATTCTGCATGGTCCCGATGAGCGCCCCCGGCTCGATCGCGGAAGACGAACTCAAAGAACTGATCGCCGCCGAACTCGGGGCGGTGCGGGACCGCAGCTTCGGCCTCACCACCGACGTCCTCGCCGGGGACGACCTCACCGGCCAGGTGTCGCCGCTGATGTCGCCGCTCGTGTGGGACCTGGCGCACATCGGCAACTACGAGGAACTGTGGCTGCTGCGCGCTGCGGCGGGCATCGAGGCCATGCGGCCCGAGATCGACGACCTGTACGACGCGTTCGAGCATCCGCGCGCCGAACGGCCGTCGCTGCCGCTCCTGCCGCCGGACGAGGCGCGTTCCTACATCGGGACGGTCCGCGCCAAGGTGCTCGACTCGCTGACGTCGGTGCGGTTCGACACGGCGAATCCGCTGACTTCGGGCGGGTTCGTGTACGGGATGGTCGTCCAGCACGAGCACATGCACGACGAGACCATGCTGGCCACCCACCAGCTACGCAAAGGCGCCCCCGCGCTACTCGATCCCTTGGCCGAGCCTCTCCAGAACGGCGGCGGGGGCTCTGGAGTAGACGAGGTGCTGATCGAGGCCGGCCCATTCCAGATGGGGACGTCCGATCATCCGTGGGCGTACGACAATGAGCGTCCGGCGCACATGGTGGACGTTCCCGCCTACTACATCGACGTGGAGCCGGTGACCAACGCCGCCTATCTCGCGTTCATTGAAGCCGGCGGATACGACGACCCGCGCTGGTGGGACCCCGCCGGTTGGGAGTGGCGCACCAGCGGCGGCAAGCACGCCCCCGCGTTCTGGTCCCGTGAGGGCGGGCAGTGGCTGCGGCGCCGGTTCGGACGGACGGAACCCGTGCCGCCGGGCGAGCCCGTCCAGCACGTGTGCTGGTACGAAGCGGACGCCTACGCACGCTGGGCCGGAAAACGGCTCCCGACAGAGGCAGAGTGGGAGAAAGCCGCGCGCTGGGACCCCGCCGCAGAGCGCTCCCGCACGTTCCCGTGGGGCGAGCACTACACCGATGCCCACGCCAACCTCGGGCAGCAAATGCTCCATCCGTCGGAGACCGGCTCCTACGCGTCGGGTGCCTCGGCGTACGGGGTCAGGCGGATGCTCGGCGACGTCTGGGAGTGGACGTCGTCGGACTTCCACGGCTACCCCGGCTTCCAGTCGTTCCCCTACAAGGAGTACTCGGAAGTCTTCTTCGGCCCCGAGTACAAGGTGCTGCGCGGCGGATCGTGGGCCACGCACCCGCTCGCCATACGCGGATCGTTCCGCAACTGGGACTACCCCATCCGCAGGCAGATCTTCTCCGGCTTTCGCTGTGCCCGGACCCCACGGGAAGGGTCCTGAATGTGCCGCCACCTTGGCTACCTAGGGCCTGACCGGACGCTGCACTCCCTCGTCTACGACGGCGAGTACTCCCTGGAGACCCAGGCGTACGCGCCGCGTATGACGCAGGGAAACCTGCTCAACGCGGACGGGTTCGGCGTCGGCTGGTACCAGGACGGCGCGGCCGTCCGGTTCCGCCGCGCCCAGCCCCTCTGGACGGACCAGTCGTTCCGCGAGATCGCCGGGGCCGTCCGCGCGTCGTGCGCGGTCGCGGCGATCCGGTCCGCCACGGTCGGGTTCCCCGTGGACGAGTCGTGCGCGCAGCCGTTCCGCGCCGGGACGTGGCTGTTCAGCCACAACGGCAAGGTCGAGGACTACGGCGCGGTCGAGTCCAAGCTCCGCGACCTGACCGGAGACGTGTCCGGCGTCCCGGACGCCCGCGCCCCCGTCGACTCCGCGCCGCTGTTCGCGCTCGCCGTCCGGTACTGGCGGGAGGGGACGCCGCTCGGCGACGGACTGGCCGCCGTCGTCGCGGCCGTCACCGCCCTCTCGCCCGGCCGCTACAACCTGCTCGCCTCCGACGGGACGTCCCTGGCCGCCACGACCTGGGGCGACTCGCTGTTCGTCCATGAGGGCGACGGCGAGATCCGGGTCTCGTCCGAGCCGCTCGACGGCGACCCGCGCTGGACGCCCGTCCCCGACCGCTCCCTCGTCACCGCCGGCCTCGCGTCCGGCCTCACCATCGCTCCCCTCTGAAGGAGAACCACGTGGACCGGTTCCTGACCGCCGACGACCTCGCCAAGACGCTCCGCCAGGACGTCCGGGACGGGCTCGCCGGCACGCCCAAGACCCTGCCGCCCAAGTGGTTCTACGACGAGCGCGGCAGCGCGCTCTTCGAGGAGATCACGAAGCTGGAGGAATACTACCCGACGCGCCGCGAGCGGGAGATCCTCGTCGCGCGGGCGCCCGACATCGCCGCCGCCACCGGCGCCCGCACGCTCCTGGAACTCGGCGCGGGGTCGGGGGAGAAGACCCGGCTGCTCCTCGACGCCCTCTCCGGCACGCTCCGCTCGTACGTGCCGGTGGACGTCAGCGGCGACTTCCTGGAGGACGCCGCGGCGGGCATCGCGGCCGACCATCCGGGCCTGGCCGTCCGGACCGTCGTCGCCGACTACGAGCAGCACCTGCACCTGCTGCCCGGCGGCGAGCGGCGCCTGGTCGCCTTCCTCGGCGGGACGATCGGGAACATGCCGCCCGCCGAGCGGATCGGGTTCCTCGGCGGCGTCCGCGCCACTTTGACCGACGGCGACTTCCTGCTGCTCGGCGCGGATCTCGTCAAGGACGCGGGACGGCTCGTCCGCGCCTACGACGACGCCGCCGGGGTCACCGCCGAGTTCAACCGGAACGTCCTGCACGTCATCAACCGGGAGCTGGACGCCGACTTCGACCCGGACGCGTTCGAGCACGTCGCCGTCTGGGACGGGGCGGAGGAGTGGATCGAGATGCGGCTGCGGTCCGTCCGCGACCAGGACGTCCGCGTCCGCGGCCTCGACCTGGAGGTGTCGTTCGCGGCCGGGGAGGACATGCGCACCGAGATCTCCGCCAAGTTCCGGCGCGAACGCCTCGAATCCGAGCTGGCCGCGGCCGGAATGGAACTCGCCGAGTTCTGGACGGACGAGGCCGGAGACTTCTCCCTGACCCTGGCCCGTCCCGCGAGCTAGGACTTGCGGACGGGGCGGTCGAGGCCGAGCCGCGTCAGGTCCGAGACCAGGCGGGTCGCCACGTACCGGTGGCCCGCCGGGCTCGGATGGGTGCGGTCCCGCTTGATGTACTGGGCCGCGTTGCCGGTGCCCGCCGTCCGGTCCCCGGTGATCCACCGCTCGCCGATGGGGTCGACGAACGGGACGCCGAGCTGCGCGGCGAGGTTCCGCAGCGCGTCCCGGACGGCGACCGCGCCGGGCACCGGCGTCTCCGAGCCCCACAGCGGGCCCATCAGGACGACGTGCGTGCCGGGCCAGCGCTGCCGCGCCCGCTCGATCAGCAGATGCGCCGCCGCCGCGACCTGCGGCGCCGGGACGCGCCAGTCGTTGTGGCCGCCGGACACGATCAGCATGTCGGGCGCGGGCCGCCAGCCGAGCTGGCTCTCGAACAGGCCGAGGTAGGCGGCGCCCCCGCTCGTCTTGACGAACCCGGCGCCCGCGCGGCCGCCGACGACGACCTGCCAGCCCAGCAGCCGCGCCGCCGCGGACGCGAACGTCTCCTCCGGCTCGATGCTCCGGTCGCCGACCGTGTAGCTGTCGCCGAGGAACATCACCACGGACGGGCTCTTCGGCGGCTTCTGCTTCTCACCCTGCCCCGGGCCGTCCGCCACCGCCTGCCGGTGCACCGAGCCACGGAACACGGAACAGCCCGACGCGGACACGGCCGCGGCCAGGCTCAGGCACAGCACGAGAGTCGCCGCGCCGCGTCGGGCGCGGCGAGATGTCATCGAGGACCACCCATCGTCCAGGACGATTCTTCCAAGCCCATCAGATTGTCAAAGAACATTCAGTCGTCCGGGGGAGCGTCAAAGTTCTCGGAGGTTGCAACGCATCCTACTGACCCGGCGCACGATTAGTGACGGGTCTGGCACGGCGTGGCGGCACGGCGCGCCGGGCTCGCGTCGCGGGCCGGCGTGGGGGAATCGCGGCCTCGCCTACATCTGCCGTTCATCTTCCGGCTCGGGGCGGGAAACCTGACGCCGAAAGGGTTCCGCGGTGACTCGACGGGAACGGCTCCGCGAACTCGACCTCCTGCGCTTCCTGGCCGCACTGGCGGTGGTGCTGTTCCACTTCACCGGTTTCTGGGGCGACGGGGCGTGGCCGGAACCGGCGCGCGACGTGTTCCCGGAACTCGCGCCGATCGCCCGTTTCGGCTACCTCGGCGTGGACCTGTTCTTCGTCATCAGCGGATTCGTGATCCTGATGAGCGCGTGGGGACGCGGGCCGGGGGAGTTCGGGATATCGCGGCTCGTCCGGCTGATGCCCGCGTACTGGGTGAGCGTGCTGCTCGGCGCCGTCATCTACGGGGTCTTCCGGCAGGGGAACGGCGTCCCCGGGCTCGTCCTGCCGAACCTGACGATGCTCCAGGGCGGGCTGGGGCTGCGGAATGTGGACGCCGTCTACTGGACGCTCTGGGTCGAACTCCATTTCTACGTCCTCGCCGCGATCCTCGCGGCAATCGGCATCACCTACCGCTCCTGCCTGGTCTTCATGGCGGCCTGGATGATGGGCGGCCTGTTCGCGGACGAGGCCGGCAACAAGCTCCTCCAGGTGATGCTGATCCCGACGTGGAGCCCGTACTTCATCGCCGGAATGGCGTTCTTCCTCATCCACAGATTCGGGCCGACGCTCCTGCTCTGGGGATACGTGGCCGCCTCGTACCTGCTCGCGCTGCGCTGGGGCGCCTGGCGCGCGGAGAACGCGTTCAAGGATGCGGACGAGGTCGTGGTCAGCGCCGTCATCACCGGAATCTTCATCGTGATGGCCCTCGTCGCGACGGGTCGGCTGCGATGGCTGCGGTGGCGGGGGCTGACCGTCCTTGGGGCGCTCACTTATCCGCTGTATCTCGTCCATTCGCAGCTGGCGCTTCCTCTGCTGGACGCGATTTATCCAGGGCTCAACAGGTGGGCGGCGCTCGCGGTCGTCATCGTCGCGTCCTTGCTGGCCGCCTATGCGGTGCACCGTCTCGTCGAACGTCCGGGTGCCGCATGGATGCGGACCCGCCTGCACGCCGCACTGGAACCGATCCGTTCATCCCCGCCCTCTCCTATGACTAGGTTGATCGGTCATGGCGATCGGGGTGGACGCGGCGGCGATGGCCTCAACGGCACTGAGCCTCGCGATCGCACCCCGGCTGATGCGGTGCACAGCTGAAGCTGCGTTAGGCGGGAAGCGCGCGTGGGCGCGTCCGGAAGCGTTTCTCCTCCTAGTCGTCGCACTCGTCTATGTGAACCAGCTCCTATTCACCGTGTACGTGATGCGTGTGCATGGCGGCGGCCCGTCGTTCATCGCGAAATACCTGCCGGAGGGTTGGTTCGCGCTCGCCGACGGCTCGGCCATGCGCGGCATCGCGGAACGCTTTCCCTGGCCGGGATTGCTGGAGCCGTCCGTCCTGCGGGTGCAGGCGTTCCTTGAACTGCCGCTGGTGCTGCTGGCGTACGTCACGGTGCTGCGTTGGCTGGACCGCGACCTGTACCGACGTGTAGCCCGCTCCTGGCTGGTGTGGGCGGCGTCGGCGTCCTACACGTTCGTCTTCTGCGTAGTGGAATGGGACTTGCACAACCCCTACACGGTGGACGACATCGTCATCCGGATCTGCTCAGCCTTGGCGACCCCGCTGCTGCTCCGCTGGCTGGCCGCGCAGGAACAGGGTCAGGACGGGCCAAAGACGGTGTCGTTCGCACAGATGCTTTTCTTCGCCGTCTCCGTCTGGGCCTTGGGGCATCTCGTCCTCACCGTGTACGACACCGCCCTCCTCTACAACCTCGGCCACTTGGACGGACGTCTGCCAGGCGCAGCGGTCGCACTATGCGTCCTCGTGGCGGCGCGCTTGGTCTCACCACGCCTGAGTCATGGTGAGGACGCCGATATTGCGCTGTCGTCCATCGCGGGTGGGCTGCGCTGGGCGCTGGTCCTGTTCTTCGTCCCCGCCTTGGCAATCCGCTACGGCGTGAACTTCGGGACGCCGATCGTCGCCGTCCTGGCAGCTCTCATCGTCTGCCTGACCGCCGCCGCATGCGCGCTACGGGAAGAACTGGCGGGGACGGAGGCGAAACGCATCGCACTCTGGGGCGTGCAAGCATTCGCGGCGCTCTCCGCTGCGGGCGTGTCCGGATATCTCGCCCTGAACCTGGTGACTGACACGTACTACGAGGCCGGTCTCCTACGAGCGGCGGGCGTGTCCTTCGCCGTCGTCATCGCGGTGTGCGCACTGACCGACCACTGGATCTCGCGCCCACGTTCACGCACGACGAGCTAGTCGATGGCGACGGGCGGGAGGGGTCGTCGCGTGAGAATTTCGCGGGCGGTGTGACATGTCGGCGGGTGCGGGCGCTGAAGGGAATGTGGGCGTCCGGCCGATGTGAGCGGGCTTCGGCCGGGCGCACCGCCTCCGGTGGGCTCGTCTCCCCCGGTCGGGCCCACCGGAGGTTCCATCCCCCCGGACGGCTCGTCAGGACGGTTCCTCCGGCGGCCGCAGCTCCTCCGTGTAGTCGACCGTCAGGCGGCGCATGACCCCTGACTCGTCGATGGTGTACTGGCCGAGACGGGTCAGCGGCGGCGAGTAGGCGTGGATGGAGACGCTCGCGTCGTCCACGCCCGTCAGCCGGTGGATGTGGTCGGGACCGAAGCAGAACGACTGCCCCTCGCCGACCGGCGTGCGCATGGGATCGCCGCCGATCCGCGGGTTGTTCTCCTCGATCGCTCCGGCGACGACGCGGACGGCGCCCGACGACACGTCGTGGTCGTGCCAGCCGGTGTCGTTCTCGGGCGTCCAGCACAGGAGCCAGACGTCCACGTGCTCGTCCCGGTAGAGCGAGGCGTAGTGGCGGCGCCCGCCGGAGAACGCGACGTGCTGCCGCCACAGCCCGGGACGCTCCGCGAGGCCGTCGACCAGCGCGCGCAGCTCGCGCTTGTCGAGCGGGCGGCCGGGCAGGCGCTCGAAGCCGGCGGGGCGGGACAGGACCTCGGACGACACGGGTTCGCTCCTCTCGGTCACTCGTCGTCGCCCGTTCCTCCGAACGTGTCAGACGCCATGAAGAACGGGCTGGGCAGGAGCACTGAACCGTATCAGTGAACCGCTTCAGTGAACCGCTTCAGACGTCGTCCCGTCAAGTGGGTCCGCGGTTCTGTCGGTGGCGGCGATTAGGGTTGGGTGGATGTCGGAGAAGCGCAAGCGCGCGACCATCCGGGAAGTGGCGCAGGCGACGGGGCTGTCGCCTGCGGCCGTGTCATACGCGCTGCGCGGGATCCAGACGTCCGAGGAGACGCAGGAGCGCGTCCGCGCGGCGGCGGACGAGCTCGGCTACGAGGCCCACCCGATCGCGCGGGCGCTGGCCCGCGGCCGCACCGACCAGGTCGGGCTGCTGTGCGGCTCGCTGGAGGACTACTGGCAGCAGTCCCTCGCGGTCGGCATCGGCCGGGCGCTGCTGGCCCGTGACCGCTACGCCCTGATCGTGGACGCGGGCGGCGACCCCGAGCGGGAGCTGGCGCTCGCCAGGCGGCTGCGCGACCAGCGGGTGGACGGCCTGATCGTCCAGCCGCTCGACCCGTCCGCCGCGCTGTGGACGGAGCTGGCCGGCACCATCCCGGTCGTGTCCATCGGCGACGCGCTGCGCGGCGGCCAGGCGCAGGGCGAGGTCGTGTTCGACAACCGGCGCGGCGTCACGCTCGCGCTGGAGCACCTCCGCGACCTCGGGCACCAGCGGGTCACCGTGTTCACCCCGACCGGCGCGAGCACCCCCGACCGCCCCGCCGACGTGCACGTGAACGCCGAGGCCGAACGGCTCGGCCTGCGGGTGGACGTGGTCGTCGTGCCGCAGTCGCTCGCCGCCTCCACCGAGGTCGCCATGCGGGTCCTCGGCGGCGCCGACCGCCCGTCCGCCGTGTTCTGCTTCGCCGACTCGATCGCCTACGGCGTCTACGCCGCCACCCGCGAGCTGGGCCTGGCCGTCCCCGGCGACGTCGCGGTCTGCGGGTACGACAACCATCCGATGTCCGCGCTGCTCACCCCGCCGCTCACCACCGTCGACTGGGACATCGACGGCATCGTGCACTCCGCCGTCCGCCTCGTCGTCGACGTCATCGACGGCAAGCCCCGCAAACGCCGCGTCGTCCGCGAACCGTCCCTGCGCGCCCGCGCCTCGACCGGCGTCCGCCCCGCCGAGCAGCCCGATTAGCGGTCCCGATGGGCGGGGGGCCGGGGTCACGGGTGGAGGCGGGCCAGGCGGGGGAGGAGGTCCGCGGCGGCGGCGATGTCGGCGTCCAGCGGCCGGTCCTCCACGCGCGGGTCGAGGACGCCGGCCGCCAGGTCGAGCGCCGACCTGAGCGGGCCGCCGGACGGCGCGCGGCCCTGCATCCGCAGCGCCCGCACCGCGGCGACCAGCTCGCAGCCGAGCCCGAGCCGGTAGGCGGCGACGGCGTCGGTCGTCGCGCGGGCCGACTGGGTGGAGAAGCCCGCGTGCTCCTCGACGCCGCGCGACAGCACCGCGCTGCCGAGCGCCGCCGGGGTCGCGAGGCGGCGGACGTCGGCGAGGCACGAGTGCGCCACATACTCCAAGATCATGATCCCGGACGACGCCTCCGTCGCGCCCTGGAAGGGGTAGAGGCCGGTGAACGACGGCTCCGAGAGCGTCCCGAGGCGGGCGGCGGCCAGCGCCATCGTCTGGAACAGGGCGGCGCGGGCGGCGTCGAGCGCGAGGCCGACGTAGGCGGTGTGGAAGTTGCCGTTGTGCCAGACCGTCCGGCCGGGGACGTCCACGAGGGGGTTCTCCGCGGCGGCGTTGATCTCGCGGGCGACGACCTGCTCGGCGTAGGCGGCCGCCTCCAGCGCTGGGCCGTGCACCTGTGGAAACGCCCGGTAGCCGTAAGGGTCCTGAATCCGCATCGGCGCGGGCTGGTCGTACGCGAGCAGCGTCCGCATCGCCGCCGCCACGTCCTGCTGGCCGGGGTGGGGGCACGCGTCCTGCACGGCCTGCGCGTACGGCTCCGCCGACCCCCGGACGGCGAAATGCGACAGCGCCGCGACGACCGTGGACGCGGCGAGCGTCTCCCGCAGGTCGGCCACCGCGACCGCCGCCTCGCCGAGCGTCGCCGCGTTCGAGCTGATGAACGCCAGCGCGTCGGCCGACCGCAGCCGGTAGCCGGGGCCGCGCTCGGCCGCGCCGTCCGGCCCCGGCAGCCAGGGTCGCTCGCCCAGCAGGCACAGCGCCGTCGAGGCCAGCGCGGTCAGGTCGCCCGTCCCGATCGCGCCGTACACCGGCACCGGAGGAAGGAGGCCCAGGTTGAGGACGTCCGCCAGCGCCTGCAGCACGCCGGGTTCGACGCCTGAGCCGCCCGCCGCGATCTGGTTCAGCCGGACCGTCAGCATCGCCCGGACGATCTCCGGCGCGACCAGCGGCCCCGCGCCCGCCGCGTGGCTGCGCAGCAGCCGCAGCCCGTGCGCGTCGGCGTCCTCCCACTCCACGTCGACGGCGCGGTTCGCGCCGACCCCGGTCGTCCGCCCGTACACCGGCTGCGACGCGGCGACCTCGGCGGCCGTCCGCCAGGCCGCCCGGGCCCGGTCGACGCCGTCCGGCGCTATGGCGACCGTCACATCCGCGCGGGCCGCGCGGACCACCTGCGCGCAGGTCAGCGCAGTCCCGTCGATAACGATTCGGCTGTCCTCCACGGGGCAACGCTACTTTCCCTGCATTTCAGGTCGTTATGCTCAGGATCCGAAGTTCCGGACACGCCGGGACATCATGGTGACCGTACCCATTGGTTACGGTTGGGTAGAAGCGAGTTACGGCAGGCAGAAGCCGGAGTCGATGGTCGGCGTCGAGGGCGCCCTGCGAGGAGTGAATCGTTGATCACCTTTGAGGGCGTCACCAAGCGCTATCCGGGCGGCACCGTCGCGCTCGACGACGTGAGCCTCGACTGCCCCGCGGGGCGGATCACCGTGTTCGTCGGCACGTCAGGCGGCGGCAAGACCACGGCGCTGCGCACCATCAACCGGATGGTCGAGCCCACGTCGGGACGCGTCCTCATCGACGGGCAGGACGTCCGCGAGCAGCGGCCCGCCGAGCTGCGGCGCGGCATCGGCTACGTGATCCAGCACGCCGGGCTGTTCCCGCACCGCACCATCGAGGACAACATCGCCACCGTCCCGTACCTGCTGCGCTGGAACAAGAAGAAGGCGCGCGAGCGGGCCCTGGAGCTGATGGAGCGGGTCGGGCTCGAGCACTCGATGGCCAAGCGGTACCCGTTCCAGCTGTCCGGCGGCCAGCAGCAGCGCGTCGGCGTCGCCCGCGCCCTCGCCGCCGACCCGCCGATCATGCTGATGGACGAGCCGTTCAGCGCCGTCGACCCCGTCGTCCGCGCCGAGCTGCAGGACGAGTTCCTCCGCCTCCAGGACGAGCTGCACAAGACGATCGTGTTCGTCACCCACGACATCGACGAGGCGATCAAGCTCGGCGACAAGATCGCCGTGTTCCAGACCGGGGGGAAGCTCGTCCAGGTCGACAGCCCCGAGAACCTCCTCGCCCACCCGGCCGACGACTTCGTCGCCGGTTTCATCGGCCAGAACCGCGGCATCCGCACCCTCTCCTTCGCCGGGACGAGCGACCTGCGGCTGAGCGACGACGCCGTCCGTCCCGCGACCGCGGACGCCGCCGAGGCCGCCGGCCTCGACTGGGTGCTCGTCGTGGACGAGGGCCGCCGCCCGCTGGGCTGGACGCGTCCCACCCAGGTCGCGGGCGCGCTGTCGGAGGCGCCGCTCTCACCGGTCGGCGCCACGTTCCGCGTCGGCGCCGACTCCGTCCGCGTGGCGCTGGACGCGGCCGTCCTGTCCCCGGCGGGCCTGGCGGTCGGCGTCGACGAGGCGGGCGCGGTGATCGGCACCGCAGCCGGAACGGACCTGCTGGCCGTCCCCACCCACGGCGACGCCCGCCACGACACGGCGTCCGCCGCGGAGGACGACGACGTCCGTGCCGACGGCGGGGGCGCGGGCTGATGGACATCGACTGGTCCTGGATCGCCGACCACCGGGACACGCTCACCGAGCACGCGCTGATCCATCTCAGGCTGGCGCTGCTGCCGGTGCTGTTCGGGCTGCTCATCTCGCTGCCGCTCGGCGTGCTGTGCCGCCGCTGGGGCTGGCTCTACCCGCCGACGCTGACGATCGCGAACGTCCTGTACGCGGTCCCGTCGCTCGCCCTCTTCATGATCTTCATCCAGTACACGGGGCTCACCGCGGCCACCGTCATGATCCCGCTGACGCTCTACAGCCTGTCGGTGCTCATCCCCAACGTGGTGGACGGGCTCGCGTCGGTGTCCGAGCCGGTGCGGCAGGCCGCCACCGCCATGGGATTCGGGACGCTGCGCCGCCTCATGCAGGTCGAACTGCCGATCGCCGTCCCGATCGTCATCGCCGGGACGCGGGTCGCCGCGGTGTCGTCCATCAGCCTCGTCGCCGTCGGGCAGCTGATCGGCCAGGGCGGGCTCGGCTACGACATCATCCGCGGCTACCAGCTCCAGTTCCAGACGCAGATCGTCGCCGCGACCGTCCTGATCGTGCTGCTGGCGCTCGTCACCGACGCGCTCCTGGTCACCGTCCAGCGGCTGCTCACCCCGTGGGCGCGGGCGCGTGGGAAGGCGGCGTCGTGAACGACCTGTGGAACCAGATCGACCTGTTCTGGACGTGGCTGACCGCGTCCTCCCAATGGCAGGGCGCCGAGGGGATCCCGCACCGCCTGCTGGAGCACCTCTACTACAGCGGGGTGTCGCTGCTCTGCGCCGCCGTGATCGGGCTGGCGCTCGGCCTCGTCGTCGGCCACACCGGACGCGGCGGGTTCCTCGCGATCAGCCTTGCCAACATCGCCCGCGCGATCCCCACGTTCGGCCTGGTGCTGTTCGTCGTCGTCATCGAGTACAGCATCACCCCGGTCCTGGTCGCGCTGGTCGCGCTGGCCGTCCCGCCGATCCTCGTCAACACCTTCGAGGGCGTCCGGGCCGTCGACGCCGACGCCAAGGACGCCGCCCGCGGCATGGGCATGACCGGCTGGGGCGTGCTGTGGCGGGCCGAGCTGCCGATCGCGCTGCCGCTGATCCTGCTCGGGCTGCGGACGTCCGCGATCCAGGTCGTCGCCACCGCCACCATCGCCGCCTACCCGGGCTTCGGCGGCCTCGGCCGCTACATCATCGACGGCCTGGCCCGCAACGACTACCAGCTCGTCATCGGGGGCACCGTCCTGGTGGTGCTGCTCGCGCTGATCGTCCAGCTGATCTTCGCGGGCCTGCGCCGCCTCATCGTCTCGCCGGGCCTGCTCGGCTCCGCCCGTTCATCCTGACCGAAGGAACAGAGCAATGAAGAAACTCATCCGTGGCGCGGTCGTCGGCCTGGTGGCCGCCCTGACCCTGTCCGCCTGCGGCGGCGGAGACTCCGGCGACGACAACCCGCTCGCCGGCGGCGGCGGCGACGGCGGCACCGTCACCGTCGGCGGCGCCAACTTCCCCGAGAGCAACCTGCTCGGCGAGCTGTACGCGCAGGCCCTGGAAGCGAAGGGCGTCAAGGTCACCCGCAAGTTCAACATCG
The DNA here is from genome assembly GCF_044326405.1 of Actinomadura sp. 1N219. Classification (NCBI taxonomy): domain Bacteria; kingdom Bacillati; phylum Actinomycetota; class Actinomycetes; order Streptosporangiales; family Thermomonosporaceae; genus Actinomadura; species Actinomadura sp. 1N219. The sequence goes on along the minus strand of NZ_JBIRAY010000029.1, from coordinate 28,300 downwards.
GCGCCCGCGAGGTCTACTACGACCAGGTCGTCAAGGGCGGCATCAGCGTCATGCCCGAGTACAACGGCGCGCTGCTGACCACGTCGGTCGACAAGGCCAGCACCGCCGCTACGACCGAGCAGATCAACGCGGCGCTCAAGGCCAAGCTGCCCGCCGAGGTCGAGATCCTGAACTCCGCCCAGGCCGAGGACAAGGACTCCGTCACCGTCAACCCGCAGACCGCCGCGAAGTACAACCTCAAGTCCATCGCCGACCTGAAGCCGGTCGCCGGGGAACTCACCATCGCCGGGCCGTCCGAGTTCAAGACGCGGCAGCAGGGGCTCGTCGGGCTCAAGAGCGCCTACGGCCTCGAATTCAAGAAGTTCCAGCCGTTCGACGCCGGAGCCCAGGCCACCCTGGTGAAACTCCTCACCGAGAACAAGATCCAGGCCGCCGACCTGTTCACCACCGACCCCACCATCGAGCAGAACAAGCTGGTCGTCCTCGAAGACCCGAAGAACGTCTTCAGCGCCCAGAACGTGACGCCGCTGGTGCACAAGAAGGCCGTGAACGACACGGCGCGGACGGCCCTCAACGCCGTCTCCGCCAAGCTCACCACCCAGGACCTCCTCGACATGATGAAGCGCATCGCCATCGACAAGGAGGACCAGGAGAAGGTCGCCGAGGAGTGGCTCAAGAAGTCCGGCCTCGCCTGACCCCGTCCGACCCGTCCGACCTGTTCGGGCCCGCTCCACGGTCGCGGAGCGGGCCCGCCGCACGTCAGCCGGACGCCAGGCCCGCGCGCACGGCGAACACGGCCAGGCGGATCCGGTTCGGGCAGCCGGTCTCGGCCAGCAGCGCGGCCACGTGCGCCTTCCCGCCCGCCGCACGGCGTCGAGCAGGTCGCCCGGCGTCTTCACCGCCTCGGCCGCCTCGTACGCGGTACGCGGAGAACTGGGCGCCGCCAGCGAAAGGAACGCGACCGTGATTCCGTGTGACGCGCCGTCGAATACTGGCGTGGGCCGCGTCATCATGCGCCATTCACCGGTGCGATGCGCCGTCACCTGCGTAAAGGCGCGAGCGTCGTCATGGAGGAGTGCCTCAGCGATACGCTGACCAACTGATCATGAGAGGACGACCATGAGCAAAGTGATCTCAGCCGACGGAACCTCCATCGCGTTCGAGCGGACCGGCGACGGCCCACCGGTCGTCCTGGTGGCCGGGGCCCTGTGCGACCGCATGGCGACCGACCCGCTCGCCGCGGAGCTGGGACGGCACTTCACCGTGATCAGTTACGACCGCCGGGGCCGCGGCGACAGCGGCGACAAGGCTCCGGACACCGTCCAGCAGGAGATCGAAGACCTGGGCGCGCTCATCGCGGAGGCCGGAGGGGAGGCGGCGGTGTACGGCCACTCGTCCGGGGCGGCTCTCGCGCTGCACGCGGCGGAGTCCGGCCTGCCCATCACCGGCCTCGTCCTCCACGAGCCGCCTTTCCTCCTGGAGGACGACCCAGAGGAACCCGAAAGGTCGCAGGCGCTGCTCCGCACCATCACGGAACACCTCGCACAGGATCGTCCCGCCGACGCGATCACGACCTTCCTGAAGCCGACGGGGATGCCGCAGCAGCTCATCGACTTCATGAGCCAGAGCCCCGGAACCCTGGCGAACGCCCGTACCCTGCCCATCGACCCCTTCGCGGTGGTCAGCGAGGACAGCCGGGGCGGACGCACCCCGATCGAGCAGGCGCGTGACGTGACCGTCCCCACGCTCGTGCTGTGCGGCGGCGCCAGCCAGTCCTGGATGATCGAGACGGCCCGCCAGATCGCCGAAGCGATGCCGAACGGCCGGCACCTGATCCTCCCCGACCAGGGCCACATCGTCGCCCCCGACGTATTGGCCGCTGCCCTCACGAACTACCTGACCCGGCAATAGAATCCGGGCCCTTTACCCGATCCGGTGGGCGGTCCATCTCGCCCACTCCTGGACGCCGCACGCGCCTTTCGAGCGTCACTCGTTATGATCCACTCCATGCCCGAGCAAAGTGGCACAAATCCGGAGCACGACCCGGTCTATCGGGCGATGAACGCGCCGGGCGTCAGCCTCAGATTGGACTGGTCACCCGCCAAGGTGCGTGAGGTCGCGCGGGCCCTGCAGCACATCCTCGAAGTAGACGGCGAAACCGAATTCACCGACGCGTCCCGCACCCGGCTCCGCGCCGCGGCCGCAGACCTCACCGGCGCCGTCGACCCGACCACCTCGACCGCCCCGCACAGCGTCCTCACCCTCGAACTCCGCTGGCAGCGCGACACCATCATCGACGTCACCGTCGCACTCGCCACCGCCGCCTTCGACCACGAAGTGGGGAGCGCGCGCCTGAACGCCGCCGTCGCCGACATCCACATCGCGGTCGCCGGCGGAGGCATCCTGATGAGCCCCGAAGCGCCGTCCGACCCCGCCGCACCGGTGACCGCGCACCAGGGCCGCCGCACCCTCGAACTCGACGACACCGACGCGTCCGAGCTGCTCACCGAGCCGCCGCCCGGCATCGGTCTCGTCTGGCTTCGCGACATCATCGACAAGATCCGCACCTTCGCCGGACCAGGAGGCCCCCGCGACCCCCGGCACGGCGCACACATGGTCATCTCGTTCCGCACCAAGGCCGAACTGCGCGCCGAAGGCCTCACGCTCAGCCTGGAGAAGGCCGGCCTGAGCGCCGACACCATCGCCGAGGTCCACCGAGTTCTGGGCGAGGACGTCCGCACCCTGCGCGACCTGGCCGCCTACCGTGAATCACAATTGACCGCGGCCTTCGAAGGACACAACAGCCCCGCACACCAACTGCTCACCGAAATCAGCCACCGCCTGAAGTGGTACAACCTCGGCTTCACTCCCGAAGCCCCGGGCGCCAGTGGCCCCGCCGATCTCCCCGTCCGCCCCTACGACAACTAGCCCCGCACTTCGGCATGGCACGCGGCGGCTTCCGCCGGTGTGCGATCAGCCGAATTCAGCGCGCAGATCTTCGACGATCCTGCAGATTTACCATTCTCTCCGACGTGCGAATGTAGGGGGTTGTCGGCTGCCCTCCCTCCTCCAGTGACGGTGCTCAAGATAGACCGGTCGATGACGGTTCGCCGCTTCCACGCCCGCCTCGTCCGAGACGCCGATGCGGGCACGCGCGCTCGCGCGAGCCCCGGCTCTGGGACGTGGCTGGGCCGGCCGCGGCTGTGACCGCATTCATAGTCGGCTCTTCTGGTGTCCGGCTAATGTCAGGATGAGGGCTCTCGATCAACGCGATGGCGGAGGCACGGGTGCGTATCCGGATAGGCGGCACTGAAGACGTTCCAGCTGTTCTGGCGCTTTACGACGGGGCGGTCGAATGGCTCGCCGCCTCCGGTCGGTCGGGACAGTGGGGCACGGAACCGTGGTCGGGGAGCCCGCGGCTCACCGAGCGGGTCCGGCGCTTCACCGAGTTGGGGGAGATGCGCGTCGCCGAGAACGAAGGCGACCTCGTCGGGGCCATGCGGCTGGGGCCCGCCCCTGAATTCATTCCTTCCATCCAGGAGCCGGACCTTTTCCTTGAGGCGCTCGTCATCGACCGGCGGTGCGCCGGGCTTGGCGTCGGCAAAGCGCTGTTGGACCATGCTCGCACCGAGGCCGCCGACAAAGGAATCAGTCTGCTCAGGCTCAGGTGCTGGGCGGGCGGCGACCAGGGTCTCGTCCGCTACTACGAACGAGCGGGCTTCGTCCGGTCGGGGCGAATCAGGAGGGACGGGCCCCTGGGCCGATGGGAGGGGGTCATTCTGAGTCAGCGTCTCCAGCACAGCGACCGCAGTTCGTGCCCGGCCTGAGGAATCAGGCGTCGCGGTGCCGTAGGACGGTGATTCCACCCCACATGGCCGCCGCCGTCCACGCCGCGAGAATTGCCAGCGCGACCGCCGCCGGGTAGGGGCCGTCTCCGTTCAGCAGATATCGGCCCGCGGTGCTCGGCAGGCCGTCCGCGATGTTCAGGAGCAGTTCCGAGCGGCTGTTGGCCAGCATTACCGGCAGCACCATGATGAAGAGGAACGCGGTGGTCAGGGTCGCCGCGGTGCTGCGGAGCATCGCCCCGACGCCCAGGATCAGGACGCTCAGCACCGCCAGGTAAAGGCCCGTCATCAGCGCGTCGTGGACGACGTCGCCGAGGTCGAGACGCCCCCACTTTCCGAGGACGGGGTAGGCGACGACCGTGCCCGCCAGGCCCAGCAGGACCCCGGACGGGAAGATGACCGCCGCCGCGATGGCCGCTTTCGCCGACAGCATCCGGCCGCGCGGTGGGATCCACTGGAGTGTCGCGTGGATACTTCCCGTCGCGTATTCGCCCGTGATCATCAGAATGGCCAGGGCCAGGACAACGAATTGCACCATGTCCAGTGAACCCGTGGCGATGTCGCTGACCGAGACCACTCCGGGACGTTCCTGGACGCGCTCATCAGTGTTGTTCGAAACCGTCACCTGCGCCATTATCAAGCACAGCCCTATGATGAGCATCAGTGCGCCGGCCAGGCCCCAGTAGGTGGAACGGATCGTCCACAACTTCGTCCATTCGGCCGCCAGCGCGCCCTGCATGCCCCCGCCGGACGCCCTTCCGATCTCCATGCTCACCGGGCTCGTTTTCGTGGTCATCGCAGTGCCTCCGCTCCTGGCATTCCGGTGCCGTATTCCACGCTCGCCCCGGTCAGGTCCATGTACGCCTCTTCCAGCGACGCTTCGACAGCGCTCAGTTCGAGGACGGGGACGCCCGCCTCATACGCCATGAGGCCGACCCGGTCTATCGGCAGTCCCGTGACTCGTAGTTCGTTTTCGTCCGCCCGGCGTACTTCGGCGCCGACGGCGGCGAGCCGTTCCCCCAGTTCGGCTGTGCGCGGGCTGCGCACCCTTACCGCATTGCCGGAGCCACGCGCGATAACCTCCGCCATCGGCGCGTCGGTGAGCAGCCGTCCGCGGCCGAGGACCACCAGTTGGTCCGCCGTGAGCTGCATTTCGCTCATCAGATGCGACGACACGAACACCGTCCGGCCTTCGGCGGCCAGCCCGCGCATCAGGCGCCGCACCCAAAGCACCCCGTCCGGGTCGAGGCCATTCACCGGCTCGTCGAACATCAGCACGGCCGGATCGCCCAGCAACGCTCCCGCTATCCCCAGCCGCTGGCGCATCCCCAGCGAATACGAGCCGACCCGCCGGCCGGCAACGGATTCCAATCCGACCACGCCCAGAACCTGGTCCACGCGCGCCCGCGAGATTCCGTTGCTACGCGCCATGGCTACCAGATGAGCCCTTGCCGACCGGCCGGGATGCACCGATCCCGCGTCCAGCAGCGCCCCGACCTCCCGTACCGGACGCGGTATCCCCGCATACCGGCGGCCGCCCACCAGGGCCTCGCCCTCACTCGGGTGATCCAGCCCCACGATCATGCGCATCGTGGTGGATTTCCCGGCTCCATTCGGGCCGAGAAACCCGGTGACCTTCCCCGCCGCCACTTCCAGCGACAGCCCGTCCACCGCGGTCTTGTCCCCGTACCGCTTCGTCAGCCCCCGCAGAGTGATCACTCAGGTTCTCCCGCCCGACCGTCCAACACGACGACCCCGAACCTAGGCGGCCACGAACACCCACCACACTCCCCGAACGCCACCCCCCACCCCCGACTTTCGTCAGGAAGCCGGAGACTCCAGCAGGTCTAGAAGAGCTTTCCTCGATAGGGGTGGGGACGCTTCCATGAATCCTCCCACTGCAGGAGGTCGGCCTGCCATTCGGGCAGGTCAGGACGAAACTCGCGGATCAGATCAGGGTTGTCTGGAATGGAGACAAGAAAGCGCCAGTAGTCTTCGATGGCCTCTCGGGCTTCGGTGATCGTGTATTCACCATGTGTGGTTTCAACCCATTTGTTCTGAAAGCTCATGGCGGAACTGGAGAAATGGACTTCGTAGTTGTCGCTGTCCCATGGCTCTGTCGGCCTACCCGCTTCGGCGTCCGCGACGGTGGCCAGTGCGTCGAGGCAAACACTTTTGTAGATGGAAATGTCGGTAGTCATCCAGTTGCCGAGAGTCTGCATCCTCGGGTCGTCGGCCAGACAGTAGGGGGCGCCGTACTCTGGGCGTATAGCGAAGGTGATCTCGGGCATGCTTTTCCTCTGTGCTATGGGACGAGTGGCCAGCCATGAGTGTACCCGCCCTTCTTATCGTAGTACCCCTCGATGGTCAGGTCCTTGTACTTGCCGTGCCATTTATCAGGGTCGCCGGGCGCTTGGGTGGAGTTACGGAAGGCCTCTGCGGGAGCGGCGTCGACCTGGGCTGGGGTCCAATGGTCCGGGTAGAAGCTGCTCTCTCCACCGTTCGGGCCCGATTTGGGCTTCCATGCGCCGTGCGGTGGGTTGAGGGTCGGGTCGAAGAACTCTGGTTTCGCACGGTAGGCGCCGGTCTTCGGGTCGACCTTCGTGGTGCCCGGTTTGAGTCGTCGGCCTGGGAAGTCGTTGCCGCCTGGACGGTAGTGGTACCCCGATGCCCTCGGCTTGCCGGGTTTCACGTGGCCCCCGAAGATGTGCTCCCTGAAATGTGGGCTCATCCTGCCAGGGCGGTTGCGTCTGTTCGCCTTTCGTATGAAGTTGAAGGCCGCCGAAATCAGCCCACCTCCGGCCTTGCCCTTACCCATTGAGGATCACCTGGAGGGCCTGGTCGATGAGAATGTCGATGAGGGCGCCGGTGATCATCTTGAAGATGGGGATTTCGGCTAGGGAGGCGCCGAAGGTCACGGGGGCGGTGGCGATGGCCTGGGCGATCTGGATGGCGAGGATCGTGAGCTGGACGATGACGTTGATCTTCAGGGCGAGGACGATGCCGCCGCAGACCATCAGACCGGCGCCGATGATGTTCGCGGCGGTCGTGAAGTCTTCGAGGTTGGTCTTGGGGGACTCTTCGGCCGTCCAGGCATTGCGGAACGCCTCGATGTCGTCGCCCTTGTTGGCCTGCCATACGCGTTGTGCCTGGGCGTCCGCGTCGCCGAGAGGGCCTGTGTGGGAGCCGGCGAAGCGGAGCCAGGCGCCGCCCATTTCCAGGAGTTTTACCTCGTCGGCCTCGGGCCAGGTGTAGCCGAGCATCGACAGGAGGGAGCGGAGTTCGCCGGGGAGTTGCAGGCCCATCAGCCCAGCACGTCCCGGACTCGGTTGACCTCCGTGACATTGTGCTGTTCGGCACGGAAATGGTTGGCGGCCACCGCCTGGACGGTGTCCGCGTCCTCGGTCATGGTCTCGAGGTTGTCGTTGTAGCAGTCCACGGCGACCTCGTAGATCGCCTGATACATGCCGCCGATCAGGGAGCCGATGTCGTCGGTTCCCCAGGGTTCGCCGAAGCCGGCCAGTTCGGCCTGGAAGGCTTCCCAATCGGCTTTCAGCTGCTGTGCCGAGGAACCGATGCCGATTCCGGAGCGGCGGATTCCTTCGGGGTCGACTTCGTATCCGGGCATGCCCATGGCTTACCGCTCTCCTTGTTCAGCGCCGTTCGAAGGAGTTCATCAGGTCACGTAGTGACTGGGTGTATTCGCTCAGCTGGCTCAGGCTGCGGTCCTGGGCTTCGCGGAGGCGGTCGTCGAGGTCGGCGTCTGCGGTGGGGGCGGGCGACTGCGCCGTGTGGGCGTCGAGGGCTGCGTTTATGGCGGCTATGGCACGTTCGGCTAGGTCGTGTGAGTTGAGTCGTGCGGCTCGGGGCGTTATCTCGACGGTCTCGATTCGGCCGTCTGGAGTGACGGCTGCCCGGACGGTTCGGTCGGGGTCGTGGCCTTCGGTTGGTGTCTGCGGTGCGGTGGGCGTGGCCTGAGTGGTGGAGGCGGCCTGCCGGACGTTGCCCAGGACTTTGTCGAGGTCGTCGGTGGCGCGTTCGTAGCTCATCGGATGCTCGCCCGTGCCTTCGCCAGTGCTTCGCCGATGGATTGGTTGATCAGGGCCAATTGGCGCATGCCCTGCTCCTGCACGTTCTGCAGGGTCTGGACGAGTGCAGCCGGGTCGACAGTGGGTTCGGTGTCGGTGGGTTTGGCCTGGGTGCGTAGGTCGTCCAATGCGGCGTTCGCGGCTGCGGCGATGTGGGCGGCGAGCTCGTCCGGTGGCTGCCGCATTGCGCGAGGGTCGAGTTCCAGGCCGGTCAGGCGGCCATTGGCTGCGGTGGCCTTGACTCGTTCCTCGTCGGCCATGCCGGTGCCGCGGCGGGAGGGCCCGTCCGATGATGGGGCCGGTCCATTTTCGGACGAGCCGGAATGTGTTGCCGCGCGCATCAATTTCAGGCGCTCACGTGCCTTGACCAGCCGGTCTTCCGCATTTTCAGAAGAGGGTTCGGTCATCGGTACTCCCTGACAGTCCAGAGGAATCCACCTTTACGGTACTACCCGATTATCGGTGCATTCGGGTAATGGACGAATTCTGGACGCCGGCGGTTCCGGGTCAGGGAAGTGGAAGGCGGCCGTTCAGGCGGGTCGTGAGGGTTGCGGCGGTGGCGCGGGCCTGGTCGGCCAGGGGCGACCACGTTTCCTCGGGATGGTCTTCCCGGCGGAAAGTGATGGTGATTGCCGCCGTGGGGTGGGCCGTGTGGTCGAAGGCGCAGGCCGCGATGCTGGCGAAGCCTTCGGTGATGTGGCCGTCCTCGACCGACCAGCCTCGGCGGGCGTCCTCGGCGAGGGTGCGGCGGAGGTCGGCGAGGGTCGTGGGGCCGCGGCCGGTGCGGCTGATGAAGGGGGCCGTGCGGGTGGCGACGGGCACGGTGAACAGGGCGCGGACCTGCGCGGGAGGCAGGTGGGCGAGCATCGAGCGGCCGCTCGCGGTGAGGTGGGCGGGCATCCGGACGCCCACGTCGGTGACGAGGGCGGCGTGCCGGGCGGGCTGCTCCTTGAGCAGGTAGAGGGTCTCCGCGCCGTGCAGGATGCCCAGTTGGACGATCTCGCCGACGCGGTCGACCAGGCGGCGGAGGAGGGGGCGGGCCAGGCGCTCGAGGGGTTCGTGGCGGAGGTAGGCGGAGCCGACCTCGAAGGCCGCGACGCCCAGGCCCCAGCGGCGCTCCTCGGGGATGTAGGTGACGAAGCCGTCCTCGGCCATCGCGGTCAGGAGGTGGTAGGTGCTCGACCGGGGCAGGTCGAGGGAGCGGGCGATCGAGGACGCGGGCTGGGGGCCGGCCGCGGCGGCCAGCAGCCGGAGGACCGCGAGCGCGCGGCGAGCGGCCGGTACCTGGGACATGCGGTCATTGTCTTGTATCTGAGACAGCTTCGCCGGGCAGGCCCTCGTGCAGGGCGGACGAGGGCGCTGGAATGGTGGGTATGAGCTTTGACATGGGGGACAACGGCGTTCGGGTCGGGCCGGAGACGCTCAGCTTCGCGCAGGTGGTGGCCGTGGCGCGGGGCGGAGCCAAGGTCACGCTGACGGACGAGGCGCTGAAGGTGATCGGGGAGTCGCGGGCGCACATCGACGAGCTGTCCGCGCGTCCCACGCCTGTTTACGGTGTTTCCACCGGGTTCGGGGCGCTGGCCACCCGGCACATCGCTCCCGAGATGCGGGCGCAGTTGCAGCTGAACATCGTCCGGTCGCACGCGGCGGGGACGGGGCCGGAGGTCGAGCGGGAGGTCGTCCGGGCGCTGATGCTGCTCAGGCTGCGGACGCTCGCCACGGGACGCACCGGCGTTCAGCCCGTCACGGCGCGGACGCTCGCCGCGCTCCTGAACGCCGGCGTCACGCCCCAGGTCTTCGAGCACGGGAGCCTCGGGTGTTCCGGTGATCTCGCGCCGCTCGCGCATGTGGCGCTGGCGTTGATCGGCGAAGGGTCCGTCAGGGACGGCGGCGGGGTCCTCAAACCGGCCGCGCAGGCATTGGAGGAGGCCGGGATCGCGCCGGTCACGCTGGGCGCGAAGGAGGGGCTCGCCCTCCTCAACGGGACGGACGGGATGCTCGGCATGCTCGTCCTGGCCATCGAGGACCTGCGGAGCCTGCTCAGGGCCGCGGACGTCGCGGCCGCGATGACCGTCGAGGCGCTGCTGGGCACCGACCGGGTCTTCGCCGCCGACCTGCAGGAACTGCGGCCGCATCCGGGTCAGGCGGCGTCGGCGGCGAACCTGCGGGCGCTGCTGGGGGACTCGGAGATCATGGAGTCGCATCGCGGGCCCGACTGCACGCGGGTGCAGGACGCGTATTCGCTGCGATGCGCCCCGCAGGTCAACGGGGCCGCTCGCGACACGCTGGAACACGCGGAACTCGTGGCCGGCAGGGAACTCGCGTCCGCCATTGACAATCCGGTCGTGCTGCCCGACGGGCGGGTCGAGTCGAACGGCAATTTCCATGGGGCTCCCATCGCCTATGTGCTCGACTTCCTGGCCGTTCCCGCGGCGGACGTCGCGTCGATGTCGGAGCGCCGCACCGACCGGATGCTCGATAAAGGAAGGTCCTACGGGCTGCCCGCCTTTCTCGCCGACGACCCCGGCGTCGACTCCGGGCACATGATCGCGCAATACACGCAGGCCGCGATCGTGTCGGATCTGAAGCGGCGTGCTGCCCCCGCGAGCGCCGACTCCATTCCGAGTTCGGCGATGCAGGAAGACCATGTGTCGATGGGCTGGAATTCGGCCCGCAAGCTGCGCAGGTCCGTGGAAGGGCTCGCGCAGGTCATCGGCATCGAGATACTCACCGCCGCGCGGGCCCTCGACCTGCGCACGCCGCTGCGTCCCGGGCCGGCGACCGCCGCGGTCGTCGCGAAGCTGCGGGAGGCCGTCCCGCCGCCCGGCCCGGACCGCTACCTCGCGCCCGAGATCGCCGCCGCGACGGAGATGGTCCGCGACGGATCCCTGGTCGCCGCCGCCGAAGCCGTCACCGGCCCGCTCACCTGAGCGCCGCACGTCAGCAAAGCGCCCGAGCCGAAGCTCTTCTGAACCCGCTCTCACGAAGGAGCCGAAGATGTCAGGTCCACGTCCCGTCCGCGCGCCGCGCGGCACGTCGCTGACCGCCGCCAAGGGCTGGCCGCAGGAGGCCGCCCTGCGCATGATCCAGAACAACCTCGACCCCGAGGTCGCCGAGCACCCGGACGAGCTGGTCGTCTACGGCGGATCCGGGAAGGCGGCCCGGAACTGGGACGCGTTCGACGGCATCATCAGGTCGCTGTCCGATCTGGAGGGGGACGAGACGCTGCTCGTCCAGTCCGGCAAGCCGGTCGGGATCTTCCGGACGCACGAGTGGGCCCCGCGCGTGCTGATCGCGAACTCGAACCTGGTGCCGCAGTGGGGGACGTGGGAGGAGTTCCGCAGGCTGGAGTCGCTCGGCCTGACGATGTTCGGGCAGATGACCGCCGGGTCGTGGATCTACATCGGGACGCAGGGCATCCTCCAGGGCACCTACGAGACGTTCGCGACCGTCGCGGAGAAGCGGTTCGGCGGCTCGCTCGCCGGGACGATCACGCTGACGGCCGGGCTCGGCGGGATGGGCGGCGCGCAGCCGCTGGCCGTGACGATGAACGGCGGCGTCGCGATCTGCGTCGAATGCGACCCGTCCCGGATCGAGCGGCGCGTCCAGCACCGGTACTGCGACGTCCAGGCGGCGAGCCTGGACGAGGCGCTGCGGCTCGCCGAGGAGGCGAAGGCGGAACGGCGCGCGCTGTCGATCGCGGTGCTGGGGAACGCGGCCGACATCGTCCCGGAACTGCTGCGCCGGGGCGCGCCGATCGACATCGTCACCGACCAGACCAGCGCGCACGACCCGCTGACCTACCTCCCGCGCGGCGTCGCGTTCGAGGACATGGCCGCCGAGCGCGACAAGGACCCGGCCGCGTTCATCGACAGGGCCCGGACGTCGATGGCCGCGCACGTCGAGGCGATGGTCGGGTTCCAGGACGCGGGCGCCGAGGTCTTCGACTACGGGAACTCCATCCGCGGTGAGGCGCAGCTCGCCGGCTACACGCGCGCGTTCGAGTTCCCGGGTTTCGTGCCCGCCTATATCCGCCCGCTGTTCTGCGAGGGCAAGGGGCCGTTCCGGTGGGCGGCGCTCTCCGGAGACCCGGCGGACATCGCCCGCACCGACCAGGCGATCCTCGACCTGTTCCCGGACAACGAGCCGCTGACCAGGTGGATCAGGATGGCGCAGGAGAGGGTGCACTTCCAGGGCCTGCCGTCCCGGATCTGCTGGCTCGGCTACGGCGAGCGCGACAAGGCGGGCGAGGCGTTCAACGAACTCGTGGCGCGCGGCGAGATCAGCGCGCCGATCGTGCTCGGCCGCGACCATCTCGACTGCGGGTCGGTCGCGAGCCCGTACCGGGAGACGGAGGGCATGAAGGACGGGTCGGACGCGATCGCCGACTGGCCGCTGCTGAACGCGATGCTGAACGCGTCGTCCGGCGCGACGTGGGTGTCGATCCACCACGGCGGCGGCGTCGGGATCGGCCGCTCCATCCACGCGGGCCAGGTCTGCGTCGCGGACGGGACGGCCCTCGCCGGTGAGAAGCTGCGTCGCGTCCTGACCAACGACCCGGGGACGGGCGTCATGCGGCATGTCGACGCGGGTTACGAGCGTGCGGCCGAGGTCGCCGACGAGCGGGGCGTCCGCATCCCGATGCAAGCGTGAGCGAACGGAAAGCCAGCGAACGGGAACGCCGGGAGCGCGCATGAGCTTCGAGGAGATGTGGGCGGCGCTGCTGCCGGTCGGGCGGGACGACGCGACCGGCGGCTACCACCGGTTCGCGTGGACGCCGCCCGAGCTGGAATGCCGCGCCTGGTTCCTGGACGAGGCACGCCGCCGCGACCTGGACGTCGAGCACGACGCGAACGGCAACATGATCGCCTGGTGGTTCCCTGCCGACGCCTCACGCGGCGCCACGCCGAAAGGCTCGCCCGGCGATGCGGTTCTGACCGGGAGTCATCTGGACTCGGTGCCGGGCGGCGGCGCGTTCGACGGGCCGCTCGGCATCGTGTCCGCGTTCGCCGCCGTCGATCTGCTCCGCGAGCGGGGCGCCGCGCTGAGGCGGCCGATCGGGATCGCGGCGTTCGCCGAGGAGGAGGGCGCGCGGTTCGGGGTGGCGTGCCTGGGGTCGCGGCTGCTGGCCGGGGCGATCGACCCGGCTCGGGCTCGCGGTCTCGCGGACGCGGACGGGCACACGTTCGCCGAGGTCATGCACAACGCCGGGTTCGACCCCGAGGCGATCGGCCCCGACGACGACCTGCTCGGACGCATCGGATGCCTGGTCGAACTGCACGTCGAGCAGGGCCGGGCGCTGCAGGAGCCGGTCGGGGTCGCGAGCGCGATCGTCCCGCACGGGCGGTGGCGGTTCGACTTCGGCGGCGAGGGAAACCACGCCGGGACGACCGGGCTGCCCGACCGGCGCGACCCCATGCTGCCCTTCGCCGCCATGGTCATCGCCGCGCGGGAGGCCGCCGAACGCAACGGCACCGTCGCGACCGTGGGGAAGGTCCGGGTTGTGCCGGGCGGGGTGAACGCGATCGCCTCGTCCGTGACCGGCTGGCTGGACGCCCGGGGACCGCAGGACGAGGCCGTCCGGCGGACGGTCGCGGAGATCGACGAGGCCGCCCGGGTCGCCGCGCGCCCGCATCGGGTGAGCGTCGATCTCGCCGAGGAGTCCTATTCCGAGATCGTCGACTTCAACCACGCCCTCCGCGACCGGATCGGCGCGACGCTGGGCGGCGTTCCCGTCCTGCCGACCGGCGCGGGGCACGACGCGGGCGTCCTCTCGGCGCGGCTGCCGACGGCGATGCTGTTCGTCCGCAACCCGACCGGGGTTTCGCACGCGCCCGCCGAGTGCGCCGAACCGGCGGACTGCCTGGCCGGGGTCGAGGCCCTCACCGCGGTACTGGACGACCTGGCGTGCGGGTAGGGATTTCGATATGCAATGGCACGCACAGCTGGCCTGGCTCGGAGACGGTGTGGCGGCCGACGTGCTCATCGAGGCCGACGGCGAGCGGATCACGCGCGTCGCGCCCGGCATCCCCGCGCCGAAGAACGCCCAGCGGCTGCCCGGCCTGACGTTGCCGGGCCTGGCCAACGCGCACTCGCACGCCTTCCACCGCGCGCTCCGCTCCCGCGTCCAGGCCCATTCCGGGACGTTCTGGACGTGGCGCGACCAGATGTACAAGGTCGCCGACCGCCTCGACCCCGATTCGTACCGCGCGCTCGCCACCGCCGTGTTCGCGGAGATGGCCCTGGCCGGGATCAGCTGCGTCGGCGAGTTCCACTACCTGCACCACCGTCCGGGCGGCGCACCGTACGACGAGCCGAACGCGATGGGCGAGGCGCTGATCGCCGCCGCGGCGGACGCGGGCATCCGGATCACCCTCCTCGACGCCTGCTACCTCGCCGGCGGCATCGGCGAGCCGCTCAAGGGCCCGCAGCTCCGCTTCGGCGACGGCACCGCGGGCAACTGGGCGCGCCGCGTCGGCAGCCTGCACGAGGAGACCGACAAGGCGGGACGGCTCCACGCCCGGGTCGGCGCCGCGATCCATTCCGTCCGGGCCGTGCCGCGCGAGCAGCTCAGCGCGGTCGCGTCGTGGGCGAAGGAGCACCGTGCGCCGCTGCACGTCCACCTGTCCGAGCAGCCCGCCGAGAACGAGGCGTGCCTGGACGCCTACGGCATGACCCCGACCCGCCTGCTCGCCGAATCTGGGGCCTTGGGCGCGCTGACCACGGCCGTCCACGCGACGCATCTCACCGGAGAAGACATCGGCCTCCTCGGGACGACGATGACCGGCGTCTGCATGTGCCCGACCACCGAACGGGACCTCGCCGACGGCATCGGCCCGGCCCGCGACCTGGCGAATGCGGGCTCGCCGGTCTGCCTGGGCTCCGACCAGCACGCCGTCGTCGACCTGTTCGAGGAGGCCCGCGCGGTCGAGCTGGACGAACGCCTCCGCACCCGCGTCCGGGGCCACTGGACGGCCGGTGAACTGCTCGCCGCGGCCACGTCCAACGGCCACTACGGGCTCGGCTGGCCGGAGGCGGGACGGCTGGAGCCCGGCGCGTACGCGGACCTCGTCACCGTCGCGCTCGACTCCGTCCGCACCGCCGGGGCCACGGCCGGAAGCGCCGGGTATGCCGCCGAGGCGGCCGTGTTCGCCGCGACGGCCGCCGACGTCAGGCATGTGGTCGTGTCCGGGCGGCAGATCGTCCACGACGGGCGCCACCTGCTGATCGACGACGTCCCCGGCGCGCTGAACGACGCCATCGCGGCCGTCACCGCACCCGAGCCGGAGTGACGCGGACGATGCGTGAGATCCTGCCGAGAATGAGCACCGGCACAGGCAGCACAGTCATCACGAACATCGGCGAGCTGGTCACCAACGACCCCGCCACCGGCTCCGGGCTGGGCATCCTCCGCGACGCCGCGCTCGTGATCGAGGACGGCAAGATCGTGTGGACGGGCCCGGCGACCGGCGCCCCCGCCGCCGACGCGTCCTTCGACGCCGCCGGGCGCGCCGTCCTCCCCGGGTTCGTCGACTCCCACGCGCACCTCGTCTTCGCCGGTGAGCGCGCCGAGGAGTTCGCCGCGCGGATGAGCGGCCAGAAGTACGACGGCGGCGGCATCCGGACGACCGTGGAACGCACCCGGGTGGCGTCCGACGACGACCTGCGCGCCAACGTCCGCCGCCTCATCGGCGAGATGGCCCGCCAGGGCACGACGACCGTCGAATGCAAGTCCGGGTACGGCCTGACGGTCGAGCAGGAAGAGCGGGCCGTCCGCATCGCCGCGGAGTTCGCCGACGAGGTCACCTACCTCGGGGCGCACGTCGTCCCCACCGAGTACAAGGGCGACACCGCGGGCTACGCGCGCCTCGCCGCCACGGACATGCTGGCGGTCTGCGCCCCGCACGCCCGCTGGGTGGACGTCTTCTGCGAGCAGGGCGCCTTCGACGCCGACCAGGCCCGCGAGATCCTGAAGGCGGGCGTCGCGGCGGGCCTCCGCCCCCGCGTCCACGCGAACCAGCTCACCGAAGGCCCAGGCGTGCAGGTCGCCGTCGAGGTGGACGCCGCGTCCGCCGACCACTGCACGTTCCTCAGCGACGCCGACGTGGACGCGCTGGCGTCGTCCCGGACGGTCGCGACCCTCCTGCCGGGCGTCGAGTTCTCCACCCGCCAGCCCTACCCCGACGCCCGCCGCCTCCTGGACGCGGGCGCGACCGTGGCCCTGGCCTGCGACTGCAACCCCGGCTCCTGCTACAGCTCAAGCATGGCGTTCTGCGTCGCCGTCGCCGTCCGGGACATGCGCATGACGCCCGCCGAGGCCGTCTGGTCCGCGACGGCCGGCGGCGCCCGCGCGCTCCGCCGCACGGACGTCGGCCACCTGGGCGTCGGCGCCCGCGCGGACGTGCACGTGCTGGACGCCCCGTCCCACATCCACCTCGCCTACCGCCCCGGCGTCCCGCAGACGGCCGCCGTGTGGAAGGCCGGCCGTCGGGTCGGCTGAGTGACTGGGTCGGTGGATCGACGGGCTGAACAACCGGGCGACGGCCCTCGCGGCGGTCGCCGCGAGGGCCCTCCGGCCTAGTCGATTCCGTTCTTGTTCAACGAGGACTCCTTTCTGCGCGGCGCGGCGCTGAGCATGGAGGCGGTGATCTGGCCGATCACCAGCCCGAGTCCGGTCATGACGACCCACAGTTGGGTCGCGCCCTTCGCGAGGGCGACGGCCGCCCAGGTGACGCCCGCCGCCAAGGTGATGAACCCGGCGACGACCGCGCGCCCTAAACGCCCGATCGTCACCGCGCCTCGCATGCCTCGCCGTTCGGCCCCCTCCGCGGGCCGAACGGTGACCGCGTCAGAGGTGGTGCCGATGTGCGTGCAGTGCGGGCCGCTGACGGCGCACGGGCCGTCGGACACGCGCGGGTCGTCGTCCGCGCGCTGGCCGGCGAGGCGGCTGATCTCGGCGATCTCCCGTTCGACCGTCTCCGGGTCGGCCGCCTCGGCAGCGACTTCCCGCCTCATCGCCTCCCGCAGCTGGTGCCGCAGCTCCACGCGGGTCACCGTGGAGGCGGTGTGGCGTTTCGGTTCAGTGGCAGGGCGGTCCCTCCTTTGTCTCATCGTTGCGCTCCTTCCTCTGCGCCTCCGGAAGAAGATTCTGGAGGGTACTCAACCTCCAGAATCCGGCGCAGGTTCTTCACGCCCCGGTGGCGATGGGTGTTCGCCGTCTTGGGGCCTATGTCCAGCCGATGCCCGATCATGGCGTCGGTGGGCGGGGGGTTCCCCTCGACCCACATCAGGATGACCGCGCGCTGCCTGGGCGAGAGCTTCTCCATCGCCGCCCACACCCGGGCGAGGAGAGCCTTGCGCTGGTCGGACGGATCCTGGCGGCCGGCTGGCGCGGCGGTCGCGTCCTCCGGTGCGTCCTGTTCGAGGGCGGTGTCCAGGGCCTGGAGCGCAGCATGTTGCGTGTGCTCGTCGACGAGCGCGGCGTACTCCTCTTCAAGGCTTCTAAGCCTGCTGGTCCGGCGGTGGGCATTGGCGGCCTCGTGAGACGCGACGGTCAGGATGTAGCTCCGAGGGTTGGTCCGGATCTCTTGCAGCTTGTTGAAGACCTTGATCCAGGTCTCCTGCGCGACGTCCTCGGCGGAGATGCCGGAGGCCCCGAGAGTCTTCCGGATATGCCAGAGCACTTTCGCCCGGTTCTCGCGGTAGAGGTCGGTGAACAGGGCCGCCAGCTGATCGGCGGTCGCGTCCTCGTGCGGTGGGCGAGGCTGGTCCGTCATCTCAGCTCTCCTCCCGGACGGTGGCCGTGTGCGGGCGCCTGTGCCCTGGCCGGACCGTCTTCTGGTGAAGGCCATCTGCTGCTGATTCGGTTGCCGTGATGGCGGTGATCATGGCCGGCGTCACCGGTGTCTCCTTGGTGTGATGGGATTGCCGGGCCCGCTCGCAACGCTCCGTGCGCCTCATATAGGTGACGCGCGTGGCGTACGTCCCGAGCGGGCCGTGCCTCGGTGGCGGCGCCATCGCCGCCCTTGCGGGTATGGATGAGGTCTTCGTCTCGCTCTGCTCGCCCCGCCGCCCCGGCCGGGCAAGCGGTCCGGTCCCGGCGCCCGGGACCGGACCGCGCATGCTCACAGCTGGTCGGCACCTGATTCGCCATGGACGCGCCGGACGCACCGCATGAGAGTCCGTGCCTTCGCGAGGTTCAGGCTCAGCACGGGGGCGTCCGGTCCCGCCTGGCTGTCGCGGATTCCCAGCCGATCTTCTCCCAGCCGGGCGAGCTCCACGCATTCGTTGCTGGCCATCGAGCGGCGGGCCTTGCGCCAGATCGGGGTGGGTTCTGGTTGCAGGCCCTCGCGCTCCGGGTCTGATCTCGGCATATGCGAACACGACCTTTCCTGATCACGATGAATGGTTCGCGTGAGACGTACGGCGACGTACTCGGGACCGGGCATGGTCTCGAGGCGGGGCTCCGCTGCCGCCGTTGGGGCCGTGTGCACGGCGTCACCGTCACGACAACGTGAGGTGCGGCGATGCCGCGGTCGGCGCGTTTCGCCGCCGAGGTCGGATCCGTGCTATAGGGCCGGTTCGTCCATGGGTGTTGGGGGGCCGGCCCTGGCCGCCTGTTCTCGTTTTAGTGACGGGGGTGGCTTACGCGCTGTTTTGGAATCCACGTCCATTAGAGAGTCGCGGGATGTCGCAACGACTGATCGAGATCATAACCCGCTTCCGCATTGGGTCAACCGATACTTCTCCGGCAGTTTTGGTGCTTTTGTGAACGATTAGGCTAGCGCGTAAATTTCGCTGTAAGGTGCGAAAATTCGTCTCACCTGCGAAGACGCCATGCTTTCGTCGGCCGTCAGGTGCGCTGACTTCGCCGGTTTCTCGAATGCGAGCCGAGTCGATAGTTGCCGAGCTTTTCTGGAAAGCTTCCTAATAGATGAATCTGCAACTTTTGCTCAGGGCGAATGAATCGTCAACCGCCGGTGCCGTGCAATTCTCATTGGTTCCCTGGCGCGCCGTGGAGACGGAGGTCCACTCGCGCGTGCCGGGCCGGGTATGGGCGAGATCGGCCTCAGGTCAAGTAGCGGCGGTTGACTCTGATCAAGGGTTTTTCGTCGCGGGTGATGTAGTCGGCGGCGAGGACCTCGGCGACGAACAGGGTGTGGTCGCCTGCGGCGACGGTCTGGCGGGTCTCGCATTCGAGGGCGGACAGGCCCGCTTCAGGGATGAGGGCGTCCGAGTGGGCGCCGCGGTGGTGGGGGGCGCTCGCCAGGAGGATGCGGGCGCTCGGGCGGCCCTCCGCGGCGAAGCGTCCGGCCAGGGCGCGCTGCTTGGACGACAGGACGGTCGCGGCCCAGCGGTCCTGCCGCTTCAGGACCTCCGTCAGGTACGACGTCGTCGCCACGCCCGCGGCGACCATCGGCGGTTCGAGCGACACCGACATGAACGAGGTGACCGTCGTGCCGAGGTCGTCGCGGCCGTCGCGGACGGTCAGCACGACCACGCCCGAGGCGAACCCCGCGACGGCCTCGACGAAGTCGGCCGTGGCGGTCAGCGGATCTCCCAGGTGCCCGGGAGCGTCAGCGGGCCCGCGGCGGGCAGCCCGAGCCGGGCGGCGAGGCCGCCGAGCGAGCCCCAGGCGTCGAAGCGGGCGGAAGCGGCGGTGCGGTCCTCGCTGGACTCCGGCGGGCGGAGCCGCTCCAGCGGCGACGTGTGCGGGTACACGCGGATCGGGGCGTCGGCGGCCAGCCCCGACTTCTTGCGGGCCGCGTCGAGGGCCAGGTCGATGCCGCCGAGCTCGTCCACGAGGCCGCGCTCCTTGGCGTCGGCGCCCGTCCAGACCCGGCCCCTGGCCAGCTCGTGGACGCGCTCGCGGGACAGCCCGCGGCCCTCCGCGACCCGCGAGGTGAAGTCGTCGTAGATCTTGTCGAGGGACGCGTTGACGCGCTCCCACTCGGAGTCGCTGAAGTCCTTGGTGGCGCTGAACATGCGGGCGTGGTCGCCGTCCGCGACGCTGCCGAACCCGATCCCGATCCGGTCGAGGAGCCCGTTCACCAGCGCCTTCCCGGCGACGACGCCGATCGAGCCGGTGAGGGTGCCCGGCTGCGCGACGATCGTGTCCGCGGCCGCCGCCACGTAGTAGCCGCCGGACGCCGCGACGTTGCCCATCGACACGATCACCGGCTTGCCGGCGCGGCGGGCCAGCACCACCTCCCGCCAGATCGCGTCGGACGCGACCGCGGAGCCGCCCGGGCTGTTGACGCGGAACACGATCGCCTTGACCCGGTCGTCCTTGACGGCGGCGCGGAACGCGGCGCCGATCGTGTCCGAGCCCATCGCGGGGCCGGAGTTCGGGAGCGGGCCGCCGCGCCCGCTGCGGCCGAGCCGGATCGGGCCGTGCCCGTTGATCAGCGCGACGGCGTCCTGCCGGCCGGGCTGCGGGAGCCGCCCCGCGAGGCCGTGCGCGCGGTTGTAGCGGGCGACGTAGCGCAGCTGCGCCTCCTCGCCGAACTCGGCGCGCAGGTCGGCGTACACCTCGTCGCGGTAGCCGAGCCGGTCGACGAGGTTCTCTTCAAGGGCCTCGTCGGCGAGGAGCGGGCCGCGGTCGGTGAGCTCGCGGACCCTGTCCTCCGGGAGGCCGCGGCCTGCGGCGATCCCGGCGGTGATCTGCTCCCCGAGCGAGTCGACCAGCCGCCGCGACGACTCCTCGTGCTCCGGCGTGTACGCCTTCTCCATGAACGTGTTCGCCATCGTCTTGTACTCGTGCCGCTTGGCGAACCTCGGCTGCACGCCCGCCTTCTCCAGCGCGCCCGCGAGGAACGGCTCCTCGATCGCGACGCCGGTCAGCCCGACCTCGCCCGTGGGCTGCAGGTACACCTTGTCGAAGGCGGTGGCCAGGTAGAACGGGACGGTGCCGCGCCCGCCCTCGCCGAACGTCTCGGCCCACGCGACGGTGAGCTTGCCCGCGTCCCGCAGCGCCTGGACGGCCTCGCGCAGCTCCTGGACGAGCGCCAGCCCGGTGCCGCCGGAGATCTTCACGACGAGGGCGCGCACGCGCGTGTCGGAGCGGGCGCGGCGCAGGCCGTCCAGGACGTCCCGCAGGCTCGTCCGGCGCATGGACAGGATCGCGGAGATCGGGTCGGACGGCGCGACCTCGACGATGCCCTCGGTGAGGTCGAGTTCGAGGATCAGCGGGGCCGTCCGCCGGTCGCGGGCCTGTTTGATCACGTTGACGACGTTGCCGGGATCAACCATGCGCCCAGCCTATGCGCTCGGATGCGGGCCTTCCCGCGCCCGCCGTCCCGTTCCGCCGTTCCGCTCCCGTCCGGCCGGGCGGTCCGTCAGCGGGCGAAGGCCTTGTTCGGGATCACGCTTGAGGACGCCTGCGCGAGCGTGCGCCCGCGCGCGTCGGCGATCACCGCGTTGGACACCATGCGGGTGCCGCCGGCGTGCACGCACGTCCCGGTGACCGTGAGCGTCTCGCCCGTCCGGACGGCGCGGAGGTAGTCGATGTTCAGGTTCAGCGTCAGCATCGGCATGAAGTGCTCGCAGGTGCTGGTGGCCGCGAGGCAGACCGCGTTGTCGAGGATCATGGCGATGTAGCCGCCGTGCACGGTTCCGCCGGGGTTGCAGAGCTTCTCGGACGGCGTCCAGGAGATGACGACCCGGCCCGGCTCGGCGGAGGCGATGACCTGGCCGATGTACTGGTTGATGTCGGAGATTTCGGGGAATCGGCCGTCCGCCATGGCCTGGATCAGCTCCGCGCCCGACAGCGTGTTCCACAGCTCGGCGGCCCGCCGGTGGGCCTCGGGGCCCGCCTCGACGCTCAACTTCGCTCCCTCTGATCGGGTCGACCACTGGAATGCTATTCGGTGATCCCGGGCGCGGGCCTGTGCCGTTCGTCACTGAGCCGCCCGGTTGCGGCGCGGGCCGCCGCGGACGTGCCAGCGGATATCGTCGTCGCATGGGAGACGGCGACGGCTGGGCCGGCTGCGACCTCGGGCACACGCACTGGGGACGCTTCGGCGCGGCCGGGCTGCTCGCCTACCATCGCGACGCCGGCGGCCAGTTGTGGATCCTGTTGCAGCAGCGCGCGTGGTGGGGGATCGGCGGCGGGACGTGGGGCATGTTCGGCGGCGCCCTGCACAGCCATGAGGACGCGGTGACCGGCGCCTTGCGGGAGACGTCCGAGGAGTGCACGCTCGACGTCGGGACCGTGACCGTGCACGGCACGAGCGTCGAGGACCACGGCGGTTGGTCGTTCACGTCCGTGATGGGTTCGCTGACCGAGCACGTTCCCGTCGAGCCCGCGTCGAGGGAGACGCGCCGTGCCGAATGGGTGCGCGCAGAGGAAGTCACCGACCGGAAACTGTTCGCGCCGTTCGCGCGGTCATGGCCGCGGTTGCAGGACGCGATGAAGGGTCTCGTTCTCATCGTGGACGCGGCGAACGTCGTGGGCGCCCGCGCCGACGGCTGGTGGAAGGACCGGGCGGGCGCGAACGCCAGGCTCCGCGACGACCTGAAGGCCCTCGACGCCGGTGTGCAGGGCGTGCCGGACGGGCTCGTCCCGTTCGACCGCTGCTTCCCGGAGGTCGTCCTGGTGGTCGAGGGCGCGGCGAGGGGTGTCGCCGACGCACCGGCCAACGGGGTGCGGGTCGTGGCGGCTCCGGGCAGCGGCGACGACCGGATCGTTGAGCTCGTGCAGGAGGCGGGGCCCGACACCGTCCAGCTCGTGGTGACGGCCGACCGGGAGCTGAAGGCCCGGTGCCGCGCCGCCGGAGCCGCCGTCACCGGCCCCCGCTGGCTCCTCGAACGCCTCTAGCTCCCCGGCTGGTTTCCGGCTGAGTTCTCTACGCGATGGCCTGCGTCGCGGAGCGCGATGATCGCGTCCTTCAGGCGGTGCTCAGGGACGAGGACGAGATCGGCGTGGAAGGTGGACGCGACGAAAACCGAGATTCCGGCAGCGGCTAGTGGGCCGACGATCGCTGCGAGCATTCCCGGTGTGTCCAGCCCGTGGCTCGCGTCACCGTAGAAGCCGATCCAGCGTTCCGCCTCCGCGAACGGGGACGCGTCCCTGACCACGGTGAGTCCCTCGGGGGCGCGCACTAGGGCGATCCACTCGTCGTCCTCGGGGAACGTCGCGTTCGGGAGGTGCTCCACCATGAACTGTGACGGGACGATGTGCAGACGCTGCGCGGTGGTCATTCCGCCACTTTATTCAGGGACGAGCCACACCGCCCCCAGAGGCGGAACGCGCAGCACCGCGGACGCGGGCAGGCCGTGCCAGGGTTCGGCGGTCGCCTCGACGTGTCCGAGGTTGCCGACGCCACTGCCTCCGTAGTCGAACGAGTCGGTGTTGACGATTTCGCGCCACCTGCCCTCGCGGGGCAGTCCGAGACGGTAGTTCTCGTGCGGGTTGCCTGCGAAATTGACGACGCACGCCAGGGCGGGCGGGTCGGCACCCTCCTGGGAACTGGCTTTGGACGTCCCGAAGCGCAGGTAGGAGAGGGTGTTGCCACCGGCGTCGTTGCCGTCGATCCAGCGGAAGCCCTCGTGGTCGCTGTCGCGCGTCCACAGTGCGGGCTCGTCCTTGTAGGCGCGGTTCAGGTCGCGGACGAGTTTCTGCATGCCCAGGTGGTGGGCGCCTTCGGCGGCGTTCTCCAGCAGCCACCAGTCGAGCGGACGCTCCTCGGCCCATTCGGCGCCCTGCCCGAACTCCTGCCCCATGAACAGCAGCTGCTTGCCGGGGTGCGACCACATGTAGGCGAGCAGGGCGCGCAGCCCAGCGAACTGCTGCCACGCGTCCCCCGGCATCTTGCTGAGCAGCGACCCCTTGCCGTGGACGACCTCGTCATGCGACAGCGGCAGGACGTAGTTCTCCGAGAACGCGTACACCAGCGAGAACGTGATCTCGTTGTGGTGGTAGTGCCGGAACACGGGCTCGTGGCGCAGGTATTCGAGCGTGTCGTGCATCCAGCCCATGTTCCACTTGAACCCGAACCCGAGCCCGCCGAGATGCGTGGGACGCGACACGCCAGGCCACGCCGTCGATTCCTCGGCGACCGTCATGATGCCGGGGTTGCGCTTGTAGACCGTCGCGTTCATCTCCTGGAGGAACGAGATGGCCTCCAGGTTCTCGCGGCCGCCGTAGATGTTGGGCGTCCACTCGCCTTCGTTGCGCGAGTAGTCGAGGTACAGCATCGAGGCGACGGCGTCCACGCGCAGCCCGTCGATGTGGAATTCCTCTAGCCAGTACGACGCGTTCGCCACCAGGAAGTTACGGACTTCTGCGCGTCCGTAGTTGAACACGAGCGTCCCCCAGTCGGGATGCTCACCGCGCGACGGATCGTCGTGCTCGTACAGGGCGGTGCCGTCGAAACGGGCCAGCGCCCATTCGTCCTTGGGGAAATGCGCGGGAACCCAGTCGACGAGGACGCCGATACCGGCCTGGTGCAGGCGGTCGACGAGGTGGCGGAAATCGTCCGGGGAGCCGAACCGTGCGGACGGCGCGTAGTAGGACGTCACCTGGTAGCCCCACGACGGCCCGTACGGGTGCTCCGCGACCGGCAAGAGCTGCACGTGCGTGAAACCCATGTCGCGCACGTACGAGGTCAGTTCGTCAGCGAGTTCCTTGTAGCCCAGCCCTGGACGCCACGAACCGAGATGCACCTCGTACACGCTCATGGGTTCGTGGAGCCAGTCGCGGTCTTTGCGGCCGTCCATCCACTCGCCGTCGTCCCACTCATAGGACGACGTGTAGACCCGCGACGCCGTCGCAGGAGGACGCTCCGTGCACCGAGCCATGGGGTCGGCCTTGGTGCGCAGGACGCCGTCCGCGCCGAGGATCTCGAACTTGTAGCACGTGCCGTCGCCGACGCCGGGGACGAACAGCTCCCAGATCCCGGTCGAGCCGAGCGACCGCATCGGGTGGCCGCGCCCGTCCCAGTGGTTGAAGTCGCCGACCACGCGCACGCCGCGCGCCGTCGGCGCCCACACCGCGAACGCCGTCCCCGTGACCGTGCCGAACGCCGACGCGTAGCCGCGGACCTGCGCGCCGAGCGCCCGCCACAGCTCCTCGTGCCGCCCCTCGGCGATCAGGTGCAGGTCGAGTTCGCCGAGCGTCGGGAGGTGGCGGTAGGGGTCGTCCTGGATCGTCTCGCCGCCGTCCGCGTAGGTGACGGCGAGCCGGTAGTCGGGGACGGCGAGCGGCGCCGCGCCGTCGTCGTCCCCGGACAGCGACGCGCCCGCGGGCAGCGTCCCGGTGAACAGTCCCTGGTGGAAGTGGCGGAGCGGATGCCGGTCGCCGGTCGGCAGGACGACCTCGACGCGCTCGGCCAGCGGCCGCAGCGCCCGGACCGTCACGCCGTCCCGGCCCGGATGCGCGCCGAGCACGCCGTGCGGATCGTGGTGGTCGCCGCCGACGAGCCGGTCGATCTCCGCGCGCGTGACCCGTGCCATGCATGAGAGGTGCCCCGAGAATCGCCGATCTCACGTCCCTGGGGAACCTGTTTCCGGGAGCTTGAGAGTTTCCGGGTCGGGAGGGACCGACGCGGAGGTCGGACGCGTGTTGCGACCGCACGGACGGCGCGACTCTTTGTCGAGGGGGTCGCGCCGATTAGCGCCGCCCGTGCGGCCACGTCTACCTGGCCCCAGCGGTGACATCGACCCCGCCACCGTGGAATCCACTCCTGTGTCACCTCAGCGACATAGGTACCTGCCGTACCGGAACGTCCCGGCCCGGTCCGCCCCCGCTCGCGGACCGGGCCGCGCCGTTCCCCACGACGTCGCGTCACCTCTCTCCGCGCTCCTCGCGCGTCTGGTCGACCAGCAGGCGGCGGAGGCCCGCCGGGTCGTCGGCGGCCACCGTCATCGCGTATCCCGCCTGGAGCTGGGCATCGGTGAGATCGCCGCTGCGGGTCGCATACCAGCGTCCCGCGTCGCTGCGCCAGACCTGCCAGCCCGGGAACTCCTCCTCGATGGCCGCCTTCAGATCATCGAAGTCGCCCATCAAGGTCGTCCTTTCCCCGAGGCCGCTCTTCTGTATACAAAAGTCTTACTCGGGCTGAGAGGTGTCAAGCTGTCCGTAAGCGGACCGTGCCCCCGCGGATAGCGCATGGAAGGTATGGATCAAAGGGAGGGCGGAGCAGGATCGAACGCCGCGTCGAACGCCTACTCGAACGGCCGGAAGGCGCGCCCGGAAGGAAGGGGAGGTGACGCCGGTGCCGGACCGTCCCGCCTACCTGCGCATCGCCGACACGCTGCGAGAGGGGATCCGGGACGGCAGCCTTCCGCCAGGGACGCGGCTGCCGACCATCGCCGACCTGTGCGACGCGCACGGCGTTTCGGAAATCGTCGTGCGGCAGGCCGTCGCCCTGCTGCGCGGGGAGGGGCTGGTCGAGACGCGCCGCGGCGGCGGCACGCTCGTCCGGGTCGTCCCGCCCGCGCGTCGGGTGGCGATGGACCGCTACCGCGCCGTGACCCGGCCGATGGCGGTCCCGGAGACCACGTTCACCCGCGACCAGAAGATCACCTGGGAGGAGTACCGGCTCGACCGGATGTTCACCCGCGTCCGGGCGGACGACGAGCTCGGCGCGCTGTTCGAGCTGCCGTCCGGGACCGAGCTGCTGCGCCGCCGGTTCGTCTTCTACTCGCGCGGCGAGCCGCAGCAGATCTCCGTCAACTACCTGCCGTGGGACCTCGTCGGCGACACGCCCGTCTCCGACCCGGCCCGCGAGCCGTGGCCCGGCGGGACGCTGGCGCAGCTCGCGTACCTCGGGCGTCCGCCGACCCGCGTCGAGGAGTCCGTCCGCTCCCGGATGCCGACCCCCGACGAGGCCGAGACGCTCCGCATGACCCGCGGGGTGCCCGTCCTCGCGATCACGCGGCGGCTGCTGTCGCGCGACGACGTGCTGGAGGTCTGCCGCGACATCGTGCTCCCCGCCGACCGCGTCGTCCTCGACTACTCCATCGACCTCTGACCCGGCGCGTCCGTCGACCGTCGGCCTCTGACCGCTCGCGTCCGGGTCAGCCGGTGAGGTGCGCGAGGGACTTGAGCGGGACGGGCAGCCACGCCGGACGGTTCCGCGCCTCGTACCGGATCTCGTAGACCGCCTTGTCGAACTCGAACGCCCGCACGAGCGCAGCGTGCGCGGCCGGATCGTGCCCGCCCGCCGCCGCGTAACCGTCGCAGAACGCCTTCCGGTTGCGTTCCGCCCATGCACGGGCGCGCAGCTCCAGCGCGTCGGCCGTGTCCGGCGGGAGGTCGCCGTCCCGCGTGATCAGGAACCGCGCCGCGTACTCGAAGGAGCGCAGCATCCCGGCGACGTCCCGCAGCGGATGCGCGGGGGCGCGGCGCTCGGCGGGGGTGCGGGCGGGCTCGCCCTCGAAGTCCAGGAGCACCCAGCCGGTGTCAGTGCGCAGGACCTGACCGAGGTGGTAATCGCCGTGGACGCGCTGCACAGGCAGCGTCTCCGCGCCGGCCGCGAGCTCGTCGAACGCCGCGCGGAGCGCGTGGGCGTACGGGCGGATCTCCGGGACGGCGGCGCTGACCTGGTCGAGCTGCTCGTTCATCGCGTAGACGGTGTCCCGCACCTGGGACGGCGGCGCCTGCGTCACGCCGAACGCGGCGGCGAGATCGCGGTGGACCTCGGCGGTCGCCGCGCCGAGCCGCTCCGCCTCGGCCGCGAAGTCGCCGCCGGCGGCGCCCGCGTCGCTCGCCGCGAGGGGCCCGGCCGGCGCCCCGGCCGGCGGGCCGGGCGGCGTGGGCTGCGCCAGCCAGTCGCGGACGCTCGTCAGCGCGAACTGCCAGCCGTCGGTGGCGCTGCGCAGGTACTCCGAGAGGAGCGCGAGGGTGGTCGGCTCGTCCCCGGCGCCGCCGGTCCCGGGCTCCAGCTCGATCCAGCCGTGGACGGCCGGGACGTGCCCGGAGCCTTCACGGGAGAGCGCCAGGTTGACCTCGAGGTCCGGGTTCACGCCGGGGGACAGGCGGCGGAAGAGCTTGAGGATGTGGACGTCGCCGAAGATCAGCGAGGTGTTGCTCTGCTCGGCCGCGGCGGGCACGCCGTCCAGGTCCGCGCGGATCCCGGCGCCGGGCGCGCGGCGGAACCGCAGCGGCCCGACCGCCGCCGCGTTCGCCATGTGCGCGAGCAGCGGGCCGGTCAGCTCCGGGTCGTGGACGGCGTCGTACACATGCCCTTCGATCCCCTGCTCGCCGGACAGCCGTCCGATCTCGACCGGCCGCAGCGGGTCGGGCAGGTCGCGCCGGACGCCGAGGAGCAGTTGGTAATGGTCGACGGCGCCGTTCTGGTGGACGTCGAGGATGAGGTGGTGCAGTGCGGGGTCGCCGGTGCGGAGTTCGGTGGCGGTGCCGAT
>NZ_JBIRAY010000028.1:0-56055 GCF_044326405.1 Actinomadura sp. 1N219 | reverse complement strand
CTGCGGGGCAACGCCCCGTCCCGGTGATCGTCAGCCGAGTCCCGGCGCCTCCGGAAGCCCGAGCCCGGACGCTTCCGGAAGCCCGAGCCCGGACGTTTCCGGGAGCCCGATCCCGCCCGCGTCCGGCAGGGACAGCGGGCCGTCCGCCGTCCGCTTCGCGGCGCCGCCCCGCGCCTTCAGCACCTCCACCACGCTGCCGACGCTGCTCTCTGTCTGACCGATCTCGCCGCCGACCTGGTTGACCGTGCCGTTCGCCTGGCCGAGCAGGTCGTCGGACGGCCCCGGCTGCGCGACCCGTCCGGCCCGCGGGAAGAGCGTCGTACCGATCGGCAGCCCGGCCGGCTGCACGGACCCGAGCGCGGACGGAACGTCTGGCAGCCCGGGCACCGGCCCAGAACCAAGCGCGGACGGGACACCGGCCAGCGCCATGCTGACCGGCATGGCAGCCCGCTGACCACCCGGCACCGCAGCGGACCGGTCGGCGGTCCGTCCGCCGGGGAGCGCGTTGTCCACGCCCGGCAGCCCGCCGAGCTTGCTGTTGCGCACCGCCGTGCCGACCTTTTCGGCGTCCTTGACGAGCGCCTGCGGGACCCTGGCGACGGCGTCGGTCGGCGGGGGCAGGTCGTCCGTCCCCGCGCGGCGGCCGGCGGAGAGGCAGTCGCCCTTGGGAAGCCCGCCCAGCGGGGCCTTGCCAAGGGACAGCGGGGTGTTCGGCAGACTCGTCCCGGCGTGGGAATTGACCGTCTTGCCCGGGTTCAACTTGCACCGCTCCGCACTCCCGGAGCGAAGGCCGGGCGACGCGGGCGCGGCGTCGAGGACGCCGTCGACCGCGCCCGTCGCCGTCTCGGCGGTCTGGCCCGCCGTCTGCCCGACCGGTTCGGGGAGCGCGCCGGTGACGGGCCCGGCCACGGCGGCCGCCTCGTAGAGGAGCGTGGTGGACGCGCCGGGCGCGGCGCTCACCGGTGCGGCCGCCACGGCGAACGCCGCGACGACCGGCGCGAGGACGGAGACGCTCAGCAGGCTTCTGGCGGATCGATTCATGATTCCCCCCGGGGATTTCGGACTGACCCTGCACGTGTAGGTGCGCGCCCGCGCGGTTTGCAAATCCGGCGCACCGTCGAGCGGGGACGTTAGTACAGCCCCCCGGCGCGCACCGCCAATTGGAGAATCAATTGGTAAACGCCATATAGATCTACTGAACCCGTCCGCCGACATCCCCACGCGCACCAAATGGTGACAAGTTCCAACAAAGTTCCCCGAAATGCGAAGCGGGGGCGTCCCCGAAGGACGCCCCCGCTCGACCCGATGGCCGCTATTCGGCCGCGCCGAGGGAGATGGCCTGGTCGACCTCCTCCTTGCGCCCGGCGAGCTCGGCCGCGTACCGCTCCTCGTCGACCTTTTCGGCGATCTCCTCGTCCTGCTTCATCAGCGCTTCGAGGTCGGCCTTGGCATTGTCGAGGACGCCCATGTCCGCATAGGCGGCCTGCACCTTCTCGCCCCACAGCCCAACATCCCGGACGCACGGGACGATCCGGCTGAACAGCAGCGACTGATAGAGCGTGTACATGTCGGAGTTGTCGACGAACTCCATGCATTTCTCGACCGGCATGCCGAGCTGCTCGAACACCTCGCGCCCCTTGAACCGGTCGCGCATCAGGTAGCAGCCCTCGACGACGAACTCCTCGCGCTCGGCGCGCTCCTTGTCGGTGAGCTCGGCGTAGTAGTCCTTGAGCGCGAGCCGTCCGAACGCCACGTGCCGCGCCTCGTCCTGCATCACATACGCGAGGAGCTGCTTGACGAGCGCGTTCGTCGACATGTCGCGGTACAGGCCGAACGCGGCGAGCGCGAGCCCCTCGATCAGGACCTGCATGCCGAGGTACGGCAGATCCCAGCGGCTGTCCTCCAGCGACTCGGCGAGCAGCTTCGCCAGGTCCTGGTTGACGGGGTAGTACATGCCGATCTTCTCGTGCACGAACTTCGTGTACAGCTCGACATGGCGCGCCTCGTCCATCGTCTGGGTGGCGGCGTAGAACTTGGAGTCCAGGTCGGGCACGGACTGGACGATGCGCGCCGACACGTTCAACGCGCCCTGCTCACCATGCAGGAACTGGCTGAACAGCCACGAACCCTGATGCCGTCCGAACTCGTCGCGCTCCTTCTGCGGCATCTTCTCCCAGATGTCCGACCCGAAGAGCGGGTTGAAGTTCTCCGGCAGCCCCGCGACGTTGACCGGATCCACCTCGACATCCCAGTCGATGCGCTTCTGCGCGTCCCACTGCTTGTCCTTGCCCTTCTGGTACAGGTTCAGCAGCCGGTCGCGGCCCTCGTCGTACTCCCACGTGAACCGGGCGTCGCCCGCCATGGGGACGTTCCACGTGTCCGTGGGGACAGGCGTGGCGTAGAGGTCGTAGGAACTCACGCGGAATCCTCCTCCGGGGGTGCGCCGCCCGATCGCGACGCGAGTCTGCTCCGCCCACCGCTTTACACACCTTCGTAACATGTAAAACCCTCACAGGACCAGCCCCGTGCGAGAACACGCTGCCTACCCCGCCCCCACCCGAACACCTAACCCCCGAGCAACCCACCCCGACGACCAGCACAAACTCGCCCAAACAACCAACCACCACCCCAGAAGCCCCCCACAAACAACCCACAACGTCCACTCAGCACGCCACCCGAGCCAACCACCCCGGCACGCGCCACCCGAGCTAACCAACCACCGCGCCACCCGAAGCGGCCAGTCGACAGACCACACATGAGACAGCCGACACGCCACCCGAAGGCGACCAGCCGACCACGCGGCCGGTCAGCGCAGCGCTCGGGGCGATCGGTCGGCGCGAGGTCGGAGGCGGCCGGTCGAGGGCGGGGTTGGGTTAGCGGGATTGGAGGGCGTCTAGGCCTACGGCTTGGGCTATTACCAGGCGGCGGTCTAGGCGGGGGTCTTTGATTTCTACGACGTAGCGGTCGCGGAAGCCGAACTTCTTGACGACGGAGAAGACGAGCTGGTCGCCGGCGTAGAAGTCGAAGTGGTACGGCCAGGCGAACGGGAGGGCGTCCACGTAGGGGATGAACTGCCAGATGCGTCGCAGGACCGCGACGGTCTTGTTGCGTTCGCTGCCCGTCGTGACGCCGAGGCCGGGCTGCTCCAGGTGCCAGGTCGAGGCGAGAAGCGACTTCTTGAAGTCCTTGCGGAAGACGCCGATCGGCTGGCCGTTCGCGTCCGTGATGTCGTAGGCGGACGCGAAGTCGATGCGCTTGCGGGCCTTGAATCCCAGGATCGGACGGGTCTTGGCGTCGTCCGCGTAGAGGGTGACCTGCTCCTTGAAGGCGAGGCGCTTCTGCTGCGCGAAGGCGAGCAGTTCGCCCTCGTCGCCGCCCGGGGCTTCGGCGTGCACCTCGTACTGGTTCACCATCAGGCGAACCCGCTGCCGGATCAGCAGCGTGTTCTGCGCCTGGAGCCGTTCCTCGTCCAGCGAACTCACCCGTTCTGTAGCGTTTTGCGGAGTCTGCCACAGATGGCGGAGTGCGGTCAGGCCTCCTCGATATGCGACGCCAGGTAGCCGTGGATCAGCCGCTCCGCCTCGGCGACGATCAGCGGATCGCCGCCCGGGTCGCGGCGGAAGGCCATCTTCAGGACGGCGTCGCCGGCCTCCACCGCGATGGCGAGCGCGGTGGCGAGGCGCGGGGTGTCCTGGACGCCGAACGACTCCACGATCATCTGGCGGAGCCGGCCGGCGACCACCGCGTTGTTGTCGGCGTGGGAGTCGAGCAGGTTGACGTCGGCGACGTCGCCGAACCGCAGCACGCGGAAGCCGGGCACGGTCCGGTGCATCTCGACGAAGATCTCGATGATCACGCCGACCGTGTCGGACCAGTCGCCGAAGCCGCCCGCGGCCAGCCGCGCCGAGATGCGCTCCCCGAACACCTCCAGGTTGCGGAGGGCGAGCGCCTGCGCGACGGCGCGCTTGTCGGGGAAGAACTGGTACACCGAGCCGATGGCCACGTCGGCGCGCTGGGCGATGCGCGTCGTGGTGAGGCCGTCGTAGCCGTCCTCGTCGAGGATGTCCGCGCAGGCGTCGAGCATCCGCTGGACGCGTTCGGCGCTGCGGCGCTGGGCGGGACGACGGCGGAGGGGAGTCCGGATATCGGTCACGCCACCATTGTCACCCGAACACGGCGGGCTCCGGCATGCGCAACGTGCCGTTCACCACCCCAAGGTCATGGGACTCTTCCGTGCGCACCATCCGGGTGCGTAATATCCGAAAGTAATTCGCATTTCCGGGCGGGCTCGGGGAGGGAACGCGATGGGGCTTCCGGACGGCTTCCGCTGGGGCGTCGCCACGTCCGCCTACCAGATCGAAGGCGCGGTCGAGGAGGACGGGCGGGGCCCGTCCACGTGGGACACCTTCGCCCACACGCCCGGACGCGTCCGCGACGGCCACACGGGCGACGTCGCCTGCGACCACTACCGCCGGTGGCCGGAGGACGTCGCGCTGATGGCGGGGCTCGGGGTCGGCTCGTACCGGTTCTCGATCGCGTGGCCGCGCGTCCAGCCGTCCGGGAGCGGGCCCGTCAACCCGAAGGGCCTCGACTTCTACGACCGCCTGGTGGACGGCCTGCTCGCCGCCGGTATCGCCCCCGCCGCCACTCTCTACCACTGGGACCTCCCGCAACCGCTCGAAGACGCAGGCGGCTGGATGAGCCGTGACACCGCCTACCGGTTCGCTGAATTCTCCTACCTCGCGGCCGAGCGGCTCGCGGACCGCGTGGAGATGTGGATAACTCTGAACGAGCCCGTGGTCGTCATGGCCTACGGCTACGCGTTCGGCGTCTACGCGCCTGGCCAGACGCTCATGCTCGACGCGCTTCCCGCGGCGCACCACCAGCTCCTCGGCCACGGTCTCGCCGTCAACGCCCTGCGCGGTCGTGGCGCCCGCCAGATCGGCCTGACGAACCACTATTCCCCGGCGTGGGCCGCGACTCCCGACGACCAGCCGGCCGCGGACGCATTCGACGGGTTCATGAACCGGCTGTTCACCGATCCCGTCCTTCTCGGCCGTTATCCCGATGTCATGGGGGACCCTTCGTTCGTCCGTTCTGAGGACGCCGCCGTCATCGCGACGCCCATCGATTTCCTGGGCGTCAACTACTACCAGCCGACGCGTCTCAAGAACCCGGGCGAAGGTCCGCTGCCGTTCGAGATCACCGACATCGGCGAATATCCGACGACCGGGATGGGCTGGCCGATCGTCCCTGACGCCTTCCTGTCCCTGCTGCGCGACCTCCAGTCGCGGTACTCGCCGCCGCCGCTCTACATCACCGAGAACGGCTGTTCATTCCCGGACGAGATCGGCCCCGACGGTATGGTGGACGACTCGTCCCGCATCGAATTCATGGACGCCCACATCGAGGCCATGCGGACCGCCATCGACGAGGGCATCGGCATTCGCGGCTATTACGCTTGGTCGCTCCTGGACAACTTTGAATGGTCGGAGGGGTACCATCCGCGTTTCGGTCTCGTCCACGTCGACTACGAGACGCAGAAACGCACGCCGAAGAAGTCTTACGGGTGGTATCGCGATCTCATTGCCGCGTCGTCCTAGGGCCGCCGTCCGGTGATCGGCGACTTGTGGATAATCTGCTCTCTCCGCTTCCGCCGTGGAGGTCCCGAATGCCCGACCCTCGCCCGCTGCGCTCGAACGATCCCCGCGAGGTCGCCGGGTTCCGGCTGACGGCCCGGATCGGCGAGGGCGCCCAGGGCAGCGTCTTCCTGGGCGAATCGGACACGGACCGGCGCGTCGCGGTGAAACTCCTGCACGCCGGGATCGGCCATGACGACCGCGCCCGGACGCTCTTCGAGCGGGAGCTGGCCGCGGCCCGGCGGGTCGCGCCGTTCTGCACCGCCCGCATCCTCGCCGCCGGGACGGACGAGGACGTCCCGTACATCGTCAGCGAGTACATCGACGGGCCGTCGCTGCGTGAGCACATCGCCGAGCAGGGTGTGGCGTCCGGCGGCGAGCTGGTCAGGCTGGCCATCGGCACCGCCACCGCGCTGGCCGCGATCCATGAGGCGGGCGTCGTCCACCGCGATTTCAAACCGGCCAACGTGCTGCTCGGCGAGGACGGCCCGAGGGTCATCGACTTCGGCATCGCCCGTCCGCTCGACGCCACCTCGGCCACCATGACCGGCGCGGTCGGCACACCGGCCTTCATGGCGCCGGAGCAGGTGGCGGGCTTGGCGGGCGGCCCGCCCCTGGACATGTTCGCGTGGGCGTGCACGATGGCGTTCGCCGCCAATGGCGTCCCGCCGTTCGGCAGCGACAACGTGGCGGCCATCATGCAGCGCGTCCTGCATGGGGAGCCGCAGCTGGGCGCGCTGACTGGAGAGCTGCGCGCGCTCGTCGCGTCTTGCCTGGCCAAGGACCCGGCGGCCCGCCCGACCGCACTGCAGCTCCTGCAGCGCCTGCTCGGCAACCGGCCGGACGTGAACGGAGCCCCGATCCCCGCCCCGGACGCCGACGCAGATCCGAGTGCGGCCCCAGACGCCGACGCGAATTTGGATGCCCGCGCGAGCCTGCTCGCCGAAGGGACATCGGCCGCCGCACTCGCACCGCCTTTCCTCGCGCCATCCCCGCTGGCGGCCGACGCCCCAGCGGCGCACGCGTCTGGACGGCCTTGGCCCGGCGCTCCCCCAACAGGCTCACCCACGTTCGGCCCCTATCAGCAGGGCACGGCGCCGATTGGTGGGCCGCCACCGCCTCCCGCAGGGTTCCCGCAACCGACGAACCCAGCGGCGCCTGGACGGTCAAGGCGTCCACCTCTGATCGTCGCTGGCGCGGCCGCCGCTGTTCTCCTGGTCACCGGAGGGGTCTCCGCCGCGGTCCTGCTCAGGGGCGATGCAACAAGGACGGGGACCGGAGGCGGGACGGGCGCCGGGCGGACGGGGACGCAACCGAATCCCTCAACGAAAACCTGTACCTACTCGCCGACGACTGGCACGACCGTCAAAGACGTAGGAGAACCGCCGTCCCAGGTGCCCGCAACCCAGCCGCAACGGGCGACCATCAAAACCAACCTCGGCACGCTGGAAGTGCAGTTGGACCCCGCCAAGGCGCCCTGCACCGTGAACTCACTCGCCCACCTTGCGAGCAAGAAGTACTACGACAACACCACATGCCACCGCCTCACGACAGGCGAGACCCTCAAGGTCCTGCAGTGCGGCGACCCGTCAGGGAACGGAACCGGCGGGCCCTCCTACCAGTTCGCGGACGAGATCGCGACCGGGTCCGGTTACACCCGCGGCACCGTGGCGATGGCCAATGCCGGGCCGAACACCAATGGCAGCCAGTTCTTCATCATCTACGGGGACACAACGTCCCTGGAGCCCAACTACACCATTTTCGGCCGGGTCACATCCGGGCTGGAGATCATCGACAAGGTGGCGAAGTCGGGTGCCGAGGACGGCAGCGTCACAGGGGCCGGTGACGGCCCGCCGAAGCAGAAGGTCAACATCACCGAGTTCCGAACGGCCGGCGGCGGCGGTTAGCGTCCGAACCGCTCGGATGGGACGATTCCGCAATGGCTGAGAAGGCCCGCGAGGCGGTGGTCGAGGATCTCTATGCCGCGTTCGCGGACGTCCCGCGTCCCGTGGAACTGGAGGGGTGCCCCTGCTGCGTCGGCCCCGATGAGGGACGGCCTCTGCTCGCCCGTCCCCTCCGCGACCTGACCGCCGCGGACCTGGCCCGGTACGCCGCCAAGGTATTGAACACCTGGGGCGGCCCGGAGGATTTCCACTATTTCGCTCCGCGCCTGCTAGAACTGGCGACCGAAGACGCATTCGACTGGCCGGACGTGGAAATCGTCTTCGGCAAACTCAGCCGGGCCGGATGGCGGGACTGGCCACAGCGCGACGCCATCGCCGCCTTCCTGGACGCCTTTTGGACTCGAACTCTCACCGACTTCCCCGCGAGCCCATCCGCGAGCTCTGCTATCTGCGCACTCGCTGGCACAAATTCCGAGATGACCCCTTGGCTGAACGAATGGGCCGGTGCGTTGATGTCCGAACCTGCCGTCCGTCACCTGCATGAGTTCGTCACGGAAAACCTGATCTGGCGGCGAGAGCGACCGCGTTTCACCAACGGGTACTGGGACAACACCTCCCGCTCATACCAGCAGGTCATCGACTGGCTAACCGGCGGCGAGGCCGCCGAAGCCGTCAGCGCCGCCTTCGCCCGGACGGACGACGAGGCGGCACTAGAACTTCTGATGGAAATCGAATCCAGGCTGAGCCCGGGCTGAGGTGGTCAGGCTCTGGGGGCGGCGGTTTCGCTGATTAGGAAGTCGGGGTGAGTGCGCTCCCAGTCCGGCATGTCCAGGGCGTTGAGCACCGTCACGATCCGCTTCTCCTCGTATACGAAGTGTGTTTCCATCAGGACGGCGAGGCTGTCCAGTTCTCTCCGCACAGCGAGGGGGTCTGATTCCTTGCCGAGTCCGGCTAGGAGTGTCTCCAGTCGTTGGAGGGATTCCTCGACCAGTTGGTGGTCGCGGCGCAGTTCGTCCAGTACGGGGAGCAGTTCGGGGAACTGCTGCGCGAGGGCCGGGAATGCCCCGTCCTCCTCGCCGGAGTGGTGCCGGTTCAACGCCGTGCAGAAAGTCAGGCGATGGGCCCGCAGTTCGCGCGGACGCGCCTCCGCGTCGTCCACGTCGTTTGCGTCGAGGTTCTCGCGGAGCGAGGCGAGTTCCTCGCGGAGCCAGATGTGCACTTCGATCAGCTGATTGCCGAACGCCATGAGGCGGTCGCGGGATGATTCCAAAGTCGTCCTATGATCCGGCGCCTCCATGCCCTCGACGTCCTCCTGCCGGATGCACCGCGGCGCTCACACGAGCCGATCATGACGCAGGTCAGCGGTCAAGTCCGGGCCGCCTGCCGCGACAATGGGAGCATGGACCGCACGTTCGAGGACCTGATCGCCGAGGCCGGATCCGTCTCCGTCGCGGGCTGGGACTTCTCCTGGCTGGACGGACGGGCGACGGAGCAGCGCCCGTCCTGGGGATATCAGCGGCTGATGAGCGAACGCCTGGCAAGGGCCGAAGCGGCGCTGGACGTCCAGACCGGCGGCGGTGAAGTGCTGGCCGGCGCCGCCCGGTTCCCGCCCATAATGGTCGCCACGGAATCCTGGCCGCCGAATGTCGACAAGGCCACGCGGCTGCTGCATCCGAGGGGCGTCGTGGTGGTCGCCGATCCCGACGAGCCGCCGCTGCCATTCGCCGACGAGGCATTCGACCTGGTCGTCAGCCGCCACCCCGCCACGGTCTGGTGGACGGAAATCGCCCGCGTCCTCGCACCCGGCGGTACGTACTTCGCCCAGCATGTCGGTCCCGCCAGCGTTTTCGAGCTGACCGAGTACTTTCTCGGGCCGCAACCCGAAGCGCGGCGGAAACGCCATCCGGACGTCGAAAGCGCTGACGCCGTGGCTGCCGGCCTCGAAATCGAGGACCTGCGCCTCGAACGGCTGCGCATGGAATTCTTCGACATCGGTGCGGTCGTCTACTTCCTGCGCAAGGTGATCTGGATCGTGCCGGGCTTCTCCGTCGACGCGTGCCGCGGCCATCTGCTGCACCTGCACGAGCAGATCCGCGAGGACGGCGTGTTCGTCGCTCATGCGTCCCGGTTCCTCATCGAAGCCCGCAAGCCTGGCTGACCGGGCGGTCAGCTCCGCAGGCCGTCCACTTCGGACTCGTACAGGAGGGCGGGGTCGAATTCCATCCCGCTGAAGTGGCCGGCGAGCTCCAGAGAGATCACGCCGTGCAGGCGCGTCCAGAAGGTCAGGGCGCGGCGCCGCACCGGGGCGGGGTGGGAACGACCCCAGTGCGTGTGTTCGTCCAGATGTGCGTCGAGGGCGGTGCCGTCCGCCGGCACGGGCGGGCAGGCATCGAGCATGATCGCCATCAGCTCCCCGGCGATCTTGGCGGTGTCGGGCGGGGCGTGGTAGCCGGGGATGGGCGTCCCGTAGATGAGGAAGTAGCGGTGGGGGACCTCGAGCGCCCACCGGCGGACGGTCTGGGCCAGGCCCGCGAGGTCGGTGCCGCCCTCGGCGGCGGCGTGGAAGGCGTCGGCCAGGCTGCGGTAGGCGT
The DNA here is from genome assembly GCF_044326405.1 of Actinomadura sp. 1N219. Lineage (NCBI taxonomy): Bacteria > Bacillati > Actinomycetota > Actinomycetes > Streptosporangiales > Thermomonosporaceae > Actinomadura > Actinomadura sp. 1N219. The sequence continues at coordinate 45,921 of NZ_JBIRAY010000028.1, read as the reverse complement.
CCCGGATCAGCTCGGTGATCAGCTCGTCGCGGTTGGCGAAGTAGCGGTAGAGCGCCGGGCCGCTCATCCCCATCTGCTTGGCGATCGCGTTGAGGGACAGCGCGGACGCGCCCGCCGTGGCGATCTGCTCCCACGCCCGCTCCTTGATCTCCGTCCGCACCTGCGCCCGGTACCGCTCGCGGGGAGACGCCACGATCTCCGCCATGTCACCGCCTCTTCCGTCAGCTCAGCTCAGCACAGCCACCAGTGACGATAGGACTTCTGGACGCATTCTCCGGCAGCCCTCTTGACGTGGCACTGTAGCTCCCTCACTCTAGTTAGAGCCTATAACGATAGCGATAGGCTTTCGCGTTGGTTCGAGCTTGCTACGAGGAGTGCCGGACATGAGCAGAGCAACACGGCGAGCAGCGTGGACACTCACCGTCGCCGCAACGGCCGGGTCGATGATGATCACACCGGCTCTCGCCACGCCCGGCCAGAACCCGCCCAGCACGAACACGACCGCCGCGAACACGACCGCCGCGAACACGACCGGCACGAACACGACCGGCACGAACACGACCGGCACGAACACGACCGCCGCGAACACGACCGGCACGAACACGACCGGCACGAACACGACCGGCACGAACACGACCGCCGCGAACACGACCGGCACGACCACGACCGGCACGACCACGACCGGCGCGAACACGACCGGCGCGAAGGCGTCCGGCACGACCACGACCGCTGGGAAGGCGTCCGGCGCGACCACGGTCGGCGGGGAGGTGTCTGGCCGGGACGGGCCTGGTGGGGACGGTCAGGGGGAGTCGTTCGGGCGGATTGAGTGGCGGGCGTGTGCCGAGACCGAGTTCCAGGGGATGCGGTGCGGGACGATGCGAGTGCCGGTCGACTGGTCCAGGCCGGGCGGTGAGCAGCTCGAACTGGCGCTCGTTCGGCGTCCGGCCGACGATCAGGCGCGTCGCGTCGGCGCCCTGATGCTCAACAACGGCGTCGGACGCTCCGCGATCGAGCAGCTCAGGCTGGCGGTGAGGGCGGGCCTCCCCCACATCGCCGGGGACATGACGAAGCGCTTCGACCTCGTCGCCCTGGATCCGCGTGGGGTCGGACGCAGCACGCCGATCCGCTGCGCCGAGCCGCTCAGGCCGGCGGGTGTCAGCTACTTCCCTGACGACCGGCGGGCGTTCCAGAAGCTCGTCACCCACAACCGCGCCCTCGCGCGGGACTGCGTCCGCCGGAACGGCGAGCTGATGGCCAACGTCGACATCACCAGCGTCGCCCGCGACGTCGAGGCGGTCCGCAAGGGCCTCGGGGAGCGACAGCTCAACTGGTACGGAATCCTCTACAGCAACCTTCTCGGACGCACCTACGCCGACCTTTTCCCCGGACGCCTGCGCACGATGTACCTGGACACCGCGCTGGACAACACCGGCTCACCCCTCCGCCGGATCTTCAATGAGGCCAGCGCAGCGGAGCAGTCGTTCAACCGGTTCGCCGCCTGGTGCACCCACTCGGACGACTGCGTGCTCAAGGGACGCGACGTCGCCGCCGAGTACGACGCCCTCGTCGCCCGCGCGGACCGAGACCCCATTCCCGTGGCCGGTGGCGCCCATCGTCCGCTGACCGGCGAGGACATCCGCGTCGCCACCCAGGAGTTCATGAACGTCTCGTTCATCCAGTGGCCCGAACTGGCGAAGGCCATCGCCAAGGCCCAGGCGGGCGACGCCTCCGAATTCACCCGCAACCCCGACAGGACGCTCGATCTCGTCCAGGCCCAGGTGCCGACCTGCCTGGACAGCGCCCGTCCGGTCCGGACGTTCCAGCAGGTCGCCTGGGTGCGAAAGCGGCTCGCCGAGATCTCGCCGCATCTCGGCGGCGCGGTCAGCTCCTGGAACAGGTACGCGGGCTGCATCGGCTGGCCGATCGACGCCAAGCCGGTGGATTCCGGTGGGAAGGTGGGGGGCGCGCCGCCCGCGCTGGTCGTCCAGTCCACACATCAGGCGCTCGCGCTGCACTCTGAGGGCCGGGTCCTTGCCTCACAATTGCCCGGCAGCGTTGTTCTGAGCAGGGATGGCGATGACTACAGCATGTTCATGGTGTCCAAGTGCGTCCGGGACGCCGCCAACCGCTACCTGACTGACCGCGTCCTGCCCAAGCCAGGCACCGTCTGCACCGACTGACCCGTCCAGGCGAAGGCCCCGAGAGCCCCCGGTCGGCGACCCCGCCTTGGCCGGGGGCTCAAGGCAAGCCGCCACCAAGCCGCCCACGCGAGTCATAAATCAGGAGCTCGCGGGCAATGTGAGGGTCGCTTCCACGGCATAGTGGTCCGACAGCGGGACGAGGCGGCCGTCGGCGAGGCGGACGTGGTCCTTGAAGAGCAGGCGTGTCGTGGCCTCGATGCCCGGCGTGACGAGGACCTGGTCTATCGGCTCAAGGACGGCGTACTCGGGACGGAAGGTGGGCGCCGTGTCGCCGTCGAGAGCGTCGCGCAAGCCGGTGGCGGACGCGAACTCACGGAACAGCTCGTGCGGCCGAGGGACATTGAAGTCGCCCATCACGACCTTCGGTTCCGCCGTGTCGAGCTTTCCGATGAGGGCGGCCAGTTCGCGCAGCTCGGATTCCTCGACTCTTGTGTAGGCGTTGGACATGGACCAGTCCATGTCCATGTTCGCGGAAAGGTGCGTGTTCACGACCGTCAGGAACCCGCCCGGAAGCTGGACACGCGTGAACAGGGCGCCTTTGCGCAGTAGCCATTCGGGACGGGCCGGACGGACGGACGTGAACGACTGGAAATGGCGGCGAGTGATCGGCCGGCGCGAAAGAGTGACCAAGCCGCCGCGCACCACCGGAAAGGTCGCCGCGTGCGCGATGTGCGGGTACGACTTCACCGCCCGCCGCAGATGGGCCAGATTTCGCGGCGAGATGACTTCCTGCAGGCAGACGACGTCGTAGTCCGATTCCTCGATGAGCCGGGCCAGCACGCTCAGGCGGGCCCGCGAACGGCCGCGGAACAGCGTGTTGAACGTGAGGACGCGGACGTTCATGACGTGACGCGCCCGGCGGCGAGGCGCCGTTCGTCGTCGTCCCACATGGCCATGCCCGCCACTCTACGTGGAAGCCGCACCGCGCTGAGGTGCACCGCCTGCCGCTCCGGCGAGCGGGGGCGATCCAGGACCTCCGGACACCGCCATGCCACCCGATGCCAGACTTCCCGAAGGTTCCAGACCCACAGTGATGACATACCTCATTTCGGACGCGCCAGACCCGACCCCATTTAGGTATTTCGGTTAAAACACCAGAAGGCGGGAGGTTGGGCGGCTAGCCGGAGAGCGCGGCAGGCTATCCAGTACGCGTTGAAATGAGGGAGGGGCTGGTGCATCATTGAGGTTCTCAGCCCCGGCCGCTGTCTTGGAGGCGCACATGTGCACGTCCTGCTGCCCGAGGGGTCACTGAATTCGCACCCCCGCGATTCACTCCGTGACGATTCGCTTCCCTCCCGGCAATCAATCCCCCCGCTCGTCGCCGACTTCGCGACGCCGAAAGTGGCACCGATGCACAGCGACCCCGCTTATCCTCCCCTCCACTGCAGGAAGCCGTGCTCGATGGCTTGTTGCGGACGGTCCTCCTGCTTTCACGTGTGCTTGGAGGCGGCGTCCGTCCCCAGAGACCGGACGGGCGGACGCACTTCCTGCGGCGCCCACCTCGCCGAAGTCGTCCAGGAATTGGCACTGCGAGCCCGGGAACAGCGCCGACACCCCGCCCGAGTCGTCGTCTACGCGATGACAAACGGCCCGCGCCCAAACGACACGGGCCCTTTCGACCAGCTCGTCCTGGGCGCCATCCCAATCTGACCACCCGCCCTGCACACACCCGCCACCACACGTCCGGTGAGCACGCCCGCCGAGCACGCCCGCTGAGCACGTCCGCCGAGCGCGGCCGCTGAGCACGTCCGCCGAGCGCGGCCGCTGAGCACGTTCGCCGTGCGCGGCGCGGAACGCGTCCTGCGGGCTCGCGCGCCGTGTTCGGTCGTGGCTGTATCTGGACATTGGTCTGCGGCGGCCGCGCGCTCGCGCAGAATGGTGGGACACGCCGAACACATCCGCACCGACCGTCACGTAACGGCACCACGACCACCGACATGACCATGACTTCACTCGAGATATCGCGCGAGATAGCGCCCCTGTCCGCCTACCAGCGGGTCATCAGCACGGACATCGACGTCCTGCACGACGCGGTCGAGCCGTACGCCGTGGGCCACGACCTCCAGGCCCTCCAGCCCGGCGTGCCGCTGGACGGCCAGGTCAACGCGCTAAGCGTCGGCGCGATCAACCTCGTCTGGGTGCGGTACGGGGGTGGCGGCGTCATCGTGGACACGCCGCCGACCGAGGGGCACTTCGCCATGTGCGCGCCGATGGCCCCCATGAACGTCGAGTACCGGGTCACGAAATCTCGGGACACGACGGGCGGCGGCCACATCCTGTCCCACGACGAGCCGATGCGGATGACGCCGCCTCCGATGATGGGCTGCCTCGTCATCGCGACGAGCACCGGACGGCTCGCCGACCACCTCGCCGGCCACCTCGGACGCGAGCACACCGCGCCGCTGCGCTTTTACGGCTCCGGCGAACCGGGGCTCGTGCCGTCCTCGATCGTCGAGCGGACGTGGCGGCATGTGTGCGACGTCCTCGACCATGCGACGGCGACCGGCGGGCTCCACCCGCTGGCGGAGCGCAGCCTGGAGGAGTCGCTGCTCACCGCCATCCTGCTCGGCCTCCCGCACACGGCGACCGCGAGCCTCGCCGAACCCGAGGACCGGCCCTCGCACCATCTCGCCGGCGTCATCCGCGACTGGATCGAAGCCCATCACCACCGGCCGATCGGCGTCACCGACATCGCGGCGGCGGCGGGCATCGGCGTCCGGCAGCTCCAGGCCATCTGCCAGGACGAATGGGGCCTGACGCCCACCCGGCTCCTGCGCGGCGTACGGCTCGACCACGCCCGCGCCGCCCTCCTCGCGGCACCGTCCGGCCCGCGCACGATCTCGGACGTCGCCGAGGCCGCCGGGTACGTCCACATGAGCCGCTTCGCCGCCCACTACCGCCAGCGCTTCGGCGAGACCCCCAGCCAGACGCTCAGCCGAACCACGCCCGCCTCCTCCGCCTAGCGCCCGCCGGAGTCCTTGCCGGGCGGCGCGCCCGCGGCGCGTGCGCGGGCGAGGGCGGGCGTCTCCGGTCCGCCGTCGATGTGCTCGGCGAACTCCTTGATCCAATCGGCGATGAGGTCAGGATGGCTGCGCGCCACCCAGTGCCCGGCCGGCGCGCGCCGCACGTACAGGCGCGACACCGGCCCACGCGCGGACAGCAGCAGCGACTGGGACCCGTACCGGTCCTTGACCGGGACGATGAGCTGGACGGGCACGTCCGTCCAGCCATCCCCATCCGTCCGCCCGCCGCCGGGGCGGACGTCACCGCTCCTCCCACCGCCGCCAGTCCTCCGCGCGTCGCCAGCCCCCCACTCGTCGCTCGTCCTCCCGCCGTCGCCCGTCCCCCGCACATCGCCTCTCCTTCCCGCGTCGCCCGTCCTCCCCGCGTCGCCCGTCCTCCCGGCGTCACCCGTCCCCCGCCCGTCGCCCGTCCTCCCCACGTCGCGCGTCCTCCCGCTGGCACCGGTGCTCCCGGTGTCGGCGGGGCGGGCTGAGCGGCGGCGGGTCAGGTTCGCTCGGTAGAGGCCGAGGCCGTTGCGGGCGTCGGTTGGGAGCGTGGCGGCCGGGTGGCCGGAGCGCGGGTCGGCGCCCTCCCGTCGGGCCATCAGCCGTGGGAACCCCGCGGCGAGCAGGCGGGCCGCGACCTCGCCGATCTTGGGCGCCATCAGGACCGGCATGTAGACGCTGCGCCGCGCCTGATCGAGGATCTGGACGATGCCGCGCGGCCCGGACCGGACGGACTGCCGGGCCCAGCGCGCCATGTGCCGCCGGTCCGGCCCGGAGATCGACGTGAACGAGGCGATCCGACCCCGCAGCCGATCACCGATCACGGCCTCCCAGCCCTGCACAGAACCCCAGTCGTGCCCGACCAGATGGACGGGCTCATCGGCACCGACACCGTCCAGGACGGCTTCGAGATCGCCCATGAGCGCGTCCAGCCCGTAGTCGAGCGGGTCGGACGGGCTGCTGGACGCCCCCGCCCCGCGCACGTCGTACGCGACGACACGGAACCGTCCAGCCAGGCGTTCGGCGACCTCGTCCCACATCGCGCTGGTGTCCGGGTAGCCGTGGACGAGGACGACCGTGGGCCGCTGCCCCTGCCCCTCGCCCCGCACCCGCACCGCCAGCCGGATCTCGCCCGACCTCACCCGCTGGTCTCGCATGAACCCGCCTGCCCGTCCGTCCGTCCGTCGCATCGTTTCTCGTGAAACTACGCCACTGAGACGGACCGTCCAATACGGCTACCGGACGGGCTGGCGCAAGATCGTGCGCATCCTCTCCGGGTCTGTCTCACTGGGATCGGACAGGTAGATCTCATGATGCAGCCCATTCGGCGTCACGCCTGCGTCCTTCATCAGCGCGTACATGCGGGCGAGGGACGCGGGCTCGTCCGCGTACGCCCCGCGGTGCAGCATCTGTACGCATCGCCCCTCCGTGAACGTGACGTGCTGGACGCGCGCAGCGGCAGGCACTTTCGACCGCACGTCTTCACGCGCCTGATCGACCGACTCGGTGTCGTCCGGGAGGCGAAGGAACAGATGCCACCACCATTGGTCGCGCGGCACGTCGAACGGCGAACACTCGTCCTCGACCCACCAGAAGCCCTCCAGCGGCGCCATCGCCCCACCGAGCACGCCCATGACGGCGTACAGCGCACCGACGCTCTCGCCGTAAGCGACGCCGCCCGGCTCACCCCGCCCCGTAGCGGCCAGCCCTGACACACGCCCGTACTCCACCAGTTCCGGTTCTTCGGACGCTTCGTACCAACCACTCACTGGGAGTCCTCCACTCTGATCTGCACCCGGGTCTCCAGGTGCTCGGGCGGCGTGGTCGCGGGGTCGTTGAGGTACACCTCGCGGATGGGTCCGGCGGGCGCATGCCCGTAGTCGCCGAACCACGCGAGCACGCCATGGACCGTGAGCGGAATCTCCTCGTACGGGCCGACATGGACGGCCGACGCGAACGAACCACCGGGCAGGACGTCGTCGCCATCGTCCGCCTGAACGACGACCCGGACATCGAACTCCTCGTCCACGTCCAGCGGGAAGAGCCCGATGAGCAGGCCGTCCGGTGACATCCGGTGCAGCAGCCGGGCCACGCAGGCGCCGGTCGCGTCCGGGATCGTCGACGGCGTCGCGGGCTCACGCGCCGTGAACACGCGACGCGCCGGCTCCTGGACGATCGACACCTCGGCCTCCGGCAGCCCCTCCGCGACAACGCGATCAAGGAGTCGCAGGCCGCGCTGCCGCCGGGCGACATCGGCCTCGATCCGGTCACGCGCCTCCTTCAACGCGTCACCCACGCCGCCCCCGACGCCCGCGCCGCGCCCGTCCCCGTCCCCGTCCGCGGACAGGACGCGCGCCACGGTCGGCAGCGGGACGTGCATCGACCGCAGCAGGCCGATCAGCAGCGCGTCCCGCGCCTGGCCGGGCCGGTAATAGCGGTAGCCGGACGCCGGGTCCGTCCACGCCGGGACGAGCAGCCCGAGGTCGTCGTAGTGCCGGAGTTGCTTGACGCTTAGCCGGCACAGCCGCGCGAACCGCCCGATCGGCAGGAGATCATCGCTCACGGGCACCACCCTCAGCCCTCCCACAATGGGAGAGTCCAGCGCGAGGACGGATCGATCACCAAGCTCAGGACGGACGCGCCTGCAACCCGGTGCACTCGCGCAGCCCGTTCCATCGCTTGACGGCGGATGTCGCCGCGGCGCCCTTCAGTGGGATCGGGAGGCCGCCGGAGATCCTGGCGGGGGCCCACTTGTCCTTGGTGACCTTGCCGTTCTCCACCTTCAGGAGCAGCACCCCGGACTCGGCGGTCTTGCCGTTCGCGGAGTAGAACACGAAGTTCCCCATGCCGTAGTGGACGTACGAGCCGTCCATGTAGCCACCGCCCAGGGGAATGTGCGCGTGACCGCCGACGATGATGTCGGCGCCTGCCGCGACGAGCTGTTTCGCGAGTTCCTGCTGGCGCGGCAGCGGGCACGGCTGCAGTTCAGCGCCCCAGTGCAGATGGACGATGACGACGTCCGACCCCTTACGCGCTTCCTTCACCGCCTGCACCATCCGGGGGACATCCTTAGCCGACGCGAGCCCGCCCTTGGTGCCGGTGGCCGTCCACGCCTGGATGAGGTTGTCGTCCAGTACCTGGGTCGCTCCGACGATGGCGAGTTTGTTGCCTTTCACGGTGACGCGGTACGGCTGGAACGCGGCGTCCGCGTTCTTGCCGATTCCGACGACCGGGAACCCGCTGCGCTTGATGGCGGCCAGGGACTCGCGGAGCCCGCCCTCCATGTAGTCCATGCCGTGGTTGTTGGCCATGGACACGACGTCCACGCCGGACCCCTGCAAAGCCTTGAACGCGGACGGCGCCGCGCGGAACGTGAACGACTTGGGTGCGGGCGTCCCCCCGCCCGAGGTGATCGCCGTCTCCAGGTTGAGCATGGCCAGGTCGGCGGCGCGCAGCTGCTTCGCGACCGGCCCGAGCGCGTTCCTCGGATCGCCGAGCCGGGACCGCAACTGCCCCTCGAAGTGCGTGTCGCCGCCGAACGCCAGGATGATCGGCTCCTTGGCGGGCGGCGCCGGCCGCGTCCCGCCCGGGGATCCCTTCCCGCTCGCCGACGATGTCGCGCCGTCCGCTCCGGGACCGCCGGAGTCGCCGGAGCCGCACGCCGCCGCGGTCAGCGCCATCGCCCCCGCCACGGCCGCCGCGGCGACCGCCTTCCTCCGCGTGCCCATCGCCTCACCTCCGCCCCGGCCCGCCACGGACCTCCGTCATCGGACGCCCCAGCATGACACGGGCGGCAAGCACCCCGGCTAAAGATGTAAGCTTCATTATCTTGAATCATTCAAGTTAGTGCCGACGGAGCCAGGAGGGACCGCGCCCATGTCCGACAGGCCGACCACCACCACCGACGCCGGGATCCCCGCGCCGAGCGACGCCCATTCGCAGTCCGTGGGCCCGAACGGCCCGCTGCTGCTGCAGGACCACTACCTGATCCAGAAGATGGCGCACTTCAACCGCGAGCGCGTCCCGGAGCGGGTCGTCCACGCCAAGGGCGGCGGGGCGTACGGCGTCCTGGAGATCACCGAGGACGTCAGCCAGTACACGCGGGCGAGCCTCTTCCAGAAGGGCGCCCGCACCGAGTCGCTCGTGCGGTTCAGCACCGTCGCCGGGGAGCTCGGCAGCGCCGACGCCGGACGCGACCCGCGCGGCTTCGCGATCAAGTTCTACACCGACGAGGGCAACTACGACCTCGTCGGCAACAACACGCCGATCTTCTTCATCCGCGACCCGCAGAAGTTCTCCGACTTCATCCACTCGCAGAAGCGCCGCGCCGACAACCACCTGCGCGACAACAACATGCAGTGGGACTTCTGGACGCTGTCGCCCGAGTCCGCCCACCAGGTGTCGCTCCTCATGACCGACCGCGGCACGCCCGCGTCCTGGCGGCACATGAACGGGTACGGCTCGCACACGTTCCTCTGGTACAACGCCGCCGGCGACAAGTTCTGGGTCAAGTACCACTTCAAGACCGACCAGGGGATCAAGAACTTCACCGCCGAAGAGGCCGACGCGCAGGACCCGGACGTCCACATCCGCGACCTCTACGAGGCGATCGAGCGCGGCGACCACCCGTCCTGGACGGTGCAGGTGCAGATCATGCCGTTCGAGGACGCCGCCGACTACCGGTTCAACCCGTTCGACCTCACCAAGGTCTGGCCGCATGCGGACTACCCGCCGATCACCATCGGCAAGTGGACGCTGAACCGGAACCCGGAGAACTACTTCGCCGAGATCGAGCAGGCCGCGTTCGAGCCCGCCAACCTCGTCCCCGGCATCGGCGCGTCCCCGGACAAGATGCTGCAGGGCCGGCTGTTCTCCTACCCGGACACCCACCGCTACCGGATCGGCCCGAACTACCTGCAACTGCCGGTCAACCGCCCGAAGGCGCCCGTCCACACCTACAACAAGGACGGCGCGATGACCTACGTCAACTCCGCCGACCCGGTCTACGCACCGAACTCGGTGGGCGGGCCCGTGGCCGACCCCTCCCTCTGGACGGGCGACACCTACGGGGTGGCGGGCGAGATCGTCCGCAGCGCCTACACGCTGCACCGCGAGGACGACGACCACGGCCAGGCCCGCGCCCTGTGGGAGAAGGTCCTCTCGGACGTCGACCGCGACCACATGGTGCACAACATCCTGCTGCACGCGAACGCGCCCGAGGTGACCGGCGACATGAAGAAGCGCGTCGTCGAGTACTGGCGCAACGTCCACAAGGACCTCGGCGACCGCGTCGCCAAGGGCCTCGGCGTGAACGGTTCCTGACCAACCCGCGGGGACGGCCTTACCTCGACGCCGTCCCTCCCGGGGCGTGTTCCGGCTGACCACGCCCCACGAAGCGGCCGGGCGGCCGCACCGCCGCCCGGCCGCCTCCTGCCGCGCGGGCGCGCTGACCCCGTGGTTTAGCCCCCTCCGCCTACAGGTACGTATGACTGGCCGCAGGTGAACGCGGAAGACTAGTGTCGCGACAGGGGTCCAGCAGAGCCGCGGAGGAGGGGCATGAATCGCAGGGCGAACATATTCCGGCGCATGTCCCGGCCCCAGGGGTCGGCGCGGCTCGCCGACGCCACCGAAGGGCTGGAACAGGCCCGGGTCCTCGACCGCGTCGTCCGCACCCTCTCCACGGCCGTCCGGCGGACGCTGCCGCCCGGCCCCGTCAAGGACGCCCTCCACGGCGTCCCCTTCGGTCACCCCGCCCACCCGCCGCTCACGGACGCGCCCATCGGGTTCTGGGTGTCCGCTGCCGTCCTCGACCTGATGCCCGGGGGGCGCCGCGCGTCCCAGACGCTCGTGGCGGCCGGGCTCGCGAGCGCCGTTCCGGCCGTCCTCACCGGCGTCGCCGACTGGTCCGCGCTGCATCGCGAGCAGCAGCGCGTCGGGCTCGTCCACGCGGCGGGGATGGCGACGGCGAGCACGCTGTACTCCCTGTCCCTCGTGGCCCGCTGCCAGGGCCGGGACGCCGCCGGACGCGCCTTCGGCTTCGCCGGCCTCACCGCCCTCTTCGCCGGGAGCTACCTCGGCGGGCACCTCGCGTTCCGCCAGGCCGCGGGCGCCAGCCACGCCGACCAGATCGGCCACCTCGTCCCCCTCGGCTGGCACGACCTCTGCGCCGCCGAAGAGCTCCCGGACGGCTGGCCTGTCCACCGCCGCCTCGGCTACATCGGCCTGTTCGTCCTGCGCACAGGCGACGACATCCACGTCCTCGCCGACCGCTGCAGCCATCTCGCCGGCCCGCTCCACCAGGGCCGCATCGTCACCGACGACAACGCCGACACCTGCGTCATCTGCCCCTGGCACGGCAGCACGTTCCGCGTCCAGGACGGCTCGGTCGTGCACGGCCCCGCCACAGCACGCCAGCCCGCCTTCGAGACCCGCGTAACGGACGACGGCACCGTCCAGGTCCGCCCATACTGACCTGGCGTCCCCCCCGATCACAGCACGCATTGACGCCACAGCCAGCGCGACCTACCACCCTCCCAAGCCACGGCCCATACGATCACCCAGACGCGCGGGCGTAGGGCGCCTTGGGTGGGTGAGCCAGGGCACCCCGACCCTTGCGGCGGGCCCAGCTCACCTGGGCATTCCGACGGGTCAACTGAGCCTTCTAACCAGCCGCTCTTGCCGGACGCTGACGCCACGGCCAGGCGCGATCTACCGCGCCCCCTAACCGCGGCCCGTGCGATCACCCAGGCGCGACCTACCGCAACCCCGAGCCACGGCCCGTGCGATCACCCAGGCGCGCGGGCGTAAAGGCACCCTGGGTGAGCCAGGGCCAGCCCCGGCTCTGGGGCGGGACCCTGGCTCACCTGGGCGTTGCGGCGGACTAGCTGAGGCTTCTGACCAGGCGCTTTTGGCGGACGCTTGTCAGGAGCTCTCCGCCGCCGGCGGGCTCTCCGCCGACGTCGGGCTGTTCGCTGGGACGCACGGGTTGGGTGAAGGGTGCGGGAGCGGTACCGCGGGCGGCGATCCGCGCTGATGTGATCGTGAGGTCGAAGTGGGCCCACACCATGGCGGCGCCGGTCAGGCGGCGGGCCGTGGCGCGGATGAGATGGACGTCCGGGGAAGCGGGGACGATCAGCAGGACGGGCAGGCCGCGGTCCAGGTCGGCCGCGGTGGGGCTGTCGGGCCAGATCGCCACGTGCAGCAGCCGGCCGTCGATCACGCGCAGTTCTCCGGCGTCGGGAACGCAGACCCGGGGCGGGCCGTCCGCGGTGTAGGTGATCATGATGACCGGACGCTGCCGCGCCTGGGAGTTCTTGATGGCGTTGAGGGAGGTCGCGAGGACGTCGGGCGATGCTGTCATGGGCAGGTCCGCCTTACGTCGAAGGTCGGGCCGGTCCGGGGTGTCCGGGCCGGCCACTGCAGGCATTGATCGAATATATGTTCGATCCTAGCCCATGACGCCGCCCGGCGTGCCGGTTATTCGGATTCGTGAGCCTGGTCGGAGGTGGGGTATTCGACCAGGGCCAGCACCCTGCTGGACATGAACCGGGCCGTGCGGACGGCGGTGCCCGTACGGGTGACCTCGCTGACCTCCACGACTCCGCGGCGGGTCGCTATCTCCACGCGGCGGCCCGCCCGGCTCGCCACGACCTCGTACGTCCGCGTTCCCTCGCCACCGGCATCGATGACGATCTCGACCCTGTCGCCCTTCATCCGTGCGAACCTCCGGTAGTCGAACGTATATTCGACTTATACCCGGAAGAACCGGCGCCCAACCCTGCGCGCCGGGCGAGAATGCGCTGGTCAGGCCAGGAGATTGACGATCGCCGCGACGCCGACGACCACGATGACGCCGCGCAGCACCAGCGGCGGGATGCGGCGTCCGACACGGGCCCCGATCAGCCCGCCGAGGGTGGCGCCGGACGCGATCAGCAGCACCGCCCACCAGTTCACCCTGGTGTCGGAGAACAGCCACATGAGCGTGAACACCACCGCGGCGGAGCCGTTCACGATGGCCGACAGGACGTTCTTGGCCGCGTTCACGCGCTGCAGGTCCTCGTCCAGCATGATGCCGAGGAGCGCGATGAGGATGACGCCCTGCGCGGCGCCGAAGTACCCCCCGTACATGCCCGCGAGCAGGACGGCGACCCACAGCGCCGGCCCGCCGTGCGGACGGTGCTCGCCCTCGCGGCGGCGCAGCACCCACTTCTGCAGGCGCGGCTGCACCACCACCAGGACCACCGCGATCGCGATCAGCGCGATGACGATGACGTCGAACGCCTCGGCGGGAAGGCTGAGGAGGAGGAGCGCGCCCGCCACCGCGCCGACGAGCGAGCCGACGCCGAGCCGCAGCAGCCTGTCGCGCTGCCCCTTCAACTCCGCGCGGTAGCCGTACGCGCCGGTCGCGCTGCCCGGGACGAGCCCGATGTTGTTGGACACGTTCGCCACCACGGGCGGGTAACCGAGCGCCACCATCGTCGGGAAGGTGATCAGCGAGCCGGAACCCACGACCGTGTTGATGCCGCCGGCGGCGACCCCGGCCGCGAACACCGCGACCGCGTCCAGCAGGTTCAAGTCGGTTCCACCCCGGCGCTAAGAGTTCACTACGGCGCACACATCGTAGGGACACCGCCGTCCACCACCGGTAACTGGGGGTGCTTCTGGGACGAACCACCCCGTTTCAACGGCCAGACCACCCACCACGGCAACCCCCTCGGCGGGCTGGGGCGGGGGCGGGGCGGGCCCGGCGGGTCAGCGGGTGGAGCGGGCGTACCAGCGGCCGTTCTGGCGGTCGATGGCGAGGGGGAGGCCGAAGGTGTCCGATAGGTGCTCCGTGGTGAAGACCTCGTCCACCTTGCCCTGGGCGACGACCTCGCCGCCGCGGAGCAGCAGCGCGTGCGTGAAGCCCTCGGGGACCTCCTCCACGTGGTGCGTGACCATGGCCATCGTGGGCGCGCCCGGGTCGTCGGCGAGGGCGGCGAGGCGGGCGACGAGGTCCTCGCGGCCGCCGAGGTCGAGGCCGGCGGCGGGCTCGTCCAGCAGGAGCAGCTCGGGGTCCGGCATCAGCGCGCGGGCGATCTGGACGCGCTTGCGCTCGCCCTCCGACAGCGTGCTGAACGTCCGCCGGATCAGGTCGGAGCAGCCGAGCGCGTCCAGCAGCGCGACGGCGCGGCTCACGTCGGTCGAGTCGTACTCCTCCCGCCAGCGCCCGATGATCGCGTACGACGCGGTCAGCACCAGGTCGATGACCTTCTCACCGGACGGGACCTTCTCCGCGAGGGACGAGCTCGCGAGGCCGATCCGGGGGCGCAGCTCGAACACGTCCGTCCGGCCGAGCTCCTCGTCCAGGATCTCGGCCGTGCCCTCGGACGGATGCATCATCGCGCCGGCGATCTGGAGCAGGGTCGTCTTCCCGGCGCCGTTCGGACCGACGATGACCCACCGGTCGCCTTCGTTCACCGTCCACGTGACATCGCGCAGCAGGGTCGCCCTGCCGCGCCTGACCCCGACTCCGCGGAGCTGAAGCACCTCGCCGGCCATCGCGCGCCTTCGTCCCCAATCCCGGTGGTCCCTGAACCTCAGGAAAGAACCTATGCGATCCCGGCGCGAGCGTGGCCCCCGGGTTTCCCGCCCGGCGCCGCGGCGCCGTCGGTCCGAGCGCTTATGGTGGTTCGCATGCCGATCAGGGAGTATTGGGAACGGCGATGAGCAAGGACGCAGCGACCGCGCTGGTCGCCTGGGGCAATGCCTGGCTGACCGGACACGTCGGCCTGGACGAGGCGGTCGACGCGGTCGAGAAGAACGCGGGCCCGCAGATCCTCGGCGGCGAGCCCGCGGAGGTGACGCTGCGCCGCGGCCTCGGCGACCTGCGCGTCGGCGGGATGGCGGCGCTGCGGCTCGCCCTGCCCGCGCCCGGCGACCCCCTCGGGCTGAGCGGCCCGCCCGACCTGAACCGCGCGGCGATCGACGCGGGCGCGGGTGTCGTCGCGGTGCTGGGCGAGCGCGCGATCGGGCTCGTCCCGTCCGAGGACAGGCGCGGGTCGTCGTACGTCGGCGTTCGCTGGACGACCCATGACGCGTCCCCTGGCGCGCCCGACGTCCCGTCCCTCGCGGACGCCGACCGGCAGCTCACGCTCGCGATGCGGGACGCCACCGAGGCCCTCCTGACCGTCGACGACCTGGCCGGGGCGCCGCCCGAGATCGCCGACGCGCTCGACACGCTGCGCGACCCGGACCGCGGCGACCATCCGCTCGCCCCCGGCTACCCGGCCCGCGCGCACCGCGTCGCCGCGCTCGCGGGACGGCTGTCCCTCGTCGTCGACCTGGCCCGGCAGATGGATGACGGTGGCCTCAGCGCCGACCAGATGAGGCGCCGGGGTGAGGCCCTGCGGCTGCTGGACGGCGCCGTCCGGCGCGCCCTCGTCGCCGCCTGCAACAGCGCGTTCGACCCCGTCCCGTAGGACGCATGCGAAACGGGGCGCCCCGGAAGGGACGCCCCGCTCAGGTCGTGCAGGGGGATGCAACCCCGGCTCGCGGGCCGGCGATCAGTTGCGGACCACGATGGTGTTGCAGACCTTGTCGGCGAAGGTCTGCTTGCGGTCGTCCCACAGCGGCCAGAGGTAGCCGACGTAGCACAGGATGCCGTCCAGGAAGTGCGCGATCTTGCGGACGAACGCCATGCCGAACCCGATCGGCTGGCCCGTCTGCGCACTGACCAGGCGGATTCCCATCTGCCTCTTGCCGATGGACTGGCCGGTCGTGCCCTCCTGGTAGACGATCCACAGGAAGGCGCCGACGTACACGGCGAACCCGATCAAGTAGAACAGCAGCGCGATGACGGCGGCGCCGCCGCTGCCCGAGCCGGCGAGGAGGCCGGCGATGAAGTACAGCACGCCGGCGGGAGCGCCGATGATCAGGATGTCGATGATGTAGCCGCCCGCACGCGAGCCCCACTCCGCCAGCTGGCCACCCGAGCCGCCGTAGTGGTGGTGGTGCACCTCCTGGTAGCCGGGCTGGGCCGGCGGCCCCGCCGGCTGGCCGTACCCGGGCTGGGCGGCGGGAGGCTGCTGGCCGTACCCGGGCTGCGCCGGGGGCTGGCCGTAACCCGGCTGCGCGGGCTGCTGGCCATAGCCGGGCTGCGCCGGGGGCTGGCCGTACCCGGGCTGGGCCGGCTGGCCGTAGCCGGGCTGGGCTGGGGGCTGCTGGCCGTACCCGGGCTGTTGCTGCCCGTAGCCCGGCTGCTGCTGACCGTAGGGGTCGTAGGGGTTACCCACACTTGCTCCTTATTGATTGACCCTGTGGTTGTGTGACGCCCGCCGGACCCGGTGGGCTCCGCAAGTCTGACCGAGGACCGACCGCGGCTCAAACCCGCAGAACACCGAACCGGACGAGCTGCCACAGCTCCGACCCCACGAGGGCGGTGCCGAGCATCCAGGCACGGGTCTTCGGCTGGAGTGCCCACCACCGTCCTCCCGGTCCCAATGGTGCGAGCGCCACGGCGATCGCGCCGGTGAGCGCCACCGGGTTCGCCAGCGCGGCCTGGGCCGGACGGCCCCCGCCGAGCTCGATGAACACGGTGGTGCTCCCGCACATGGGGCACGGGATTCCGGTGAGCGCCCGTAGGGGACAGAGCACGCCGGGGTCGTTGACACGGTGGATCCATGACGCGCCGACGGCCGCGATGGCCATCGCCGCAACACGCAGCACCACACCCAGGGGTCCGTGCCGCGCTGCGGTGAGGGTCCGGCTGACGATCCCCCCGAGCACACCTTCCGGTGCACTGGTGGCCGCCGCCCCGGGCGCTCCCCCCAACGAATCCTCCGCCTCGATGACATACAGGTGAGTGACCCGTATACCGGGTGCACCCTGAGGCGGGTCAAGCCCTGGCAACGATCTGCGATCGGACCGTTACCCAGTGCTCAGCGACACCGCCCCAGGGGCAAGAGTAGGACAAATCGCCAGCTACATGGGCACTCTTTCGCCCGATGAGTCCAACGAATCGGACGAAAACACGACACCAACCGCCGTCTGCAGACCTCGCCCCAAACATGCCGACACCCCCGACGAACCCAAACGAAAACGTGGCGAAGAACACGCCCCCAGGACCTCCGAACAACCCAAGCAAACCCTCGAACACACCCGGATCGCCATGCCGAAGCCACCACAACACAGGACCGCGAATAAGCGCAAAACACGCGCCGCGCCCATGACGCGCCGACTGAGACGCACGCGCGCTGAAGACAAGTAGCAGCGAAGCGAGAGCGCGGGAAGGAGAAGGCGCCGGGGTGCCGGGGTGCCGGAGGCCCGCAAGCACGGAGGCCCGCAGGCCCGCAGGCCCGCAGGCCCGCAGGCCCGCAGGCACGGAGTCCCGCAGGCACGGAGCCGCGCAGGCACGCGGGCGCGGAGGCGTGAAGGCGCGGAGGCGTGAAGGCGCGGAGGCGCGGAGGCGTGAAGTGAGTGGATGGGAGCAAGTGCAGGCGCGGAGGCGCAGAGCGGGTGGATAGGAGCGAAGAGCGCAGGAGGGGAGGGCGAAGACCCGGAGGGTGATGGGCGGGGAGGCGCGCTCGGCGATACGTGGGCAGGCGCCGGAACGGGTGCGCGGAGAGATGACGGGGCCGGGCGGTGGAGGCGCAAGAAGGCGAGCGCACGGGAAATGGAAGCGCGGGGAGGTGAGGGCGCCAGAAAGTTTGTGATGTCGGGGGGCAGGACGGGAGGGCGTGGGTGCGGGGTGAGGCGGTTGTTGGGGTGGCGTGGTGTGGGTGGGGTCAGGACTGGGCGGCGGCGCCTACGACCATGGGGGGGTCGGTGGTGGTGACGTGGTCGGATTCGATGACGTCGGCGACGACGGCGGTGATGTTGTCGGGGCCGCCGTTCTCGCGGGCGAGTTCGATCAGGCGGTCGACGGCGCGTTGCGGGTCGGCCTCGGCGGAGAGGATCTCGTAGATGCGCTGCGCGTCGACCGGGCCGCTGAGGCCGTCCGAGCAGAGGAGGTAGCGGTCGCCGAGCCGGGCCTCGCGGAGGCGCAGGTCGGGTTCGCGGTCCTCGCGTCCGTCCAGGACCCGGTACAGGACGTGCGACAGCCGGGACGTCTCCGCCGGGTCGGCCGTCTGGCCCGCCTGTTCGGCCTCCGCCTTGAGGAGCTCGTCCATGGTGTGGTCCTGCGTCATCTGGAACAGCTCGCCGTCGCGCAGGAGGTAGCCGCGCGAGTCGCCGACGTGCGCCAGCGCGACGGACTCGCCCGACCACAGCATGGCGGTGAGCGTCGTGCCCATGCGGCTCAGGTCGGGACGTTCCTCCCGGACGATGCGCAGCTTCTCGTTGGCTTCCGCCACGGCGCGGCCCAGAATGTCGACGAGATCGTCCTGCGGGTCGTCGGTGTCGAGTGAGCGCAGGGAGCCGATGACGGTCGAGCTCGCGACCTCACCGCCCGCGTAGCCGCCCATGCCGTCCGCGACCGCGATCAGCCGCGCACCGGCGTACCCCGAGTCCTCATTGTTCTCTCGGTTGCAGCCGATGTCGCTGCCTGCTGCGTATCTGATAGCTACGTTCATACCAATTTCGATGACGATCCGGTCAGAGGAGTTGTATCAGTCGCGGGCGGCTGCCTCGCCATCGGCGCCGGACGTGCCGACGCCGTGCCGGACGGCGTAGAGCGCCGCCTGCGTCCGATCCTGGACTCCCAGTTTCATGAGCAGATTACTGACGTGCGTCTTGACCGTCTTCTCGGACACCACGAGCGCGCGGGCGATCTCCCGGTTGGATCTGCCCCGCGCGATGTGCACGAGCACCTCCCGTTCACGTTCGGTCAGCGCGGCCAGGCCGCGGTCGTCGTGCGCGTCCGGCCCGTCCGCCATCATCGCCTCGGCCGCGTCGGGCGCGAACAGCACGTGCCCGTCGTTGACCGCCCTGATCGCCTGGACGAGCGCCTGCGGGTCGACGTCCTTGTACAGGTACCCGGCAGCGCCCGCCTGAACGGCCGGCAGCACGTGCCCGCGTTCCGTGACGCTGGTCAGGACCAGGACCCGTGCCGCCACCCCGCGTGCCCGCAGCTCCGTCAGCGCTGTCAGGCCGTCGGCGCCCGGCATCTTGAGGTCCATGAGCACGATATCGGGCTCCAGGGATTCGGCCAGTGTCACGGCCGACGTGCCGTCCTCCGCCTCGCCGACGACCTCGATGTCGTCCTGGATGCCGAGGAAGGTGCGCAGCCCCTGCCGGACGACCGGATGGTCGTCCGCGATCAGGACCCTGATCGGCGCTCTTCCCGGGGGGCGTGGGGGGTCGACCCCCGGCGGGGAGGACGGCTCGCGTCCGTTGGCGGTCACAGCGGCACCTCCAGCCGGACGGTCGTGCCGTGGCCGGGCGCGGCGTCGATCGTCAGCTCGCCGCCGATCGAGTAGGCGCGGTCGCGCATCGACGCGAGGCCGAGGCCGTTCTGCTGCTCGGCCGCCGTGTCGGACGCGTCGAACCCGGAGCCGTCGTCGGCGACCTCCAGCACGGCCTGCCCGTCCCGCGTGCCGAGCCGCACCTCGACGGTCCGCGCGCCGGCGTGGCGGAGCGCGTTGTAGAGCGCCTCCTGCGTGATGCGGAACGCGACGGCCTCCTGGTCTTCGGGCAGCACGACGGCCTCGTCGGCGGCGATGCGCACGGTCGTCTCGTGCGCCCGGTCGAGGACCTCGACGTGCTTGCGCAGCGAGGAGACCAGGCCGTCCGTGAGGTCCGCGGGGCGCAGCTCGAAGATCACGGCGCGGAGTTCGGCGAGGGCTTCGGCGGCGAGCCGCTCGACCTGCTCCAGCTCCTGGACCGTCCGGACGGGGTCGCGCTCGGCCAGCGCGGACGCGGTGCGGGCGGTCAGGCGCAGCGAGAACAGCTTCTGCGCGACGGCGTCGTGCAGCTCGCGGGCCATGCGGTTGCGTTCGGCGACGACCGTCAGCTCGCGGTTGTGCTCGTACAGGCGGGCGTTCGTCACGGCGATCGCGGCGTGCGCGGCGAACAGGGTGAGGAGCTCTTCGTCGTCCTCGGTGAAGCCGCCGGGACGCTTCTTGTTGGCCAGGAAGATGATGCCGATGACGTCCTCGCCGTCCCGGATCGGCACGCCCAGGAAGTCTTTCAGGACGGGGTGCGCGTGCGGCCAGCCCTCGAACTCCGGCTCCCTGCGGATGTCGGCGAGCCGCTTGGGCGTGTCGCCGTGCAGCATCGCGGCGAGCATGCCGTGCTGGCGGGGCAGCGGGCCGATGCGCTCCCACTCCTCGTCGGAGACGCCCTCGACGACGAACTCGGCGAACGAGCCCTCGTCGTCCGGGACGCCGAGGGCCGCGTAGCGGGCGTCCAGCAGCTGCGCCGCCGCCCGGACGATCACCTGCAGCACCTCGTGTACGGACAGGTGCCGGGTCACCGCGAGCACGGCGGAGCTCACGGCGCGCAGGGTCACGCCCTGGCCGCCGCTGCCGCCTTCGCCCGTCTCCATCCCGGCCTCTCGTCTCCGCTGGCCCAGCGCCTCGCGGCGCTCACATGTGAAGACCGTACTCGCTGCGCGGGACTTCTCGAATCAGCCCGGGGGACGACGTCTCCGCCCGTGCCGCCCGGGGGTCCGGGACGGCGGTCCTAGGACCATCTGACCACCGTCCTGCGGGCCCGACGGCCGATGCCCCGAACGGCGCTGGTTCCTAGCGTCGAGAGCATGAAGACAGCACTGATCACCGGGGCCTCCCGGGGGCTCGGCCGGGCACTCGCCCGCGAACTCGCCCGGGACGGCTGGCACCTCGTCATCGACGCCCGCGACGCGACCGCGCTGGCAGCCGCGGCCGACGACATCGGCGGGAGCGTCGCCGCCATCGCCGGGGACGTCACCGACCCGGCGCACCGCGCGGACCTCGTCCGGGCCGTGGACGGCGGGCTCGACCTGCTCGTCAACAACGCGAGCACCCTGGGCCCGACGCCCATGTACCGGCTCGCCGCCCTGCCCGTCACCGATCTGGCGGACACGTTCGCGACGAACGTGCTGGCGCCGCTGGCGTTGATCCAGGACGTCCTGCCGAGCCTGCGGGAACGGCGCGGCGCGATCCTCAACATCACCTCGGACGCGGCCGTGGAGGACTACGAGACCTGGGGCGGCTACGGGTCGTCCAAGGCGGCGCTGG
The DNA here is from genome assembly GCF_044326405.1 of Actinomadura sp. 1N219. NCBI lineage: Bacteria > Bacillati > Actinomycetota > Actinomycetes > Streptosporangiales > Thermomonosporaceae > Actinomadura > Actinomadura sp. 1N219. The sequence goes on along the minus strand of NZ_JBIRAY010000028.1, from coordinate 24,576 downwards.
AGCAGCTCTCGAACGTCCTGGCCGCCGAGGAGCCGGAGGTGGCCGTCTGGTGGACGGACCCAGGCGAGATGAACACCGAGATGCTCCGCGCCGCAGGCGAGGACGCCGACTCCGCCCCACCACCGGAAGAGGCCGCCGCCGCACTCCACCACCTAGTGACCACCCGACTCCCCAGCGGCCGCTACCGCGCCTCAGACCTGGCGGGTGCACGATGACCACCGCCCTGAACCCCGACCAGACGGAGCCCTCGGGCCGGACGGACGCCGAATCGACGCCAAAGCAGGCGGGACCCGCCCCAGCCCTTGAGAAGGCGCCGCCCGACCAGCCGCCGCCCGACCAGCGGACCCTCGACCAGGCGACGCTTGACCAGGCGGGGGTTGGGCGGGTGGGGGGTTTGGCGGGCGGTGCGCGGGGGGTGCTTGGTGTTGGGTTTCGGGGGACGACGTTTGGGATTGTCACGGTCGTCACGCTGCTGGCGTTCGAGAGCATGGCCGTTGGGACCGTGATGCCGGTGGTGGCGGGTGATCTGGACGGTCTGGCGCTGTACGCGTGGGGGTTCAGCGCCACGCTGATCATGAGCCTGCTGTCGACGGTGCTGGCGGGTGGGTGGATCGACCGGTCCGGGCCCGTCCGGCCGTTCATGATCGGGCTCGGGACGTTCGTCGCCGGGCTGGTGATCGCGGGGGCGGCGCCGTCCATGTGGGTGTTCGTCGCCGGGCGTGCCGTGCAGGGGCTCGGGACGGGTGTCTCGCTGGTCGCGATGTACGTCGTGATCGCCCGCGTCTATCCGGAGGAGCTGCGCTCCCGGGTGTTCGCGGCGCTGTCGGCGGCATGGGTGCTCCCGTCGCTGATCGGTCCGGCGATCGGCGGGCTCGTCGCCGAGCACGTCGACTGGCGGTGGGTGTTCCTCGGGCTGGTTCCGCTGGTGATCCCTCCGACGTTGCTGCTGGTGCCCGCGCTGCGCGGCATCAAGTCCGTGGACGCCGCGCCGCCGGTCGACAAGGGCCGCTATCTGGCCGCCGTCGTTGTGGCGGCCGGGGCGGGTGGCCTTCTGTACGGCCTTGACCGGCCGGGCTGGACGATGGCGCTCACCGCCGTCGCCGGGCTCGCGGGCCTCGCGTTCGGGCTGCCGAGGCTGCTGCCCGCCGGGACGCTCCGGCTCCGCCGCGGGCTGCCGAGCGTCATCCTCGTCCGGGGCCTGCTGTCCGGCGCGTTCTTCGGCACCGACGTGTTCATCCCGCTGGCGCTGACCCGGCTGCACGACTTCAGCGCGACGCAGGCGGGGATCGTCCTGACGGTCGGGGCGCTCGGCTGGTCGGCGGCGTCCCAGATCCAGGGCAGGTCGAAGCGGCCCCGCGAGTTCTACGCGCTGCTCGGCGCCGTGCTCGTCGCCGCCGGGATCGCCGCCGCGGCCGTCGCCTTGCAGGTCAACGGCTGGCTGGCCGTGCCCGCGTGGATCCTCGGCGGCGCCGGGATGGGCTTCGCCATCGGCAGCCTCTCCGTCCTGCTCCTCGACCTGTCGCCCGAGGACGAGCAGGGCGTCAATTCGTCCTCGCTGCAGATCAGCGACACCCTCGGCTCGTCCCTCGTGGTCGGGGTCGCGGGCGCGCTGGTCGCCGGCTTCGGCGCGGACAGGCTCGACACGGGCCTCGCCGTCGCCGGGGCGCTGTTCGCCGCGATCGCCGCGATCGGCGTGATCGCCGCTCTCCGGCTGGAGGTCAGGAAATGACCGTCGAATTCACCCTCCCCACCGCCCTGGAGGCCCACGAGCCGCCCGAGGCGCGCGGCCGGACCCGCGACGGCGTCCGGCTCCTCGTCTCGCGCCGCGCCGCCGGCGAGGTCTCCCATCACGAGTTCCGCGATCTGCCCGCACTGCTCACCCCCGGGGATCTGCTGGTCGTCAACACGTCGGCCACGCTGCCCGCCGCCGTCCGGCTCGACAGGATCAGTGTCCACTTCTCGACGCCGGTTCCGGGCGCGGACGAGCACCTGTGGATAACCGAGCTTCGCCGTCTCACCGGGAAGTCCAGCCACCCCTACACGGGCGGCTCCCCCGGCGAATGGATCCCGCTGCCCGGCGGGGCCACCCTCACGCTCGTCGGACGGCACACAGACCGGCTCTGGCAAGCGCGATTGAGCACTGACGTCATTCCCTACCTGCGGCGACACGGGGTGCCCATCCGGTACGGGTACGTCCGCCAAGACTGGCCGACCGCCTCGTATCAGACGGTCTTCGCCAGCGACAGGTCAACGGGCAGTGCGGAAATGCCTAGCGCGGGCCGTCCGTTCACGCCTGAACTGGTGACGCGGCTGGTGTCGCATGGCGTGTTGATGGCACCAATCACCCTGCACACAGGGGTCGCGTCACCCGAGGCGCACGAACCGCCGTACGCCGAGCGGTACGAGGTCCCCGAGCCGACGGCCGCGCTGGTCGAGCACGTCCGCTCCCGCGGCGGACGCGTGATCGCTGTAGGGACGACCGCCGTCCGCGCGCTGGAGACGTCCGTGGACGCCTCTGGACACGTCCAGCCGTCCAAGGGATGGACGGAGCACATCGTGACGCCCGAACGCGGCGTCCAGGCCGTGGACGGCCTCATCACCGGCCTGCACGAGCCCAAGTCGTCCCACCTGATGATGCTCACCGCCATCGCCGGAAGCGAGCTGCTCACCGCCACCTACGAGGCCGCCCTGGCCGAACGCTACCTCTGGCACGAGTTCGGTGACTCGAACCTGATATTGCCCTGAGGGCTACCTGAGCGCTACGGGTGGGGTCGGGCGCACGGGGCGCAATTCTCGGCCGGTACCGTTGTGAGCAGTTATGGACGGGTCAGCGCAGCGCACGCTGCTCATCACGCTCACTGGACGCGACCGCCCCGGAGTGACGTCGCGCCTCTTCACCACACTCACCGAGTTCCCGCTCACCGTCGCCGACGTGGAGCAGGTCGTGATCAGGGGCAGGCTCGTCCTCGGCGTCCTGCTCGCCTACTCCGAGGGCGCCGACATCGGCCGCGTCTGGAACGCCGCCGAGCGCGTCGCGAACGACCTCGACATGGAGATCGAGCTCTCCACCGGCCGCAACAAGCGGACGCCGAGGCGCAGCGGACGGCTGCACGTCACCGTCCTCGGCGCCCCGCTGAAGCCCGCCGCGATGGCCGGGATCTCGGGCCGGATCTCCGCGCACGGCGCCAACATCGACCGCATCGAGCGGCTCGCGCACACGCCCGTCACCTGCATCGAGATGGACGTGTCCGGAGCCGACCCCGACTCCCTGCGCGCCGGGCTCGCCGCCGAGGCCGCGCAGCAGCAGGTGGACGTCGCCGTCCAGCAGAGCGGCCTGCACCGCCGCGCCAAGCGCCTCATCGTCATGGACGTCGACTCCACCCTCATCCAGGGCGAGGTCATCGAGCTGCTCGCCGAGCACGCCGGCTGCCTGGACGAGGTCGCCAAGGTCACCAAGGCCGCCATGCGCGGCGAGCTCGACTTCGAGGGCTCCCTCCGCGAGCGGGTCGCGCTGCTCGCCGGGCTGGACGCGTCCGCGCTGGAGGACGTCCGGGACAAGCTCCAGCTCGCCGCCGGCGCCCGGACGATGGTCCGCACGCTGAAGCGCCTCGACTACAAGTTCGCCATCGTCAGCGGCGGCTTCACCCAGGTCACCGACAAGCTCGTGGACGATCTCGGCATCGACTACTCCGCCGCCAACACCCTGGAGATCGACAAGGGCAAGATCACCGGCCGGATCGACGGCCCGGTGATCGACCGCGCCGGCAAGGCCGCCGCCCTCGAACGCTTCGCCCGCGAGGCCCGCATCCCGATCAGCCAGACCGTCGCGATCGGCGACGGGGCCAACGATCTCGACATGCTCCAGGCCGCCGGACTCGGCATCGCCTACAACGCCAAGCCCGTCGTCCGCGAGGCCGCCGACACCGCGGTCAACGTGCCGTACCTCGACACGATCCTCTTCCTCCTCGGCATCTCCCACGAGGAAGTGGAAGCCGCCGACGCCGCCGACACGGTCACCTGACCTTCGCCCAACGGGCTGCTGGACAGGACGGGCGCGACGGCCCTTCTTCGGTGTCCGGCCGCCGTCGTCCCGCCGAACGGTTCCGGCTGGGAGGGCACCGCCGAGAAGGCGTCCTCGCCCTCGACTCCTGAGAGCATCCCGCTCCGGACGAATGATCACCCGGTGCTGAATCGGGGTACGAGTGATCGCGACGGGCCCGTGCCGATCCGGTCGCCCGGGCCCGGCGTGACGGCGCGACACGGGCATGGAGACCAGCGCGACCGGACGCTGAGCCCCGGCGCGACACGGGCGTGGAGACCGGCGCGTCCGGACGCGGAGGCCCGGCGTGCACGGCGCGAGGCGCGAGACGGCGCGAGACGGCGCGAGACGGCGCGGAGGTCCGGTGCTGGAGCGGCTGCGGGGGGCCTACGCCCAGGTGGGCGGGACGGCGGCGCCCATGTACGGGCTCGCCGCCGCGCTGGCCATGGCCGTGCCGCTGTTCGTCGGTTCGCTGACCGGGCACGGCGCGCAGGGGGCGATGATCGCGCTGGGCGCGTACCTGGTCGCGCTCCGCACGCCGGAGGGCCCGTACGGGGCGCGTGCGCGGGACCTCGTGGTCGGGGTCCTGGTGGTGACGGTCGGGTCCACGGTGGGCGGGCTGCTGGCCGGGCACACCTGGCCGTCGGTGATCGTCGTGCCGCCGCTGATCGCGCTCGGCGTCGCCGTCCCGCGGATCGGGCCGACGGCGGGGCTGGCGGTGCTGCTCAGCGCGGTCCGGCCGCCGTCCGCCGACGTCGTCGCGATCGGGATCCTGGAGCTGATCGGCGGGCTGCTCACCGCCGGTCTGCTGCTGGCGCCCTGGCCCGCGCGGCGGCTGCGTCCGCTGAGGGCGGCCTTGAGCGAAGCGGCCGACGCGGTCGCGGAGGCACTGGACGCGGTCGCGGAGGACGTCGGAACCCCCGACAGCAGCCCCCTCGACGACGTCGACCTCACGAACCCCGACCTGCTCGCCGTCACCCGCATCCCGGACTGGGAGGTCAAGCGGCGCGCCGCGTCCGAGGCGCTCTCCGCCGCCCGCACCACCTACGGCCTGTACCGGTCAGGACGCGGGAACAGCGACCCCACCCGCCCCGAGCGGCTGATCGACGCGCTCGGACGCGTCCTGCACGAGACGGTGACGCTCCAGGCCGTCCTGGAGGCCGCGAAGAACTACCCGCCGGACCGCGAGTGGCGGCTGGAGACGCAGACGGCGATCTCGGCGCTCGCGGCGCGGCTGCGGCTGCTGTCCGGCGCGGTCGCGAGCGCGGGCGAGGCGCCGCTCGGGCGGGAGGAGTCCGCGGCCGTCCGGCGGATGGGACGGGCCGCGGAGCACATCAGGCGCGCCGGACTCGCCGGCGACGAGGACCTCATCGCGGTCTCGCTGATCGGGCAGGTGCGCCGGTCGATCGAGCGCATCGCGGGCGAGGTCGCGTCCACGCGCCGGATCGTCGCGGGCGGCCTGCGGTTCGGGTTCGGCGCGCCGAGGATGCCGGAGACGCTCGACCCGCTGCCGGTGTGGGCCCGCGTGCGCCGCGCCGTCCGCACCCGCTCGCCGATGTTCCGGCAGGTGGCGCGCGTCTTCGTGACGGCCGTCGCGTCGATGGCGCTGACCGCCGCGCTGGGCCTCTCGCACGGGCACTGGCTGACGATCACCGCGATGCTGAGCCTGCGCGCCACCTACGGCGAGACGGTCGAGCACGTCGTCCAGCGCGTCGGCGGCACCGCGGCCGGGTCAGTCATCGCGGCCGTGATCCTGACGATCGCGCCCGACGAGCCCGCCGTCGCGGTGATCATCTTCTGCTTCGCGCTGGCCGGCTTCGCGATGCGCGCGGTGAACTACACGTACTGGGCGCTGTTCGGGACGCCGCTGGCGATGATGCTCCTGGACTTCTCCACACCCGCCGACTGGCTCACCGCGGGCGAGCGGATCGTGCTGACCTTCGCCGGGACGCTCATGACGTACCTCGCCGTCCGGCTGCTGTGGCCCGCCGGGCACCTCGAACGGCTGCCCGTCCAGCTCGGGCGGCAGCTCGGCGCGCTCGCCCGGCTCGTCCGGACGACGGCGGACGTCCTCGCCGGGGAGATCGTCCGGCTCCCGGACGAGACGATCGCCGCGGCGGGACGGGCGGCGGAGGCCGTCGACCAGACCCGGACCCGGCTCGGCCACGAACGGCTCCCCGACACCGACCTGATCGCCGAGCTCGGCGACGCCGTCGACGCCGCGCACCGCACCCGCGACCACCTCATCGCCGTCGCGCGGCTGTCCCGCGAGGAGGCCGTGGACACCGGCCCGACCCCCGAGATCCTCGACCGCCTCGCGGACGAGCTCGAAGAGGCCGCGGAGCAGCTGGAGGACCCGGAAAACCTCGACCCGAAGGCCGCCATGCCCGCCGAGGAGCTCAGCGAGGAACTGGCCGACCTCGACTCCCACCTGTCCGCGCTCACCCGCCGCCGCCGCGCCGAGATCAAGTCGGGCGCCACCGGGGACGACTTCACCCCCGTCCAGCACGCCCTCTTCCAGGTCTCCGGAACCCGCTACACGATCAGAGCCCTACGCCGCGACACGGGAAAGGTCGTCGAATCCTCCCTGGCCGCCGCCCAACCCCGCCCCTAGCACGTCGTCGGACGTCGGGGATTCGGCGTACCTGACGGCGTGCGCGGTGAGCGTCAGTCCTTTGGGGTGTGGACGGTGCGGAGCGTTCCCAGGCCGGGTCGGGCGTCCGTCCATGCGCCCGGCAGGTCGATCACGGCGAGGGCGCAGGTCGGGAAGGCGTCCGGCGCCTCCCCGGCCAGATCGTGGACGAGCTGGTGCACGGACGGGTTGTGCCCGACCAACAGGACGCGTCCGGCGTCGTCCGACGACCGGCCGACGAGATCGAGGAGCGCGTCCGGGTCGTTGTCATAGATGCCGGACTCGAAGCTCACCTCGGCGTCGACGTCCAGCAGCGCGAGCGTCTCCCGCGTCCGCGCGGCCGTCGAGCACAGCACCAGATCGGGGACCAGGTCGTTCGCCCGCAACCACTCACCGGTCGCCGCGGCGTCGCGCCGCCCCCGGTCGTTGAGGGTGCGGTCGATGTCGGGAATCCCCAACCCCGCGACGGCCTTGGCATGACGGAGCACGATGAGCGTCGGCATTATTTGATTGTATTTCTCTCCTCCTTCGGGCCCTGGGGGCCCTCCATCGTCGAGAAATACGGTGCGATCGCTGGCATCGCTTCGGCTCGCCTGGCGGCTCGCTGCGCGATCAGGTTCTTGCTTCGCTCGAACCTGCCTTCGGACGCGATCGCGACGGGTTTGGTCGTTGCGTGGTTGCGGTGGTGGTTGCTGTTGTCGCTCAACGCGATGCGTTGTCACGGGTGCGCAGTCACGGGTGCGCAGTCACGGGTGCGCACGGGCCGCCATACGCTGTACCTCGACGCGTAAGGCGTCCACGGACTAAAGCATGAAAGCGGGAGGCGTTGTGACGAGCGGCGGCGGGAAGTCGACGATGTCGGGGCCCAAGGGCTTCGCGCTCATGCTCGGCGCGATGCTCGCCATCATCCTCGCCATCTGGGGGCTGGCCGCCCTCGTCGCCCCCTAGCCGCCCAGGCAAACCGAAAGGGCCGGTGGCAGCGCGCCACCGGCCCCTTTGGTCGGACGGGTCAGGCCTTGTTGGCGGACGATTCCTCGCTGCCCGACTCGGCCGGGGCGCCGCTGGAGTCGGCGCCGACGGCCGCCTCCTCCGGAGCGCCCTCCTCGATGGCGCCGCCCTCGGCCTCACCGCTCTCCGTGGCGGACGGCGCGGGTGCGCCCCCCGCGACGGCCGGCTCGGCGATCGGGTCGGCGCGCCGCTTGGAGATCACGACGGCGGCCACCACGACGGCCACGGAGAACGCGGTCACGGCGACGCGCAGGACGGTGTTGCCCGCGTACGTCACGACCGCGGGCGCGATCAGCAGCGCGACCAGGTTCATCACCTTGATCAGCGGGTTGATGGCGGGGCCCGCGGTGTCCTTGAACGGGTCGCCGACCGTGTCGCCGATGATGGTGGCCTCGTGCGCCGGGCTGCCCTTGCCGCCGAGGTGGCCCTCCTCGACGAGCTTCTTGGCGTTGTCCCAGGCGCCGCCGGAGTTGGCGAGGAACACCGCCATCAGGACGCCGGCCGCGATCGCACCGCCCAGGTACGCGCCGAGCGGCGCGTAGCCGAGCGCGAAGCCGACCGCGATCGGGGTCATGATGGCCAGCAGCCCGGGGGTGGCGAGCTCGCGCTGCGCGTCCCTGGTGCAGATGTCCACGACCCGGTCGTAGTCGGGCTTCTCGGTGTAGTCCATGATCCCGGGCTTGGTGCGGAACTGCTCGCGCACCTCGACCACGACGCGTCCGGCCGCGCGGCCGACCGCCGAGATCGCCAGGCCGGAGAACATGAACACGACCGCGGCGCCGATGATCAGCCCGATCAGCACGTTCGGGTTGTCGATCGACAGGCTGAACGCGCTGAAGTCGCCGAGCGCGTCCCTGGCGTCGTCGGACGCGTCGTTCAGCGCGGTGATCACCGTCGTCCGGAAGGATCCGAACAGCGCGGTCGCGGCGAGGACCGCCGTCGCGATCGCGATGCCCTTGGTGATCGCCTTGGTGGTGTTGCCGACGGCGTCCAGCCGCTCCAGGATGGACGCGGCCTCGCCCTGGACGTCCCCGGACATCTCGGCGATGCCCTGGGCGTTGTCGGAGACGGGACCGAAGGTGTCCATCGAGACGATCACGCCGACCGTGGTCAGCAGCCCGGTGCCGGCCATCGCCACCGCGAACAGCGCGACGGTGGTGTTGCCGAAGCCCAGCAGGAACGCCCCGTACACGGCGCCGCCGATGACGAGCGCGGTGTAGACGGCGGACTCCAGTCCGAGCGAGATGCCCGACAGGATGACGGTCGCCGGGCCCGTCCGGGCGCTGTTGGTGACCTCCTGGACGGGCTTGCGGTTCGTCTCGGTGAAGTACCCGGTGAGCAGCTGGATCGCGCTGGCCAGCACGATGCCGATGATGACGGCGCCGAGCGCCACGATGCGCGGATCGGCGTCCAGGCCCCTGATCTCGGGGTCGGTGACGCCGGTCAGGTCGGCGAACGACGACGGCAGGTACGCGAACGCGGCGATCGCGACGAGGACCGCCGAGATCGCCGCGGAGATGAAGAAGCCCCGGTTGATCGCGGTCATGCCGGAACGGTCGCCGTCGCGGGGCGCCACGGCGAAGATCCCGATCACCGCGGTGATGACGCCGATCATCGGGACGATCAGCGGGAACACCAGGCCCTCGGTGCCGAACGCCGCGGTGCCGAGGATCAGCGCCGCGACCAGCATCACGGCGTACGACTCGAACAGGTCGGCGGCCATGCCGGCGCAGTCGCCGACGTTGTCGCCCACGTTGTCGGCGATGGTCGCCGCGTTGCGCGGGTCGTCCTCCGGGATGCCCTTCTCGAGCTTGCCGACCAGGTCGGCGCCGACGTCGGCGGCCTTGGTGAAGATGCCGCCGCCGACTCGCATGAACATGGCGAGCAGCGCGGCGCCGAAGCCGAAGCCCTCCAGGACCTTCGGCGCGTCGCCCTGGTAGGCGAGGACGACGACGGCCGCGCCGAACAGCCCGAGGCCGACGGTGAACATGCCGGCGACGCCGCCGGTGCGGAACGCGATCCGCATCGCCGTCTTCTCGCCGTCCTTCTCCCGGGCGGCGGCGGCGACGCGGACGTTGCCGCGGACCGCCAGCCACATGCCGGTGAAGCCGGTCACGGCGGAGAACAGCGCGCCGATGACGAAGAAGACCGAGCGTCCGATCCGCTCGCCGTTCGAGTCGGCGGGGAGCAACAGCAGGACGAGCGGGATCAGGACGACGAACACCGCGACCGTTCGGAACTGGCGTTTCAGGTAGGCGCTCGCACCTTCCTGAACGGCTCGCGCGATCTCCTGCATCTTGTCGGTGCCCTGGCCCGCGGCCAGGACATCGCGCACGAGACCTGCGGCGACGGCCAGTGCCAACAGTGCGATCACAGCGACGACGACGACCAGTGAGAGGTCGCCGCCGCCGAGATCCACTTCTGCGCTGGCCGGGCTTGACAGGGAAAGCCCAGCAGACATCCGTCCTCCTCGACAGGGGTTTTGCGATCTCGACCGTCCGGTCAAAGACGATCTTTACCGCGTTACCCCGCGAGTCATGATTTCGAACGCCTCGCACGGCAGCGCGGGTCCCGGGAGTCTACGCAGGCGGCAGTCGAATGTTAAGGCCGCACGGCCCTTCAAGAGGATGTCGCCGAATTGCAACAGACGATACGCCGGAATTTGCCGTATAAGCCGCCGCGCACGGCATCTCCGCAGGTCAGCAGGGGTTAGCCCGCTATTACCCCGCGGCCACATCCACTCGTGCGCACCACTGCGGACGCATCGGCGAACCCGCCGATGCCCTATTCAAGCTAGGCATTAACACGGAATATGTCCAGACCCAAATCGGACGAACCTAGATCAACTAGCCGAGATTCTCACAACTCACGCCCCACGGGCCCCACCGGCAACCGCCCCCGACCCCGTCCCCAGGACGGCGAAGGCCCGTCCGCGGGACGGCGAAGGCCCCGCCGGGAGGGCGGGGCCTTCGGTCGTCTTGCGGGCGGGCGCGTCAGATGGTCGCCTCGGCTTCGGCCGGCCAGCTCATCCGTATTTGGACCCCCTTGGGCGTCGCGGCGATCTCCACGTCATCGGCGAGGCCGGCGATGACGGCCAGTCCCAGCTCGGCGGTGCCCTCGCCCAGGCCGTACTCGAAGTCCGCGGCGTCGGGGGGCGTCGGGAGGCCGCCTGTCGCGTCGTCACCGGGGACGGTGTCGCTGACGGTCACCTCGAAGCGGCGGTCGGCGCCGCTCAACTCGAGGCGGACGGGCTCGTCCGGGCAGTGCCGGCGGTGCGCCTCCACGGCCCGCGAGCACGCCTCGCCGACCGCGAGCCTGACCTCGTCCAGCAGCGGTTCAGCGACGCCGCTGCGGCGGGCCACGGCCGTCACGATCAGCCGGGCGGTGCGGACGTGGACGGGCAGCGCACTGAAGGACAGTTCAACGGTCGCCATCTCAGCTACAGGCCGCCTACTTGGCGCCCTTGCGCTTCTCCTCGGCATCGGCGATCGAGTCGTGGATGCCGAACACCTTGGTCAGCCCCGTGATCCGGAAGATCTTGAGGATGCGCTCCTGGGTGCACACCAGTTCCAGCGACCCGTCGTGGGCGCGCACCCGCTTGAGCCCGCCGACGAGGACGCCCAGCCCGGTGGAGTCGAGGAACTCCACCTTCTCCATGTCCACGAGCAGGTGGAACTTCCCCTTGTTGACCAGGTCGATGAGCTTCTCGCGAAGCTTCGGCGCCGTGTAGACGTCGATCTCGCCCTCCACGTTGATGACGGTGAGGCCATCGTCGGTGGTGTAGTCGTTCACCTTCAGGTCCACAGATCCTCCAGCGCGCCGTGCAGCACTATCCGATCTCGATTTTCCCAGCCCCCGGGAGGCGGCCGTCCGTCGAGACTTCGCCGTGATTCAACCACGCTCCGGCGTCGTGCACGCACGTAATCGCCCACACGGACGAAAGTTCGCGCCGTCCCGTTGACCTGCTGATCTCATGGCCAGGGCAGGGGGAACGGGCCCCACCGGCGCCGGGGCGTTCCCGTTGTTTTGCCCCGGCTGGCAAACTGAAAACCTGATGGGCGTCCAAAGATCCTCACCCCCGCTCGACCGGCTTCTCGCCGACCCCACGCGACGCGAACGCATCACCCATGTGGAGAACGTTCCCGCACGTCAGGGCCGTCGCGCCGAATGGCCGGACTGGTCACCGCCGCTGCTGCTCGAAAGGCTGGGCGCGGCCGGCATCGAGGCCCCCTGGGAACACCAGGCCGCCGCGGCCGAACACGCCCGCGCGGGCCGTTCTGTGATCATCGCCACAGGGACCGCGTCCGGGAAATCGCTGGCCTACCTGCTGCCTTCCGTCGAGGCCATCTATTCCGGAGCGGAGAATCCCCGGCACGAGGGGACGATTCTCTACCTGTCGCCGACGAAGGCGCTCGCCGCCGATCAGCTCCGGGCGCTCCGCGGGCTGCACCTCACGCGGGTGCGGGCGGCGACGTACAACGGCGACACGCCACAGGACGAACGCACCTGGATCCGGCAGCACGCGAATTACGTCCTGACCAATCCGGATATGTTGCATCGGTCGATCCTGCCGAGCCATTCCCGCTGGTCATCGTTCCTGCGCCGGCTCCGGTACGTCGTCGTCGACGAGGCCCACGGATACCGAGGAGTCTTCGGATCGCACGTCGCGCACGTCCTGCGCCGGTTGCGCCGGCTGTGCGCCCGCTACCACGCCGACCCGACGTTCATCCTCGCGTCCGCCACCACGTCCGAGCCCGCCGCGACCGCGTCCCGCCTCACCGGCCTGGACATCGTCGCCGTCGACGACGACGCCTCACCGCGCGGCCCTGCGACGTTCGCGCTCTGGGAACCGCCCCTGACGGAACTGCGCGGAGAACACGGCGCACCCATCCGCCGCACCGCCACCGCTGAGGCAGGCGACCTTCTGGCCGACCTCGTCGTAGAAGGCGTTCAGACGCTCGCGTTCGTCCGTTCCAGGCGCGGCGCAGAGTCGGTGGCACTCAGCGCCAAGCGCGCTCTGCACGAAGTCTCTCCCGCCTTGGCCGACCAAGTCGCCGCCTACCGCGCCGGCTACCTCCCCGAGGAACGACGCGCTTTGGAAGCCGCATTGCGCTCCCGCTCCCTCATCGGCTTGGCGAGCACGAACGCGCTAGAACTCGGCGTGGACGTCTCCGGACTCGACGCCGTCCTCGTCTGCGGCTGGCCCGGCACGCGCGCGTCCCTCTGGCAGCAGGCCGGACGCGCCGGACGTTCCGGGCAAGCGTCCCTTTCCGTCCTCGTGGCCCGGGACGATCCGCTCGACACCTTCCTCGTCCACCACCCGGAGGCGATCTTCGGGACGCCGGTCGAGGCGACCGTGCTCGACCCCGACAACCCGTACGTCCTTGAACCTCACCTTTGTGCGGCGGCGTCCGAGATGCCCCTCACGGAGGACGACCTCGCACTCTTCGGGCCGTCCACCACCGATCTGCTGCCCGACCTCGTCCGCCGCGGCCTCCTCCGCCGCCGCCCCGCCGGCTGGTACTGGACGCGCCGCGACAAGGCCGCCGGCCTCGCCGACATCCGAGGCGCGGGCGGCGACCCCATCCAGGTCGTCGAATCCGGAACCGGACGCCTGCTCGGCACCGTCGACGAAGCGTCCTCGCACACCACCGTCCACGACGGCGCCGTCTACATCCACCAGGGCGACTCGTTCATCGTCCAGACCCTCGACCTGGACGACTCCGTCGCACTAGTCGAATCCGCCGACCCCGACTACTCGACCACCGCCCGCGACGTCACCGACATCACCATCGTCGAACGGCTCCGCTCCCTCTCCTGGGGCGACGCCACCCTCTGCTTCGGCACGGTGGAGGTGACCCGCCAGGTCGTCGCCTACCAGATGCGCCGGCTGCAAACGGGCGAGATGCTCGGCGAGAAACCCCTCGACCTCCCACCCCGCACCCTCCGCACCCGCGCCGTCTGGTGGACGCTCTCCGACACCCAGATCTCCCGCCTGGACGACACCGACCTCGACCTCCCCGGCGCCGCCCACGCCGCCGAACACGCCGCCATCGGCCTGCTCCCCCTGTTCGCCACCTGCGACCGCTGGGACATCGGAGGCGTCTCCACGGCCGTCCACCCGGACACGGGCCTCCTCACCGTCTTCGTCTACGACGGCCACGAGGGCGGCGCAGGTTTCGCCGAACGCGGCTACGCCGACGCCCCCGCCTGGCTCCGCGCGACCCACGACGCGATCGCGTCCTGCGAATGCGACACCGGCTGCCCGTCCTGCATCCAGTCCCCAAAGTGCGGCAACGGCAACGACCCCTTGGACAAACAAGGCGCCCTAACCCTCCTGGACACCCTCCTATCCGAGGCCCCCAAACCCCCACCCGAACAGGACCACCCGTCCTGAGCGCGGGCACGCACTCACCACCGCGACAACTGACCATCGACCACACCGGGCCAACTCCACCCACGCGACAGCAGCCCCGGCCCCGGACAGTGCCGCGACCGCTGCGATTGGCACCGGACGAGACCGTTCAAGGAGTCGCCGCGCCCCCATCCAGGACCGGCGAACGCCGCCCGCCGCCCGCCGCCGGGGGCGTCGGCCTCGGCGCGGCTACCGGAAGACATGATCGGACGTCTTAGTCGACGCGGAGGGCATCGAGCATCGTTGCCAGGGGCGGCCAGACGTCGGCCAGCCCACCCTCGGGATCACCGGACGCCGCCAGCCATAGCGCCGCCTCGTTCATCGCGCCGGACAGCAGATGGGTCAACGGAGCGACCGGCTGGGGAGCGATCACCCCCTCCCTGATCAACTCATTGATCACGTCGGCGAGGTGGCTGGCCGAGCCGGACTCGTCCATCGCCCGCCACTCGTTCCAGCCCAGCACCGCCGGACCGTCGACGAGCATGATCCGCTGGACGTCCGGGGCCGTGCTGGCGGTGAGGAACGCCCGGCAGCCGGCCGTGAACCGCGCCCAGACGTCCTCCTCGGCGTCGGCGGTCTCCGCCACCATCCGCGACACCTCCTGCTGCACCTGCTCCAGGACCGCCCGAAACAGTTCGGCCTTGCTCTGGAACAAGTGGTACAGCGCACCTTTGGTGACTCCGGCCGCATCGACGATCTCCGAGAGGCTCACCTCGCCGTACCCCCGCGTGGCGAACAGGCGCCTGCTCTCGCGCAGCAGCGCTTCACGCGTCCGCTCCCGCTGCCGGGCTCTGACGTTCACGCTTCCTCCTTGACATACCAGCGGTATGTCAGGTTAGCCTGTTTGACATACCGACGGTATGCGAAAGGGGTAACCATGCGACTGACCAGCTTCTACCCGGTGATCTGCACCTCCCGGCTCCAGGAATCACACCGCTTCTACACCGAACTACTGGGCTTCGAGACGACATTCGAGGCCGACTGGTACGTGAGCCTGCGCCGCCCCGGGACGTCCCCCTACGAACTCGCCCTGCTCGACCACACCCACCCGACGCTGCCGGACGCCTACCGCACCCCCGTCCAGGGGCTCCTCTTGAACTTCGAGGTCGAGGACGTGGACGCCGAATGGGAACGGCTCGTCCTCCAGGGCGACCTGCACCCCGAACTTCAGCTACGCAGCGAGGATTTCGGGCAGCGCCACTTCATCATCACCGATCCCAACGGGGTCCTGATCGACGTCATCACGCCCATAGCCCCGACGGAGGCCTACGCGACCCAGTACGCGACCTCGTGACTTCGGCCCGACCGGCTCGCGGTCAGTTCGGAGCGACCCGCTGCGCGGGAATCGGATCGTCCATCCCGCGCCGCGCCTGGGCCAGCGCCTGCTGCAGCTTCCGCCGCTCCATCTCCAGCGTCTGCAGGGACTCCTCGTGCTCGTCCCGCAGGTCCCGCAGCTCCCGGCGCATGCCGAGCGCACGCTTGAGGCCCAGCGCCACGATCACCACGCCCGCCATGAACACGATCGCCACCACGGCGCCGGCCATGAACACGTGCCACTGATCGGTGATCCCCGGTATCTCGTCCCCGAACAGGGTCATCTGGGCGTCGCCCGAGTTGTCCAGCACGACCACGACGGCCACCGCGACGGCCGCGAGGATCACGATCAGCCCCAAGAAGATCATGCGGAGGGTCTCCTCTCCATCGGGCCCCTTCCCCGGACGGGACAGGACCGAAGTCTCGGACGACAGGCACGCATAGCCGGACGACCCAGGCGGCCCGACTGGCAAGGCAGCCTAGACCCTGCCCCAAACCCCTCGCCAGCCCCATTTGATCAACCCACGCCCTACCAACACCTTGGTCCCCACCCCAAAAAAAGCACCACCGCCCCTCACAAAGCCCGCACGACCCCACCCCAACACCAGCACCGCGCCATCCCGACCCAAACCATCCAAACCACCCGAACCACCTAGACCGTCCGGACCGCCTAGACCGTCCGGAACACTCAGACCAGCCAAACCGCCCGGACCACTCGGACCATCCGAGCCGCCCGAACCATCCAGACCGCCCGAGCCACCCGAACCATCCGGACCACCCACCACTCGGACCACCTGAGCCGCCCGTACCACCTATTCCGCCCTTACCGTCCGACAGGTACCACCACCCGCACGCACCGACACCCGGGGAAGTGGACGACCGGATGCGGATCGGCACATGCGGATGGCAATACAGTCCAGGCCGTCCGAGCCCAGGCCGTCCGAGCCAGGCCGCCCAACCTGTCCGAGCGCGGGCCTGCCCGGGGGGGTCCGAGCGCAGGCCGCCCAGGCCGTCCGAGCGCAGGCCGCCGGGCTGCCCAAGCGCGGGCCGCGCACTCGCCCGCGCGGGCCCGCCCAACCTGTCCGCGCGCAGGCCGCCAGGCTGTCCAAGCGCGGGCCGCTCAGTCGCCCGCATACGCCGGACGGTGCCGCATGACCGCTCCGGGCGATGCCATCACCTACGCGGACGTGGTCGTCGCGGTCGACATCCCGCCCCGACGCGCCCAGCATGATCACGCCACGGGCCTGCCGCAGGACCTCGAGCATCTCCATTCGAGGAAGAATGCGCCGGAACCCCTCCGCCCGCGCCGGGCACCGACGGGGCGCTCCAGGGAGCCGCCGGGCGATGCGCTCGGCAGGAAGGTGATTACTTGCGGCGGCGGCCGGGCTTGCGCTTGGTGATGGAGGGGGACTGGGCGATACGGACATTCACGCCCCCGCCGGAACGCCTACCAAGCGCCGCCGGACGACGCGTGGCCTTCGCCTTCTCCCCTGGTGTCGCCTTCTCCCCTGGTGAATCGATGGCCTTCGCATCGCCAGCGGACGGGACAGACTCACCCAACCCGTCCTTAGCCTTCTCGACAACGGCCAACACCGGAGCCGTCTTGGCGCGAGCCTCGGCACGTGCGATCTGCCGACGCGCCTGGCTGACCCGCTTTCGCCCGGTCCCGCTACGCGCGATGCGGGCCGCCATGCCGCTGTTGCTCGTCCCCGCCTGGGCGACGCGCAAGCGGCGCGTCCAAGTCCCGAGATGCGCGGCGGCGATCAGCAGGACCAGCGCGATGCCCACGCTCTTGCCCCACTGGAGCCGTTCGGTCGCTGCGACATTCTGAGTTCTCGGCGAGTCAGCAGCGATCTGTGGCGCGGGGTAGGCGAAGCCGGGCGTCGCGCCGTCCGGCTGGACGGACGGGAGGGTGACCGGCGACTCGTTGTTGAACGGCGTCAGCGGGGTTGCAGTCCCAGGCAAACCGCTCCCCGAGGGCAGGGACGGCGCAGCGCCCCCTGGCAGGGCAGCGGAACCGGCGGCCATGGCACTCGCGGTGGCGGTGCCCGAGTACAGCGACCCGCCCGAGCCGGTTGGACGCCGCGCCCGGACGCCCACGGACACCGGCCCACTCGACCGGGTCATCGAGAGGCTGGCAGAGCAGTTCGTCCCCTGACAAAGCGAGCCGACCGAACCGGACGTTGATTCGACGCCGGAGCCCGAGAGCGTGTAGCCGTTGAGGTCGTCCTCAAGACCGCGGTTCCACTTCACCACGAGCTTGCTGCCGGACACTCGCGCGGACACCCCGGTGGGCGCGGCCGGCGCGATACGCACTTGGAAGGTACTGTCGTCGTAGACGTGGCCGGTCTGCTTGCCCTTCAGGTAGACGGTGTAGCTGCCGTTTCGAGGGATCGGGAACGTCCCGGACAGGCTCCCCGCGAGAAACCGCTCCTGCAGGAACCTGTCGCCGATCCCGGGGCCCTTGACCCGCAGCTGCATCGTGAGCGCGAAATCGAAGCGAGCCTTGGCGGTCAGCTGCGAGCCACTCGTGACGACCGAGCCGTTCGCTGGGGCTGTGACGCCAGTCGAGGCGGCCTGCGCGGGCAAGGCTGCGAGTACCGGAACACCCATCGCAAGTGGCGCCGCTAGTGCGACTGCACCGATCCTGCGAGTGATGCTCACGGCCTCAATCCCTTCGACAACGTCCTGTTCGCCTCGCCCCGACTCGCGGGGCGCACCGTGCCGAGTGATAACTACGTGCTTACGGCACAGTAACGTACCACCCAGTAGCAAAAGTCACAGAGAGATGACAAAGAGGCTGGTGTTTCATCCTCCGCGCCCTATTGACATTCAGTGCAACGAGCCGCATCGCGCCAGGCTACGCCGTTTCACCCCACAGGGCCAGCCCGTGCACGTGACATCACCTCCAAGGCCCCGATCCCCATGGGAACCCTCACGTCCACCGTCACCGAGACCTCCACGACGTCTCCCTCCACCTGGCAGCGCGCCACCCGCGCCCCCGACTGAACCGCAATGCTCTCCGCCCTCCCGCACGCGCCTCCCCCGCCTTCCGCCACCCGAGCGGCCCCCGCCAACGCCGCCAGATCAGCCGCAGCATCCGCCCGATGCCGAGCACCCCGCACCCCGCCGACCGCAACGGCGGCAATCCCACCGACCCAAATAACGGCAGCAAAGGCCACCACCCAAAGCGTCCCCGCCCCTCGATCCGACCCCGTCACCCCCCTAGCCCGCAGACCCCTCACGAACTCCCTCCCTTCTCCCTGCCCTAGCTCGCTGCCCTAGCTCACAGACCCCACTCGCAGACCCCACTCGCAGACCTGGCTCCCGGACCTCGCTCCCGGGCCTCGCTCGCAGACCTCGCTCGCAGACCTCGCTCGCAGACCTCGCTCCCGGACTCGACTTACGGATCCCCCGCTGGCAACCCAACCCGCGTATCTAGCGAGCGATCCCAGCTGCCGGACCTTGCCGATGGGCGAGGTCTGTGGCCCCGCTGAAGGTCCTGTGGCTAGGACGTCTCCAACCAGGCCCACAGGGACGGCTCGAAACGGCCCCACCCGAACCGGTTTCGTATGTGACGTCCCGGAGCGGCCCCACCCCTGACCGGGAAGAACAAGATTCTGGTCGCTCCGGCCACGCAAGGCTCCCGGATCAGATGGGCCCGCAAACGGGGCCACTGACGACGTCTGGATGGGTCCAACTCGCAACGTCGCAGCCAGGTCCTGCCCGCCGGTCCGGCCGCGGGCTGGCTGGCGGGCCCCGGCTGGCTGGATCCCTGGCGGGGATGGCGTGAGCGATGGTGCGGTGGATGTTGTTGTTCGGACGGTCGAGTGTGGTGTTTGGGGGCGGGGTGCTGGTAGCGGCTGATCGATAGGTGCGGTTCGTCCGGTGTGGATTGTTGTCGGCGGGGTGAGTCAGGGGTCGTCGGGTGGGACGCCTGGTTCTGTGGCGGCGGTTGCGTGGGCGTGGACGGTCAGGGCGGGTAGGCCTGCGGCGGCGGGTGGCTTGACGGGTACGGAGACGTCCACGTGGACGGTGGCTTCGTCTCGGCTCACCTTGACTGTTGCTCCCTGCGGGACGGCCTTTGCCACGAGTTCGCGCACGGCTTTGAGAGACTCGCCTCTCGCTGCGGCGCGGGCACCGGTTCGAGCGGCGTCCGTGCAGGTGAGTTGGACGGAGGCGACCGTCAAGCCCCACAGCGCGATCGCGGTGATCAGGACCAGGGTGGGGAGTGCCACGGCGATCTCCGCCGTGGCCATCCCCCGGTCGTTCAGGCGGCCAGTTTGAGGGCCCTCTCGATGATCTGTAAGAGGAGGGACTTCACCTGGGAGCTGGTCACAATCTTGAACAGCACGGCGGCGAATGCCGCAGCGGCGATGGTGCCGACCGCGTATTCGGCGGTGGACATCCCTCGGTCTCCGCATGTACTGGACCATCGCCGCACCGCCATCTGTTTCGGCCGCATACGGGCCCCCTTCGTCGTTGTTCTCTCTCAAGGCTGCTGGGTCAGGGCGGTGGGTGACGGATGAACGGTGCCCTGTGGATAACCCGAGGTTCACTGCGGCAGGAGGATCGTGGAGGCGATCCCGGCGATAGCCGGGACGACGCCGAGCAGCATGAAGGCGGGCAGGAAGCACAAGCCCAAAGGGGCGAGTGCGTGGATGCCCGCCGCTCGGGCCCTAGCGGCGGCGGCCGTGCGCGCCACGCGCCGTTGGTCTCGTGCGAGGCGGCTCAGGGACGGGGCCAGCGCCGCGCCGGTGGACGAGGCACGGATGGCAGTGCGCGCCAAAGGAGCGAGCATCGGCTCTTTCGTGAGCGCCATCCAGGCGTCGGCCGGATCAGCCCCCAGCCGGATCTGGACTGAGACGGCTCCCAGTTCCTCCCCGAGCGGACCGCCCACCGCGTCCGCGACCGCGGCGACCGACTCGTGCCAGGGTGCGCCGCCGCGCAGGCAGGCGGCGAGAAGATCCACTGCGACGGGCAGGTCGGAGATGAGGCGCATCCGTCTGCGTCTGCGGTCCGCATTCCCGAGGCGGCCGAACGAGAACCAGACGACGACCGCAATCAGGATTCCGGTCACTGCGCCAAATGAACCGCCAAGCGCTACCGCGCTCAGGAATCCTGCTGTGCCTGCGGCCACGCGCCGAAGGGCGATCTCCCGGCGCTGGGATCCTCCCTCGCGGGGCTGGGATCCTCCCTCGCGGCGTTGGGGTCTCTCTGATCCTTGGCTGCGGCCGCTCTCTGGGCGCTGTGTGGTGAGCGGTTTTGGGTGAGTTGTGGGGGTTGGTTCCCCTTTTTGCCTGTTTGTGGGGCGGGGGACTTGGCGGTGTCCGTCGCGGACTGGCTGCCATGAGCTTTGAAGTGGGGGGTGCGGGTTTGTGGTGGGTTCGTCTGGGTGTTGGGGTGCTGTCGCCGGGATGCGGTTGGGGGCTCGGGGCCAAGGCGTCGGCGCGTGATCTCGGGGTGGCTCCGGGAACTGGTCCGCGAGTCTCTTTGTGGCCGGGCTCGTCCCTCTGGGGAGGAGGAAGGCTGACGCTGCCGCGCACAGCACGGCCATCAGGTCCGTCATGGTTCACCTTCTAGCGGAGAGTTTCGGCGGATCTGGCCAGGCGGCGGGTCCAGTAGAGGCCGGTCAGGTTGAGGGTCGCGCCTGTGATCAGGCAGGCCAGGCCCGGGAGCGTCCCGAAGAGGAAGGGCAGCGGGTGTGCGCCAAGTGCCGCGGCCATGGCCAGGCCGAGGAGGGGGAGGGCGGCGAGCAGGCGGGCTGTTGCGCGGGGGCCAGCGAGCTGGACGGACACGTCCTGGCGTTGCGACTCCTCGTCGCGCAGGGCGGTGGCGAGACCGTCCAGGACGGTGGCGAGCGTGCCGCCGCGTTCGGCGCCGACCCGCCAGCATGCTGCTAGCAGGCGAAGACCCTCGGCGCCTGGCCGGGACGCCAGTTCCCCCAGGTGGTCGGGAGGTGGACGAGGGAGGTTGAGGAGCTCCTCGGCGACCTGCGGATCCAGGACGGTGGTGGCCGCCGTGAATGCCTCGTCGGGGGTGCGACCCGCGGTGAGTTCGGCGGCCATGGCGTCGCAGAGTTCGATGACCGAGGTGCGTCGGCGGTGCGGAAGGGTCCGGCGGTCTCGTAAGGCAACTGCGCTGGCCTTGATGAGGCGGAACGGGCTGCTGGGCGGGCTGGCGAGGAGTCGGTCCAGGCGACGGGCGGCGGTGGACGGGGTCAAGAACGTCCAGACTGCGACGGCTGAGCAGAGGGCCGCGAGTATGGCGATCATGCGGCTGTCGCCAAGCGTTCGGCGAGCGAGTCGGCACCGGGGCCGGGGATGACCTCGCCGGAAGCGGTGAACGACACGGCGGGGACGACGCCGACCAGCCCATCGGACGCCCGGCGGACCAGGCAGATCTCCGCCACGCGTCGGCGGCCTCCGCCCGGGTCGCGGACCAGATGGACCACGACGTCCAGGGCTGCGGCCAGTTGGCTGTGGACGGCCTCCCGCGTCAGGCCCGCCGCGCACGCCAGCGCTTCGAGCCGGGCCGGCACGTCCGCGGCCGTGTTCGCGTGGAGGGTGCCGCAGCCTCCCTCGTGGCCCGTGTTCAGCGCTTGCAGGAGGACCACTACCTCCGAACTTCGGACCTCGCCGACCACAAGGCGGTCGGGGCGCATGCGGAGGGCTTGGCGGACCAGATCGTTCAAGGTCACGCCTCCTGCCCCTTCAACGTTGGGCGGGCGCGCCTCCAGCCGGACCACGTGAGGGTGGGACGGTTTGAGTTCGGCGGAGTCTTCTACCAGGACGAGCCGTTCGGCGGGATCGACCAACGACAGCAGGGCGCTCAGGACGGTTGTCTTGCCAGAACCCGTGCCGCCGGTGATCAAGTAGGCGGCGCGGGATCTGATCAAGGCGGCGAGTAGTTCGGCTCCCTCGGGTGGGACGGTGCGCGCCGCGGTCAGCTCGTCCAGTGTGAAGGCGCGGCGGCGCGGAAGACGCAGGGAGATGCACGTGCCGGTGGCTGCGATGGGTGGGAGGACGGCGTGCAGACGTACTCCGCCTGGGAGTCTGGCGTCGGCATACGGGGAGGCGTCGTCGAGGCGTCGGCCTGCGGCGGCGGTCAGGCGCTGGGCCAGGCGGCGGACGGACTGCTCGTCCGGGAAACGCAAGGCCGTGCGCACGAGGCCCGCGCCTGTGTCGACCCAGACCTCGTCCGGGCCGTTCACCAAAACGTCGGTGACGTCTGGGGAGCGCAGGAGCGGTTCCAGCGGCCCGGCGCCCACGAACTCGGCGCGTAACTCTTCGGCCAGCGTCAGTATCTCGCGGTCGCCGAGCAGGCGTTCCTCAGCGCGCAGTGCCGCCGCGACCCGGCCGGTCGTCGGTTCGCCGCCGGTGCCGGCCAGCCGGTCGCGGACGGCGTCGGAGAGGCTGGTCATGCGGCGGCCTCCTCCCGGTACGCGTACGGCTGGAGGGCGAGGTCGGCGAGGACGCCGGCGCAGAACTCCGCCAGCGGGCCTCGGCGGCAGGCCCGTTCGAGGCCGCCCTCGTCGACGGCGGCGGGGAGGCGGCGGTCGCGCTCGAAGGAGCCGGCGGACGGCAGGTCGAGCGCGTGGACGACCGCGTCGGCCGTCAGCCCGCCCGGCGCGGGGCCCTGGACGATGAGCCGCACGTCGCTGGAGTGGCGGCGGAGCGCGGCCGCGAGGCCGTCGGCGGCGACGGTCGCGCGGACCTCGGCCGGGACCAGCAGGAACGTCACGTCGGCGGAGCGCAGGGCCGCGCGGCCGAGATCGTCCGGGTAGCGGGGCACGTCCACGACGACCAGGTCGAAGCCGCGCACGGCCGCGTCGAACAGGGACCGGACCGCTTCGTCGGAGACGGGGACGGGCTCGCCGCGGCGCCACGACAGGACGGACAGGTCGCCGCACCGCGGCAGGGTCTCGCGCAGGGTGGCGGTGTTCAGGCGGCCTCTCCGTTCGGCGAGGTCGTGCCAGCGGACACCCTCGTGCTCCTCCAGCCCGAGCATGAGGTCGACGCCGCCGCCGAACGGGTCGGCGTCCACGAGCAGCGTGCGCAGCCCCTGGCCCGCCGCCGCGAGGCCGAGCGCGGTCGCGAGCACGCTGGCGCCCGCGCCGCCTCGGGAGCCGACGACGCAGAGGGTGGTGGCCCAGCCGCCCTCGGGTTCGCCGGCCGCGGCGAACGCGTTGATCAGCCAGTCTTCGTGGTCGGGCAGGGCGGCGACGTCCTGCGCGCCGACCTCGACTGCGAGGCGGTAGGCCTCGGGCGTGGCGCCGTCGCCGGTGACCAGGACAACGCCCTGCCTGCGCTGAAGGCCGGCGGACGCCACGTCCTCGGCCACGTCGGCGCCCACGAGGATGAGGGCCGGGAACGTCCAGGCGGCCCTCGCCTCGTCGGCGCCGTAGGCGACCTCGGCGTGGGCGTCGGCAGCGGCCGCGAGTCGGAGCAGGCCGTCGGCGAGGGCGGGGTCGCCCGTGACGATCAGTGCCACAAGATTCATCGGATGCCCCTTCAACGTTTCGGAGACTCCACCTTGCGGGCCGGGCGGGCGGCGATGAAGAACTTCCGCGAACTGTGGATAACTTCGCCCGGACGGACCGACGGCGACGCGATGGCGGGGCGGGGGCGGCGCGTACCGGTACCAAGGCCGCTCGCGATCCCGGCAGCGACGATCAGCGCATAGGCGGCCCCTGGCGGTGCGGCCGACGTTGGCGGGCGGTGCATACGACGCGATGGCCGGACGCCGCGATGGCGCCGGAGGCACCTGGCGGTCCGAGTGGCGCACGGTGGTGCCGGGCTGCGCGATGGGACGGGCGTTGTCGGCGGTTCGGGGCTTGATGGTACGAGAGGTGTCTGTGGCGCCAGTGGGGGCTTGGGTGGCTTGCGATTCCCGGCGGCGCTCGCGGCATCGGGAGCGCGAGGGGCGATGGCCGTGGCAGGGGCAGCGGCGCCCGGTGGTGCTCGTGGTGCGACGGTGCGTGGCTTGAGGGGTGCCAGTGGTTTGGCGGTGGGGGGGGGGGGGGGGGGGCCCCCCCCCCCCACGGAACGGGACCGGCGCACGTACGTCCTCGACACCAGCGTCCTGCTCGCCGACCCGGGGGCGCTGACCCGGTTCGCCGAGCACGAGGTCGTACTCCCCATCGTCGTGATCTCCGAGCTCGAGGCC
>NZ_JBIRAY010000027.1:0-65040 GCF_044326405.1 Actinomadura sp. 1N219 | reverse complement strand
CGCCCCCGCGCCGCGCGAAACGGTCCGCCGACCGTGACGGGGGTTCCAGGGGGTCGCCCCCCTGGGCTAACAGAGCCGCCCGGTCGCGATCAGCTCAAGTGTGAGCAGGACGGCGATCGACTCGACGGCCAGGAGGCCGATGAGGACGAGGAGCTGGATCGCGCCCGCCTCGACCGGGTCGGCGCCGCCGAGCAGGACGCCGACGAACGCGCCGGGCAGCGTGACCAGCCCGACCGTCCGCGTCTGGTCCAGGACGGGGAACAGCCCGAACGCGGCGGCCGGCCTGCACACCTCCAGCGCCGCGTCCCGGGGCAGGAGGCCGAGCGCGAGACCGGCCTCGTACTCGCCGCGGCGCGTGGCCAGCTCGTCCAGGGCTCGGCGTCCGGTGAGGCTGGTCGCCGACATCGCGCCGCCGATGAAGATCCCCGCGATGGGCAGCACCGCCACCGGACGCGACGGCACCGCCGTCGAGGCGAGCAGCAGCGCGAGGACGGGCGCGACCCCGGCGACGATCGGCAACAGCGTCCACCATCCGGGTCCGAGCGCGGAGCCGGTGATCCGCCGCCCGGCCGTGGCCGCCGCGACCACGACCATGGCCGCGACGAACACCGCCGTCCATCCCGCGCTGCGCAGCACCGCCGCGATGAGCAGCGAGACCGCCGCGAGCTGGACGGCCGCCCGCGCCGACACGACCAGGACGTCCCGGCTGAGACCGAGACCGCCGGCCCGGACCGCCAGCGCGGCGAACGCGGCCAGCGCGACCAGCACGAGCGCCAGGACGGGCCCGAGCTCGGGCGCCGCGCTCACCCGTCCCCCTTGTGCGCCGAAGATCCCATAGCGGCCTCCTACCCCCTTAAACACCGATAGCGTTGGACATGTGGAGGTTGATCTGGCCGGGGAGGCGTCCCAGCTCGCGTCCCGCCTGGCGTCCCGCCGCGAAACGCTCTGGCTGATGGGCGCCGCGATCGGTCTCACCGCACTGGCTGCGGACGGCGTCCGCCCGTCGAGCGACTCCCGGGCCTCGGCGGCGACGACTCCCAGAGCGCGGCCCGCCGCGAACCCGCCACCGCCGCCGAAGCCCGTCCCGAAGCCGCGTCCCGCCGCGTGGACGCCCGCGAAGCTCACCGCGCTGAAGACGCCCGTCAGCGACCTTTCGCAGCTTTCCCCCGCGCCGCCGCCGAAATCGATCGCCCTCACCATCGACGACGGCCCCAACCCGAGATGGACGCCGCGGATGCTCGACCTCCTCGCCGAAGAGGAGATCCACGCGACGTTCTTCATCATCGGCGAGCAGGTCAAGGAATACCCGAAGCTGACCCGCCGTATCGCCGACGCGGGTCACCAGATCTGCAACCACACCGAGACGCACCCGATCAGCATCGCGGGCCTTTCCACGAAGCGCGTCCGCAAGGAAATCGCCGACGCGCACGACCGGATCGCCGACATCACCGGCATCGTCCCGCAGTATTTCCGCTCGCCGGGCGGCGCATGGTCGAAGACCGTCCTGGAACTGACGGCCGAGCACGGCATGCTGCCCATCGACTGGGCCGTCGACCCGCGCGACTGGGCCCAGCCGGGCGTCGGCCGGATCCGCCGGTCACTCCTCAAAGGCAAAGAGGGCGACATCGTCCTGTGCCACGACGGCGGCGGCGACCGCTCCCAGACCGTCAAGGCCCTCAAAGGCGCCATTCCGAAACTGAAGAAACGCGGCCTGACCTTCGTCGCCCTTTGACCGGACGCACGGGAACGCCGCCCCGCGAAAACGGGGCGGCGTTCGTGGCGTCCGTTGCGTTCAGAACCGGATCGTTAGGCGACCCTCTGCATCGGCACGAGAACCTCACCGGCCTGGTGGGTGCTCATGTCGAACATCGTGAGGGAGGCGAAGGTGGGGCCGTCCTTGCAGCGTCCGTCGAGCAGCGTCGAGCGGCCCTTGAACGCGTTGATGGTGGCGTCCACCGACTTGTCGGCCGGGCAGGCCACCATGAGCTGGACGGCGCCCTCGCCCATGCAGTTCGCCGCGACGAACGGGCCGACCTTGCTGTCGAGGGCACAGGCGACGGGCGGCTTGGGGTGGTCCGGGTCGCCGGCGGCGAACGCGGAACCGGCGCCGAATCCGTACAGGGCCAGCGCGGCGGAACCGGCGCCCACCGCGGCGAGGGCGTACTTGCGGAGCTTCATGAATGCACTTCCTCTGGGTCTGGGTGGAACCCGTACTGTGGCGCCGGCGTCGCAATACTCAGGCCCGATTCCATAGAACGGACCTCGAATGCAGATTCATCATCCAGCCCCCATGACACCGGAGGTAATGCCATTACGTCATTAATTTATGTTATATCCCGCCTTCACGTTTCCAGCGATATACCTGGACTTGTCGGCGGCCATAACGAGTGCGTTATATCGATTCGATTACGACACAGAGCAAAGCCCCGGATAGAAGGCCGGGGCTTTGCTCTGAATCTGGACTCCGAGGTCTCAGCCGGATCTCAGCGCAGCGGGATCAGCGGCTCGGGGGCCGGTGCGGGCTGGATCGGGCCGGGGCCGGTGTCCTCGGCGTGGGAGATGCGGGGCAGCCACTCCAGCCAGCGCGGCAGGTACCAGTTCGACCTTCCCAGCAGCGTCATGACGGCCGGGAGGAGCACCACGCGGACGATCGTCGCGTCGATCAGGACCGCCACCGCCAGGCCGACGCCCAGCTGCTTGAAGTCCTGCATGGAGAGCGTCCCGAAGATGCCGAACGTGGCGATCATGATGACGGCGGCGCTGGTCACCGGGCCCGCTGTGGCGAGGATGCCCTCCCGGACGGCACGCCTGGTGTCCAGCCCCCGGTCGTGCGCCTCGCGGATCCGGGAGACGACGAACACGTGGTAGTCCATCGACAGGCCGAACAGGACGACGAAGACGAACAGCGGGATCCACGACTCCAGGGCCCCGGCACCCGTCGTCCCGACCAGGGAGTCGCCCCAGCCGTGCTGGAACACCGCGACCATGACGCCGTAGGCCGCGCCGACCGACAGCAGGTTCAGGACGATCGCGCTGGCGGCGATCAGCGGCGAGCGGAAGAAGACCAGCATCAGCAGGAACGTGATCCCCATGACGAACAGGAACACCGGGACGATACTCGTCTTGAGCTGCGCGTTGTAGTCGGTCGACCAGGCGAGCTGGCCGGTGACCGGGGCCTCGCCGACCTTCCCGACCGTCTGCGGGACGATCTCGTCGCGGAGCGTCTCCAGCGCGTGCTCGGACGTCGCGTCGGAGCCCGTGCCGGCCAGCGGGATCTCGATCTCGGCGATGTTCTTCTCGCCGTGGACGGTGACCTCGACCGGCTCGTTCAGCTCGTCCGACGCGACCGCCCGCCGCTTCAGGTCGTCGATCGCCGCCTTCACCTCCGGGGCGTTGATGTCGCGGGCCTGCACCACGACGACCGCGGGCGCCGGGTTGCCGGGGAACGCCTCGTTCAGCCGCGTGTAGGTCTGCGCGATCTCCTCGCCCGGCGGGATCTGCTGGTCGATGCGGAGCTGTTCGGTCTTCATGCCGAGCGCGGGCGCGGCCAGGGCGAGCAGCAGCCCGGCGGCGAGCAGCGCCGCGATCCCCGGACGGGCCAGGACGGGCTTCAGCAGCGTCCCCACCACCCCGGCGCGGCCCGGCGCGGAGCGGCGCCGCCGGAGCGGGATGCGGGCGAACTCGACCTTGTCGCCGAGCAGGGAGAGCAGCGCCGGCAGGACGGTCACCGACCCGAGCATCGCGATGAGCACGACGAGGATCGTCGCGACGGCGAAGCCCTTGAACAGCAGCAGGCCGGACACGAACATCCCGGACATCGCGACCATCACGGTGAGCCCGGAGACGAGGATCGACCGTCCGGACGTGGCGGCGGCGATCGCGAGGGCCGTCTCCCTGTCCCGGCCCTTGCGGCGCTCTTCCCGCTCGCGCTGCAGGTAGAACAGGCAGTAGTCGACGCCGACCGCCAGCCCCATCAGCAGCATCACCGAGTTCGTCGTCTCGTCGACGTGCAGCGCGTGGCTCGTGACGGCGAGGAGCCCGCCCGCGGCGAGGAACGCGGTGAACGCCAGCATGACGGGCAGCACGGCCGCGACCAGCGCGCCGAACGCGACGAGCAGGATGCCGAGCGCGAGCGGCAGCGCCGTCATCTCCGCGCGCTTGAAGTCGCTGCCGAGGGCCTCGTCGAACCAGGCGTCGGCGGTCGCGCCGCCGAACTGCCCCATCTCGACGGACGGGTTGTCCCGCTCCGCCTTCGCCACCGCGTCCTTGATCGCGGGCAGCGGGTCGGGCGCGCCGTCCGCCGCCTCCTTCACCGTGAACTGGACGATCACGTGCCGCCCGTCCTTGGACACCGCGTCCGGCCGCAGCTCGGTGACCTTCCCGGTGGCCTGGACGTTCGCCCGGACGGCCGCGACGGCCCGCCTCATCTCGGGCGACCCGGCCGCGTGCGCGCCCCCCGAAAGGAGCACCGTCTCCTGGTCGGGGTCCTCGATCCCCGCCTCGGTGACGATCTGCTCGGCGCGGGCCGACTGCCCGACGCCCTGCTCGTGGTCCTCCATCGTGATCTGGCCGGTCGCCCCGCCGAGCACCGAGGCCAGGACGACGAACAGCAGCCACCCGAAGATGGCGGTCAATCGGTGCCGCGCGCTCCACCCGCCGAGCGTGGCGGCGAAATTGCGTTTCATGGGGTTCCCCGGAATTCGTTGGATAGGGATGACACCCATGAACGCTAGGAAGCGCGCGACCGGCGCGACATGGCCCTAGACGCCGTCCGGCGGTGTAGCTAGGTACAGGTGTAGCCAGGTACACCCCACCCTCGGGTTGCGGGCACACTGTGCGGAAGGGCGCAGGCCAGAAGACTGAACGTCATAAGGCAGCGACCCTCGGAGGGACCCCGTGAGCAGTGCATTGACGAAAGAGACGCGACCGCAGGAGACGCGGCTTCAGCAGCATGTCAGGGCGCCGTGGCGCGGCCTGGCGCTCTGGCTGCTGGGCATTCCGGCGATGCTCGTCGGCCTGTGGTTCATCACGGTCGTCTCGTTGATCTCCAGCTTCCTCGGGGTGCTGCTGTTCCCGTCCGCGGTGATGCTCCTGCGCACCCAGCTGGACGCCTACCGCTCCAGGATCAACAAGTGGACGGACGTCCGGATCGCGCGCCCCTACCTGCCGCAGCCCGAGTACGAGCCCGGCCTGCACGGCATGTTCAAGCGCTTCATCAGGCTGATCACCGACCCGGCCACGTGGCGTGACTACCTGTGGGTGGTCCTCGACCCGATCGTGGTGCTGTTCACGGCGGCGCTGCCTGGCCTGCTCGTCCTGTACGGGCTGTGGGGCTACACGGTCGCGGCGTTCACCGGCAGGTGGATCGGCCACTACGGCGGCGCCGACTGGTACACCTTCATCCACATCACCGAGGGCTACGACCGGGACGTCGCGCGCATCGTCTCCACGCTCGTCGTGGCGACCGCCTGCCTCGCCGCCGGGCTCCTCCTGGGCCCGAAGATGATGAACGTGTACGGCCACTGGGGCCGGCTGATCCTGGGCCCGACGAAGAAGTCGGAGCTGGCGCTGCGCGTCCGGCACCTGACCGAGACGCGGTCGGAGGCCGTGGACGCGTCCGCCGCCGAGCTGCGCCGCATCGAGCGCGACCTGCACGACGGCGCGCAGGCCCGGCTCGTCGCGATGGGCATGAGCCTCGGCGCGATCGAGCACCTCCTCGACAAGGACCCGGAGAAGGCCCGGATCCTGCTGGCGGAGGCGCGCCAGTCGTCGGCGAAGGCGCTGCACGAGCTGCGCGACCTCGTCCGCGGCATCCACCCGCCGGTGCTCGCCGACCGCGGCATCGGCGACGCGGTCAAGGCCCTCGCGCTCGACCACCCGCTGCGCGTCGAGGTCGACGCCGACCTGCCGGCGCGGCCGGAGCCGCCGGTCGAGTCGGCCGCCTACTTCGCGGTGTCGGAGATCCTCACGAACGCGGCCAAGCACTCCGGCGCGTCCCGCGTCTGGGTCGACCTGCGGCACCAGGACGGCATGCTGCGGATCAGCGTCACCGACGACGGGCACGGCGGCGCCACGCTGGACGGCGGCACCGGCCTGCGCGGGATCGAGCGGCGGATCGGTACATTCGACGGCGTCCTCGCCCTGAACTCCCCCGTGGGCGGCCCAACGATCGTGACCATGGAGCTGCCGTGCGCGTTGTCATCGCCGAAGACCTCGCCCTCCTGAGAGAAGGGCTGGTCAGCCTCCTCGAGACGCACGACTTCGAGATCGCGGCCGCCGTCGACAACGGCCCCTCGCTGCTGAAGGCGCTCCTCGACCACCGTCCGGACGTGGCGGTGGTCGACGTGCGCCTGCCGCCGTCCTTCACCGACGAGGGGCTCCAGGCCGCGCTGGAGGCGCGCCGGCAGGTTCCGGGCATGCCGGTGCTGGTGCTGTCGCAGTACGTCGAGCAGCTCTACGCGCGGGAGCTGCTCGCGGACGGCAGCGGCGGCATCGGCTACCTGCTGAAGGACAGGGTGTTCGACGCCGCGCAGTTCGTGGACGCGGTCCGCCGCGTCGCCGCCGGCGGCACCGCGATGGACCCCGAGGTGATCTCCCGCCTCGTCGCCAGCAGCACCCGGAACACGCCGATCAGCCGCCTCACGCCGCGCGAGACCGAGGTCCTGGAGCTGATGGCGCAGGGACGCTCCAACGCCGCGATCGCGGAACGGCTCGTCGTCACCGAGCGGGCCGTGACGAAGCACACCGCGAACATCTTCACCAAGCTCGACCTGCCCGTCACGGGTGACGACAACCGGCGGGTTCTCGCCGTTCTGGCCTATCTGAACCGCTGAGGGCTATCTTGCTCGGCGAGATGCCCCAGGGAGGGCGCTATGACGGTGGTTCTTGTCCTGCTCTGTTTGGCGATCGCCGGCCGGGAGCTGTATCTGGCATTCGAACGCAAGCGAATCCCGGGCGCCCCCGAGATCGCCGACATCCGCACCCAGCTCCGGGCGCTGAAGGGGACGCGGGACGAGCTGGAGAGCCTCCGCGCGTCGCAGCGGGAGCAGCTTGACCGGCTGACCCGCGAGCAGGACCGCGACCGGGAGGCCCTCGGCGCGGCCGACGCCCGGATCCGGTCGCTGATCGCGCAGATCAACGACCGGATGGTGCCGGACGTCAACGACAAGCTGAGCCGCCAGCGGGAGGCCCTCGCCACGCAAGACGAGGCCCTGACCAGGCAGGACGAGGCTCTGACCAGGCAGAACGCGACGGTCGACGCGCTGGCGGCAGAGGTCGCCGGGCTCCGCGCGAACCTGGCCCGGCGGCTCGACCAGGCCGTGGCCGCGTCCCTCGGCGCCGAACCGCTGGACGTCGTCGGCGGGGTCCTGCGCGTCGCGCCGGCCTCGACGCGGGCGCTGCTGACCCTGCCCTACGAGCGGTTCGCCGAAGACCACGGCCTGCGCGTCGAGCTGACCGACGCCGACCGCTACTACCTGTCGGGACGCAGCCCGCGCGCCCTCGAAAGCGACTTCATCGACCTCGTCCGGGCGCTGCGCGCGGGGTCCGAGGAGGCGGCGCGGATGGAGGACGTCCTGGACGTCCTCGGCTCGGCCGACCGCGGCGCGGCGCAGATCGGGCCGCTGCTCGTCGTCCGGGCGCCCGAAGCGCTGGTGTGCGGGGTGCTGCCGCTCGCCGAGCTGCTCCGTCCGGAGACCGCCCGGCTGCTGGACGACCCGTCCAGCGCCGCGCGCCGCCTGCGCAACCTCCCCGAGACGCGGTTCGCCGTCCTCAGCGAGACGGGGACGTCCAGGTGAAGCCGGGGGCGCGGCGTTCGAGGAACGCGGCGACGCCCTCCTCGACCTCGCCGCTCGCGGCCATCTCGTCCAGCCACCGCTTCGCCTTCTCCTCGACGGGCCCGGACGCGACGACGGCGTCCACGATGTCCTTCGTCGCGCGCTGGGTGAGCAGGGAACGGGACGCGAGCGTCGCGGCGAACTCCGCCACCCGCTCGCGGAGGCCGCCGGCCGGGACGACCTCGTCCAGCAGGCCGATGCGGAGCGCGTGCTCGGCGCCGATCAGGTCCGCCGAGTAGAGCAGGTATTTCGCGGCCGACGGCCCCACCAGCCCGACCAGCCGGGCGGTCGCCGCGACCGGGTAGACGATGCCGAGCTTCGCCGGGGTGATCCCGAACCGGGCGCCGTCCGCCGCGAACCGCAGGTCGCAGGCCGCGGCGAGCTGGCAGCCGCCGCCGACGCAGTAGCCCTCGATCGCCGCGAGCGCCGGCTTCGGGAACGCGGCGAGCGCCCGCTCCGCGACCGTCGCGAGGTGCGAGTCGTCGTCGCGGTGGATGTCGGCCAGCTCGGCGATGTCGGCGCCCGCGCAGAAGTTCCCGCCCGCGCCGGTCAGCACCACGGCCCGCACGCCGGGGTCGGCGGCGAGGCCGTCGAGGACGCCGGGCAGCGCCCGCCACATGTCCGCCGACATCGCGTTGCGCTTGGCCGGACGGTCGATCACGATCGTGCCGACGCCGCCCGCGACCTCCGCGCGCAGCCCCCCGTCCGGCGACTCGGCCATGATCGTCCCCCCGCCTGGTCCTCCGCTGTGCCGCGGCTCATCGTACGGAACTCGGGATCACCTACCCCAAAGCGGTCCATGACCTCTGGGAATGCGAAACCGCCCTCGATTGCTGTACTGTCGAGACAGCGTCTTCGGATTTCCGCCACACGCGGCGAGGGCGTTTCTTCCCCGCCCGGGCCATCTGAGAGCCCGGTGACTTCCCGGTTCGGCATGTAGAGAGCAATGTGCCGGGCCGCCGTACAAGGGAGCCGACGTCAGCCCGGTGAACCGAGCTGCATTTCTCTCGTTCCACTCGCGTACGCGCCGCGGGTTCCGCCGCCGTACGCGAGATTCGACCCCGGGCCGCGCGGAGCGTTCCGCACCGGCCTGAGAAGGGACCCACATGTCCACTTCCACACTCACCACAACCGAACGGCCCCCCGCAGGTCACACTGCCGAGGGCAAGGCCGCGCGGGCGCCGCACAGCGTGTCCTCGCAGAGCGGCCGCAAGAACCGGCAGGGACGGCGTCCCGCCGAAGAGGCGCCGGTCGTCCCGTTCCAGGGCATCCTCGCCGTCCAGGACAAGCACGCGTTCGTCCGCACCTCCGGCTACCACCCCGGCCAGGACGACGTGCACGTCTCGCTCGCCCAGGTCAATGACAACAACCTGCGTCCAGGCGACGCGGTCACGGGAACGGCGCGGTCGCCGAAGTCCAACCGCGAGAAGTTCTCCTCGCTCGCCCGCGTCGAGACCGTGAACGGCGTGTCCCCCGCGGAGGCGGCGAACCGTCCCGAGTTCGGCAAGCTGACCCCGCTGTTCCCGGACGAGCGGCTGCGCCTCGACACCGGCCCGCTCGCCACCCGCGTCATCGACCTCATCGCGCCGATCGGCAAGGGCCAGCGCGGCCTCATCGTGTCGCCGCCGAAGGTCGGCAAGACGATGATGCTGCAGTCCCTCGCGAACGCGATCGCGCAGAACAACCCCGAAGTGCACCTGATGGTCGTGCTCATCGACGAGCGGCCGGAAGAGGTCACCGACCTCCAGCGGACGGTGCGCGGCGAGGTGATCCACTCGACGTTCGACCGGCCGTCGCAGGAGCACACCGCGCTCGCCGAGCTGGCCGTCGAGCGGGCCAAGCGCCTCGTCGAGCAGGGCCAGGACGTGGTCATGCTGCTCGACTCGATCACCCGGCTCGGCCGCGCGTACAACCTGGCCGCGCCGTCCAGCAGCCGCATCCTGGCGGGCGGCGTCGCGACGACCGCGATCTACCCGCCGAAGAAGTTCTTCGGCGCCGCCCGCAACATCGAGAACGGCGGCTCCCTCACCATCCTCGCCACCGCGCTGGTGGAGACGGGGTCCCGGATGGACGACGTCTTCTTCGAGGAGTACAAGGGCACCGGGAACATGGAGCTCAAGCTCGACCGGGGCCTCGCCGACCGCCGCGTCTTCCCCGCCGTCGACATCGACGCGTCCGGGACGCGCCGCGACGAGCTGCTCATGTCGCCGGAGGAACTCGCGCTCTCCTGGCGTCTGCGCCGCGCTCTCCAGGGGCTGGAGAAGCAGCAGGCCGTCGAGCACCTCCTGGAGAAGATGAAGGGCACCTCGTCCAACGCGGAGTTCCTCCTCCGCCTCCAGCAGTCGCTCTGACCCCCGCCTTTCAGGGCCACCCCGGGCCTTTCATGGCCGCTCCGGGCGGAACGAGCTGAGGATCCTGTCGTAGAGGCGCTGGCCGGGCGTCCACTGCCGATCGGGCGCGTAGAAGCAGAACTCATACCCCGCCGCCCGGCTGCACAGCACATGCCTGGTCCTGTGCTCCCGGATGGAGTCCCGGCCGGGTTCGCGGACGGCGGCGCTCCGCCAGGTGAACTCCCATTCCGCCGCACCGGCGATGACCTCCGGCACCGGTTCGAGGCGCAACCGGTGGTATCCGGGGTAGCGGTTCTCCGCCACGGCCGCCCGCTCCTCGGCGAGCAGACCGTCCAGCGGGTCCCCGAGGACCGGGGCGATGCGCAGCCCCCGTCCCGTGTGGGCGTCCTTCCAATGCATGACGGGCCCGCGCCGCTCCGCCTGCCAGCCCGCCGGAATGCGCACCGAATAGGCCCCGGCCTCCCGGTACTTCGCCGTCTTGGCCTTCACGTCCGAGGCCGGACGCAGCGCCACCGCGTCGCTCTTGCCGATCGACGTCCAGCGGGCCGCCCACGTGCCGGTTCCGGCCGCCACCGCGGCGAGGACCGCGACGCCCGCCACCGCACCGGGCCGCACCCTGCGTCCGCCGAGCAGGACCCTGCGTCCGCCCAGGAGCACCGGGGCGCGCAGTCGCCAGGAGCGCCGGGGCGCCCATATGTCGCGGTGACGCCACCAGCCGCGGCGACGTCTGCGGCGGCGCGAACCGCAGGGCGGCGACGTGGTGTCCCGCCGGTCTCCCGGGGGCCGGCCGCTGCGCAGCGTCCACGGGACGCGCGGCCCCCGGAACACGCGAGAGCGCGCCGCGTCCCGCGACACCCACGAACCGCGATAGGCCCACGGCACGCGGCGCAGCAGCGTGAGCCGGCGCGCCGAGAATCCGCGAACCTCCTGCGGAAGCGCCGCACGTGTCGCACCTGGTTCCGGGACGGTCCCGAGCACGTCCTGCAGTAGTTCGGCAGTGGCTTCGGCCGTCAGGCGGTCTTCTGGCCGTTGACGCAGCAATCCCTCGATGACGGGTGTCAGCGGCCCAGCCCGTACAGGACGCGCGTAGTCGCCCAGTAGTACCGCCACCATGGACGCCAGCGCATGACACCGCAGGAACGGCGAGAAACCCTCGACGGCCGTGTAAAGCGTCGCGCCCAGTGACCACAGGTCGGACGCCTCCAGGCCCTGCTGCCTGTTCACCCGTTCTGGCGGGAGGTAGGCGGGAGACCCTTCAATGCCCGCTGGCATCGTGTCGGCGGTTTCCTGCCCGTTGTCCATGTGGACGGCCAGACCGAAGTCAGTGAGCAGCACCCGCCCGTCATCGCACAGCAGGACGTTGCTGGGTTTGACGTCCCGATGCAGGATTCCCGCCGCGTGCGACGCGCGCAGCACCGACAGGACGGCCGCGCCGATCTCGGCCGTCCGGCGCACGCTCAGCGGCCCGTCCTCGGTGACGAGCCTGTTCAGCGAGCACGACTCCAGGAACTCCATGACGATCCACGGCCGCCCGCCCTCGATGAGGAGGTCGTGGACGGCGACCACGCCCGGATGCTTCAGCGCGGCGGTGGCGCGTGCCTCGGACAGCAGGCGCCGGCACATCACCTTGCGTTCGCTCTGGGTGATGCGCCCGGGGAGATGGACCTCCTTGACGGCGACGTCCCGGTCCAGCACTTCGTCATAGGCGCGCCAGACCGTCCCCATGCCGCCCCTGCCGACCACAGAGAGCAGGCGATACCGCCGCGCAAGCGGTATCAACCGATCCCCGTTCATGCCGAAGTTAATCACCGGGAAGCGCTCAAGCCACGCTCCCTCTGCATCAATCATTTTTTGACCGGTGACACTGGGGGAGAAAGCGGTCGAACGTGGTATAAGGCCCCGCCCCGCGAAAACGCGCTTTAAGCGAGGACGCTCCGTGCCCACTTGTAGTCGGATTTGCCGACTGCCGTGCGCTGCACCTCGTCCACCACCTTGAGTTGACGCGGCAGCTTGTAGCCGGCGAGCCGGCCGCGGCAGTGCCCGGTCAGCTCGTCCAGCGTGACCGTCGCGCCCGGACGGGGCGCGACGACGGCGGCGACGCGCTGCCCGAACCGCTCGTCCGGCAGGCCCACCACGACCGCGTCGTGCACGTCCGGATGGTCCTTCAGCGCGACCTCGACCTCCTCCGGGTACACCTTCTCCCCGCCCGTGTTGATCACGAGGGAACCGCGTCCCAGCAGCACGATCGTGCCGTCCTCCTGCCGGGCGGCGAAGTCGCCGGGGATGGACCAGCGCGTCCCGTCGACCGCGGTGAAGAACGTCGACGCCGTCTTCTCCGGGTCGTTGTAGTAGCCGACCGGGATGTGGCCGCTGCGCGCCAGCCTGCCGATCCCGCCGGGCGCGACGACGTTCAGGTCGTCGTCCAGGACGGTGACGTCCGGGCCCATCATGAACCGCGCCGTCCCGTCTTTACCGTCCTTGCCGTCGTTGCCGTCGACGGACGGCCCGCACGCACCGGTCTCCGAAGCGCCATAGTTGTCGAGGAACATGATGTTCGGAAGATGGCCACGAAGTGTTCGCTTGACGCCATCCGTCAGCGGCGCGCCACCGGACGCGATGCCCAACAGCGAGGACACGTCATAATCACCGGTGGCAAGGGCGTCCGCGACCGGACGCGCCATCACGTCACCCACCACCATCAACACATTCGCCCGTTCTTCGGCGACCAGCTTGAGTGCCTTGTCGGCGTCGAATGCGCGATCTGTGTAAAGGACGACTTTGGCCCCGCTGAACAAACCCATGAACGCGACCCATTGCCCCGCGCCGTGCATGACGGGCGCGCAGTCGAGCACGGCCGTCGCGGGCTGGTCGGCGTTGGCGGCGAGCTCCTCCGGGCTGCCGATCGGGTCGCCGAAGACGTTCCCGCCGCCGAGCGCGCCGAAGAAGATGTCCTCGCAGCGCCATTCGACGCCCTTCGGATGCCCCGTCGTCCCGCCGGTGTACATGATGTACCGATCATCGTTGGACCGTTCGGGAAAGTCCCCGTCCGACCCGGCCTCCGCAAGCGCCGCCTCATACGAAGCCGCACCCGGAATCTCAACCCCGGACCCGTCCTCCAGCGCCACGACATGCCGCAACTGCGGCGGCTCTGCCCGGATCTCCTCGGTCTTCGCCAAGAGCGAACACTCGCCGATCAGCGCGACCGAGTCGGAATCGGCCAGAACGTGGCGCAACTCCGCCGCGACATACCGGTAGTTCACCGGGATCGGCACCGCCCGGATCTTGAACACGCCGAACATCGCCTCGATCCACTCGGCCCGGTTGTGGGCGAGGATCGCGACATGCTCGCCGGCCCGCACACCGGCCCCAGCCAGATGCCGTCCGACCCGGCTCGCACGCTCGTTGAGCTGCGCGAACGTCCGCCGCTCCGCCCCCGCCACCAGCGCGGGCCTGGCCGGCGCGGCCGCGGTCATGATCTCCAGCAGGTCGGCCGGGTTGTAGCTTCGCACCATGACCCGATCCTCCCCGCCGGGGACGGCGACCTCAATCCCTATTGTCATCCAGTCCAATGAGATGGATCACAACGGCAGGATCCGGCCACGCCGCACGGTTCTTACACGGCTCTTATCTGGGTACCGGCATGCTTGGCCGTAACGATTCAGTATCAGACGGGGGTAGTGGTGAGCGCAGGCGCTATGGCGTGGACCCCGCCGACGTGGGAGGAGATCGTCAGCGAGCACTCGACGCGAGTGTTCCGGCTGGCGTACCGGCTGACCGGCAACCGGCACGACGCCGAAGACCTGACCCAGGACGTCTTCATCCGGGTCTTCCGTTCCCTGTCCTCCTACACCCCGGGCACGTTCGAGGGCTGGCTGCACCGCATCACCACCAACCTCTTCCTGGACCGGGCCCGCCGCAAGCAGCGCATCCGCTTCGACGCCCTGGGCGACGACGCCGCCGAGCGCCTCCAGGGCCGCGAGCCGTCCCCCGCCCAGGCCTACGACGAACGCCACCTGGACGCCGACATCCAGCGCGCCCTGGACGACCTCGTCCCCGAATACCGCGCGGCGGTCGTCCTGTGCGACATCGAGGGCCTCTCCTACGAGGAGATCGCCGCGACCCTCAACGTCAAGCTCGGCACCGTCCGATCCCGGATCCACCGAGGCCGCGCCCACCTGCGCGACGCCCTGGAACACCGCCGCCCCACCGACGTCCCCGCCACCACCTGCGACCGCTGAGACGGCCTAGGCCACCGCCGACGCGTCACCCGATCCAGCGGGCAGCGGCATCGAACGTGTCCACCGCGGTGCGGTTGAACGCGATCGCCGCATCGGGAGCGTGCCGCCGCACCAGATTGACCACTCGCTCGAACAGCTCGATCTCGTCGTCGGCCGTCCGCAGGCCACCGCCGACCACGACGCACTCCCACGCTCGCGAGCGCAGCGCGTCCCCGACGACCGCTTCCACGTCGTCGCTGCCGTCCAGGCCAAACAGGCAGGTCTCAACGCCGACGCCGTGCTGGGCGAACCGCGCGACCCCCACCTCGATCGCCTCGGCCACCGGCCTGGGGTCCCAGGGTCCGGGCACCCGATAGGGATCAAGCCCGATCACGAGCACACGAGGGCTGGCAGCAGGACCGTCCACACGCGGACACTACCGCGATCATCCCCGCCCAGCGGACCGACAGACTTTCAGAACTCCTTCTGCCGGCGAGCCGCGCTAGCCTACGCAGATGCCGTGGAATCGGCCAACGCACCGGCTGGTGGACGGCGAGCGGATCGACGGGGCCTGGCGCCACGTCTGGGTCAAGGGATACGCCGGCCACCACGTCGCCGACCTCTTCGCCTACGCCGACGGCCTGCTCAGCTGCCAGGAAACGATGGACCTGCAAGGACTCCGCCGGCGGCTGGAGTCCGGGAAGATCGCTCTCACCGATCCGGAACGTCCGGCGCCCGAGCGCCCCGAGCAGGTGCCGCGCTGGACGGCCCGCGACCCAGAGCCGCGGACGCACGAGGGTTTCCTGGGCGAGGTCGCGGACGAGATCGAGGCCCTGAACGGCCGTCCGACGACCTCGGACCTGTGCTGGGACGCGATCAGGCGATACCAGGCGGACCCGGTCGAGGCCAACCGGCTGCTCGTCCGGGAGGCGTACCTGGCGATCCCACCGCACCGCCGGGTGTACGTCCTCGGCGACATGGACCGCCAGGACATCCCGCTGCGCCAGTTGACCACCGATATCGGCGACCCGGTGTGCGGGGACGGGCCGATCGCGACACCGGAGATGCACGCCGACGTCCTGAGGTACTTCGACCGTGGCGACCGCGGCGAGCGGGAGAGCCGCGAACACCTCGCCGTCCTCCACGCCGACGACCCCGCACCGCCCGGCACCCCGGCGCTCGAACTGCATGAGCGCCTCAACCCGCCGACCGAACCACCGGAGCAACCGGACCTGTTCGCGCTCCGCAACGAGTTCCCGTCCCCGCTGACCCACGACGGCCGGACGTATCCCACGGTCATCCACGCCTACTGGGCCCTCGCAGCGGCCGACCGCTCCGACCACGACCGAATCCAGCAGGCCGCCACCGTCCGCGAGGCACACGAGTCCGGCGGTCGCTGCCCCTTGCACCCCAACTGGGCGGACATCCGCACCGCAGTCATGACCGACCTACTGCGAGCCAAATTCACCCAGCATCCCGAACTGGCCGAGATCCTGCTGTCCACAGGCGACGCGCGAATCAGCTACACCGGATATTCCGAGTCACCATTCTGGACAGACCACAGCCCTCACAAAGGCCGCAACTGGATGGGCCGCCTACTAGAACTAATCCGATCCGAACTCCACCCCCGCGCGGGACGGACACGGGATGCCTAAAGGTTGGACTCCAGGACTTCGGTGGCTATACGGCGAGCCCGCTCTTCCACGGCTTTGAACGATCTCGCTTCCTCCAGGGACACACTGACCAGCAAATTGCCGCGCCGGACACGCAGGCGGACGGTAGACGAGGGCCTACCGGGATCCCATTCGGTCCACATCCGGGCGCTGTCACCCAGGCCGGCAGCCTCTTTCTGGGCCTTCGCCAAGCCTGGTGCGCCGGCATTCTCCGGAACATAAGCCCAATCCGGGTAGACACTCCCCGCGATGGCGATACCGCCTTCGCCGGTCAGCGGGCTGGGGGCGATCGCCTCCGCGTCCAGGAGCAGACCGCGCTCTTCGCCGTTCGACGACCACTCGCATGTTCGGCGGGCTTCGTCCCCCCTCGCCGAGACGTCCCTGCCCTTGCCGAAAACCCTCCCGGCGGTCTTGGACGCACCGCAAACAGACTGCGGCACCCGGGCCTCCCCAGGCTGAGCGGGCGGGGTCTTCCGAGGAGAAGTCGAAGCGGGGGTGCCCAGCCGCGCGAGCACCTCTCGTGCGGCGGTCACGGCCGCCGTCTCCCGGTTGGAGACGCTGTCGAGGGGGCCGGTGAAGCCAGGGTCGATGCCACGACGTCGTGAAGTGAGCCAGAGGGAGCCGATGACGTTCCGGCTCCGGAATCTCAAGCCGATCGCGGTCGTCTCGGTGGCCACGATCTCCTTCGCATTCTTCTGGATGCGAAGGATCCCGGCATCGTCTCCGAAACCTCGCACCGGAGTGAATTTTCCCTTCGCGCCCAAGGAGCCTCCCTGAAGAGCACCGGACGTGTACGCGGCACGGGCCTCACCATGGTCGGCGTAGGCCTTGAAGCTCAGGTCGAGGTAACTCGGGGATTCCGTCTTGCCATCGCGAACCCCTTCCCAAAGGCATTCATTGGGAGATTTGGACAAGTCCCCGACCCTCCCCTGCGGAGAATTGTTGACGAGTACCTGCCGTAAGGTCCCGGCGGAGATCGCGTTGCAGTTGAGCTTCGCCGCGGGGATCGGCGGGGCCGCCGCCTTCGACGAAGCGCCTCCGTCGCAAGCGCCGGCGGCGATGACGGCACCGGCCAGCGTCGCAGCCGCCAGGGTCCTGCCCACAGATCCTCCTCGGCATGATCGATTCATTGACGAGTTACGACGATCAGCCTCCGACCGAAGTTCACGCCACCCCATCTGCTCAGCCTCGCCACACAACACGAGAGCCCCAGCCGAACGGCCAGGGCTCAACGCAAAGGCAGAGGGTTACGGCAGGTCATACCGCCCAGCTAGGACGTCCGCATGGAAGACGCGCCACGCCCCTACACTGAACGCCAACTTCCCCCCATCAGGATCCTTACTGTCCCGGACACCCGTCCCACAGCAATCACAAGCCCCGACCTCAACGCACGCGCCATTGTTCGCACTGTGGCCGCTCTTCCGCCACGCACCCACCTCGACGCATGCACCGTTGTTGGCGCTGCGGCTGCTCTTGCGCCACGCACCGACCTCGACGCAATGCGCGTCGCCTTCCCCGCTGTGACTGCTCTTGCGCCACATGAGCTCGTTGCTCAATTCCATTCTGGGCACCTCATTCAGGGTAGGTCCTTGGCTTCTTCCTTGATCAGGGAGCGCGACTCCTCAGGGCCAAGTGCGCGAGCGCGTAGCTGATCGAACAACGTGGAGTACGTCGCGATCTCGGCTGGCTGCTCCAGGTACAAAGCGTTCAGCCGTAGCTCCAGGTAGACAACATCCGGGTCAACCTGCTCTGGGAAGCCGAGGATGCTGAAACCACCGTTGGCGATGGCCGGGTGCGCCCCGGTCTCGAACGGGAGAACCTGGAGGTCCACGTTGTCACGGCAGGAGGCCGCCACCAAGTGTTGGAGCTGTCCACGCATCACACCTGAGCCTCCCACCC
Source organism: Actinomadura sp. 1N219 (assembly GCF_044326405.1). Lineage (NCBI taxonomy): Bacteria > Bacillati > Actinomycetota > Actinomycetes > Streptosporangiales > Thermomonosporaceae > Actinomadura > Actinomadura sp. 1N219. Next base: position 47,065 of record NZ_JBIRAY010000027.1, on the reverse strand, counting down.
GCCGCCGGATTGCATCCTCGTTGACGACGAACCAGCTTTTCAGCGGGCCGTCCCCTCCCAGTCGCTCCTGACGCTTCATGCGGACGTCAACCATCCGGTCGATCTCTTCTTCAGAATAGGTCCGTAGTTCCGCTGCGGCCATGGCCCGGACATAGGCGTCTGTCTGAAGAAGGCCGGGAATCACATCCAGACTGTATTGCCGCATCGAGTCGGCCTCTTCCTCCAGGCCGGTGTACGCGCTGACGATCTCCGGGACGTCGTACTTCTGCCACCAGCCCTTGATGCGGCACTGGCGGGCGAGGGTCACGAGTTCGTCGGTCTCCTGCTCTCCCAGGGCGTAGAACTTGCAGAGCATGGCGATGTCGCCGGGCTTCGGGTTGTGTGCGGCCGCCTCGATGCGGCTGATCGTGACCGGGCTGATGCTGGCGAACGTCGCCGCCTCTTCGCGGGTCTTCTTCGCGTCCTTGCGAAGCTGGCGCATGATCGCGGCCAGGCGCCGACGTCGGACCGTGGGGCTGGTCCTTCTTGTCGTCATGATTCCTCCCCGAGAAGTTTGTACACCATGTGACCGCAGATTTTTTGAACTAGGTCACTCGAATCGCTTGCCAGCTCATGGACGGTCACCTCACACTCGGAGCGTAGCGAGTGATGACGCGGCGTGTTCGGATCTTCTGGGTATTCGGCTGGATACGTCCGCGCTGGACGAGGGGACGGGCCTGGTGGGAATCGTCGGACGGGTGGGCAGGCGTCTCAGGGTTCGGGAGGCCCGGGACGGGTCGCTGGGCGGCGTCTCGGACGGCTTGTCCGCGAGGCCGGGCCGTGCGGGTGAGGCCCGGCGGAGGCTGGGCCTCCCCGTGGAGGGCGGGTCGCGGGGGCGTCCGGAGCCGCTGCGGCTGGTCAAGGGGTCTCTTCGGCTGCCGACCGAGGTCGCGAGCGTGGCGGTGGGACGGCGGTGGCTGCGGGACGTCCTCGGACGGGAGTTCGGGGACGGGCACCCGGTGATCGGCGATGCGGTCCAGGCGCTGTCGGAGATCCTCGCGAACGCCGTCCTCTATGGCACGGGAATGAACGTCCGGGTGTCCTACGAGGTGAACGGCACGTGGGTGGAGGTCGCGGTCCGCAACGACGGCCGGACGGACGAGAGCTGGCCGCGGAAGCAGGCACCCGCCGCGCTGGACGCCGAGAGCGGCCGCGGGCTGGACATGGTCGAGGCGTTCAGCGACCAGTGGGGCATCACGATGCTGCCGCAGGACGAGGTCATGGTCTGGTTCCGCGTGAGGTTCACGTGAACGGCCATCGGCCCCGGAGGCCCGTCAGCCACCGGGGGGCGTCCGACCGGTATGCGCTGGGGATGGTGCACGGCGCGCTCGTCGGGACGGGCATGGGGATGATCCTCGTGGCGCTGGTGCTGGCCGCGTTCCTTCTCTGACCGTCCGCCACGAGAAGCGTCCGCCCCGGGCATGAGGAAGGGCCCGCGCAACCCCACGTCCGCGGGCCCTTCCTGCTGTGCGTCAGCCGGTGACCGGGAGGTCGCCGGCGACCGGGGTGGGCGCGGGGGCGGCGTCCGGCGGGGTGGACGGCGACGACGGCGTGCCCGGCTCGGACGGCTGCGACGGCGGGTTCGGCTGGCCCGGCTTGCCGCCCTTGCCGCAGGTGACGGACGAGATCGCGATCGTCTGGGTCTTGCCGGCGAGGGTCGCGCTCACCTCGATGGCGGTGATGGACAGGTTGCCGTCATGGTCGCGGACGTGCTTGTTCAGCGTGACCGTGGCGGAGCCGAGGCCGTTCAGGTTGACGGTCAGGGCCGAGTTGGGCGCCGCGGTGAGCTTCAGCTTGCGGCCGTTCAGCGTCGCCTCCTTCAGGTGCGAGACGCCGTTGCCGTTCTCGCACTTGGCCGTGACCGCGCTGGCGCTGAGGCCGAACTTGGCGATCCGGAGGTCGGTGACGGACGCGCGGCCGTGTCCGGCCCAGGCGGCGGCGTTGAGCAGGCTCGCCTCGATCCCGAGCGCGTTGGCGGGCAGCTCGGCGACGCTCTTGCGCACCGGCTTGTGGCCGGTGGAGGTCACGGACGGCGTCGGCGGGATGGCGACCGGCCCGGTCGCGGAGATGGCGACGGCGGAGCCGACGCCGCCGCTGGTCGCGGAGGCGGCGGGTACGACGGCGGCGAAGGGCAGAGCGAGCGCGCCGGCGACGGCCGCGCACTTCGTGATGGTCTGCAAACGCACGGTTGCTCTCCTTGGGGGGTTCTGAACTATGGGTGGCGCGGACTTGCGGGGGCTTGTCGGAGCGGGCGGTCCGGCCTCGCGGCCGGGGCCTCGGGCGTCAGGCCGTGACGTGGACGGGCGTGCCGAGCGGGGCCTTGGCCAGGCGCTTCAGGGCGTCCGGGGGGACGCGCACGCAGCCGTGGGTGATGGCCTTGCCGAAGACGGACGCGCTGGGCCAGCCGTGGAACGCGACCGTCCCGGGGCCGCCGCCGAAGGTGTCGAGCGTCTCGGAGTGCGAGCCGACCGGCAGGATGAGCGGGCTGTAGGTCGGCTTGGGCGGGGCCAGCGAGGCGAGGACGAACGTCCGTCCGGTCGGGGTGGGCGTCTTCGCCGCGCCGACCGCCACGGACCAGGTGCCCTCCTTGCGGCCGCCGTTCAGGAGGGTCAGCTTGCGGTCGCCGACGTCCACCTTGATGACGTGGGCGCTGCGCGCGACCTTCAGCCCGGAGTCGGGGATCCAGCCGGTGACGCCGTTGGGACGGCTGGGCAGCAGCACCCGCCGCCAGCCGGGGCGGGTCTCCACGACCGGCACCCAGGTGTCGCCCTTGAGCTGGCTGGCGGGCAGTTCCGCCACGGCGGGCGCGCCGGGCTGCGCCGACACGGGGGCGGTCTCGCCGGGGTGCACGACCGTCCCGTCCAGGGCGGCGGTGGGCGCGGGGTCGGCGGGCAGGTCGTTGAGGGTCGTGTACGTGGTGGCCTGGGGCAGCTTGCCGCCGCCGTCCGCGGCCTCCGCCTTGCCGCCGGCCGGTTCCCCTCCCCCGCAGCCGGTCACGAGGACGGCGGTGGCCGCCAGCACGGCCGCGCCGGACGCCGGCCCGCGGGCCTGGCGGGGCCGCCGGGACGGGCGTGCCGCGCCGCGCGGTTGTTCGTCGTTCACGAAGACTCCCATGATCGTGGACGCCGGCGGGACGGGCCTTCCACTCCGCCGGCCCGCCTGTGTGACCGCTGATTACGCACGACCGCCCCATCGGGTTGCACGCTTGGGGAACAATCCCGGATTTGACACTGTTTGAACCCTCAACTAACGTGCCAGTGGTCGTTGAAGTTTCAAGCACATGGCTCGTTCCAACCACTGCTAGGAGTCACCATGAGCATCGCCGCCGTCGCCCCCGAGCTGACCGTGGGAACCTGGAACATCGACCCCGCGCACTCCGAGGTCACCTTCGTCATCCGCCACCTGATGACCAAGGTGCGGGGGGCGTTCACCGAGTTCAGCGGGTCCGTGCAGATCGCCGACGAGCTGACCGAGTCCAGCGCGACGGCAGAGATCAAGGTCGCCTCGCTCGACACCCGCAACGCCGACCGGGACGCGCACGTGCGGACCGCCGACGTCCTGGACGTCGAGAACCACCCGACGATGACCTTCGCCGCCACGGGCGTCCGCTCCGAGGGCGGCGAGCACTACCTGGACGGCGAGCTGACGATCAAGGGCGTCTCCCGTCCGGTGAGCCTGTCGGTCGAGTTCAACGGCGTCGCCGAGGACCCGTGGGGCGGGACGCGCGCCGGGTTCTCCGCCCAGACCACCATCAACCGCAAGGACTGGGGCATCGAGTTCAACGTTCCGCTGAAGGGCGACAAGGCCCTGCTCGGCGACAAGGTCGACCTGCAGCTTGAGGTCCAGGCCGTCCGCGCCTGACCTGCGCTTTCCCAAGGGCCGCCCAGGTGGGCGGCCCTTCGGCATTCCCGAAACCGGTCAGCGGGGGCGGGCGGACGGGAGGCGGCGGAGGGTCGTGACGAGCGGGAGGCGGAGGACGAAACGGGCCCCCGACGACGCGTGGTCCTCGATCCGGAGCGTTCCGCCGTGCGCCTGGGCGATCTCGCGGGCGATCGCGAGGCCGAGGCCGGTGCCGCCGGCGTCGCGGCTGCGGGCGGTGTCGAGGCGGGTGAAGCGCTCGAAGACACGCTCGCGGTCGGCGGGCGCGATGCCCACACCGTCGTCGGTGACGGTGAGCAGCGCCTGGCCGTCCTCCCGGGTCACCTCCACCGTGATCGACGACTCGGCGTACCGTTCGGCGTTGTCCAGCAGGTTGCCCAGCAGCCGGACGAGCTGCATGCGGACGCCGCGCACCGTCACCCGTCCGGCGAGCGCCATGCTGACCCTCCGGCCGAAGGCGCGGCGGTGGATCTCCGCGTCCGCGAGTTCGGCCAGGTCGATCGGCTCCTGCGCGGCCGTCCCGCCGGTTCCGATGCGGGCGAGGAGGAGCAGGTCGGTGACGATCGACTCCAGCCGGTCGGTGTCGCGCAGCGCCGACTCGACGACGGCCCGCAGGTCGTTGTCGTCGGGGTGCATCGACGCGTCCTCCAGGTTGGCGCGGAGCGCGGTGATGGGGGTGCGCAGCTCGTGGGACGCGTCGGAGGCGAACTGGCGCTGGCGTCCGACGGCGTTCTCCAGCCGGTCGAGCGTCGCGTTCGCGGTGCGGGCGAGCTGCGCGATCTCGTCCTGCCCTGACGGCTCGGGGACGCGGCGGCTCAGATCGGTGGCGCTGATCTCGGCGAGCTGGGCGCGGATCGCCTCGACCGGGCCGAGGGTGCGGCCGACGATCCGCCACGTGATCCAGGCGGCGAGCCCGGCGAGGAGCAGCACGGCCGTGGCGAGGGCCACCTCCAGAAGACCGGTGACCAGGTAGGACGGGAGCGGCTCCGACGCGTACACGACGACGGAGTCGGGCGCGGTGGAGACGCGGATGGCCTCGACGACGTAGCACTCGCGGTTCGGCCAGACGCCGTGGCACTCGATGTAGTCGCGGACGCGCACATTGCTCGACGGCCAGAGTCTGCTCACCGGCGGCCTGTCCGTTGCGGCCGGTGTCGCATTTGTGACACGCCCGCCGGGCTCGACGACCTGGATCAGTATCCGGCCGCGGGTCTCGTCCGCGATCTGCCCGTCGAGCGTCCCGTCGCGGACGCCGCCGCTCACCCGGCGGCCCTCGACCTGCGTCCCCTGGAGAAGATCGGTCTCGATCCTGGTACGCAAGGCGAAGTCGACGCCCATCGCGGCCACGCCGAGGACCAGGGCGGCGATCACGGCGGCGATGAGCGTGTCCCTGGCCCGGATGGACCGGGGACGCATGCGCATGGGCTCCTCCCACCGGGAATAGCCAGATTTCGGACGAAGCACACACGCTACCGGTCGGTCACAAATCGGGAGTCCGAAACCAAAGCGCCGGGTTTTCACCTACTCGCACCGGGAGATCCCGTTTATGACGGTTCCTCCGGAGTACAGGGACGGACACATGGGCAGGGACGTGGCTTCGGTCACCATCAGCGGCGAGGACCGGCGGCGGTACCGCGACAAGGTGCGCAGGTGCCTCGACGTGCTGGCCCGCATGCTGGGCGAATCCCAGTTCGACTTCCAGCGCCCCCATATCGGCCTGGAGATCGAGCTCAACCTGATCGACTCACTCGGCGATCCGCTGATGCGCAACGCGGACGTGCTCAAGGCGATCGCCGACCCGGCCTGGGCGACGGAGCTCGGCCAGTTCAACCTGGAGATCAACATCCCGCCCCGGGAACTCGGCGGGACGGGCACCGGCGAGCTGGAGGCGGAGGTCCGCGACCATCTCGACCACGCCGACGCCCGCGCCCGCGAGGTCGGCGGGCGGCTCGCCATGATCGGCGTCCTGCCGACCCTGCGGCGGTCCGACATCGGCGAGGAGACGCTCTCGTCCAACGCGCGCTACAAGATGCTGAACGACCAGATCTTCGCGGCGCGCGGCGAGGAGATGCGCATCGCGATCGACGGACCAGAGCCGCTGCGCATGCACGCCGACACCATCACCCCAGAGGCGGCGTGCACGAGCGTCCAATTCCATCTGCAGGTGAGTCCCGACCAGTTCGGCGCCTACTGGAACGCGGCCCAGGCCATCTCCGGCGCGCAGGTCGCGATAGGCGCCAACTCACCGTTCCTGTTCGGGCACAGGCTCTGGCACGAGACCCGCATCACGCTGTTCGAGCAATCCACTGACACGCGTCCGGACGAGCTGAAGGCGCAGGGCGTCCGGCCACGGGTCTGGTTCGGCGAACGCTGGATCACCTCCGTCTTCGACCTTTTCGAGGAGAACACCCGCTACTTCCCCGCCCTGCTCCCCCTCTGCGACGACGAGGACCCGCGCACCGTCCTGGACGACGGCGGTATCCCCGAACTGGGCGAACTGACCCTCCACAACGGGACGGTCTACCGCTGGAACCGCCCCATCTACGCGGTAGTCAAGGGCCGGCCGCATCTGCGTGTGGAAAACCGTGTCCTTCCTGGCGGGCCGTCCGTCGCCGACGTCATCGCCAACGGCGCCTTCTATTACGGTGTCGTCCGCATGCTCGCCGAAGACGAACGTCCAGTCTGGACGCGGATGTCCTTCGCCACCGCAGAGGACAATCTGCATCGCGCTGCCCGCGACGGCCTTGAATCCACTCTGTACTGGCCCGGCATGGGTGAGGTGCCCGCCGCCGAACTCGTCCTCCGGAAACTCCTGCCCCTCGCCTACGAAGGACTGAACCGGTGGGGCGTCGACCCGTCCCGCCGCGATCGGCTCCTCGGCATCATCGAACGCCGCTGCGTCACCGGCCAGACCGGCGCGGCCTGGCAGATCGGCACCGTGGACGCCATCGAGGACTCCTACGACGTCCCGCGGCACGAGGCGCTGCGCATGATGGTCCGCTCCTATGTCGAGCACATGACCGACAATGCTCCCGTCCACACGTGGCCCGTCGGGCCCTGATCTTCACAAGTCCTGCACAAATCGCGCTCATCGCATACATAACGGGCTTCTAGAGTCTGGTCCGTGACAGGGAACGAGACGCGGATCCTCATCGTCGAGGACGAGCCGACGATCGCGCGGGCCGTCGCCGACCGGCTGGCGGCGGAGGGGTTCGGCGTCGACGTCGCCGCCGACGGCCCCGCCGCGGTCGAGCGCGCCCGCGCCTACGAGCCGCACCTCATCGTGCTGGACGTGATGCTGCCCGGATTCGACGGGCTCGAGGTGTGCCGCCGCGTCCAGGCGGAACGTCCCGTCCCGGTGCTGATGCTGACCGCCCGCGACGACGAGACGGACCTGATCGTGGGACTCGGCGTCGGCGCCGACGACTACGTGACGAAGCCGTTCAGCATGCGGGAGCTCGTGGCCCGCGTCCGCGCGCTGCTCCGCCGCGTCGAACGCCCCCGTCCGGGGATCCCGGAGGCCGCGGACGTGGTGCGCGCCGGGCCGCTGGAGGTCGATCAGCGGGCCCGGCGCGTCCGGCTGGACGGGCGCGAGGTGCACCTCACGCCGACCGAGTTCGACCTGCTCACCTGCCTGCTGCGCAACCGCGGCGCCGTGCTGACCCGGGCCGTCCTGCTCGAACAGGTGTGGGACTGGGCGGACGCGTCCGGGACGCGGGTCGTCGACAGCCACGTCAAGGCGCTGCGCCGCAAGCTCGGGCAGGGGCTGATCAGGACCGTCCACGGCGTCGGCTACAGCCTGGACGCGGCATCGTGAGCGCCTTCTCGCGCGGGTTTGTCCACAGGTTGTGGGCGAGGCTGCCGCGGCCGCTGGACCCGCTACGGTCCATCAAGGTGAAGTTCGGCGTCGTGGTCGTCGCCACCGCGTGCGTCGCCGTCCTGATCGTGCTGTGGGGGTACCCGCTCGGGTTCCGGGCGCGGGAGACGCTGCCCGTCGGCGTGCTCATCGCCCTCGTCTTCATCCAGCTCCTCGCGCACGGGATGACCGCGCCGCTGCGCGAGATGACGGCGGCGGCGCGGGCGATGGCGCGCGGCGACTACAGCCGCCGGGTGCGGGCCACGTCCCGGGACGAGGTCGGCGAGCTGGCGCAGGCGTTCAACCGGATGGCCGCCGACCTCGCCGAGGTCGACCGGCAGCGCCGCGAGTTCGTCGCGAACGTGTCGCACGAGCTGCGCACCCCGATCAGCGCGCTCCGGGCCGTGCTGGAGAACGTCGCGGACGGCGTCACACCCGCGACGCCCGACGTCCTCGAAACCGCCCTCGACCAGACCGAACGCCTAGGACGCCTCGTCACCCAGCTCCTCGACCTCTCACGGGTCGAGGCGGGCGCGGCGACCCTGGACGTCACCGACATCGACGTGGCCGCGTTCGTCGCCGACGTCACCGCGGAGGCCGCCGCCGGCCGCCCCGACACCGTGTTCGAATCCGACATCGCGCCCGGCCTGCACGCCTGCGCCGACCGCGACCGCCTCCACCAGATCATCGCGAACCTGCTGGACAACGCCGCCCGCCACGGCCCAGACGGACGCCCGGTGACCGTCACCGCCCGCCACTTTCCCGGAAGCCCGCCGGGCGGACTGGTCATCGAGGTGGCCGACGAGGGCCCCGGCATCCCGCCCGAGGAACGGGCCCGCGTCTTCGAACGCTTCTCCCGCGGCTCGTCCGTCGGCTCCACGTCCGGCCCACGCGCCGGAACCCCCGGCGGCGGCACCGGCCTCGGCCTCGCCATCGCCAGCTGGGCCACGGACCTGCACGGCGGCGACATCACCGTCCTCGACACCCCGACCGGCTGCCGCATCCGCGTCACGATCCCCCCGACCTCCGGAGAACCCGCATGACGAACTCACCCCAGGACTCATCGGACACTCCCAAAGACCCGCCCAACACACCCCCGCCCCAGAACAACACGACCGACCAACCGGTCAAGCACCCAGCCAACGAACCCGACCCGCAGTCCACCGCAACTGACCAGCAAAACGACACACCCAAGCAACAGGGCAGCGCGGCCGAGCAACTCGACAGCGCGGCCAAGCAACCGGACAACGTAGCCGAGCAACCGGACGAGACGGCCAAGCAGCCGGGCGACGCGGAAGAGCAACCGGCCGAGCAGCAAGGCGAGGCCGCGGATTCGGCGGTCGCGGGCGGCTCGGGCGGCTCGGGCGGTTCAGGCGGCTCGGGCGGTTCGGGCGTGTCGGGCGTGTCGGGTGTGTCGGGTGTCGCTGTTGGTGGGGTCGTTGGCTCCTCGGGGGCGGGTGGGGTCGGGTTCGCGCCGCCTAGTGCGCCTTATGGGGCTGTGGCGGGCACGCATCCGCAGGGTGGTGGACACCTGCCGGCCGGTGGACCTCCGGGGTATCCGCCGCCGCACGGGCAACCTGGCTCCCCGCCGCATGGGCCGCTGCACGGACACCCTGCCGCCCCGCCGCACGGGCACCCTGTCGCCCCGCCGCAGGGGCCGCCGCATGGGCGTCCCGGCTTCCCGCCGGCGAAGCCGGTGCCTTATCAGCCGAGCAAGCTGGAACTGGCGATCGCGGGGTGGAAACGTCCTGCGCTTCCTATGTCTTCTTCGCTTGCGGTGGGTGCGGCCATAGCCGGGGTTATCGGCGCGGTGACGCTTGGCCCGGCGTTGCTCAGCGGGGAGTTGGGCGTGGGCGTCGTCATCGCAGCGGCGGCCATCGCCTACGTGACGGGGGCGTCGGCTTGGTCGGCGGGACGGCTCGTCCGGCCCTCGTCTGCGGCCAAGGGCCGTGGGTCGCGGCTCAACCGGACTGGGGTCGTGTTCGTCCTGCTCGCGTTGTGCCTGTCGGCGACGGCGGCGATCCGGGACTCGGACTGGTTCGTCGTTCCCGCACTGTTCCTCGCCGTCGCCGGCGGCTCGTACGGGGCGTCCGGCGGACGGTCCTGGCCTGAGGTCCTCGGCGGCGGGATCGCGGTGGTGCCCGCGGCCGGCTTCATGATGCCGTGGGCCGGGCAGGGCGCGTACCGCTCGATGTCGTCCGGACGGAGCACCGCCTGGCCCGTCATCCGGACGAGCCTCATCGCGGCCGGGCTGATCGCGGTGTTCGGCGCGCTGTTCGTCGGGGCGGACGCGGCGTTCGGCAGCCTCGCCGCGGGCCTCGTCCCAGAAGTGTCACCGGGCTCTGTCATCGTGTACGGGATCGCGGGCGTCGGGGTCCTGCTGCTGGCGGGGTCGGGCGCGTTCCTCGGGCAGGCGCCGCCGCCGCTGCGGATGCTGGTCCCGGAGCCCGCGAAGCCTGCCGGACGCTGGTCGTGGGCCGTGCCGATCGCGGCGCTCGACCTGCTGTTCCTCGTGTTCTGCGCTATCCAGGCCGGGGTGTTCCTCGCCGACGACAAGGACAAGCTGCTCCGCTCCACCGGCCTCACCTACGCCGAGTACGCCCGGCAGGGGTTCTTCCAGCTCGTCGTCGTGACGGTCCTGGTCCTGGCGGTCGTGGCGGCAGCCAAGCGGTACGCGCCGTCCGCTGGGCGCGGCGACCGGGTCACCGTCCGGGTGCTGCTCGGGCTGCTGTGCGCGCTCACGCTCGTCGTCGTCGCCGTCGCGCTGCGGCGCCTGTACCTGTACGAGGAGACGTTCGGCTGGACGCGGCTGCGGCTGTGGGTGCACGCCTTCGAGCTGTGGCTGGGCGTGGTGGTCGTGCTGGTCGCGGTCGCGGGCGTCGTGAAGGGGCGGGCGCCGTGGCTGCCGCGGGCGGTCGCCGCCAGCGGCGCGGTCGCGATGCTCACCCTGGTGTCGATGAACCCGGACGGGTTCATCGCCGAGCACAACGTCGCCCGCTACAAGGACACCGGCAAAATCGACGTCGCGTACCTGCGAGACATGTCCGCCGACGCCGTCCCCGCGCTGGACCGGCTGCCCGAACCAGAGCGGTCCTGCGCGTTGCGCACCATCGTTCTAGGCCTGGACGACGGCGAACCCGCCATGAGCGGAAACCTGGCGCGGAGCCGTGCCCGCGAGATTCTGGACGCCCGTCCTGCAGACGAGAACATCGACTGCTCTACCTGGTCTCGCTCATACTGAGAAGCGCGTACGCGGCGAGGGTCGAATCGTCCGTGATTCGGCCCTCGCGCACGAGCGCCTTGAACTCGTCCCTGGACATCCACTTCTGCCGCATGTCCTGCTCCTCTGGCTCCCGGTCGGCCTCCCCTGCCTGAAGCCCGGAGGCGACGAAAACGTTGAAGCCCTGACCACTCGTCCCATGCGAGCAGTTCAGAAACCCAAGGTGCGTCAGCGTCGAAGCACGGAAACCCGTCTCCTGTGCGAGTTCCAGGCGCGCCAACTCCTCCGGGTCGGCGTCCTGGCGCCCAGGCAACGTGCCCTGGGGGAAGCTCCACGTGCGCTTACCGATGGGATACCGGTACTCCTCGACGAGATGAAACCCGTCGCCCTCCAGCGGGATGACCACGACGAAGTCGGGCTTGTCGACGACGCCGTAGATGCCGCGCGAGCCGTCCAGCCGCTCGATCTCGTCCTCCCGGACGACCATCCAGGGGTTCTCGTAGACGACCCGTGACCCGACCTGGCGAACCGCAGGCGGTTCCTCCTCGTGGTTCATTTCAGGCTCCCGACCCGTAGCGGTAGACGAGTTCGTGCCGGTCGCCGACCACCACCCTGTGGGTGACCTCCACGACGCGGCCGTCCTGGTCGTACGCGCGGCGCCACAGTGTCAAGACGGGCCGATTCGGGCCGACCTCCAGCGTGTCCTGCTCGTCCGCGCAGGGGAGACGGCACGTCACCGACTCCTCGAACGTGATCCGATGTCCGGCCTCCTCCAACCGCGAATAAATGCCGCCCGGACCTGTGTCGACCTCTCGCAGCACAGGAATTTGCTGCACGACGTCCAGGATCACCCAGGTCGTCGCCGTCTGAATGGGCGGCTCGCCTTCCACACCCTGGACGCGCGCACGTTCCAGTACCCGCGTCCCTGGCGGAACGTCCAGGCGGTGTGCCACGCGTTCGCTCGCCTCTACCTCGCTGACTGTCGTCCGCGTGAACGGCGTACGCCCGTCCTTCTGCGCAGACACATGGAACCCGCGCCACGCCCCGACCTGCCGCGTGATGTCGGCCGCCGCGCGCCGCACCCGCCGCGCCGTCCGCACCTGCGCACCCGAACCGTGCTTCAACTGGACGAGCCCCTGCTCGGCGAGCATCCGCAGCGCCCGCCGGACGGTGGAGCGGTCGGCCTCGTACCGCCGCGCCAGCTCCCGCTCGGACGGCAGCCACGTCCCCGGATCGAGTTCACCCTCGACGATGCGGGCGGCCAGCGCGTTCGTGATCGCCTGTGCCTTCGTGGGGGGTCGCGGCATGCCAGATTCCTGCTCCGGGGTAGGGCGTTGACCTCACACCGTACAGATCCCGCCACGTCCGGCACCTTTTTGACGTTATGCAGAACGCGTTGTGGGCGATGCTTGGTCGGCTTATGGTAGACCCACCATAGACCCACCAAGGGAGTCCGCTCGATGTCGGTGATCTTGTGCATGCCCGGCTGGCACAGCGAACGCACGGACAAGGGCCTGCGGGCCACCCGGATCTCCCCATTGTCGGACTACCAGCTCCTCAACGGCTGCCTGGAAGAGATAGCCGCGACGGACGAGGGCGAACTGTGGCTCCTCTGCGACGCCCAGACCCGCCTGGCCGAACGCGTCGCCACCGCGGAACGCCTCCGCGCCTCCACGTCCGGCCAGGCTGGCGGGCTCAAGACCGGCGGAAGGTGACGACCTCGCCTGAATCGCCGACGGCCTTACCGGTCGGCTGCAGGATGCGCTCGCCGGCGTTGTCGGCCAGCAACGCGCGGGCGCGCAGGACGATTTCCAGATCGAACCTTAGGTCCGGGTCAAGGAGCTGGTCACCGAACAGGTCCTCCAACTGACGCAGCCGATACCGGACGGTCTGCGGGTGGACGTGCAACCGCATCGCGACCTCGTTGGCGTTGCGTCCTGACTGCAGCCAGGCCAGCAGGGTTTCGGCTAGCCGGTCCTGCTGGCTGGGACGCAAATGCGCGAGCGGTGCAAGACGCAGGTCTGCCAGAGACGTGATGAGCCCCTCGTCCTGGAAAAGGATGAGCGTGGACATGTGCTCCACGCTGCGAATCACGCCGCTGTCCGCCTCGATGACACCGCGCTGGACGAGACACAGCGTTTTGCGGGCCCACTGTATGGAACGGGCCGCCTCCATCAGCGGGACGGTCGGTCCGACGACGGCGAGCGTCCCGGACAGGGCGCGGTCGACGAGCTTGGCGCGTCCGGGACCATCCGGGTCGGGGACGATCAGGCTGGGGGTGCGGCGGGTGAGATCGGCGAGCACGTCGGGCGGAAAGGCGGGCAGCCGGGCGTCCTGGTGCTGACGTCCGAGCGCCACGGCGGCGACCGTCCGCGGAAGGGGCCAGTGCGCGGCGGCGGCGAGGTCGGCGATCGCCTCCCGCGCGGCGGGCGGGTCGGCGAACAGCAGGTCGAGCAGGCGCTTGCGGCGGCGCTGCATCTCACCGGCGACGGCGGCCCTGGCCTGGGAGAATCCCTCCGCCGCGGCGTGCGCCAGCTCGTCCTGGAACTCCATGAGGATCTCGCCGACGGCACCGAGCGTCCGCGGGGACACGTGCAGCGCGTCGGCCCCCTCGGTGAGCCGCCGCCAGGCCACCATTCCGCCGACCCGCATCGCGGTCTGCATGGCGTCCAGGCTGCGGCCCTCCCCGGCCTCGCCGCGGCCGATGGCGCGGAAGAAGTCCGCCACCGGCGCGGAGTCGTGGCCGGGGTCGTCCACCCGGTCGACGAAGTAGTGGAGGACGCGCTCGACGGCGAGCCGGAGCGTTCCAGAGTAGGAGCCGTCACCCGGCCGGTCGTACTCCCTGACGCGCGTCTGAATCTCGTGGATCATGTCGTCCGCCACCTCGTCGAGGTGCGGCCGCATGTGATCCGCCAGTTCCCTCGGCAGATTCGCCCACAGGCGCCCGTTGGTGGTCGAACCGTCGTCCGCCACAGACCCTCCCGGCACTCGTCCCCGTGCGTCGCGCGCCATACACACGGGGTAATTGTTCGCTTATTAGACCTGTGTGAGGCAAAGCATGGCCTGTGACGTGCCCGAACGCAAAGTCCAAGCCGAATCCGACCGGCTCCGGCCGGACGGACGCCGAGTTATCCACAGTTCGCGGATGTGTGGCCGGCGCGGACGCCCGGTGCGAAGGTTGGGACACCAGCGACCGATGCGCGAGGTGATCACATGGAACCGGCCGCTCCCAACCCTCCCGACCCCTTAGACCCGCTCGTCCGCCAACCCGTAGACGACCGGCCCGGCCACACGTCGTTCGCGCGGAAGGCGCTGCGGAAGGCGTTTCCCGACCAATGGAGCTTCCTGCTCGGCGAGATCGCCCTGTACTCGTTCGCGGTCATCCTGCTGACCGGCGTCTATCTGACGCTGTTCTTCGTCCCGAGCACGAAGGAGGTCGTCTACGAAGGCTCCTACGAACCGCTGCAGGGCGTCCAGATGAGCGAGGCGTACGCGTCGACGCTGCACATCAGCTTCGACGTGCGCGGCGGGCTACTGATGCGGCAGATCCACCACTGGTCGACCGTCATCTTCATGGCCGCGATCATCGTCCACGTACTGCAGAGCTTCTTCACCGGCGTGTTCCGCAAGCCCCGCGAGCTGAACTGGCTCATCGGGGTCCCGCTGCTCATGCTCGTCCTGGTGAACGGCCTGTTCGGCCACTCCCTGCCGGACGACCTGCTCTCCGGCACCGGCCTCCACAACCTCGAAGGCGCCATCGCGTCCGTCCCGCTGGTCGGCTCCTACGCGGTGATGTTCCTGTTCGGCGGCGAGTTACCCGGGACGGACATCATCCCGCGGCTCTACGTCATCCACATCCTGCTGATCCCCGGAATCCTCCTCGCGCTGATCCCGCTGCACGCCATCATCCACACCTGGCGGCGGCCCCACACGCAGTCCCCCGGCAAGGGCAGCTCGAACACGACCGTCCGCGGCTACCCGTTCTTCCGCACCTCCATCGCCAAGACCACGGCCTTCTTCTTATCGGTCCTCGGCGTCACGGCCCTCCTGGCGACGTTCTTCCAGATCAACCCCATCTGGCTGTTCGGCCCGTTCGACCAGGGCGCGATCAGCTCAGGCTCACAACCCGACTGGTATATGGGCTGGCTGGAAGGCACCCTCCGCATCGTGCCCGCCCGGTAGACCAGCGGCTGGAGCACACACCACACCGATGAGCGATGGCCAGCGTCATCCGTCCGGGGCGTGGGGCCCGAGAACATGTCCAGCGGCGCCCAATGTCGCATGGCCGTTTCGCGCGTACTCCAACTGAGCCGCCCGGAATCGTCGACGCCAGGATGGGCGCCTCCAGCGCACATCCTCGGACAAGACGACAGCACTTCGATCTCCGCGAAATGCCCCGAGACCGCCTTAGTACTACGTTCAATCTGTTCGATGCTCCTTGCAAAGCAGGACAAATACCCACATCTCCGACTTTGTCGCTGTCGCGGGACCCCTCTCAGCCGGTCGAAGCTAAAATCCTGCAAATGAACGACTCACCCCGTCCCTCCCGATTCGAGAAAATCGTGACGCGAGTCATCAACCCCGTCGGCTTTGTGCTCACCCTGTTCGCGTTCTTGTTTCTGCCCTCTGCCGCCATGACGTCGTGGGAGTTCCCTTCCTATGCGGAGGAGATATCGCCGTTGGAGTCTCTCCTCGATATCTCCTCGACCGGTGCGAACATGGCCGTCCACCAGTCTGATTACCGCTGGCCGATCTTCATTCGCTTGCTCGCGATCGCCACGCTTCTCGCCATGGCAGCGGGTGCGGGAACCGCCCTCGCCCGCCCCGCCCGGCGGCGATCCCTGTACGCCGCCATTGCCGCGGTCGCGTCCGGCGGGCTGCTGGTGGCGACCGGGCTGTCGGCCGTCGCACGGATGGAGAACGCCGCGCGGGAATTCCTCTCCGTCCTGTTCTCGTCCATACCGAAAAGCGAGAGCGCACCGCTGATCAACCAGTCCGGCGACACGGTCGGCCTCGGAGTCGGTTTCTGGCTCGCCCTCATCTGCCTGACGCTGACAGCCGCGCTCAACGGCGTCGTCCTATTCCGCGCTCGGACGGCCACCCGACTCAACCCCGCAGAGGCTTGATCACCTTCTCCGCCAAGCCACCCCGCACGGTCTCTCCCTGCTCGAACGCACCAGGACCTACCTAAGTCGGACCAGACCTCGCCAGGGGCACAAGCCGAAACGGCTGGCTAACCCTGCATGCTCGATGGCCGAATGATGGGCCTGAATCAAATTCGGCCGGTTGTTATTGTGAATTGGCGAAGCCAAACGCGCTGAAATGGCCTGTTCAGGCGCTTGGGCGGCCTTTGGTCCGACGGCGATCCCACGCTGCGGTTACTCATACGCCGCCACGTCGGGGACGGGTTCGCCTGGGCCAAGCCCCGGCCGCACGAGATAAGCGGGCCGCCGGGGGCAGGCCGACCAAGCCAGGATAAATCGACTCCCACAGCCAGTTCGACCTGATGCCCAAGCCCGACCCTGATGCCCAAGCCCGACCCTGAGACCCGAGCCCGACCCTGAGACCCGAGCCCGACCCTGACGCCCGAGCCTGACGCCCGAGCCTGAGCCTGATGCCCGAGCCCTGATGCCCGAGCCCTGATGCCCGAGCCCTGATGCCCGAGCCCTGATGCCCGATGCCTGCGCTTGCGCCTCATGCCTGTGCCTGTGCTTGCGCTTGCGCTTGCGCTTAGGCTGCTATTGGGCGGGGCTCCATTTGCGGTCGGTGACGCCGGCGGTGGAATTGGCGTAGCGGGCCAGGACGAACAGCAGGTCGGCCAATCGGTTCAGATACGCGGCGACGTGATCGCTCACCGGCTCATCGCGGCGCAGCGTGGTGACTCGCCGTTCGGCGCGACGGCAAACCGCCCGTGCCAAATGCAGATTCGCCGCCTCGGGCGTTCCGGTCGGGTGGATGAAGCTGGTCAGCCGGGGCAACTCAGCCTCCATTTCATCAATCGCCGACTCCAGACGCGTGACCTCTTCGCCCGTCAGCCGAGGAACAGATCCGCCCGCGCCAGTGCGGTCAGGTGCCATGAGTTCGCAGCCGACCACGAACAAGCAGTCCTGAACCTCGGCAAGGATTCCGGCCGCGTCGTCGGGCAATGCCGCTGCGGCAGCGACACCGATGGTGGCGTTGCATTCGTCCACCGCGCCGATCGCCTCCATGCGGACATGGTCCTTGTCCAGGCGGCGGCCGCCCCAGATGCCCGTCTGCCCACCATCCCCCTTGCGCGTATAGATCTTCATCGCCCGACACTCTCACTCTCAGATGACCGAAGACAGGCCGTCCCCGACCGGAGCACAGGACGAACCACCGCACGGCACCGCTCCATCCGGTTGAACGACCCTGCCTCCGTTCCCGGTAGCGAGGCCCATGTCCAGCGACCGCCGGGCATGTGGCGGCCACCACCCCAGCCGCGCGACAGAAGGTGGCCCAAGACGTCCTGGCTGCCAATCCTGATGTGGGCCAGATGGTCGGCTCTCTTCCGGCGCGTCACTGTGCTTCGCCGGTGTTCGGGTGCCACCCGTCTGTAGGTGTTACGGGATGTTCTGGTCTGTTGATTGGTCCATGACGTAGATGGTCGCCCCGCCCGGGTCCTGGTAGGTGGCCAGGAAGCCGCCGGGGATCTGCGAGGGCGCCTCGACCACGGCGAGTGTCTCCGGACGGGCCGCATGGAAGGCCTCAACGCTGTCGACGATGAACAGCGGCCCGACCGGGGCGTCGGGGTCGTGGGCGTCAAGCATGATCTGGACCTCGGTGCCCGGCAGGGTCAGCGCGACAGTCTCGTCGCCCTCGCGCCACACCTCGGTGAAGCCGAGGCTGTCGCGGTAGAGGGCGAGCGAGGCCTTCAGGTCGGAGGTCGGGACGAACAGGAACTCGAGCTTCATGGTGCATCCTTCCGTTGCCGTAACTGGATTTAGGGACATCGTAACGGCATTATGTAGGTATGCGCGAATGGATCCCGGTTTCGACGTCCCCCAGGGGCCGACTCGCGCTCGCCGCCGTCGAGGCGTTCGGGACGCGCCCGTTCGCCGAGGTCACGGTCGCTGACCTGGCGTCCGCGGCGGAGGTCACAACGGGGGCGCTGTACCACCACTTCGGCAGCAAGCTCGGGCTGTACGCCTTCGCGCGACAGGACGTCGAACGGCGCCTGCTGGACCGGATGGAAGGCGCAATAGCGGCCTCCGCAGCGACCTCCGGGGCGGTGCCGGACCACTCGGCGGCCGTGACGTCCGCGCTGCTCGTCGGCCTCGACTTCGCTGTGCGCGAGGGCTTCCTCTACATCCTGGGAGACCCGCCCGCGGGCACCGACCATGACCGGCTGGCCGAAATGCTCAGCCAGACCATCGGCCCTGCGGCACCGCTGCTCGGCCGGGTCCTCGCGGCGGCGTGGCGGGCAGCACTAGCGGCGATTGCCGAGGGCGCAGACCCGGACCACGCCCGCGCCGCCATCTCCGCCCTCAGACTCCACATCCCCGACAACCCATGAAGGCACTGCGCCCCGCAGCCACACCGGACGGGGCGTAAAACTCGGGGCCGAGATCGATGGCAATCCCCGGCCCCTGCTCCGAGAACCGGCCACGGGTGTGGTGGAGATTCAGGGTGTCGCCTTGGCCGACGCCTTCGACGGGAATAGCACGTTGTCGATGCGCGCGGTGTCGCACGTGACGGACGCGGCCCAAAGCCCCTCGGTGTCGAAGTGCAGCCAGCCCTCGCGGGGGACGAACCGAAACCAGATCTTGTTGCGGTCACGTGGAGCTTCTGGTTCAGGTCGGAGGTGTTCTTCGGCAAGCACGCCGAACCGTAGCGGTGCTCCAACCGGGAATGTTCGGGCTAGCGACGTCCGCCCGCGTGACGTCCGCCCGCGTGACGTTCGGGCTAGTGACGTTCGGGCTAGTGACCTCCGCGCTCAAGACGCCCGCGCTCGTGACCTCCGCCCGCGTGACCTCCGCGCTCGAGACGTCCCCGATCGTGACGTTCGGGCTCGTGACGTTCGGGCTCGTGACGTTCGGGCTCGTGACGTTCGGGCTCGTGACGTTCGGGCTCGTGACGTTCGGGCTCGTGACGTTCGGGCTCGTGACGTTCGGGCTCGTGACGTTCGGGCTCCTGTCGTTCGTCGTGGTGATGTTCGTTCGTCGGTGGTGTCGGCGGAGGGGCGCAGTTCCCGAGGGTGGTGGCGAGGTGCTTGTGTAGTTCCTTTTTCTCTGCGGGGGCGGTCAGGGGATGTCTCGTTCTTGAGTGGTGGTGCGAGGGGTGGTGTGGGTTGGGTTTGGGGATTGTTAGTCGAGTTGGAGGGTGGTGGTGGAGGCGTTGGATTGGGTGGCGATTGTGGAGGCGTCGGGGGTGGCGGCGTTGCGGAGTTGGGTGGGGGGTGTGGTGAATGGGTGGAGCTTCAAGGTCAGGTGGTCACCGGATCGGTGTTGACGCCATGTGCCGGCTATCTCGGTGTCCAGCAGGAGAATTCCTGGGTTCGCGGCTGGTCGCCACACTGTTTTGCGATGGGCGGCGTCAGGGACCAGTAGGTGGCGGTCGGCCAGTTCGGTGAGCGGGTCGTATGGAGGGAGTAGTCGGGTTCCGTGTAGGGCGGTGGGGTCGGTTGTCTGGAGGCGGTCTAGGTGGTCGATGTGCGTCCAGTATTTGGTGCCGTCTAGTTCTACGGGACCTAGTTCGTCGGCGATGAGGTCCCACCAGCGGCGGGCTGCCTTTGGGGTGATGGCCAGCCAGGACGCCAAATGTGCCGGGCGGGCGGGGCCGAAGGTCGCGAGGAAGTCGCGTACCAGCGTGGCGCGGCTCTCGACGGGGTCTGCTGGTGGGAGTGGGTCGGCTGGACGGTAGCGGAACTGGCTCGGGGTCGTGGTGTCGACCTCGATGGCGAGTCCGGCCTGGAGGGTGGCGCGCCGGAAGAGCTGGTCGTGGACGTGGGCGGCGCCGCAGCTCTCGCACCGGGGCCTGAGCCGTTGGTCCACTTCGGGGCTTACCAGGCCGCTGAGCTCGCCCTTGGTGAGGGATCGTCCGTCCGGGATGGCGGTTCGCATTGCTGTGGCGACCTCGTCCAGCGCGGTGTCGAAGGCGATGCCTTCGCCGGCCAGGTCGGCGCCGAACGGGCCGATCGACTGGGGTGGCAGGTCCCGGACGTCCTCGATCCGGAGCGCCGCGGCTAGTCGCGGCAGGTCGGCGGCGCGGTGCAGGTGCATGGCGCCGCGGATCGAGTGGAGGAGCACTGTGGGTGGCGGCGTGGAGGTTCGGAGGCGGAGGGCTAGCGCTGCGCTTCGTCCTGGCGGGTAGTCCTGGATGCCGGTGGCTAGGACTGTCTCGCCACCCTGGTCTGGGGCGGCGGGGTCGAGGTCGTGGGCGGCGTAGCGGAAGGCGAGGACCTGCGCGCGGCTGATGGCAGTCATTTGTGGAGGTCGCGGGGGTCTAGGGAGTCCGCCGTCGGCGGCCGGATGGTTGCGGATGCGGGCTGCGGATGCGGGCGGGTTCGCAGCGGGTGGGTTCGTCGCGGGCGGTCCGTCGCGGGCGGGTTTGCAGTGGGTGGGGCTTTAGTGGGTGGCTCGGCGGGCTTGCATGGGTGGGTGGTGGTGGCGGACGCAGGTTCAGGGTGTGTTTGTTGCTGCGGTGCTGGGTGTGGAGGGGGTTGGCGGTGGGGTGGGTTATGCCCAAGGGGCCGTGGAGGGGGTCGGACGGTGGGTTCTGGGGCCGCGGCCTCTCGATGCGCTGGTGCTCGGTCCGTCTGATCACTGGGTGCAGGACCCGGCGGGGCGGCGGCGCGAGGGCGTCCGCGCGGGGGAGGGACGGCGAGCGCGGCCAGCACGACCGCCGCGGACCCGCACAGCGCCGCGCCGGCCCAGTCGGCGAAGGCGACCAGGTCGGTGCCGACGGGCGACAGGTCCCCCGGCTGATGCTTGGGTTTGAGCATGACTTTCACCGTGGATACCTCAGGCTGGCGCTGGTTGCGGGGTGGTGGAGTCGCAGTCCTGGTAGTGGCTTGGCAGGCGGCGTTCGGTGGTGTCGATGTAGTCGTGAAGGGCCTCGCGGGTGCGGATGAGCGTGTCGATGTGCTCGTCCAGGCCGTGCAGGCGTGTGCGCAGGGTGACCAGCAGTTCGGGGCAAGGCTCAAGGTCCGGGGCGGTGCCGGTGGCGCAGGGCAGCAGGAACGCGATCACCTGGGTGGACAGCCCGGCTTCTAGCAGCCTCCTGATCTGGGTCACGGTCAGCACGGCGTCGTCGGCGTAGTCGCGGTAGCCGTTGGCGCCTCGGCGTGGCTCCAGCAGACCCTGGGATTCGTAGTACCGGAGTTGGTGGGTGTTGACTCCGGTGCGTTTGCTCAGCTCCCCGATCAGCACGCGTCCGCTCCTCCGCCTTGACCTTCATATCGGTGTGAACGTTGATGATTCTGCCATGACCACCTACCGATCTCGGGGGAGAAGATGATCGAGAACCGTGATGCCGGCCGTACGCCCGTGACCGTCCTTGGCCTGGGGTTGATGGGACAGGCTCTGGCAGGGGCCTTCTTGCGCGACGGGTATCCGACGACTGTTTGGAATCGTTCGGCGGGGAAGGCGGAAGGGCTCGTCGCGGAGGGGGCGACGCTCGCCGGCTCGGTTCGCGAGGCGGTTGCGGGCGGACGGCTTGTGGTCGTCTGCGTCTCGGATTACCAGGCCGTGCGGGAGCTTCTTGATCCGGTGGGGGACGTCCTGGACGGCCGGGTCCTGGTGAACCTGACGTCGGGGACGTCGGCGCAGGCCCGTGAGGTCGGCGAGTGGGCGGCGCAGCGGGGTCTCAGCTACCTCGACGGCGCGATCATGGCCGTCCCCGCGGGCATCGGCACGGCGGACGCCACCCTCGTCTACAGCGGGCCGCGAACGGCCTTCGACCTGCACGAATCGGTTCTGAGAAGCCTCGCCGCCGGGACGGGCGAGGCGAGCGAACCGGGCGGAACGAGCGGAACGGGCGGAACCGGGGGCGTCAGCGGGACGATCCACTTGGGCGACGATCCTGGGCTTTCGGCGCTGTATGAGGTCGCCGTGCTGAGTTTGATGTGGAACATCCTGAACGGCTTCCTGCAAGGTGCCGCCATGCTCGAAACGGCGGGTGTCGGGGCGGCGACGTTCGCCTCGCTCGCGGAGCAGGCGATCGGGACCGTGGCCGGCTGGCTGCCCGGCTACGCGCAGCAGATCGACGACGGCGCGTATCCGGCGCTTGATTCCACGATCGACACTCACGTCGGTGCGATGGAGCACCTCGTCCAGGAGAGCGAGTCACTTGGCGTCAACGCCGAGTTTCCGAGGCTCATCAAGGCGCTGGCCGACCGGGCCGTCGCGGGCGGACGCGGCGGCGACGGTTACGCTGCGTTGATCGAGCAGTTCCGCAAGCCATCGGAGGCGCGACCGTGACCACCGCACCGTTCGACCCGCGCACGCTCCTCGCGGAGAGCCGGCTCGGCATCCTCGCCACGATCAAGTCGGACGGACGTCCCCAACTCTCTCCCGTCTCGCCCTTCTACGACGAGGCGACCGGCGTCCTCTACGTGTCGATGACCGAAGGACGGGCCAAGACGGCGAACCTGCGCCGCGACCCGCGGGCCACGCTTGAGGTCACCAGCAAGGACGGCTGGGCCTGGGCCACCGCCGAAGGCGTCGCGACGCTCACCGGGCCGGGGACCGATCCGCACGGTCCCGAGGTCGAGGCGCTGGTGGACTACTACCGCACCGCCGCCGGGGAGCACCCCGACTGGGACGAGTACCGGTCGGTCATGGTGTCCGATCGCAGGGTGTTGATGGCGATGACGGTCGACCACGTCTACGGCGCCAAGCTCCGCTGACGGGACGGGCGCCGCCTCTAGCGAGGGGCGTTGAGGAAGGGGAGCAGGGCGGCGGTGAGCTCGGCGGGACGGTCCTCGGGGAGCAGGTGGCCTGCGCCGTCGATGAGGTGCAGTTGCGCGCCGGGGATGAGGGCGGCGAGTTCGCGTCCGCGGTCCGCCGGGACCCAGGAGTCGTCGGCGCCCCAGCAGACCAGGACGGGCAGGTCGATCGCGGGATAGCCGTCCCGGATGCGGTCGATGTAGGCGAGGTCGGCGCGGCGCTGGGCGAGCTGGCGGTAGAACGCGGCTTGCCCGTCCGCGCCGAGCCAGGGGGCGGTCAGGGCGTCCAGGACGTCCGGGCGCAGGCCGGGGGAACTGGCCGTTTTGACATATTCGCGAAGCAGGGCGCGGTGCAGGGGGCCCGGTAGTTGGCGGAAGATTTTCGCGTGCTCCCCTACCAGTGCGAAGAACTCGCTGCCCCAGGGCGGCAGCGACACCGCGTCGACCAGGGCCAGCCGCCGGTAGGGGACGCCGCGATCCACAAGCGCGCCGAGCGCGATAGCGCCGCCGGAGTCGTGCGCGACGACGTCCGGACGTGTCAGGCCCCAGTGATCGATGAGCTCGGCGAAGACTCCGGCGAGGGCGTCGAGCGACAGATCCTGCCCTTCGCGCATGCTCGAAGATCCGTAGCCGGGCATGTCGAAGACGTACACCGAACGACGAACGGCCACCGCGCGGACGCCCGGTGCGGGGGCGGCCACCGCGCGGGCGGTGTGGCGCCAGATGTAGGAGGAGAACGGGGTGCCGTGGAGGAGGACGAGCGGGTCGTCGGTGGGGTCGCCCAGACGGTCCCATCGGACTTCTCCTAGCGAGCTTTCGTAGCTGTTGCGCAACGTCCACTCGTCCACTGGCGTCCCTCCTGGTCTGGCTTTCCTTCTGGTCTGGCTTTCCTTCTGGTGTGGTTTCGGCCGACTTTACGGCGGACGGTGAGGCGGCGCAGTGCCGGGCAGGACGCGGCGACCGGTGGGGCCTGCGGGACATAACTTCTGTGAGCTGGGTAGATGTATCGCCTGACAAGGGTTGGGACCCAACGGCTGGATGTGTGACATGTTCGAGGTCGAGGACATTCGGGAGTGGCGCGGCCACGACGTGATCGACGCGTCCGGGAGCAAGATCGGCGAGCTGGAGGCGGTGTACGTCGACACCGCGACCGACCGGCCGTCGTTCGTCACCATCAAGATCGGCCTTCCGACGCGGCAGCGCCTGGTGTTCGCGCCGCTCGCGGGGGCGAAGGTCGGGCCGGGGCACATCCGGGTCGACCAGGCGAAGAAGCAGGTCAAGAACGCTCCGTCGATCGACACCGACGGGGAGCTCCTCGCCGAGGACGAGCAGGCGCTCTTCGACCACTACGACCTGCCGTACGGGGCCGCCCCGAGCGAACGCAGGCTGGCGCGGCGCTGATCAGTCGGTTCGGGAGGGATGGGATTCCACGTGGCGTTGTTCTTGTTCATCCTCGTGGTGGCGATCGCGCTGGGGATCGTCGGCGTCGTCGTCAAGGGCCTGTTCTACCTGCTGGTCATCGGTGTGGTGCTGTTCCTGGCCGACCTCGTCCTGAGCGGCGTGCGGATCGGCCGCCGCCGAGGCTCCCGCCCCGCACGCTGACCGCCATCGGCACAGGTTGGAGTGTGAGGTAGGCCCAGCCGGGTTGGGTCGGGTCGTCTTTGGTGGGTTAGCGGCCGTCGAGGAGGGGTTGGCGGGGGTCCCAGACTGTGCCGTCGCGGTTGTCGCGGCGGCGGCGGGCGATGGCGGACAGGGCCTCCAGGACGACGCGGTTGGCCAGGGCGGACGTGATGTCGGCGTTGTCGTAGGGCGGGGACACCTCGACGACGTCGATGCCGGCGACCGGGAGTTCGTAGGTGACGCGGCGTACCGCGTCCAGCAGCTGCCGGCCGGTGAGGCCGCCGGGCTCGGGCGTGCCGGTGCCGGGTGCGTGGCCGGGATCGCAGACGTCGATGTCGACCGAGAGGAACACCCCGTCGCAGTCGTCGGTGGCTATCTGGAACGCCTCGGTCAGGCATTCGTCCAGGCCGCGAGCGACGATCTCGGTCATCTCGTAGGACCGCATGCCCTGCTCGGCCATCCAGGCCAGCGTCTCGGGGCCGGGCCAGTAGCCGCGCAGGCCCACCTGCAAGAACCGGTCGCCGCGCACCGCGCCGGACTCGATCAGCCGCCGCATCGGCTGGCCGTGTCCCACCAGCGACCCGAAGGTGATGTCGCCGGTGTCGGCGTGCGCGTCGAAATGGATCATCGAGACGCGTCCCGCGCCGAGGTGCTGGGCGACTCCGGCTGCGTCCGGCCAGGCGATGGTGTGGTCGCCGCCCAGGATCAGCGGAATCGTCCCGGTCCGGGCCACGGTGTACACGGCTTCTTGCAGGTCGCGGACGGAACGTTCGGCGTCGCCGGAGTACATCTCCACGTCCCCGGCGTCGTAGACCGTCAGGTCGCCGTGCAGGCCGTCCACCCTCAGCGCCAGCGACGGCCGCGACCCGTTGGACGGCAGGTAGCAGGTCTGCCGGATGTGCCGCGGCCCGAACCGCGTCCCCGGCCGGTGGGACGTGCCGCCGTCGAACGGGGCCCCGAGGATGACCACGTCGGCGTCGCCGTACGTCGACGGATCAGGCCAGGTGCAGCGCGGCACCCCTAAGAAGGTGATGTCCGGGCCGAACTGCGGGCCGTACCGTTCCCTGGACGTCGTCATCTTCGCCCCCGATCCGATGACCTGGCCTTTCAGCCACCCTGCCCGGCTCAACGGGATCTATGACGCGTGTGATCAGAGCGAACGGCGGTACAGGGTGAGTTTCGTTTCGCCGATGCGTTCGCGGAGGGCCGGGTCGTCCACGCCCTGGCCTTCGGAGGCGGCGCCGCAGAGGACGGCGACCTTGCCGACGTGCTGGTTCGTCTGGACGGCCCGGGTCGCCTCCCCGGCCTCGTCCAGCGGGAACACCGTCGAGAGCGTCGGGTGGATCATGCCGAGGCCGATGAGGCGGTTGGTCTCGACGGCCTCGTGGTAGTTGAAGCCGTGCGAGCCGATGATGCTCTTGAGCCGCATCCACAGGAAGCGGTTGTCGTATTCGTGCCGGTATCCGGTGGACGACCCGCAGGTGACGATCTTGCCGCCGCGCCTGGCGACGTAGACGGACGCGCCGAACGTCTCGCGGCCGAGGTACTCGAACACGATGCCCGGGTCCTCGCCGGCGAGGCGGCGGATCGCCTCGCCGAGGATCCGTCCGGCCTTGGGGTGGCGGAGGCCCTGCTCACCGAGGTCCAGGTCGTTCCGGTTGATGACGTGCTCGCACCCCTGCGCCCGGACGATCTCCGCCTTCTCGTCCGACGACACGACGCCGACCGGGATGCCGCCGCCGTTCTTGACGAGTTGCGTCGCGAACGAGCCGAGCCCGCCGGTCGCGCCCCAGACCAGCACGACGTCGCCCTGCTTCATGCGGGCGCCGTGCGTCCCGACGAGCATCCGGTAGGCGGTGGCGGCGCACAGGGTAGTGGAGCCCGCCTCCTCCCAGGTGAGGTGCGCGGGCTTGTGGATGAGCTGGTTGGCCTTGACGATGCAGAACTCGCCGAGCGACCCGAAATTCGTCTCGAACCCCCAGGCCAGCTGGGACTCCGACATCATGCCGTCGTCGTAGGAGCCGTGGTCCTCCTCGTCCACGTAGGACGGGGACAGGACGACCTTGTCGCCGACGTTCCAGCTCTTCACGCCGCTGCCCGTCCGGACGACGACGCCCGCGCCGTCCGAGCCAAGGACGTGGTACGGCAGGTCGTGGCGCGCGCCGTGCCAGCCCTGCCGCCCGAACCGCTCCAGGAACGCGAACGTCGGGACGGGCTCGAAGATCGCCGACCAGACGGTGTTGAAGTTGATCGCGGCGGCCATCACGGCGACGACGCACTCGTCCGGGGCCAGTTCCGGCATCTCGACCTCGCCGACGTGCAGCGAGCGGCGGACGTCCTTGTCGGTGCGGCCCTCGAAGATCCCGACCTCGTCCTTGCGGGTGAACGCGGCGCGGAACCGGGTCGGCAGGTCGATCTCCCGAAGCTCGGGCCCGCTCGCGCCTGACCGTACGGCATCGAGCAGGTCGTGGGACGAGCCGTTCTGGGCCATGGGGTTCGTGTCCTCCGTCGTGGGGTGACCTTCGCCAGCCCGGTGCGCTCAGCGGGCCTCCGGCCGTCCTCCTCCTCTGGCGAGTCGGCGCTCCAGGTGTGCGGCGAGAACGTCCACTCCCGGCGGGTCGAGCAGGTTGAGATGGTGCGCTCCGGGAATCGTGACGATCTCCAGGTCGGAGCAGAGTCCGCCGAAGCCGTTGGTCCCGTCGAGTGCATAGCGGGCATCCCGGACGGCCCACGGGGTCTCCTCGGGCGCGCGGTACAGGATGACGCGGCCGTCGTACGGGCCGGGCCGGTACGCCTCCAGGGAACGGGTGTCCTGGTGGGACGTGAGCTGGTGGGTGAGCGCGGCCGGCGGGATGTGGTCCACGAGGGGTGCGGCACGCTCCATGACCAGCGCGAACTGTGCTTCCTCGTCCAGTCCGGACAGTTCCTCGTAGGTGAGGGCGACGTCCAGGCCGTACGTCTCGTTGATGTAGTCGGCGAACGCGGAGAACCGGCGGGCGAGCGTGTCGGACTCGTCGTCGACCGGCCGTGGCAGGCCCGCGTCGAACAGCGCCACGAACTCGACCTCGCGTCCCGCCCGCTGGAGCCGGCGGGCCGTCTCGTAGGCGAGGACGCCGCCGAACGACCAGCCGCCGAGTCGGAACGCGCCCTCCGGCTGCACCTCCAGCAGATGCCGGACATAGCGGGCAGCGCGTTCCTCGACCGGCGGCGCGTCCCCGAACCGTTCCAGCCCGAAGACCGGCTGGTCGGGGCCGAGGCGCTCGATGAGCGGGCGGTAACAGGCCGTCGTGCCGCCGGCCGGGTGCGCGATGAAGATCGGACGGCGGTTGCGGTCCCCGGACGGTCTCAGCGGACGGACTGTCCGCCGCGCCGCCTCCTCGTCCGCGGCCCTGATGAACTCGGCGACATGCTCGGCCGTGGGCACCGCGAACAGCTCATCGCGGCAAGTATCCGGCGCGTTCTCGCCTGCTTGACGGGCCAGTTCGGCCGCGACGTGAGCCACGACCTCGTCCGCCTGACGATCCTGGCCGCCTAGGTCACCGAAGAAGTCGGCGGTGACGCCCACGCGTTCGAGGCCGAGAACGTCCTCGAAGATCCGGACGGCGAGACGCTCGGCAGCGTCACGCGGCATGACATATCCCCCGCCATCGCGCTTCGCGCCGCCGCCCACCACAGAACGCAGCGGGGGCGGGGTTGGTGCGTCCGAGAGGCCCAGTTTGGTGGCCGCCCACCCCTCGAAGGCGTTGACGCTCGCCCCTCGCAGCAGCACGGACGCGGGAACAGTCAGGCCGAGATCGTGCTCGACGCCGCTCTTGATCCTGACCGCGACGAGCGAGTCGAGACCGAGGTCCGTCAGCGGGACGGACGGGTCGAGCCGCTCCTGGTCGAAGCCGAGAACGGCCGCGATCCTGCGTCTGACCTGCGCGGCGACCATCCCGCGGGCGGTGGCGGGATCGAGCCCGTCGAGCGCCTCCGGGCCGGGCCAGCCGGTGTCGTCGCCGATGCCCGCCTCGTCCGCGCCGACGCCCGCCTCGTCCGCCGCCTTGGTCAGTGCGGCGAAGTACGGCATGCGGCGGATCTCGGGGAACAGTCCGACCGCCGTGACCGGGTCGAAGCGCACCACCCCGGTCGCGGGCATGTCGTGGGCGAGCAGCGCCTCCAGGGCCTCGGCCCCCTCCGCCGGGCTGATCGGGTCGAGGGCGGCGACCGACGTGTTCGCGGCCCCTCCGACCTGTGACCATGTGCCCCAGTTGATGGTGGTTCCCGGACGTCCGCAGGACCTCCGGTACGCCATCAGCGCGTCGACGGCGGCGTTCGCGGCGGCGTAGGCGGCCTGGCCGGGCGAGCCGAGCAGGGCGGCGGCCGACGAATGGGCCGCGAACCAGTCGAGATCGAGGTCCCAGGTGGCGTCGCTGAGCCGTCGGGCGCCCTCGGCCTTCGCCGTCCACACCCTGTGGAGATCTTCCGCGCCGAGGTCGGCGATCAGCCGGTCCTCGATGGCCCCGGCGCCGTGCACGACACCGCGCAGCCTCGCGCCGCCCTCCTGCGCGGCCTGGACGAGACGTTCGGCAGTGCCGGGCCGGGCGATGTCACCGAGCACGACACCGACGTCCACGCCTTCCTCCCGCAGGCGCGCGATCACCTTCTCCGCGTCGGCGTCCGGCCCATTCCGCCCGGACAGGACGATGCGTCCCGCCCCTCGCTCGGCCAGCAGCCGCGCCGTGACGAGGCCGACCCCGCCGTACCCGCCAGTGATCACATAGGCGCCGCCGCGCCGGACGATCCGCTTCCTCCGACGTTCGGCAGATTCGGCAGATTCGGCAGGCAGGACGGCTTGGGCTAGACGCGCCACGTACCGTGTACCGCCGCGCCAGGCGACCTCGCGCGCGTCGCCACCGCCAACGAGTTCCTCGACCAGATCTGCCGGACGATCCACGTCCACGTGCGTGGCCCTCTGGACGGTTCGTTCAAACGCAAGGACTCGGGTGAGCGCGCTGACGAAACCGTGGCCGGGGCGGCCTCGCTCTCCGTCCATGACGGGCAGCGCTGTGTGCGTCGCGATGTACATGCGCGGGCCGTCCGGAAGGGATCGACTCACGCCCGCGACGGTCAAGACCAGCGCTTCGTCTATCAGGTCAGCGGACGGGACGAGTAGAACACCTTCAACGGGCGGTTGCTCAGCACGGGTCTGCCAGTCCGCCAGCCGATACGAGACGACCGTCCTGCCACGTCCCTCCAGCCCAGCGGTGGCCGCGGCGGCGAGGGCATCATCCTCATCGGCCAACACCACCCACGCGCCCTCGGACGCACCAACCCCCTGGAGCGGGGACGCGTCCCAGACGAGCTCGACAAGCTTGTCGGCGAGCACCACCGGAATGTCATGCCGTTCGACGCGACGCAGGGCAATTCCCGTGGCCTCCACCAATACCTGGCCGTCCGCCGCGAGAAGCAGCACCGACCCCGTCATGCCACCGCCGCCGCCGCCGTCGTCGTCGTCCCGGACCACCCCCGCCTGGACGTGCCCGCCTCGGTGCGTCGGCCCATACACACGAAGCGAGCCAATCGTCTCGGCCGACCACACCCCGCCGTCGGACGCGGGCTCGTCCGCATCGGCTTCCGCCGTCAGGGCGGACAGGCAGCGGTGGAAGACCTCCGGATGAAGCCTGTAATGGCGGCTGCCGCGCTCGGCGCCCTGAACCTGGGTCGTGGCTCCCGGTCCGGGCGATGCCGGGACGTGGTGGTCGATGCCCACGTCCGCGCTGGCCAGACGCGTCCAGGTGCCGGCCGGGGTCAGCGCGTGGACCTCCACCCGCTGCTCCGCCTCCGCGAACGTCGTCGTCACCGTCGTGTGATCGGCGAGCGCGAGCGGCCGCTCCAGCCACAGGCCGTTGACGCGGACGTCGTCGGTCCCGAGCGCGATCGCCCCGGCGGCCAGCGCCATCTCCGCGAACGCCGCCACCGGCAGCGCGTGCAGCCCATGGACGGTCAGCCCGCAGAGCCACGGCTGGACGGCCAGTCCGACATCGGCGCGCCAGGCGTGCCGCTCCTCACCTGGTAGTTCGACGTGCGCGCCCAGCAGCGGGTGCTCGTCTCGCCTGGACGACGTCCGCGCCGACAAATCGACCCAATGTCGCTCATGCCGCCACGGTGACTGCGGGACGTCGATGATCCGTCCACCCGCTGCGGGCTCGGTGACCGCATGCCCATGCGCGGCCAACGTGGCGAGCTGGGCGTGGAACGTCAGCGTGTCGTCGGTCTGCTGCCCCTTCGGCGCCCGTTTGAGGGTGTGGGTGACGAGCGCGCCCGTCCCGCCGACGAGCGCACCCGTCCCGCCGACGAGCTCGCCCGTCTCCTCAAGCGTCTCCGCGACCGCGTGGGCGAGGATCGGGTGGACGTTGACCTCGACGAACGTCCGGAACCCGTCCTCCGCAGCCGCCGCCACCGCATCGGTGAGCCGAACGGCGTTCCGCAGGTTAGCGGCCCAGTGATCAACCCCTAGCCCGCTGCCGTCCGAGGCGAGGAGGGCGCGCGGGTCGTCCAGGGCGGTGGTGTAGAGCTTGATCCCTTCGGCGCAGGGCTGGCCGCGCCGGGCACCCACCCCGGCGAGCAGTTTCCGCAGGTCAGGGATGAGTGTTTCGACTTGTGGGGAGTGTCCGGCACCCTCGGCCTGGATCGTCCGGGCGAGGCGGCCCTCGGACTCGGCGCGGCGGACGATCTCGGCGACCTGATCGGCGTCGCCCGTGACGACCGTCTGCTTCGGCGAGGCGTGGACGGCCGCGTACACCTCGGGCAGCCCGTCGCTCAGGCGCGCGACCTCGTCGGCGGACGCTCCGATGACGGCCATCGCGCCGCCGCCGGCCAGCCGGGACAGCAACCGCGATCGGCGGCAGATGACGCGGACGCCGTCCGCCAGGGTGAGCGCGCCGGCGACGACCGCCGCCGCGACCTCGCCCATCGAGTGTCCGATCACCGCACCCGGTGCGACGCCGTAGGACGTCCACATGCGGGCCAAGCCGATCTGGATGGCGAACAGGACCGGCATGGTGTCCGCTGGGCCGTCCGGTTTCTGTCCCTCCTCAAGGAGTGTCCACAGGCTGGGGCCGTCCTCTTCGGCGAAAAGTCCGTCCAGGTCATCGATGGCTTCGGCGAATGCGGGCTCCTCCTCTAGGAGCCGTAGCGCCATCCCTGCGCGTTGCGCTCCGTACCCGGAGAACACCCACACAGGACGGCCCGGAGTGCCGAGCGCCTTGCCGCTCACTACACCAGGGTGTGGACGCCCTTCGGCGAGAGCAGTCAATCCGTCGATGAGCCCTGCACGGTCCCGGGCTGCGACGGCGGCGCGGGCTCGTCCACGGCCGCTCCGCCGATGCAGTGTGCGCGCCAGGTCGGCGAGTTCCAATTCCTTGGGGAGCCACTCGGCTAGAAGGGCGGCGTGGTCGCGTACACGGTCGTCGTTGGTGTCGGACAGCGGAAACGTCCTCATGACGGCCTTCTGCGCGGTCGCCTCCTGCGTAGGTGCCTCTTCCAGGAGGACGTGCGCGTTCGTCCCACCGAAACCGAACCCGGAAACGCCAGCGCGCGCGGGACGCCCCCTCTCAGGCCACGGCGTCTCATCAGCGACGACCGCGATCCGTAGCTCGTCGAACGGAATATGAGGGTTGGGCTCTTTGTAGTGCGCGCTCGGCGGGATGACCCGGTGATGCAGTGCAAGGACCGTCTTGATGAGCCCGGCCATGCCCGCCGCAGACTCCATGTGCCCGAGGTTGGATTTCGCTGAGCCGAGCAGCAGCGGCGCATCCGGCTCACGTCCCGCGCCGAGAACCTCGCCGACGGCCTTCGCTTCGATCGGGTCTCCTAGGAACGTTCCCGTCCCGTGGGCCTCGACGTAATCGACCTCTCGCGTGTCGACGCCCGCGCCCGCGTACACGTCCCGGAGCAAGGACCGCTGCGCCTCGGAGTTCGGAGCGACGAGGCCGTTGGACCGTCCGTCCGAGTTGACGCCGGAGCCCCTGATGACGGCGAGGACCCGGTCGCCGTCCCGGAGCGCGTCCGGCAGCCGTTTCAGGACGACGGCGCCGCAGCCCTCGGCGCGCACCATCCCGTCGGCGGACGCGTCGAACGCCTTGCAGCGCCCGTCCGCCGCCGTCCCGCCCGCGAGGTCGAACGTCATCGTGATCGCGGGCGACAGCAGGACGTTCACGCCGCCCGCCAGCGCCGCGTCCGCCTCGCCGCTCCGCAGCGCCCGCACCGCGAGGTGCGTCGCCACCAGCGACGACGAGCACGCCGTGTCGACGATCATGCTGGGTCCGCGGAGGTCGAGCAGGTACGACAGCCGGTTCGCGATGATGCCGAGCGCGGCGCCCGTCGCGGTGAACGGTTCGAGGGACGCAAGGTCGGACGCGGTGAACGCCGCGTACTCGGGCGCGGAAACGCCGACGAAAACGCCGGTGCGGCCGCCGCGGAGCGACGCCGGAGCGATCCCGGCGTGCTCGAACGCCTCCCACGCGACCTCCAGGACGAGCCGCTGCTGTGGGTCCATCACCGCCGCCTCGCGCGGCGTGATGCCGAAGAATTGCGCGTCGAATTCAGCGATGTCGCCGAGGAAGCCGCCGAGCCTTGTCGTTCTGGCGAGCAGGTCGCCGACTTCTGGGGAGCCGTTGTCGAAGGCGTCCCAGCGTCCGTCCGGCACTTCGCGAATCGCGTCGCCGCGTCCGGTCAGGAAACGCCAATATTCCTCGGGGCCGGTCAGGTCGCGGTCGCCGCCGGGGAAACGCAGGCCGATGCCGACGACGGCCACCGGCACATCGTCCGCGGCCTCCCGCACCGCGCCCCCCTGCGCGTGCTCCACGGGCCGCACCGCGACCGCCTGCACACGCTCCACGGGGTCCCGGACGGCATCGCCGCTGGCCAGCGCCACGGAGAGCCTGTCGATCGTCGGATGCTCCCAGACGAGAGTGGCGGGGAGGGACCGTCCCAGCAACTGCTCAAGCTCGCCGGCGATCGCGACCGCGTCCCGCGACGCCAGCCCGAATTCCTCCAGCGGCCGGTCGGGATCGACATCGGCGACAGCGATCCTGGCGCGACGGGCGATCTGCTCGATCAGGTAACGGCGGATCGAATCCGCACCGACCCGAACCTCGTCCCGCACGCCATCCCGCTCGGCTCCGGAGGAACGGTCGTTGCTCTGCATGCGGTGGGTTCCCCCCATGAAACCGGATCGTTCAGCGAGGCGGGGGACCCACTTTGTCCTACGCCTACCGGCTCACGATGCGCATCCAGGCCACTTTTCTCATCCCCTACTTGTCACGGCGATGACAAGACTCAGGAGTGGCCATTGTGGCCTGATGGGTCAGTTCAGGAACCACGGCCCGGAGTCAGGCCGAGTAACGAGATATCAACCAATAGTGACAATAGCTCGTTGAAATATTAGGAGGAGGCGGCGGATTTCCCGGAGCGGGAAGCGGGACGTCACGCCGTACACGCACAGTGACCCGGGGCCGGTACCGATGGGCGCTCGCGGTGGTGGCCGTCAGCGCATTCATGATCACCATGGACAACACGGTGGTCGCGAACGCCCTGCCCACCATCATGAGCGACCTCGGCATGTCCGACTCCGCCAAGGACTGGGTCGCGTCCGGCTACATCCTGACGTTCTCCTGCCTCATGATCGCGGGCGGCCGGCTCACCGACGTGTACGGCTGCCGCGTCACCTTCGTGTCCGGGATGGCCGTGTTCACCGCCGCGTCCGCCGTCTGCGGGCTCGCCCCCGACTCCGC
Organism: Actinomadura sp. 1N219; assembly: GCF_044326405.1. Classification (NCBI taxonomy): domain Bacteria; kingdom Bacillati; phylum Actinomycetota; class Actinomycetes; order Streptosporangiales; family Thermomonosporaceae; genus Actinomadura; species Actinomadura sp. 1N219. The sequence goes on along the minus strand of NZ_JBIRAY010000027.1, from coordinate 12,770 downwards.
GACCCTGATCCTCGCCCGCGTCGTGCAGGGCGCCGGCGCCGCCCTCGCCCTGCCCGCGACGCAGGTCATGGTCACCGTCGGACGCACCGACAAGCAGCGCTCCCTCGGCACGATCGTCTGGGTCGGGGCCGCGTCCGGCGCCATCGCCCTCGGCCCCGCCATCGGGGGGTTCGTCGTCCAGCAGTGGTACTGGGGCTGGATCTTCCTCATCAACATCGTGCCCGGCGCGCTGGTCGTCCTGCTCGGCCTCGTCGTCCTCACCGGCAAGGGCGAGAACCGCGGCGCCCGCGTCGACCTGCCCGGCGTGCTGATCTCCGCGATGATGCTGTTCGCGGTCGTCTACGGGCTGGAGTCCGGCGGCGCGTACGGGTGGACGGACCCGTCCGTCCTCGGCGTCTTCGCGCTCGCCGCCGTCGCCCTCGGCTGCTTCGTCCTCGTGGAGAGTTGGGCCCCCGACCCGATGATCGACCTGCGGTTCTTCCGCAACCGGGTCTTCACCGGCGGCCTGCTCTCCCAGATGCTGTACGGCATCGGCTTCAACGGGATGATCTTCTATTCGGCCACGTTCCTGCAGCGCTACCTCGGTTTCTCCCCGCCCGAGGCGGGCCTGGTGATGCTGCCGCCGGCCATCGCCATCATGGTGCTGACGCCCGTCGCGTTCTGGCTGGCCGCCAAGCTCGGCCCCCGCCCGGCCATCGGCGGCGGCCTCGCGCTGATGGCCTTCGGGATGTTCCTGTTCTCCACCCTCCGGCGGGGCGACGGCTACGCCGACCTGATGCCCGGCGTCATGATCGTCGGCGTGGGGGCGGCGATGGGGATGCCGCTGGTCATGTACGTCCTGAAGGCCGTTCCGGGGCATCAGGCGGGGGTCGCCAGCGGGATCGTCAACGTCGTCCGCGAGGCGTCCGGCGCGTTCGGGATCGCGATCCTCGGGCTGCTCGTCCACCACGTCCCAGAGCGGGACGCGAGCGCCGCCGAGCTGGAGACCTTCCGCGACGGCACCGCCGCCGGGCTCGTCCTCGGCGCGGCCCTCGTCCTCGTCGGCGGCCTGATCAGCGGGTTCACCCTCCCCAGCCGCCGCGGCTGGCTGGGGCCCAAACACGGCAGGCGATCCCCTGCCGTCCCCGCCCCGCGCCCCGCCTGGTGGGACGACGCCCAGCACGCCCACGTCCGCGACGACGCCCGGTAGGAGGACGCGTGAGCAGAATCGTGATCTTCGCGGCGGGGTCGCGGGGCGACGTCCAGCCCTGTGTGGCGCTGGGGCGGGCGCTGCAGGAGCAGGGAGACGAGGTCCGGCTGGTGGCGAGCGCCCGATACGCGCCGCTGACAGCCGCCGCGGGATTGGAACTCGCGCCACTCACGGCTGATCCGACGGACATCCTCGAATCGGACGCCGGACGCGAGTTGCTGGCCGGAGGCCGGAATCCGGTGAAATTCCTGAGCGGCTTCCGTCGAATCCTCGGCCCGATGGCCGAACGGCTCCTCGCGGAATGTTCGGACGCTTGCAAAGGCGCCGACCTCATCCTCGGCCCCACTTTCTGTTACCTTCCGATGCATCTCGGCGAGCATCTCCGCATCCCCTGGGGATTGATTAATTTCCAGCCGAGTCAGCCGACGAGTGCGTTCCCGCATCCATTCGTCCCGCAGGCGCGCTTGCTCGGACGAGGGGGAAATCGGATCAGTTACCTGGCGGTGGAGCAGATCGCGTGGCAATTGTCACGCCCGTTCATCAACCCCTGGCGGACCGAGGCGCTCGGCCTCAAACGCCTCCCCCTCCACGGCAGGCTGCCCCGCGGCGGCGGTCCGCCCCGCGGCGGCCCCGTCCTGGCGTGCTTCAGCCCTGCCGTGGTGGCGCGTCCGAAGGACTGGCCGTCGCACATCACCATGACGGGCTACTGGTTCCTGGACGAGAACGGCTGGGAACCGCCGAAGGACCTGGCCGATTTCCTCGCGGCCGGCCCGCCGCCGGTGTATGTCGGGTTCGGGAGCATGGTGCCCGAGGACCCCGAGCTGACAGGGTTGACGATCCGGGCGGCGCTGCGGCTGGCAGGGGTGCGCGGTGTCGTGCAGGGCGACCCGGACACGTCCGACGAGCACGTGCACGCCGTCCGGGATGTCCCCCATTCATGGCTGTTCCCGAGAATGGCCGCAGTGGTTCACCACGGCGGCGCCGGAACGACCGCCGCAGGACTACGAGCGGGAGCGCCCACCGTGGTATGCCCTTTCTTCGGCGACCAGCCGTACTGGGGCGAACGTGTCGCGTCCCTAGGCGCGGGCCCCACCCCGCTGCCATTCCGCGCGATGACGGCACCCCTCCTGGCGTCGAAACTCCGGCGCGCCACCCAAGACGAAAAGATCACCGACCGAGCGGCCAGGTTGGCCCGACGCATCCAAACCGAGAACGGCATCGAACGCGCCCAGCAGATCATCAACTCAACAATCCGCACCGGCGGAAACTGACGTCCCGCCTGCAATTCAGCGGGGATCATCCGTCTCGTCCCAGCGCCAACCTCCGTCATCCGTACGCGGAGGGATCACACGCCTAGGACCGTGGGCATTCGGCGGGCGGGGACGCGGCGGCCCGTCCGTCCAAGGCGCCCATGGCCGATCCCCTGCGTTGGGGGGTTGTTTCCAGGTGAGGGCGTAGGGGAACGGGTGGTCGTCCGGGAGTGGTGGTGGGGCGGCCGTAGGCGCGACGGCGGGAGTGAGGGTGCGTTCGCGGAGGTCCATGTGGGTGTGCAGGCCGGCGAGGAACGCCGGCAGCCACCAGTTGGCGGCGCCCATGAAGCGCATGGTGGCCGGGACGAGGAGGGAGCGGACGAGCGCGGCGTCCACGACGACCGCGACGAACATGCCGACGCCGATGAGTTTCACGACGGTGATGCCCGCCGTGCTGAACCCGGCGATGACGACGAGGAAGAGCAGCGCCGCGCTGGTGATGACGCCGCCCGTGTGCTGCATGCCGGACGCGACCGCCGCGCGGTTGTCGTGCGTGCGGTCCCATTCCTCGCGGATGCGGCTGAGGAGGAAGACCTCGTAGTCCATGGACAGGCCGAACACGACCGCGAGGATGAGGATCATGCTGGTGGCCTCGACGCCGCCGGTCGGGGTGAAGTCAAGGACGCCGGCGAGGTGCCCGTCCTGGAAGCCCCACACGATCGCGCCGAACGAGGCGCCGATCGACAGGACGTTCATGACGATGGCCTTCAGCGGCAGGACGAGCGAGCCGAAGAACATGAACAGCAGGACGAACGTCCCGAGCCCGACGGCGAGCGCCATCTTCGGCAGGGTGCGCAGCAGGCTGGACATCAGATCCATCTGCGCGGCCGTCGTTCCTCCGACATCGATGTGCAGGGGGTAACCGGCCTTGGACAGGCTCATCCCGCGGATTTCGTTGACGATGTCCTGGGCACGGGGGTCCATCGGCTCGTATTTGTGTGTGATGGAGATGCGCACGCCGCCGTAGGTACCGGAATAGCCGGTGAACTGGGCCTCGGTTACACCGGGGAGCGTTCCGAGGCGTTTCCTGAAGGCTTCCAGGTAGGGCGGGATGGGGTCGCCCTTGCCCTTGGGTGTCCAGTTGCGCGGGATAAGGTCCCCGGAGACGACGACGTCGATGGGCTCAGCGGATCCGTTCGGAAACTCAGCCCTGAGCGTTTCCACTACGGCGCGGGTGGGGCTGTCCTTGGGGAGGATGCGGGCGTCCACGCTGCCGAACTGGACGTTCAGGAACGGCAAGAACATCACGCCCAGGATGACAAGGACGACGGCGAAGTACGGCACCGGATGCTTCATCACGCTGTGGCCGAGCTGGTACCAGAAACCGTTGCCGGGCTTCTTGGAGGTGGGTCGCCGCCACGGCATCTGGCCGAATTCGATGCGCGGGCCAAGGAGCGCCAGGAGCGTCGGCAGCAGGACGGTGGCTCCGAACACGGCGACCATGACCGTGGCAATGCCCGCGAGCCCGATCGTGCGGAGGAACATCTGCGGGAAGAGCAGAAGCCCTGCCAGAGCGGCCGACACGGTGATGCCGCTGACCATGATGGTGCGGCCGGCCGTCGCCATTGTGGCGGACAGGGCGTCCTGCCGTACGGGCTGTGTCGCCGCTCTGTACGCCTGCTTCGCCGCCTTGCGCGCCGCCCGGTCTCGTTCCTGTTTCCAGGGGTTGCCTACGGCCATGGCCTGCGCGGCTAGACCACGGTCTAGTTCTTCACGGAAACGGCTGATGATGAACAACGAGTAGTCGATGGCGAGGCCGACGCCCATCATCGTGACGACTTCCAGGGCGAAGGACGTCACGTCGGCGGCATAGGTGACCACGTGCAGGACGGCGAGCCCACCGATCATCGAGAAGACGCCCACGACCAATGGCAGCAGCGACGCGGTCAGCGCGCCGAACAGAATGACGAGGAGGATGAGCAGCGGCAAGGCCGTGATGGTCTCCGCACGGACGATGTCATCAACGACTTGCTGCCCGAACTCCTCACCGAGAGGGATGTTGCCGCCAACCTGAACACGGAGCCCAGATGCGCCCAGATGCTCCTTGACCGCGTCATAGTCCTCGACCTTGGCCGCGATGTCCTTGCCCCGCAGTTTCACCGCGACGAACGTCGAACGCCGGTCGCGCGACACGAACGAATGCGCGGCCCTACTGTCGAACGACCAGTAGGAGATGGTTTCTTCGACGTTGGCCTTGGGCAGCCGTCCGACCGTGGTCTTCACGCTGGCCTTGTAGCGCGGATCGTCCACCGTCATGGTGTCGCTGCTGTACAGGACCAACACGTCGGGATTGGTGCTGCCGAAATAGGTGGAGCCGAGTTCGGCGACAAGAGTGGAGGACGCGTCAGGGTCCTCGAAGCCGCCCTCCTTGAACTTGGAGAGCACGCCGAGGCCCCACACCCCGGCGATCGCCGTCATCACCAGGATCAGGACAAGGCTGGCCCACCGTCGCCGGTGGATGAGACGGCCCAGCCCCGAAAGCATGACCCTCCTGCGGCTATCCGCGGGACGCGAGGCGAGCCGCGGTCGTCGCCAGTTCGCCGTCTAGGTAACGCTGCCGCGTGGCAGCACGTGCGATCTTTCCGCTGGACGTGCGCGACACGCCACCAGGCTCAATCAACACGAACTCGTGAACGCTCATCTCATGTTGGACGTTGACAGCGCCGCGTACCGCAGTCTCCACCTCGCCTACGTCCAGCCGTCCGAGAGGGATGCGACGGTTGCGCTCGGCGACGACCACCAGTCGCTCGGTCTCCTCCCCAGGCAAGGCGAACGCGGCCACGTAATCGGGCCGGATGGCTGGGTGCGCCTCCTGCGCGGTCACCTCGATGTCCTGCGGGTAGTGGTTGCGGCCGTCCACGATGATGAGGTCCTTGATGCGACCTGTCACATACAGCTCGCCCTCGTGAACGACACCATAATCACCAGTCTTCATCCAGGGCCCCGGCGGTAGGCCGCCAGAGTCAGACAGTTCGCCGCCAAACGTGGCCCGGCTGCGTTCAGCGTTGCGCCAATAGCCGGCCGCGACGTTCGGCCCGTGCACCCAGATCTCGCCGACCCGGCCGTCCGGCAGCTCCCTACGCGTCTCCGGGTCGACGATGGCCACGACCTGCCCGCTCGGACGACCGCACGACACCAGCGCGCTGGCCCGCTCAGAACGTTCCGCGCTGGCCCGCTCAGAGCCACCCGCGCTGGCCCGCTCAGAGCCGCCCTCGCAGAGCCGCAGCTCGCCCCGGGTGAGCGCGTCCCTGTCCGCCGAGACGACCTTCGGCGGGACGTTCTCCGCCGCCGCAGTGACGAACACGGTCGCCTCGGCCAGCCCGTAACCCGGTGCCTGCGCGCCCGGCCGCAGACCGGCCGCCGCGAACGCGTCCGCGAACGTCGTCAGCGTGGACGGACGGATCGGTTCCGCACCGTTCAGACACGTCGTCAACCCGGACAGCTCAAGTTCCGCGATTTTCTCCGCCGTCGCCTGGGACGCGACGTACTCATACGCGAAATTGGGCCCGGCCGTGTAGACGTTCTTGCCTGGACGCTCGGAAATGAGCCGAAGCCACCGCATCGGGTTCATGATGAACGACACGGGGTCGGTGTAGATGGCGTGGTCGCCGTGCACCAGCGGCAACGCCATGGTCGAGATCAGTCCCATGTCGTGGAACAGCGGCAACCAGCTCACCAGCTCTGGGTCAGGCTTCTCAGGCGCCCAGCCCGCCCATAGCTGCGCGGCGTTCGCCGTCACGTTCCCGTGGGTGATTTCCACTCCGGCGGGGCGACGCGTAGACCCCGACGTGTATTGCAGGTAGGCGAGGTCGTCGAACGCGACAGGTTCGTCCTGCCAGCGTCCGGCCAAGGAGACGTCTACCTCGTCGGCGAACACGAGCTCTTTCGGCTGCGGAACGTCGTGGTCGGCCAGGAACTTCTCCACATGCGGAAGCGCACTCCGCGTCGTGACGATGACCGCCGGCTCCGCATCGGTGTAGGCGCCGATGAGCCGTTCGGCGTGCCCGGGCAGGTCTGGCGAGAACAAAGGCACCGCGATGACGTGCGCGTGCATGGCGCCGAGCATCGCCATCATGTATTCGAGCGTCTGCGGCAGGAGCAACGCAGCCCGTTCACCCGGCCCAGTGGCCCGCCGCAGGACGACGGCCATCGCCCGCGCCCGCCGGTCTGTCTCCGCCCACGTCGACATGACATGCGCGCCGGACGGATCGATCGAGTAGTCGACGAAGGTGTACGCCGGGGCGTCAGGCTTCTCCCGCGCCCACCGCGCGACCCGCTCGATCAGCGGAGTGCGGCCGGACCCGCCTGGCAGCAGTTCGGGAAGCAGCGAGCCCAAAGCCATTGAGGATTCTCCCGAGACCGGCGATGAGCGCGAAGCTACCGGATGGTAGTCAGCCCGCGATATTAGCCAGCGCTCACATTCGCGAACACAGGCTTTGTCACCCCCGTGACAAGACCCGACCGCCCTACGCGGCCCTGGACTCGGAAGCGCGCTGGAGCGCGAGCCGCCGCCTCCATAGCGCGACGCACGCGGCACCCCACAGCAAGCCGATCTCGGCAACGAGCGCTATGCCGACGACCACGGCCCAGTCGGTCTCGTCCTCGTCCTCCAGGCTGGCGGGGGAGACCAGCGTCATCTGGCTCTCTCCGGCTGCGGCGCGCGTCGGCGGTCCCCCCGGCGCGGTCAACGGCGGCAGGACGACCGCGTTCGGCGGCGGCGCCACCGGCAGGTTCGGCGCGGGCGCCTGCGGGGCGGCCTGGCCCGTACCCCACCCGGGCGCTCCGGCTCCCGCCCCGCCGTCCCCTCCGGACGGCCCGAACGGCTCAGGCGGCCCGAACGGCCCCGGCCCGGCCCCCGGCCCAGCCGCGCACTCCCCGGACTTGTCACGCTCGCACTCCGGCCCGTCGTCCCCCCAAGCCGGACTACCCGCACTGGGCGGGCTGTCCGCACTGAACGGTCCGGTGGCGCCGGCCTCACCGGTCACCCGAGGCTTGCCCCCACCCCCGCTGGACGGCGTGCCGCCTTCACACACCTTGCCCTTCCCACATGCGGTTTCGCTGGGTTTGCCAGCCGCGCCAGACGGCGCACTCGTCCTCGGCTTGCTGGACGGCGGAGGCTCCACACCGGCAGGCCCGCCCGGCACCGGCTTGCCACCACTGGGCGCCCCACCCTGGCAAGGCACAGCACCCGCGCCGCTCCCACACGGCGTACCGGACGGCACCCCAGCCGGACTCGGCGTCCCCGCATTACACCTCGGACCCGTCTTACAAGGCCCACCCGTAGGCTTCCCGCTGCCCGCAGCAGAAGACCCACTCGGACTGGGCGTCCCACCCTGACAAGGCACGCCACGCCCACACGAACTACCGGACGGCCCAGGCTTAACCCCACTGGGCTTGATCCCACTCGGCTTAACCCCACTCGGCTTGACCCCACTGGGCTTAAAGCCGCTTGGCCTGTCTCCACTGGGCTTGGCACCGCTTGGCGTAGCGCCACTGGGCTTGGTTGTCCCGCGTGGCTTCTTGTCGCCCTTCGGACCGGTGTTCGGGCCGTTCTTCGGTGAACTGGCCGCGGTCGCGCTAGCGCCGCTGGAGAAGCCGACCACCGCCCGAATCGATCGTTGAGGCGCATTCGCGGCGTCCGCGACCGCGCGAACACTCAAGGACTTAGCGGAGCCCTCCAAAACCACGGAACGCGGTATACGGACGGTCGCCGTCCGTTCAACCACCGTCTTGCCCACGTCGCCAAGGTCGCAACGCAGTCGCTGTGCGGAGCCCACCCGGCTGCACGTTTCCGCATACTTCGTCCACGACAGCGGACGTTCTGCCATGAGCTGCAAAACCACGTCGCGGGCAGTCCCGCCCTCAGCCTTCAACTGGACGGTGTAAGCCATGGCATAGTCCGGCGCTGCACGGCCGCTCCGAGCCGTCATGTCCATGTGTAACCGGACGGCGGACGAGCGTCCGTGCGCTACAGCCCCAGCAGTCAGTACGGCCCCAGCAGTCGGCACGGCCCCAGCAGTTGGTACGGCCCCAGCGGTCGGTACGGCCAGCGTCAGTGACGGTACGGTCAGTGCGCCGCTCGCCGCGATCGCACCCCAGCGTGTCGTTCGGCGCCCCGTTCGCACCCGATCCCCTCTCCCGGTTCTATCCGTACTGACTGCCAGGGGGGCGGCGATGTGGCGCCGGGCAACGACAGTTATTGCCAGGTCGGGGCCACGAGTAACGCGCTCCGTCCCGCCAACCGCTGATCTTTCGCACAGCGAAATCGGCTCTCCGTAGAATCGGGTGGGTCGCGAGGAGAGGAGACGCGGGTGGCGGAAGCGGTCCGTTCGTTGGAGCGAGCGTTCGAACTGCTCGAACATCTGGCGGACGCGGGGGGCGAGATGGCGCTGTCCGAGCTGACGGAGGTCTCCGGGCTGCCGATGCCGACGATCTACCGCCTGATGCGGACGCTCGTGAACAAGGGCTACGTGCGGCAGGAGCCGTCCAAGCGCTATGCCCTGGGGCCGCGGCTCGTCCGGCTCGGCGAGGGCGCCGGCCGTCTGCTGGGCACCTGGGCGCAGCCCGTCCTGTCCCGTCTCGTAGACGCGGTCGGCGAGACGGCCAACATGGCGGTGTTGGAAGGCGACGAGGCCGTTTACGTGGCGCAGGTACCGTCCAAGCACTCCATGCGCATGTTCACTGAGGTGGGACGGCGCGTCCAGCCGCACTGCACGGGCGTGGGCAAGGCGCTGCTGTCGCAACTGTCCGACGTGCGCGTACGCGAGATCCTCGCCCGGACCGGCATGGACGCGCACACGCCGAACACGTTCACCGACCCGGACGCCCTCCTGGCCGAGCTGAAACGCATCCGCGAGCAGGGTTACGCACTAGACGACGAGGAGCAGGAACTCGGTGTTCGTTGCGTGGCGGTGCCTCTGCAGGGCGCCCCGGCCTTGACGGCGCTTTCCGTCTCCGGCCCCTCTGGACGCATGACACGCGAGGCCGTCCCGAACGTGGTGCCCATCATGCAGAACGCCGCCGAACGCTTCGCCAAGGAACTCGGCCCACCAACGCAATGACGTCCTCGCGTGGCGTCCGCGGTCAGTCGACGGGTTCGCCGACCAGGACGGTCGGGCGGCCGCCGCGTTCCCACGTGACGAAGTCGCCCGCGGACTTGACGAGGACGGCGAGCATCCAGAGCGCCAGCCCGGTGTCGTCCACGATGCCCACGACGGGAATCACGTCGGGGACGGCGTCGATCGGGGAGATGATGTAGACGACGCCCAGCGCGAGCAGTCCGAGCGTCGCGTGGGACAGGCCCTTGTACTGCCCGCGCAGGGCCGACTTGAGCATCCTGGGGACGGCGCGGACGCGCTCCCAGAGACCTGGTGCATCGGGCTTCAGGGTTTCGGCGTAGATCTGCCAGGCCTGCCCTGCGGCGGCCGCGCTGCGCTTCCTGTCCACGAGCACTCCTCAGAGGGACGTTCAGAGGGCGCGCCCCCGCGGCGCCCACGACCTACTACGACGCGGCCGGTGCCGGATTTGTTCCCTCCGACCGGTCATCAGCGCCGTCACACATGCAGCACACCTGTAACGGCACCGGAACGATCGCCGAACCCCCTGGTCGGACGCTCACTCGAACATTCGATAAGCATTACCTGAAGTGAGTTCTTCATCACTCTCGTGGGCGACGTGCGGCGATTCACGGTGTGTTGACCGCCGTCCACTGCAAGCATGGGCGCGCGGGGGGAGCCGCCTCCCGGGGGAGCGCTCCCTCGGGGCACGACCGGCGCGCCGCCCGTCGAGCATCGCAGGAGCTGACGTATCGACATGAGCGGCGACCACCATACGAACCATCCCGTCCATGGCACCGCGGCAGGCGACGCGTACGTCGCGCTGCCCCCGACGGCCGTCGACGCGACCGCCTCGGGTCCGACCCGGCTGATCGTGGCCTGGCCCGGGTTCGACCCGCCCCGGACCGCGAGCGCGCTCGCGGCGGCGATCCCGATGACCGGCGTGCCCGTGTGGCGCGTCTACCTCGACCTGCCGGGACGCCCGCCCGGCGGGCTCGGCTCTGGCGCGATCCTGGAGACCGAGACGATCGAGACGTACTGCGCGGCGGTCGAGAGCGCCGTCGAGCGTCTCCCCGCCGCCCTGGCGGACATCCGCCGCGACCTCGGCCTCCCGGACGGCGCAGACGCCCTAGACGAGGCCGACAACCCGGGCGGCCCGGGCGGCTCCGTCGGGCTGGTGGGGTTCAGCGCGGGCGGGGCCGCCGCGCTGCTGGCCGTGGCGCGCGGCATCGTGCCGGTGAGCGCCGTGGCGCTCGTCGCCCCCGTCGTCGCACCGTCGCGGGTCGCGCGGGCCGTGGAGAAGCGCTCAGGCCGCGACCGGGCCTGGACGGACGGCGCCGCCGCACTGGCCGACCGCCTCGACCTCGGCTCCGTCGCCGCCGACCTCGCCGGACGGGACGTCGCGACCCTGCTCATCGGCGGCGCCAAGGACCGGGTCGTCCCGGCGCGGGAGATCACGTCCCTGCGCGACCTGCTGCGCCGCCACGGCACGGGGCCGGTCGAGTCCGCGACATTCCGGATGGGCCACGCGCTGGCCGCCGAGCCCGGCACCGAGGCGCGTCCTCCGATCACCGAGGCCGTGCGCGTGGACGGAGTCCTCACCGACTGGTTCCGCGACCGCCTCGCGCGTCCGACGACCCCTCCCGAGGACGGTGCACAGCTCGACGCGCAGTCGACGACCGTCCGTCCCAAGGCCGCCCCAGTGCCGGACAACGCCTCGCCCGCCGAAACGCAACCGGTCGACGGGCCGACGCCCACCGCGAACACCCACCAAGCGGCGCCCCAGCAGAAAAGCAACGAGCCCTTGGACGCCGCAACGGCCAACACCCAGCCGATAACCATCCGATCGGCCAGGAAGCAACCGGCAACCGCCCACCCAGTGGACGCCTCCCCAGACGACACCCAGCGTCTGGACGCTCCCAGCCAGTCCACCCAAACGGTCGACGCCGACCAGGAGCCGGACGCTGCGCCGGCAGCAAGCACCCAGCCACCGTCAGGCGGGGACGGGGCGTGGTCGAACAACACGCAAGACGCCGAACCCGAAACCCAGCACGCGGCAACGCAGTCCGCAGCGGCCGAGTGCGCATCCGGGCGCGTGCGCTGAGAAATAGTTCCGCCCGGCAGGCACAGTCCATCGCCCGCCGGGCGGGTGCAACTGGCTAAAGAATCAGCCCTTGGAGAGGACCTCGTACCGGACGGGGATCACGCCCGCCCCGGTGCCGCCGACCTTCTTCATCGCGGCCTTGGACAGGTCCAGGCACCGGCCGCCCGCGTACGGGCCCCGGTCGTTGATGCGGACGATGACCGAACGGTCGTTGTTCTTGTTCGTCACGCGGACCTTGGAGCCCATCGGCAGCGTCTTGTGCGCCGCCGTCAGCTCGCTCGGGTCGAAGGTCTCGCCGCTGGCGGTCATCTGCCCCTCCCAGTAGTAGGAGGCCTTGCACGAGCCTGACTCGACGACCTTGTACTGCTTCTTCTTCACAGGCTCGGCCACGTGACCGGCGCTGCTGTCGGACCTGCTCTTAGGAGACTTCGTCTTCTCCGGCGACGGCTCCGGTGCGCGGGTCTGCCCACGGCTGGCACGCGTGGGTTCCGTCCGCGGACGGTCTTGCAGTGGTGTCGTGGTCTGCGGCGCGGTTTCTGCGGCAGATGCCGATTTCGATGGTTCGTCGCCGTCGGCGAGGGCGAATGCGCCCATTGCGAGGACGGCGGCACCGGCGCCGGAGACGATCAGGATGGTAGTGCGTAGGCGCACTTGTAGAAGACGCCTGACAGGGCTACCCACAGAGGAGTCCTTTGTTAGGGGACAGGACCCCGGACGCCCGGTTTTCTCGCGGCGTGTTCAGGCGACGCGCTCGTCCCCGAATCCCCCACCGCCGACGGGCTCCCTGGCCCGCTTCCGCGCCGATCTTCTCAGCGCTGCCGCGTCATCGCGGTTCCGGCGTCCGGCAGGTGCGGCGAGGGAAAGGCATCTTCACTTTTGATCTCTAAGACGCCGCACAAGTCCTTGACCGTACGGGGTATCGCGCATTAATCAAGCCGCAGGGCCCTGGTTTGTGGGGTTTGTCACCCTATATTTTGCCCTTCGGAGCTGATCAACTCCGTTGGGTAGCCGGGTTCGTAGATCACCTTTACTACCCATAGAAGCTGTGATCTCGGACATATAACAAACACTTGCCTGCTAACGGAACGGGGCGTTCCGCGGATGTCGTCGCA
>NZ_JBIRAY010000026.1:0-70292 GCF_044326405.1 Actinomadura sp. 1N219 | reverse complement strand
CCCCCCCCCCCCCCCCCCCCCCCGCGACGGTGGCCGTGCATGAGCGATCTACTTGCTGCCCTCCTCGTTGTCGCCGGAGGTCGCCCACAGCGCGACACCGGTGCCGACGGCGAGCGCGACGACCAGGAAGACACCGTTGAGGTGCCACTCGTAGGCGACGATGGCGGCGAAGAGCCAGAACACCGGCAGCCAGAGCAGTTTGAACATCACAAGATCCCCTTTTTGGGTTGGTGACGGAGAGAACTTCTTTTTCTGTGCAGCACGAAATGACCGGGCGGGCACGAAAGCCCGCCCGGTCATTTGTCGGGACACGAGACAAGGCCAGGCGGCCCTGGGGGCGCCTGGTCGGCTTGGTGAGCGGTTGTGCGGTCAGCGCCTCGATGCCGGGCGGATTAGGCGCTTATCGCCGGTTGAGGCGCTGCTGGGTGATCAGCGCGGCGGCCTGGGGAGCTGAACTCGCCAGGTCTGGCCGTCGGCGTAGCCGAAGTTCCCCTGGAAGGTCTCGATCCAGGTGCCTTCCGGGTCGTGGTGGACGTCGGTGATCTCATCACCGGAGGCGAGAACGTCGCCTTGGCGGAGATCCTGGCCGTTGACGACCTGGGTCTTGATCTTCTCCATAGGCCTCCAGATGGCTTGGGGGACGGTGGCATGCTCGCGGTTCACCCGGTTCCGTGCCTGCCGTCGCTTGGGGAGGGATTACCGGTGTCGTCCACTGCCGTTCTCGATGGCTTTCGGGGTGATTTTCCGAATGGCCGCCGCTCTGGCAGTGCTGATGCTCAGCGCGTACGCGATCTCAGAAACTTTCATGGGTTTGCCGGAGGCTTGCTCGACCTCAGCGACGATGCTCGACATACGCTCGTCGCTGACGTTGTGACCCCGTTCCAGAATCTTTCCTGCGGTTTCTGTGATCTTTCCCGGATCTTTCCCAGGGCTGGCATCGCCCCAGGTCACATCCAGCGTGGCGCTTTCTGGAAGCTTTCCCGCCGCTTTCTGGTCGTGGCTGCCGAGCAGTTCGGCCAGGGGGTCTCTCCCGGAAATGGCGTCGGTCGCGGTGCTGGCCATCATCGCCTTTGCGGCATCGACCAGAAGGCGGCGGGAAGCGGTCTCGTCCAGGCCGGTTTCGCAGGCCCGTTCGATCGCCTCGACGGGCAGCGTGCCCTCCCGGCACGCCCGCATGATCGCCGCCCGCACCTTTTTGGCTTTGGCGCCTTTGTACCCGGCATCCTCTTGGGCTGCCTCCACCACCCGGGAAACCGCCTTGATCTTCTCGGACCGCAGCACCAGAGCGGAAGAAACGGGGGAACGGTGCCGCAACCGGTACATGTTCGCCTCCCGCCACGCGCCGGGATTGGTCAGGCACAGCACCATCGGGACGCGTTCCACACCGATAGCGGCGTCGATCCGCGCCCGCAATAGCCAGGCCACGCTTTCGGCGAACACCGCAAGGGTGACCGCCATCAGGGCGTGCGCGGCCACGAACCAGCTGAACCAGCCGCCGCCGACCGTGCGCCCGTACCAGGCGCCGATCCCGGCGCTGATCACCACCAGCACGATCCCGTACAGCCGGGTGACCAACTGGCCGCGCGACTCCTTGACCGCCAGCACCAGCGACAGCGCCACCAGCACCGTGCCGGCGACGTCGAAGCCAATCGGCAGCAACTCCGCCAGATGCCGGGGCTCCCCGGCCTCCAGCAGCGCCGTCCGGGCGTTGGTGTAAGACACCCACATGAGCACCACGTACAGGGCGCCCACCACGACCAGAACGGCTTTGCAGGCCAGCTCGCCGCGCTTGCTCAAGGCGATACGCCCAACCCCGGGCAGGCCGGCCGCCGCGCGGTCGGTGTCTTCCGGCCGGGCTTCGCCGCGGCTGTCATCATCAGGGCCGTCCTCGCGGGGACTGGTCGGCCAGTCGGCCCTGTCATCCATGCTGTCCATCGGGGTCCGGTGCTCCTTCCAGGAGGAATCCGGGGCTGCTGGGGGGCGCGGTGCGGGGCACGTTGTGGGCTGCGTTGTGGGCTGCGCAGACCCGCTTGGCCAGGGCGCGGTACCGGCGGGTGGCCCGGGACGCGATCTCGTAGTCGGGCACCGTGACCGCCATCCCCGCCACCCGGGCGTAGATATCGGCCCGCGCATTCAGAGCCCGCGCGATCAGGTCCAGATCGGCGGCGGTGAACACGGAATTGATGGTCATTGTCGTCTCCCTGGGAAAAGGTTCTCGGCCCAGAAAAGCCAAAGGGAAAAGGAACCTGTCCGGCTGATCTCAGTGCGGCGCGCGGTTCGGCTCGGCGCTGAAGAACATGACGTTCCCGCCCTGAAACTGGCGGGGAATCGTCTTGAGGACGTGCTCGTAGATTGCGGACCGCGTGGTGCCCGCGCCGACCCGCATGGTGCACGTGAACGTGCCCTGCATGGCACCCGTACCGTTGTTGGTTGGCCTGCTGATCGTGATGATCGCGAAGTACTCGGTCATGCGACCGCCTCCGGCCGCTCGCGCTCACGGCGGAGGGCGGCACGTTCCCTCGGGCCGGTGCCACCGAACACGCCGTAGCGGTCCTGCCACTGCTCGAACGTCAACGCCCACTCCAGGCACTCGATGCGGACAGAGCAGGCCGCGCATGCCTGCTTCGCGAGCTGGGTGATGTGGTCACCGGTGCCGCCCTCGCTGAAGAACACCTCGACACCGAGTTCGGCGCACAGCGCGTCCTTGGTCCAGGCGGGAACTTCCAGGCGCAGGTTCACGCGTCCGGGGTCGTCCCACGGCTGGTGCGCGCGGTTGCGGCGGTGGCGAGGCGCAGGCATAGCGGATCTCCTAGTCGGGAGAGGGCATGACCGGGTCGGGTCCGGCGTTTGATGGGGCGGGGCGGGCTTGCGGGACGCGGCTTCCGTGCCTGTGGCATCACCGGGGCGTCTGGAGCGCTGCCATCCCGCTGACCGGCATCCACCGCAGGTCGCCGATGAAGCGGACCTGGTGGCCGTGGTCGCCGATCTCGGCGACCTGGCCGATGTACCAGTAGCCGTCGTGGAAGAACAGGTACCAGTCGCAGATCTTGGCGTGGTGGCCGTCGTAGACCGGGCCGAGGTTGGTGAACCAGCGGCCGTCGACAGCGATCTGCTTGTCGGCAGGGCTGTTGCCCGCGCTGAGGATGTGCATGGCTACACCGGCGTGAACGGGGCCGGCAGGACGGCGGAGGCGTTCACGAGATCCGCCCCATCGCCTCCGACAGCGCGGACTCGATCGTGGGGTGGAACCGGACGCTGTCGTCGGCGTCGGTCCGGTGCGCGTGGGGGCCGCGGATGTAGAACCGGCGGTCCCGCAGGCCCGTGCACACTTGCCCGTATTCGCCGTTCACCGTGATGTACTCGGCGTGGCAGGAGTCGCGCCCGACGATGTTGAACGACGGTGTCCGCAAGATGCTCAGGACGCCGGTGTCGTCGTCGTGCAACGCCTCGGTCGCGTCGCGGACGATTCTGGTGATCTTTCCGTGGTACTCCGATGTCATCGGTTGGTGGTCCCTTCCTACGGGATGCGGCGCGGGGACCGGCGAGGCATCGTTGCCCCGGCGGTCCCCGCGCGGTGAGTGGTTCGGGTGTTTAGTCGTCGGCGGCCTCCAGGCCGCGGACGGTCGACTGGGCCTTGCTGAGCAGGCGGTCCAGATTGGTCGCGGCGGCGGACGCCTCCCGCGTCACGCTCGTCAGCGCCCGGGAGGCGGCGTCGGCGTCGCCGCCGTATCGGCCGTAGTCCGGGTGCTCACGGGCTTGGCCGCTGGTCACCTGGCCGTCGATGAACTCGGCCATCTGCCGCAGCGCCTGCGGCAGCTTGGAAACGGCGGCCGACAGCTCGCCCAGCACGCTGTACACGTCACTGGGGTAGGTCAGCCCGTTCGTGCTCATGGTGGCGTAGTTCAGCAGCCGGAACGCGGCGTCGATCCCGGCCGCGACCGCGCGGGTCCGCTCGTTATTGTGCGGGCCGTCGGCGGTGACCGGCCGGTCGTGCTCGTCCGCCCTGATCTCGATCATCTGTGGTCGTCCTTCCAGGGTGAAGTGGCCGGGTGGTGGCTATGCGGAGTCGCGTTCCCACTCGGTGGCGCAGGCCCAGCAACAGCCCAGCCGCTTGCGCAGCACGTAACCAACGTCGGTGCGGCAGCGTGGGCAGGTCCGCCGCGCGGCCAGGGCCTTGGTCAGCGCGGCGTGCTGCGCAAGGGTCGGGGTGCGTTTGGGCAGCGCCAGCCGCCGGTCGTACAGGTAGGCCACGCCGAGCCCGCGGCACCGGTACCAGAGCACCTGAGCGACGACGTCTTGTCCGCCGGGGCGGAGCCCGTCGGCGGCGAGCTGGCGGCGCGTGGCCAGGTGCGGTGGCGCCAGCCGCCATGGGTAGGTGGGGATGCCGTACCGGTCCCCGCGCGGGTCCCAAAACCGCGCGGAGCTACGCCGTGCCATCGGCGGAATGTCCGGTCGTGGGCGGGGCCGGGTGCGGGGTCGTGGGGGTCCAGCGGTGTCCGCATCCGCACCGGTGCCGCCCGTTGGGCAGCATCCGGACGCTGCGCACGCTTCCGCAGTTGGAGCACCCGCCCGTTCCGGCGCCGGTCGGGGCGCCGGTCGGGTCGGTTAGACCAGCCGGTATGGGGTGCGGGCCGATCGCCGCGACCGGCATCGAAATTGGGATCGTCATCGCGCGCAGCGCTCCCTTCTCCCCCTGGTGTCGGGGGTCGGATGACGAGGGGTCCGGGGCGTCTGGCACCGGGTGAGACGGCCTCACCCCCGCGCGAGCATCTGTCGCGGCGGGGGTGGGGCCGCCCGGACTCGGGGTCAGCTCCTGCTAGGCGGCCAACCCGTCACCGGCCGCGGGGATGAGGGCGTTCAAGGTCCCTGCCGGCAACGCCTCGCCCGGCCGGGCGGTCACGCGGGCGATCGAGAACCGCCACCACTCCCCGCCCCGGTGCTGGGCCGCCACGTACGCGCGCACCAGCGCCACGTGGTCGTGTGCGCGGTCCCGGTCGGTGAACGGGCCCAGCGCCAGCGCCGATTCGGCCATTCGGGCACTGGTGCGCACCGAGACGTAGAACCCGGCCGCGGGCTCGGGCTGCGTGCCGAGGGTGCGGGCGGCGAGCGTGGCGGGCGGTCGGGCGGGCATGCGGTTCATGGGCAGGGAGTCCTTTCGGGACAGGTGCCGCAACGCCGTCAGGCCCGCCCCGTGGTCGGGGCGGGCCTGACGGCGCGCGGAGGGTGCGGCCAAGGGGCCGCGTGCAGGTGAAAGGGAGGTCAGCGTCCGCCGGGGCAACTGCCGGAGCCGTTGCACACTCCGCACTGCTTGCCGCCGGGGTGGGTCCCGCCACCGCCGCACATGTGGCAGTCCTGGCCGGTCACGACCGCCCATACGTGGCGCAGGAAACGGAGGTAGGTCATGATGTGGCTTCCTTCCTGTAAGGAGCCCGGGACGCCGCTGCTTGGTCGTGGGGGCGTCCCGGGTCTTTGGGGGAACTCTGTGGGCCCCTCAGCCTTCGGCGGGGGCGGCCAGCACGACGTCGAGGTAGCGGCGCACGCCGCTGTCCCGCCGGTTCGGGTACGGGGCCGATACCTCACCGACCGCGCACCGGTCGCCGGGCAGATCAGCCAGCAGATCGGCCAGCGCCGCCACGTCATCGGCGTCGCCGGACAGCCGCACCTTGACCAGCCGGGGCCGTGGCGCGCTCACCACCGGGCCCAGCTGGTCAAGGTGCCGTCCGACGTCGGCGTGTTCGGAGCCGCTCCCGGCTTGTCGAGGGCGGCCTCGATGCGGTCGGCTGCCTTGCGGGTGTACGGGTGAGACCGCATCCGCGCGCACAGGTCCCGCACCCGCTCGACGGCGGCGAGCGCCTCATCCCGCTCTTCGAGCAGTTCGGTGCGGCGGTCGTCGGCCCTCTGCTGCTCCTCGGCCACGGCGGCAACGAGCGCCGCCTCGACGACGGGCAGGACGGCGTCGGCAACGTCCAGGACATCGCCGCGCGCGTCCCCGTAGCCGTACGGGTAGGTCTCGGCGAGGAGGGCCTCGGCGAGCCGGTCGCGCAGGTCGCCGGTGGGCGCGGACTCAGACATCATCTGGCTCCGTACTGAAATCTCCGGGGAAGGAGGCCGGTTCGTCCGCGCTGTCCATGCCTCGCGCGCCTCGCAGATGGAGCCGCACAGGCATCGCTCTATGGACGGGCAGATCCAGTCGTCGGGCAGGTTCACGATGCCTCCCAGAGGGTGCGGGGATTCCATTTCGGTCG
This sequence comes from Actinomadura sp. 1N219, assembly GCF_044326405.1. Classification (NCBI taxonomy): domain Bacteria; kingdom Bacillati; phylum Actinomycetota; class Actinomycetes; order Streptosporangiales; family Thermomonosporaceae; genus Actinomadura; species Actinomadura sp. 1N219. The sequence goes on along the minus strand of NZ_JBIRAY010000026.1, from coordinate 64,047 downwards.
GATCGGACAGAGCACAAGCGCCCCGGCCTGGACCAGGCCGGGGCGCATGACGTCGTGAAGGGGGTTATCGGGCGGCGATCTGGACGACGGCCCGCGGGACGGGCGGCTTCGGTCGCGGCAACACGCGCGTCTCACGGCGTCGACCCGCCTCCCGGCCAGCGTCGCCGAGACGCTCTCGCCATTCGGCGACCGACAGGTCGACCCGCACCCTTTGTCCACTTCCGCAACACCGCGGAGGCGACGGTCGGAACTCGGCCGGCCAGGCGTCAGCGCCCGGCACGTGCGGGCCTCGGTGCGCCGTGATCATTCCGCGTTTGATCGACTTCCAGTTCCCGCACTCCGGGCACGCGACCAGCGCACAACTGCGCTCCGAAAGACTGATCAGGTTCGGGGGCAGGGAGCTGGCGAGGATGATCGGCTTCCCGTTATGCCGCATGGGTGGGCCCTCCTGATGTCGGCTCTTGCCTTCCCCACCCCGCACGAGACCGACGTGCCCAGATCGGACGCGACGCCCCCGCACGGGACAGGCAGCGCAAGTGCTACAGACGTTTCGGGTGACATCCAGCGCCAGTCCAGGGACCTCATGACTCGTCAACCCAGACGCCCAGAGGGCAGAGGCACCGATGCCGTGTGAAGTTGTTCCGCAGTCACTCAACCGCAGACGCCAAACGTTTGATGTTTGACGCTGGTTAGCATGCGCCCACTGCGCAAGGTTGTCAAGCGACGCCAATCGTTTGGCGTTCGCCATCTTGTCTGGTTAGGTAGACCTAAGAAGCCAGCAGGCAGCAGAAAGGTGCAGCTAGATGCCCAACGTGGACCGGCACGGGTTCCGCGAGATCGCCACCAAGATCCGCGAAGAAATCATCGGAGGTCGGTACCCAACGGGATCCGTCCTGCCTCCCGAGCCAGAGCTGGCCCAGCGGTACGGCGCTTCCCGTAGCTTGGTGAACAGAGCAATGCAGGTACTCGCTGCTGAGGGCCTGGTTCGCCCACGGCAGGGACGGGGCACCATGGTCACCTGGCTCCCGCCGATGCTTCACTCCCCCGCTCGCTACGACCGCAGCACGCGTGAAGCGAAGGGTGCCCGCGGCGCATTCGACGCCGAGATACGTGCCCGCGGCCTGGAGCCACAGCACGAGATCACCACCGAGCACGCCGAGCCACCGCCGAACGTCGCCGACATTCTGGGCCTGCCAGCCGGAGAAGCCAACTGCCTAGTACGGCATCGGCGGCTGCTGGCCAGTGACATCCCGGTCCGGATCAACTCCAGTTGGTTCCCCCTCAGCATCGCCGGAGGCACGGTTCTGGAAGAGAACGGGCCTGTGATCGTCGGTGGCGTCAAGAGCGCACTCGCTGATCTCGGCTATCCCCAGGTCTCAGCCCGGGAGGAGATCGTCCCCAGCCGCATGCCCACCGATGCCGAAGCGAACGCACTGGAGATCAGCCCCGAACGCACCGTCGTGGAGATCACGCACGTCGGCATGACCGCAGAGGGGCAGGCCGTCGAGGTCACCATCTCGGTCGCCCCGGCGCACTACCTGACGGCTCAGTACGAGTTCCCACTCACCTGACATCCGGAGACCACCGCAACATGATCACGCGACTCGTCGAAGACCACTCCCGCAAGCTCGCCGCTGAGGCACAACTACCGGCGTTCCTGTACGACCTGGACGCACTCCGCGAGCACGCGTCCGAGGTCAAGGCAGCGCTCACGGTCCCTGGAGCACCGGAGATCTTCTATGCCGCCAAGGCCAACCCAGACGCGCCAATTCTGCGCACGCTGGCTCCCTACGTCGATGGCATCGAGGTTGCATCCGGCGGCGAGCTGGCGCACGTTCACGAAGCTTTGCCGAACGCACGCTTGGCCTTTGGCGGCCCCGGCAAGACCGACAGTGAACTTGAATTGGCGCTGAAGCTAGGTGCCGAGCGCGTTCACGTCGAGAGCCCCTATGAACTGTCCCGACTGGCGAGCATCGCCCGTTCGACAGGTCGTGAGGTCAATGTCATGCTCCGTCTCAACCTCGCTGGCGACCGCAGCGGTGTGGCTTTGGCTATGAGTGGCCCATTCGGCATGGACCCAGAACTCATCGAGTCTTGCACTGAGCTTCTGCCCGCCTCCCCTGAGATCCGGCTGCACGGCATTCACGCACATCTGGCCTCTGGCCTGGACGCCCCTGCGATGGTGGCCCAGTCCGCTGAGATCCTCAAATGGGGACGTGCATGGCTCGACAAGATCGGGCACCGCGGGCCACGGGAGTTCAACCTCGGGGGCGGCATGGCCGTTGACTATGCGGCGCCCGATACCCGCTTCGACTGGAAGCGGTACGCGACTGGCATTGCGGCTCTCGCCGTGCCGGGCGAGACACTGCGAATCGAGCCCGGCCGAGCCATCAGTGTCTACGCGGGCTGGTACGTCACCGAGGTTCTGGACGTGAAGAAGGCTCATGGCCAGTGGTACGCAGTACTTCGCGGCGGCACCATGCACATCCGAACTCCGGTCACCAAGCAGCACAATCAGCCGTTCACCGTGCTCCACCGCGACAGCGAGGGCCCCAGAGTCACCGGCGAGCCAGTGACCCTAGTCGGCCAGCTCTGCACCCCGAAGGACGTCTTCGCTCGCAAGGTTCCCATCGACCGCATTGCAGTGGGCGACCTAATCGCCTTCTCCATGGCTGGCGCCTACGCCTGGAACATCTCACACCACGACTTCCTCATGCACCCGAAGCCGGTATTTCACTATCTGGGCAATTAGAGCCGCAATAGGAAGGCCCTAGCCGTAAGCGGCTAGGGCCTTCCTATTTCTGAACGCTATTGCCGGAGTCCTCCCACCAGATGCCGGAGGGCGGCGATACTTCGGTATGGGTCGGTGCGGCCAGCCTCTTCTTCGCAGGCAACGATCTCGGCGAGTTGCTCGTCTGACGGTACCGTGGCTTCCATTGCAGCGAACTCCGTGAACGTCAGCACCCCATACCATTCATCGATTCTCAGCCCGACAGAAGCGAGTTGGTTCGTCAGGTCACCCAACCGGTCCGCTCGCGCTTCGACTCCAAGCCGATTGCGGTAGCCCGTTGCGCCAAAGGCGGCCTTAGCCGCCGTCCAGTCACCACGAAGTCCCGGATAGAGCGCGGGACAATCACCGTTCCGGACCAGCAGGGACAGCACGCCCGTCTCCTCATTGAGCGCGTTCGCCGTCGCACGCAGCAGAGGGACCGGGTCTGCCAGGTACATCAGGACGCCGTGGCACAGCACAACATCGAAGGTCTCGCCGGGCAGAACCTCGGCTATCCGTTCCGCCTCCCCGTGAACCAGACGAACACGGTCCCGAACATGCGAGGGCCGTCCAGCGAGGGCGTCCCCGAAGTCGGCCAGCATCCCGGATGAATGATCTAGGCCCGTCACCTGGTACCCACGCTCGGCGAGCTTCAGGGCCTGCGTGCCCTGTCCACAGCCAACGTCCAAGACGGTCGCCGGGAGTGTCGGCAGGTGGGCGTCAAGCTGCGCAGCCACCAGCCGCTGCCTGACAGTGTTGGGCAGCATGCCCAGGCGATCACGCCAGACGCTTTCAACCGAAGCGAATCCGCTCACGGACATGGTTCATTCCTTTCCTGTGACGGCGCCTGGCGCCGGATCTACGCTACGCTTCGCGCCGACCTGGGGGGCGACGCGTCTCGCACGGCCGTGCTCGACGGCTCAACAGCCCCCCGCCTCACCCCCTTCCGACCGGCCCGGACGTACGGCATCCGCCCATCGTCGAGCGACCCCGGGATGGGAGTGAGGTGGGAGCGACGAAGGTTGCTCACGTGCGGTCAGACGCAGTGATTTACGGTCACCTGCAGTGTTCGACCTGCGGAAAGACCAGGCTCACAGCGTATCGGACACGTGTGGGCCCTGTTGTGGTCACGGTTTTCATGGGATCGCTTTGATGAGATTGCAGCCGCTCGACCGAACTTGTGAAGACTTCCTGTATAGGTTCAAGGCGGCCCGAGAACCGGGGCGGCACGCGCCTCCGACGCGGCTGGCCCCTCCGCCTCCGCTTGAGCGCGGGCGACGGGGCAAGGCCGGCACCGGTCGACTGCTGGCGCGGAGAGCTTTGTGTGCGCTCCAAGGGCCCACCATTAGACATGACCGGGAGGTCATGCTTCAGAAGGGCCAGCAGCATACTCGGGGCAAGGTTTCGGTGACGGAACTGTGCCGATTGTGGCCCAGACCCTTGACAAGGCGCGGCGACTTTGAGGTCTGTCACAGACTCGCTCGCGAAGCCCTGCAGACCTCGCATCCTGGTCAAAGTGCGGGCGCTTTGGGGCGATCGGCGAAGATTTCTGCACCTCACAGGAGCCTTGACAAGTGTTCGAGGAGTTGTCCAAAACGTCGCACTCGAACCAAATGAGTAAATTCCAGGTGGTATTTTTTCACTGAACGACGCTGATCAGACATGTAATACGGCGTTCACCATGCGGCCCCCCGCGCGGCGCGCAAAAATACGAGCAAGAGATCGGCGGGCACGCCTCCACGCGACAGACGATGCTGTAGGAAGAGCGCCCCGCCACCCCCCGCTTCAACGGAAAGGAACTCGCGAAGCCGAAGCGCCGGGATGACCGTGGAGCCGATCACGAGCCTCAGCCGTGCGTGATCGTTGAGCCCGGTCGACCGGCGCGTTCGGCATAAGTCGGGCGTACCCAAATCGGTGCTGCCCAAAAGGACAGAGGGCCGCCCCCCGCTGCGAAGCTGCCAAACCAGCCGCTGGGGGCGACCCTCCCAATCGACCCCGGAGGGTCTATGTCACTTGCAGAGTACGCGACTCGCGCCGCGCGTGTGACTCACATGAGTCATTGCACGTGCATTCGGACAGCGCCACGCCTTGTCCCGCCGAGGGGGCTGTCGTGACCACGATGTCGACAACCCCCACGGCTTTCGGTGTCTACCGAGTTGACCGGCTCCTCGGCCACGGCATGCAGGGCGAGACCTACCTGGCGTCCGACCCTGCGGGCCGACAGGTTGCAGTGAAGACGATCCACGCGATGCCTGGGCGGAAGGCGCGGTCGGCGCTCGACACGGAGGTCGTCGCGCTCCAGTCGGTGCACCCGGCGTTTGCGCCCACGTTCATCACCTACGACGCGTGCGTCGACCGGCCGTACTACGTCATGGAATACGTCGAAGGCAGGACCGTCGATGACATCATCGCTAAGGAAGGGCAGCTCAGCGCGGTCGAGGCGGAGCGGCTGGCAGTCCGGCTCACAGCGATCCTCGCAGCCTTGCACAGTGTCGGAACCGCGCACGGCGACTTCCGAGGTCAGAACCTGATCGTCGGCAAAGACGGCGGCATCTACGTCCTGGACTTCGGGCGAGCCGTGCTGCGGTCAGAGTCGCGCAAACTCTTCCGCCAGCGGCGGCGAAGCGATCTGCGGCAACTTGGGGAACTGATCGTGCTGGCTCGGAACGGTCGGGCGCCCTTTGGAGAAGATTCCTCCCTCGCGATCGAGCGGTACGACGAAGGCCGCGCAGACGTGGGCGCCTTGACGGGCCGGACGCGAAGCGTCGCGCTTGGGCTCCTCCAGAAGCGGCCGTGCTGGCGGGGAAGAATGTCAGCGAAGCGGGCACACCGGATTCTGGTACGAGGGCGACGAGCGCGCCGACGGGTCTGGTCAGGAATGTTCGTAGTTCTGCTGGCCCTGTCCACGGCAGAGGCTGCCATGAGCGCGATCCGCGACAGTGCATGACCGCCCTAGAGGCGAAGCACCCAATGAACATCACGGCCTAATGACGCTGCGCCAGCAGAGGGGCGGCTGGCATTCGACCAAGAGTCCCGGCATGCCCCGCTCGCCGGGGTCGCGCCCCACAGGGCAGCAAAAGGCCCGTCCACCGAAGCCAGCGACCAGGGTCTACATCGCTCTGAGCGGCTCAGCTTGAGGGGTGAAGTACAGCCGGAAAGTACAGCAACCGCCAGGGTGCGGTGTGGATCTCAGCAGACTCCCACGGACGCCACACGCTAGGCGCCAAGGTGACCGGATCATGCTCGCCGGTACCTGGGGGTCAAGGGGTCGTGGGTTCAAATCCCGCCGTCCCGACAGCACAAAGAAGCCCTGTCGACCACGGAGTTAACCGAGGTCAGCAGGGCTTTTGCGTTGCCGCCCGCCATCGCGGTCATGATCTAGACGGCTCGGAGCCGGGGACCACCTGGGGACCGCCGGTCCTTGAGATGGGTACTCAGCGCATCCCCCGCCGCGTTGATCGACTGGGCGTCCGGATGCAGGTACCGCTGTGTCGTGGTCAGCGAGCCGTGACCGGCGATCTTCCGAAGGACGTGCACGGGGACGCCCGCGTCAGCCATCCAGGTCAGCCCGGTATGCCGCAGGTCATGACGCCGCAGGTACTCGTACCCAAGCTGAGAGACCACCTCGTCCCAGTGCGTGGCGTCCCGTAGCACGGCAGTGGTGATCCGGCCGCCCTTCGGCCCCGTGAACAACCGGGCCATCGGCTTGTCCCCCACAGCGTCCAGCCGCCGACCGACCATCGCACGGATCTCGTCGATGAGCGGGACGGGCCGGGCCCGCCGGCCTTTGGTGCCCTTATCGACCAGGCCACCGGGTCCAGGGGTTGTCTGACGCCGAACCGTCCAGGTCCACGAGTCCCGGTCGATATCGCAGACGCGGACTCCGGACACCTCGCCGATTCGTGCGGCGGTACAGGCGGCGAAGATGACGACCTCGCCCCAACCGGCATAATTCCCCGCCGAACGGTCCACCAAGGCGGCGGCGAGATCGGTCAGGGCTGTCCAGTCCGGCAGGGCCAGCGAGCGAGGATCGTCCAGCTCATCCTGGGCTTGCTTGTATTCACGTTGCCAGCCCGTCACACGGGCGGTGTTGCGATCGATGATGCCGTCTCTGACCGCCTGCTCCATGACCCGCACGAGGATAGCGACGCTGTTCTTGACGGTCGACCGGCCGGAGCCGTCAGCGATCCACGCGTGAACGGTGCGGTCCACAGCACCATTGCTGATCATCCGAACCGGCAGGTGTCCGAGTGACGGCACGACGCGCCGTCGCCAGCCCGCCATGTAAGGATCGAGTGTCTTGGCTTCCAGGCCGCGCGTGGCCAACGTCATCACGCTCTCGCCGTATTCGGCGAGGGTCATGGTGAAGGTGGCCGGGTCGATTCCCGCTTGCGCGGCTTTCTGGATGTCGTCAAGCCAGGCTTGCGCTTTGTCTTCGTCCTCCGCAGATTCAGACACCGAGCATCGACGCCGTGTCGATGGGTCGACCCAGCGCACCCGGGCGCGATAAGGGCGTGGCCGACCTGCTCGGTATTCAATATCGGCGGACAGCGAAACACCGACCGGGATCTGTTCACGCTGACTCATCGAGGTCGCTCCTGCGGGGCGATTCGGTGACTCAGCAGCCACCGCTGCACGTCGATGGCGCTGTATCGGGTGACGGCACCGCTCAACCGGACGAACGGAGGGCCCTGCACGGGGTCGGCAGTTCGCCAGCGTCGCAGGGTTGAGGGGTCCACACCGATGATCTCGGCGAGTTCTTCAGTCGTGTACCAGCCGCCGAGCAACAGCCCGGCATCGCTTTGACGTTCGAGGGTCTCTGTCATCACGTTCCTTTCAAGGTCAGGCAGCTCTTTCGGTGAGTGTGAAGGCGTTCATCTCGTGGGCGAGTTCTTCGCGTCCGGCTTGGTGTCGGCGGCGGGCTTGGTCGGCGGCGGTATTGGCCAGGAGGGCGTCTCCGGTGGTTTTCCAGCCGGTGCCGACGTAGGACAAGCGGGCGAGGACAATCGTGGTTTCGGCGTCAAGGTCGTCTTGACGGTGAATCCGTTCGTCGGAGTAGTCCGGCCCTTGGGGTTGGGTGCGGCGGTAGTGGACGCGTGCAGCGCGTAGCGCGGCGAAGGTGAGTGAGTAGTGGCGGGCTTTGGTGAGAAAGTGGCCGCCGAAGCCGAGCATGTGCGCCCAGCGGCGCAGGGACTCGAAGCCGGGGTGGTCGCCGAGGGTCCAGGCCGCGTGCACGAGGCGTTCGGTGTGGGTGCCGCCGGGGTCGGCGTACAGGCCGATGTTGTGGGGGTGGAGGCGGCGGGAGGTGTGTCCGGTGATCTCGGTGCCTTTGGTGGCGTATTTGGCGAGGTAACCGGCCACCATGGCGTCACTGACGGACTCGCCGTGCAGGCTGATGATACGGACGTCGACCTGTTCACCCCAGGTGATGGGCCAGCCGCCGGGCCGGTCCGGGTGCGGGTCGGTGGTGTAGACGATGTGCACTGCGGCGTAGCGGATCGCGTCGTCGAGGTCGGCGGCGGTGATCCCGGACGGCGGTGGGACGATCAGCGTCGGGTCGTCGGGGTCGATGCCGTCCAGGCGGAGCAGGGCGTGGAAGTGGATCGCGCCGCGTGCCTGGAATTCGGCGACCTTGCCATGAGAGACCCGGACCGGGGGCAGGCCACGGCGGCGGGCCAGTTGGTTGAGGCGGCGGGTGATGGCTTGTTTGGTGCGTCGCCACAGTTCGCCCGCGTGGTTGTTCCAGATGACGTGGTGGTCGTGGTCGTAGCAGTCCGGGCACAGCGGTTGCCCAAGGCGTTCGTCGCGGGGGTCGTGGCGGGCGAAGCATGCGACAGGTTGACCGTGGGGGCAGTGGGTGAAGTTGCGGCGGGCGTGGCAGGGGTCGGGGCGGCAGCTGCAGCGTGCGCGGTCGGTGCAGGTGTGGCGACGGACGTGGCGGGTGTGGACGGGCCCGAAGGAGGGTGCGGTGAGGGTGGCGAACACGGCCGGATGCCGCGTGACAGTGGTGGGGATGGTTTTGCCTCCGGCCAGGCCGGAGCGGATGAGGTGGAAGGCGTCGCGGCGGTAGGTGTCGGCGCAGGAAGGGCAGACGGTGGCGCGGCGGTTGCCGCAGGCTTTGTAGATCACGCCGTCGGGCATGGCGGTGGTGGACAGGGTGCGGGTGATCTCGCCGGTGCGGGTGTCGACGGTGTCGAGGTCGCCGAACAGGCGGATGGGGTGGGTGCATCCGGCGGCGGGCCAGACGTGGTCGAGCCAGTCGAAGTAGCCGTCTCCGGCGCGTTGTAGGGCGGTGTCGGTGGCGAAGATGTTGGGGCGGGTGATTTTCGAGGTCGGCGTTCGCGTAGAGCGTGGGGTGCGGGGAGGCAGAGTTGCGGGTGTGGTGGTGGGGAGGGTGAGTTGGGCGGGGGCGGTGAGTTTGGTGATGATGCGGTGGTGCCATTGGTAGGCGTAGCGGGGGCAGTTGGCGCAGTTCTTGTGTCCGGTGCAGCCGGGGAGGGGTTGTTGGAGGCGGCGGGCTTCGTAGCTCCAGGCCATGGAGTCGGCTGAGGCGAGCAGATGGCCGTAGCGTTCTAGGCCGCGGGTTTTGATGCCGAAGCCGTGCAGGCGCAGGCCGAGTCCGGCGAGGGTGGTGATGATGTGGGTGATTTCGTCGGTGGATTGGCGGCGGCAGACCGAGCCGACGCCGACGCGGGGTAGTTCGGCGAGGTTGATTCCGGCGTCGGTGTACAGCTGGACGCAGGTGAGGTAGTCGTGCAGGGTCCAACCCTGGAGGACGGGGATGATGGGAAGGTCTGGGGCCAGACTGCGCAGTTGTAGGTAGTTGTCGATGGTGCGGTGTTGGTGTTCGGCGACGGTCAGGCCGGTGCCGATGAAGTGCTGTCCGCCGAGGGTGCCTCCGTGGATGACTGCTGGTTCGCACATCCAGTCCATTGGGGCGGCCCAGTCCAGGCGACCGATTTGGTCTTGGTAGCGACGGATCTGATCGATGTATTGGGCGGGGGTGATGGTCCAACGGCCGTGGTCTTTGAGTTCCTGGAATCCACCGGAATCCAGGGCCCAGCGCGTTGCCGCGCGGGGATAGGTTTTGCGGTCGCGTAGCCGCCGGTCGGAAATGAACAGCGGTACCGCTGCTGTGCTGAGCCAGTTGGGCAGGTGGGTGCCCAGGTAGAACACGGCAGGTTCGGTGTTCGCCCCCGTGCCCGGGGCCGGGAAAGCGGTCCCGGGCGCGAGAGCCAGCGTCGAACCAGACGCCAGATGGTGGTTCACAGGCCGTCCCCCTCCTGCTCAGAGGCGGTGGGGACGGGTGCCTGGAGGTCGCGCAAGATCGCGGCAGCTTGGCCGGTGGTGATGCCAAGGTGGTCGGCGAGAGCGTCGACGGTGATGGGTTGGCCGGTGTTTTGGTGGTGGGTGAAGGCCGCCATCCGGGCACCGGTGATCAGATGCGGCGGAACCGAATCGACCGAAGAATCGGCCGGGGTGTGGTGGTCGGCTTCGAGCGCGGGCAGGTCGGCCGGGACGGCCGGTGTATCGACATACGCGGCAGGTGCAGTGTCGGGGTGCGGAAGGCCGGGCCCGCTGATTGTGGTGGGTGTGGTGCGTGAGAGCACCAACTTCGAGAGGGCGAGGAAGGCCAGGGCCGGGACGGTGGCCAGGAGCCAGCCGGTGGGGCCGGGTTTGGCGACGGCGATTTGTGCGGCAATGGACAAGCTGGCGGCGGCGATCAGGACCGCCATCGGGTAGCCGATGGATTGGTGGTGGCGTTTACGGCGGCGGATCTCCAGTCCGGCGGCGGTGGGGGTGAGTTCGGAGATGACGGCGTTGGCCCAGCCGAACCAGTCACCGGTCCCTTCTGGGCTGTTGGCCATGGTCCAGTCGTGGACGTGAGTGAAGGAGGCGGCACCGGCCATGGTGCCGACCAGCAGCAAGATGAAGACCTGGACGAGGTTCTCGGCGCGTTCGGTGCTCATGGCTGGTCACCGCCGAAGCGCTGTTGGGCGGCTTGGCGGGTGATGCCGAGTGGGCGGGCGATGTCGGCCCAGGAGTAGCCGTAGGCGCGCAGGCCGGTAACGGCGGTGTGCATGGTGATGTGGAGTTCGTCGGCGACCTCGGCGAGGTGGGCGAGGGCTTCGACGTCGCCGGCGGCGATGCGTCGGCTGTAGGCGCGCAGGATGCGGCGCAGGAACGCGGCGTATTCGTCGTTCTCGACCACGCGCCGGACGCGGCGGGGCGTCTGGGGTGTCAGGGTGGGGTTGACGGTGAAGTCGCTCATGCCAGGCCCCCGGACTGTTCTGCGCAGTCGAGGCATTCGCCCAGCGAGCGAGGAATGTAGTACCAGCGCTCACGGCCGCAGGTGGAACAGGTACGCCGGGCGCGGAGCGCTTTGGCGATGGCGGCGAGCTGGGCCGCGGTAGCGGTGCGCTTGGGCTTGGCGAGGTCTTCGCGGTAGAGGTAGGCGACGCGGGCGCCGTCGCGCCACAGGATCTGTGCGGCGATGGGCTGTCCGCCGGGGCGCAGGCCCCGGGCGCGGAGTTGACGGGCGGTGAGCAGTCCTTGGGGTGCCCACCGGTAGGGGTAGGTGGGCAAGCCGAACCGGGCCCCGGTGGGGTCGTAGTACTTGAGGTAGATCATGCCGCCGCGCGCCGTGGCGTCCAGTTGCGGGACGCGCGCGGCGCTGGTCGGGGCATGGGTGTAGTGGGTAGCGTGCATGGGTGTCCACGTCCTTCACATCGAGGGGTGTGGGTGTGTGAAGGCGGAGGGCCGGGTGTCTTGGTGGATGACCGGCCCTCAGCCGTGTTCGGGTGCCGGTTGACGCTTAAGCGTCAAGGCGCTTGCTTGGGTTCGAAATCTCCTCCGCAGGCCCCGCAGGTGACGGCGGCCTGGTCGAGGGAGGATTGGGCGATCCGGATGGTGCGTTCGCATGGGCAGATCGCGGCGATGAGGTTGCTGCTTTTGCCGGTGGCGGTGGGTGCGGTGATCTCTTCGCGTCGCCACAGGACCATGGCCTTTTGCAGACCGCGCAGGGATGTGCGGTAAGCGGCTTGAGTGGTGTCGGGGACGGTTGTGATGGTCCAGCCGAATTTGTCGTTTTTGGCGACGTCGATGCCGAGTTCGGTGGCCAGGTCGCGGAAGCGGGTGTTGTGGTAGCGGCCTTGGCGGCTGGTGTCCTGGATGCCGCGTGCGTCGGCCAGGGCGTGGGCGGCTTCGTGGAGCAGGGTGCCGAGGACTTCGGCGGGGGTGCGGCGCAGGCCTTCGCCGCTGACCATGATTTCGGTGCGGTCGGTGTCGTGGACGCGCCAGCGGCCGGGGGCGTGGTGGCCCCAGCGGGCTTGTTTGCCTTCGGTGCCCGAGGCCAGGATCAGCACCGCGTCGGGGATCTCGGGGTGCCGGGTCCGGATCGAATGCCAGATGCCTTCCAGGGCGCGTAGCACGTTGCTGGCGGTGTCGGTCGGTCGCGCGGCGGTCATTGGTCGCCGTCCGGGTCGGGCGGGAACCACGAGGGCGGTTCGACGAGGAGGATGATTGCGCCGCAGTGGGCGCAGTCGACCAAGCCCGGGTGCTGCTGGTCTGGCGGGGCGTCAAGGTTGCAGGGCCAGAGCCGCAGGTCGATGCGGTCGCAGTCGGGGCAGCGCAGGGCGCTGGTGATGAGTTGGTCAGCCCAGGCGTTGAAGCAGTCGGGACAGTAGATGTTCATGTCGGGCCAGGGCGACACGAGCCATTCGGGGTTTTCGTGGCCGAGTAGGCGTGCGCTGTGGTGGCAGGTGTCGCATTCCATGACCCAGCGGTTCCAGTCGGGTTTGCCGTCTGGGCGGTAGTACTTGTGGATCATTGGGCCCACACTCCGTGGCATGCGCCGCACTGCAGCGCCATGTCTTCGGTGCGGTCGTCGACCAGCACGCGGGTTTCGTAGATGTCGGTGGAGCCGCAGTACAGGCAGCGGGCGATGCGGTCGCCGATCAGTCCGGCGACGAGTTGGGCGCGTTCGGGGTTGCAGGTGTGTTCCTGCGCCCACTGACCGAGGGCCGGGTAGTCGCCGAGTGCGACGGTGTGGGGTTCGAAGCAGACCAGGCACAGGCCGGTGTATCCATTGATCTCCGGGGTGATGGCGGTGACCAAGAACCGTGCCGAGGGTTGTGGTGACATGAGGGGCTCCGTTCTGGTCAGGCGGCCAGTGCCGTGACCGGTGCCGGGACAGGTGACGGCGCGCGGGTGGTGCGGATCCAGGTGGCGTAGTCGACCAGGTGGTTGATCTGGTCGTCGGTGAGGTAGGCGGCCTTGAACAGGGCCGGTACGCCGCCTTCGGCGATGAGGTAGGCGACGCCCTGGTTGACCGGGGAGATGTCGGCGGCGTTGAAGCCGGAGTGGGCCCAGCCGTGGCCGAGGATGATGTCGCTGCTGTTGGGGGTTGTGCAGCGGAACGCGACGCGGAATCCGAAGATGTCGCGCAGCGAGGTGGGGATGATGTCCACGCTGGGGCGTTGGGTCGCGGCGATGACCGGGATGGCGCAGGCGCGGCCGCGGGCGACGATGTCGCGGACCAGGGCGATGAATTCGGCCTGCTGGTCTTTGGTGCCGATGGTGGCCGAGTAGTAGGCCAGTTCGTCGAGGATGACCGGGATCACCGAGACCCCGTCGGCGGGGGTGATCTTCCGGCGGTTGTGGGCGAGCAGCCAGGCGTAGCGGTTATTCATGACCTGCTGCACGCGCCGCAGCGTGGTCAGGGCATGGGTGATGTCAGGGCCGACGAATTCCTCGGCCAGGTCGGCCCACATGCCCAGCTCGACGAGCTTGGGGTCCAGCAGGACGGGCCGGGTGCCGGCGGCCAGGAAGCAGTGTGCGGTGATGTTCTGGATCAGGCCGGACTTGCCGCCGCCGGGTTCTCCGGCGATCAGCATGTTGCGGTAGGCCAGCACCACATACACCGGCTGGCCGAACTCATCGACGCCCAGATAGACGGGGTCGAACATCGACAGCAGTGGTCCCACCGGCACAGCGGCCGACGCCGCAGCCGGTCCGGCCGCAGGTGAGACGGTCAGGGTTGCCATGAGGCGAGGTCCCTTCCAGGAAAGGGGGACCCGGGCACGAGGCGACCCACGACGGGTGACCTCATGCCCAGGACCCGTGCGAGATGGACACGGAACAGGCACGCCCCGTCAGGCGGTGGGATCACCAGGGGCGTCGGTCACCGGACGCAGAAGGGCACCAATCACAGGTGCCGCCGGTGGAGGAGAAGGACCAGGTGGTTACACCCAGTCGAGAACGTCGTCGGGGGTCGACGACTTGCCCGATGCCGGGGCCGGTTTCGGAGCCGGTCGGGCGTCCGCCCGGTCGGTGCGCCTATCAGCGCCCTTATCGCCGTGCTTCTTGGAGCGTGGCGTCTCGTCAGGGTCGACGGTGTCGGCCGGGATGTCGGGCAGGTCCAGCGCGGTCGGTGCCTCAGCGGCCGTCCGGGCAGCTGGAGGGGTGTCGGGGTCGATCAGGTCGACCAGCGGAGAGTCGACGGTGCCGGTCAGCGCGTCACGGCGCTTGATGTCGGCCCGCACGAACGCGGAGTTGCGGGACGAGGCCCGCTCCACGGTGATGTTCGCGGCCCAGCACGCGACCGCGATCTTGTCCAGGCGTGATTCCAGGTCGGCCAGCGACAGGCCGGGCCGCAGCCAGATCCACACGCGTTCCCCGACCGGGGTGGGCTTGGCCCACAGGATCAGCGGCAGACTGCCGGACCGGTTGGAGATGATGAACTCGTTGAAGCAGGCGCGCAGCCGGTGCCGGGAGATGACGCACCAGCCGAAGGCGATCAGCCTGCGGCGCACGACCGGGACCCCAGCGGGCACACCGGCCACCAGAGCGACGACCAGCAGACGCACCACCACGTTGGTGTGCATCGACAGCAGCACGAACCCGTACACGATCAGCGAAACCGTGATGATTTCGGGTGCCCACCACCAGAGGACCCGGATCACGGGCCAGGCGGCGATGAAGCCCGCGATGGGCAGCGCGATCCCGATCCCGATCCCGATTCCGGCGGCCAGCGCGAGGATGGGGTGCCAGGAGGACGCGGCGACCGTGGCGGCCAGCAGCCCGACCACGGCCGTGATGACGTAGAACGCGGTTTTGGCGGTGCGGGCGTAGGACCGGGTGACGCGGTCCTCGATCAGCGTGACGGTTCCGCCACGACGCCCAGAGCGGCCCGACGAGCCTCGCCCGAACGCGGGCAGGCCCTTAGACTTGGACATGATTCACCCTTCTGTTTGGTGTGGAGGGGTTTGGATTGGCGGGGCCGGAGGAGTGAGAGTCCTCCAGGCCCCGCACTTGGTTGAGGTCAGGCCCCGCCGCTGTCGGGGAGCAGGACGAACCCATGCGACCGCGATGCGGCGGCCAGGGTGTAGATGGCAGTGATCAGACCCTGCGCCAGCACCTCGGCGGCCAGGTCGCACGTCTCGGCCTCGTCGGCCTCGTAGACGTCGTTGAACCGGTTGAGCATGTCGCCGAGCTTGTTCAGCGACCGGGTGGCCGCATCAGCAGCCTCGTCAGCGGATGCGCCCAAGGCCGCATCCTGAATGAACATGATGTTGTCGGGCAGGCACATCTTGCACATGCAGGTGCTCCATTCCAGTGGGTCAGCGGACCTCGCGTCCGCAGCCGGAGGGTTGGGCCCGTGGGCTAAACGGTCACGGGCAGCTGGTTGGGTTCGAGTGCGAAGCACACGATGTTGGCGCGGGCGATGCCCGGGTTGTCGCTGTGGGCGTCCTGGACCAGCGCCCACACCTGGTCGTACATGTCCTGCCGGGTCTCGCCCGGACCGGCGGACACGACGCCGCTGTAGGTGGCGTAAGCCATCCCGCCGTGGTTGGGGAACAGCAGCGTGATGATGAAGTGGAACTCCATGCCAGACCTTTCCGTCTCACCGGACATGACGTCCGCGACAGATGGGTTCGGCCAGCTCAACAGGCTGGCAGCGTCCCGCCTCGGGGACAGTTCGATCTTGGGAGCCATACCTTCGGCCCCTTCGTGACTCGCCAGATACAGGCAGGAATGCAGTGACAGGAGTCTCGGTCAGGCCGACTTGGCCACCGGACCGGACGTCTTGATCTCCACCGCGCGGAACGCCACGCCGTTACGCCCGTTGGTCGCCCACGGCAGGGCCTCCAACCGGGACACGGTGACGAACTGCCCCACCTTCACACTCGGCTTCTCACCCGCCGTGGTGACGGTGATGACCTCGCCGCCGTCGTCGTCCTGGACGAACACCTGCGTCGACCACATCGGCCGGCCGGTGTCCCGCTCGGTACGCTGACGCCCGTTCTGGTCCATCTTCTCGACCGGGTCCTTCGACACCATGACCTGCTTCGTACTGGTGTCCACGTAGAGCTTCACGAAGCTCTCCTCTCGATCCAGGGCCGCACCGCCTCTCGGTGCGCTTCCCTTGCTGTGACACCAGGCTGCAAGAGGGCTCGTTAGGAGAACAGGGGATACATTAGGAGACGGACTCGCAATCGTCCTGATGAGGTGGTCCACTAGTGGCAGCTTTCGAAGTTCCCGACTGGGCTGTTCGACTTCGTGACGAGCGCAAAGCTCGGCTGTGGAGTCAGAAGAGCATGGCTGTGCGCCTCATCAACGCAGCGGACGATCGAACCCGCAAGAGTCTGCCGTCCGTCGAAAGTGTTCAGCGCTACGTCCGAGGCTGGGAGAACGGGGACCACAGGCCAAGCGACCTTTACGCCAGCCTTTATTGCCGCATCTTCGGACTCACGCATGAAGCTTTGTTCGGCGAAGCTGGGAAGACAGGCCAGTCAGACCAGGCCCGATCCTCAACGCCAACACTAAACGACGCCGCAGGCCTGATTTCTTGGCTGAGTTCCACTAACACCAGCCGAGAAGCACTCGATCACCTCACCGAGAGGTCGCTGATACTGGCGGACAATCACACACAAATGCCAGCATCCAAAGCGTTGCGCGAAGTGACACAACTGCACGATCAGGCTCAGGGACTGTTGCGCAGTGGACGACAAAAGCTGCATCAGACCCGCGAGTTGTACAAACTCGACGCCGATCTCTTGGCCCACGCCAGTGTGTTGCTCGGCGATCTCAACCAGGATCGAACCGCGATGGCACTCGGCAGAGCAGCATTGATGTGCACGCAGGAAGCTGCAACAAATGAGGCAGCCGCATGGGCCGCTATGTCCAAGACAGCTCGTTGGCAAGGCAAGTACCAAGAATCCGCGGAGTTCGCCCGCCGGGGCTTCGAATCCAGTTCGCCCAGCCCGCTCCGGGCGATGCTCGCCAGCTACGAGGCCAGGGCGGCAGGCCTGTTGGGCGACGTTCACCACGCCCGCGAAGCGTTGGCACGCGCCGAGGCAGCAGCCGAGGCCCTGGACGAGCCCGGCACCGGGGTGTCCGTTTGGTCCTTCTCCCGGCCACGTCAAGCCCTGCTAACGATCTCGGTGACCACGCGCATCGGTGAGCCCGACGCGTCCCTACGAGCCGTAGCCGCAGCCGACGCGGCATGGCAAGCAGGCCTAGCGCGTTCTCCCGGGACCTGGGCCCAGATCCGAGTAGGCGCAGGCATCGCCTACTTGATGAGGGGAGAGCTGGACGGAACAATGAACGAGGTCACCGCCATGCTCGACCTCGCACCAGAGTTCCGAATGGCAACAGTTACCCGCTACCTTGACGACCTTGCGGCCCGTTTGAGGCAGCGCAAGTTCCGAAACAGCCGAGACGCATCCGAACTACTGGCCAGAATCGAAGAATTCAATGCCAGTGCTCTACTCGCAAATAGCCAGGAGGAAGCTTGAGCCCGTTCCCCGTCCGTATGATCGATCGATGGGAGCACAGGGCAGAGCCGGGTCCCAACGAAGGGGCGGTCTACTGGCACATTCTGTTCCAGGATCAGCCGCAGGTCACCAAGCTTGCGCGGTACGCACAAGAGCGACTCGCCTCATTCAGTGGATTGCACATGACTCCACTGAAGTGGCTGCACATGACAACGCTCGCGCTTGGTGCCGCCGAATCCATCAAACCGGATCAACGGAGTCACCTAGTCTCCGAGGCTTCCAGACGCCTTCAAATGATCCAACCAACAACGATCAAAATGGACCGGGTGCTCTACCATCCGGAGGCCATCATGGCCGGAACCTCTTCCCCTGAATCGCTCAGCCCGATACACGAAGCAATCAAAGCCGCGAGCAGGACCGCACTCGGCAGAGACGTACACACCGAGCCCTCATCTTGGACGCCGCACATCACCTTGTGCTACAGCACCGAGGAGCAACAAGCAGCGCCCTTGATCGAGGCTCTCGGCAATGAGCTTCCCCCATACGAGATCACCATCCGAACTGTGAGTCTCGTCCTCCAGCGCGGAGCGGAACGCCTCTGGGACTGGCACCCGATCGCACATGTGCCACTTGGCGGGACGAACGGCGAAGCGAGGGACGACAGCCAGTTTCCGAGCCTGTGAGAACTTTCTGTACGTCTTCAAGGCGGCCCGAGAACCGGGCCGCACGCGCCGCCGACTCGGCGCCTGGCCCTCCGCCTCTGCTAAGGCGCCGGCTCCGAGACCAGGCCCACGCCGGTCGGCAGGCGCGAAGACCGGCAGAAGTCACGGGGCCGCACGAAGACGAAGACCAGCCACGGGGCCGAGCTGGCCGCGCCGGTGCCGCTGGCCGTTTCCTGACTTGCGCGGGGACCCCGCGCGGGGCCTCACGACGGGCCAATGCGGGCAGGCGGCAGCGCCAGCCCGTCCGCCGGTCCAGGCTACGAGGCCCCGCCCCCACGCAAGTCCGCAACCGTCCAGCTTGGATCTCGGATGCTCATCCTCACCAAACCCACGCAAAGCACCCATTGTTCTTAAGCACTAAAACCTGTGGCACGCAACATCAATAGCAGCTAACATTAAGCTCCATGAGTGGAATATTCATTACCAGTGGAATGACGCTACGAATTCCGGCCGGAGGTATCCGCATATCATTAAACGAAGAAAAAGTATCTCCGATAGTTGCGGAGGTCAGTCTCGACACATGGGATCATTGGCTAGATATTGCCAATGAATCACTGCAACAATCCAAAAGTGCGCATACGCTACTAATTCAAGCAATAGACAATAATTCCGACAACAAGAAATCTTCTGCGCTGGAGGCAGAATTTAAGGCCTCATTGACATCAATGTCAGCTACGGCCTTCGCCATGGATGCGCTCTATGCGTCAATCAAGGAGCGTATCCCCGCCTCAAATCATCCACCCACCTCACAGGGTAAGAAGACTCCTCGATACGCTCTAGTCACCGAAATGATTCGTAGAGGATTTCGGCTCACAAATGAGCAAAGCCAACAACTTCGGAAAATCCTAAAGGAGCTATACAAGTTCCGCGACTGGGCGGTTCACCCCCCAGGAGATTTCCGGCAACCCATTCTGCACCCTGATATTGACGCTGGTGTGGAATGGAGGTTTATCGCGTACAGTGCGTCTAACGCGAAAAAGATCTATGACGCCATTATGCAAGTGCTAACACTTCTGTTCCAGCGAGTCCGCCCCGGATTTGACGACCTCGAAAAGTGGGCGAATGCATGCAATAGCCGACTAACTCAGGATTCTCCGCGGTCAACAGCCTCTTGACCATGGATCCACCAGTATCCCGACATCGGTCTTGCCTACCGGCTCACGCCAATGAGGCGCTGCACTCACCCCTCAGGAAGGACATCAAGAACGGGGACCAGATGGGGACCACACGCCATGCATCCGAGCGAACAAGCATCTGATGAACGAACTACGAACGCGTGTTCGAATCATGCCGTGACCTGTAGAGACCTCTCCCCCGCCGTCCTGGGGGTCAAGGGGTCGTGGGTTCAAATCCCGCCGTCCCGACACAGCTCAGGCCTCCTTTTTGGGGCTTGAAACGGAGAACAGAAACGGTCTCTTGTGGGAATTCCGTGGGACGATCTTGTGATCGCTCCATTTCTTTCGCTCGCAGGCGTGCTCGCAGTAGTCCGTCCAGCGCAGCCACCGGTGAGCATGGAGACAGGGCGAGGCGGGCATCCGGAGACGCCTCCCACCGCGCCGTGAGCTCGTCGTTCAGTTCGTCCCGCATCGCCTGCGTGACGTGCGTATAGCGCCGCTGCACTGACCCGTCCTCGTGGCCCATCCGGTCGTCGATCAGCACCGGCCGGATACCGGCCTCCTCCACCATCGTCCGGTGGCTGTGCCAGAGGCCGTGCGGTGTCAGCTCCGGCGCGATCGGCGTCCGGCATGCCTGGGCCCGCCCCTGCGCGTTGCGGCTCGTAGCGGCCGTCCGGGGAACGGCTCGGCGGCAAGCGCCAACGGCCGCGCTGGCTGGGCCGCCTTCTTGGGGTACCAGCCCGAGGCGGCCGAGGCGAACACCCACGTGGCGAGCCCTGACCGCCGCCAGTGCCGAGAGCCCATCGTCGTCGCGCCGGAGGGTGTAAAGCCCAGCTCCGCGATTACCGTCTCGATTCGTTCGCGGGTGGCTTCGGTTACGTGGCTGGGGTGATTGAGAACGTTGGACACGGTGCCGACGCTCACACCCGCGCGCCTGGCGACCCGCACCCGACGCCGCCGCCTGGCCGCGCTCTCCTCCTTCTACACCTACTGGGTCATCGAAACGTCCTGGCCCGCAACCCCGCCGCACACGTCCGCCGACCTCGCCAATCCGACGAACCCAGCAGCATCGCGCTCACCCGCGCCCAAGCAGTCGCCCTGATCGCGGCCGCCGACACCGACGGGCTCCGCTCGGCGATCATCACCCGGCTGCTGCTCGAAATCGGAATGCGCGTCTCGGAACTGTGCGCCGCCGACGCCTTCGCTTCCACCTCCGGGCATCGAACCCTGGGCATCGTCCGCAAAGGCGGCAAGGTCGCCGCCCTGCCCGTCACACCGGCGACCGCGCACGTGATCGACCGCTACCTCAACGGCCGCACCGACGGGCCGCTGCTGTGCACCTCCGGCGCCAAGTGCGCTGGCGTGCCCCAGCCGCTCGACCGCGGCTACGTCCGCGACCTGCTTCGCCGCCTCGCCGTCGAAGCCGGGCTGCCGCGCGAGGTGTGTGAGGCGATGCACCCGCACGTGCTCAAGCACACCGTCGGCACTCTGCTCGATGAGGAGAACGTCCCGGTCCAGGAAATCCAGCGGTTGCTCGGGCACGCCGACCCGCGCACCACCCAGGGCTACGCGCTAGTTCAACCGGCGCTTTCGCCTCCGTACCAAGCGCCCGTGATCGTCGCGGGTCAGTTCCACGGTGCGCTCGAACGGTGAGCGGCAGGTGTGGTGTGGCTCACATCCAGAGGTGTCACGTCGGGTGCGGGTTGTTTGTCCCATAGGCGTCACCGGCACGGAGCGCGGTGCACGAACCAGGGAGAACGACATGAACAACGGCCACCACATCGTCGTCGTCGGCGCCGGCTACACGGGGATGTTCAGCGCGATCCGGCTCGCCCACCGCACCCGCCGGACCGGGGCGCGGATCACGCTGGTCAACCCGTCGAGCCGGTTCGTCGAGCGGCTGCGGATGCACCAGATCGCCGCCGGGCAGGAACTGGCCGACCACCAGATCCCCGGCCTGCTCGCCGGGACCGGCGTCACGTTCGTCCAGGGCGCCGCCACCGCCATCGACCCCGCCGCCCGGCGGATCACCGTCGACGGCGCCGAGACCCTCGGCTACGACACGCTCGTCTACGCGCTGGGCAGCTCGACCGACACCGGCAAGGTCCCCGGCGCCGACACCCACGCGTTCACCCTCAACAGCCCGGAGATCGCGGGCCGGTTCGCCGAGCGGCTCACCGAGGTCGCCGAGGCCGGCGGCACGGTCACCGTCTGCGGCGGCGGGCTGACCGGAATCGAGGCGGCCACCGAGATCGCCGAAAGCCGTCCCGGCCTGAACGTCACGCTGATCAGCCTGGACGAGCCCGGCGGCATGATGGGCGCCAAGGCCCGCGCCCACCTCTACCGCGCGCTGGACCGCCTCGGCATCACCCTGGAAACCGGCGCCCGGATCACCGCGGTGCGGCCCGACGCCGTCGAACTGGCCGACGGCCGGGTCGTCGGTTCCGACGCCTGCCTGTGGACCACCGGCGTCAAAGTGCCGCCGCTCGCCGCCGACGCCGGGATCGCCACCGACGACCGCGGCCTCATCCTGGTCGACGCCACGCTCCGGTCGGTGTCCCACCCGGAGATCCACGCCGTCGGCGACGCCGCCGCCGTCCGCCTGGCCTGGGGACAGATCCACGGCACCTGCCAGAGCGGCCTGCCCACCGCCCAGTACACCGCCGACACCATCGCGCGGCTCGTCCGCGGCAAGGCCGTCAAGCCGTTCCGCTTCGGCTACTTCCACCAGCCGGTCAGCCTCGGCCGCCGCGACGCCGTCATCCAGTTCACCAAGAGCGACGACACCCCGGGCCGCTGGCACCTCACCGGACGGGCCGCCGTCGCCTACAAGGAGTTCGTCAGCGGCAGCCCGCTCTGGACCTACCGGTTCAGCAAGCGCATGAACGTCACCACCATCGTGTCCAAGGGCGGGCGCGCCACCCGCAGGCCCGCGGCATGACCGCACCGACTCCCAGCGCCGTGCTCTCGGCCTTGCCGCCCAGATCACGGCGCTGGCAGCATGAGCCGATGACGGACCCCCGGGACGAGCAGGACCCCTACCTCGCGCATCGCAGGCTGCTGTTCGCAACCGCCTACCGCATGCTGGGCAGCGTCACCGACGCCGAGGACGTCCTCCAGGACGCCTGGCTCACCTGGACTGCCGCGGACCGCGACACGATCCGCCACCCCAAGGCCTACCTGGTGCGCACGGTCACCAACCTCTCGCTGAACCGTCTCACCTCCGCCCGCGCCACCCGCGAGACCTACATCGGCCCGTGGCTCCCCGAGCCCCTGCTCACCTCGCCCGACATCGCCCTGGAGACCGAGTTGGCCGACACCGTCTCCACCGCGATGATGGTCGTCCTGGAAACCCTCAGCCCCGTCGAACGCGCCGTCTTCCTGCTCCGTGAGGTCTTCGGCTACTCCCACGCCGAGATCGCCGAGACGCTGGAGCGCCCTGAGCCGACCGTCCGCCAGATCGCCCACCGCGCCCGCGAGCACGTCCAGGCCCGCCGCCCCCGGTTCGACACCGACCAGGCCCAGCGCCGGCAGGTCACCACCCGGTTCATGCAGGCCTGCGCGGGCGGCGATCTGAACGCCGTCCTGGAGCTGCTCGCCCCCGACGTCACCGCCTGGTCCGACGGCGGCGGCAAGGTCACCGCCGCCCGCCGCCCGCTCTACGGCACCGACCACGTCGCGCGCTGGATCGTGGGCTTCCTGGCCAAGCCCGAACTCACCGGCCTGACCATGGAACCCGCCGTCATCAACGGCGAACTCGGCGTCCTGGCCACCCTCGGAGGCCACACCATCGGCGCGCTCTCGTACGACCTCACCGACGGCCGCATCCAGAACCTGCGCTTCCAGGTCAACCCCGACAAACTTACCGGCCTGACCCCCAACAACAGCCTGACCACACCCTGAGGGCGATCACCCGTACATCTGCCTAACGAAGACGTGGGCCAAAGTACCTAAGCACGACAACTTCCCCATCGTTCTCGTCTCCCCAATCTGGCGGTCACAATGCCACGACCGCGGGGGCCTGCGGCCCAAACGGGCGCGCATCTCTCGGACGGACGACTGACCGATGCCCGCCGCGCAGGGTGTCGCCGCGGCGACCGCGTCTACCTCACAGCAGATCGGCAGCGCGGTCGGGCTTGCCGTGCTGGTGGCGATCACTGCGCCCGGTACGCGTGACACCGCCGACGCCTTCGTCAACCGGGATGCAGGCAGCGGTCATCGTCGCAGCGGCTCTGACTGTGGCCGGGGCACTGGTCGCGCTGGCCGTCCCGTCGACGCGCAGAGACACCGGCGCCGCCCAGCCGGACACCGGTCTCGAAGCCTCCTAAGCCACCCGGTGGGGCGCTCCCACGCCGGAGCGCACACCCGACCACAGCTGTCGAGTGCCACTGGATATGGCGAAGTGCCAGTCACTCTGACGGTACGAGTGGCGAGTGTCACTTGAACTGGCGAGGACCGTCT
Source organism: Actinomadura sp. 1N219 (assembly GCF_044326405.1). Lineage (NCBI taxonomy): Bacteria > Bacillati > Actinomycetota > Actinomycetes > Streptosporangiales > Thermomonosporaceae > Actinomadura > Actinomadura sp. 1N219. The sequence goes on along the minus strand of NZ_JBIRAY010000026.1, from coordinate 40,202 downwards.
CAGGGGGATGGCTCAATTGGAAGCAAGCTACCTGCGGCGTTGGGCCTGCGGTCCACGTAGCCCGGCGAGCGGACTCCCGTCGCCAGCCGGGCTACGCGGCCCTCAGTCCCGGTCAACTAGGGCAGCGAGTCGTATTCTCCTTTCTTGATCCTTTGCTCGAGACGCCGCCACTGGTAATCGGAGAGTTCCAGGTGGTTGCCTGGCTCCGTGGTGTCGCGGACGCCGGCCCCGCCTGAAGCCAACCGTGCAACTTCCACGCAGTCGGCGGAATCGTCACATCGGCTGGACTTCCGCCAAGCGGCGCCGGACCCTTCTAGACTCCTCATGAGGGCTGGCCTCCTTGTTGAGCGCTGGTCCGTAAAGCCCGGCGCCCCCCTACTGGATGGGAGGCGCCGGGAACGGCCCTCCTTTCTTGTGGAGATGGGCCAGGGGGCCCGCGCCGGAGGCTCGCCAACCGTGTCGGCGCGGGTCCTTTCCTTGGTGCCACTTTGTGGCCAGATGCACACTACCGAGTCGAACGCTTTCTGCAAGAGGAAAGCCCATACAACATTGAGACTTCTTGGCTGTGTGGCAGTCCCCGGCGAATGGCGCAGGGCGAGCGACTGGTAGCCAAAGGGGCAACAACCAGGCCAACTAAGCGCATTATCCCAGGTCAGCGCCTCATTATGACCTTCGACGCGACACGGCCCGAACTTCTTCGTGGGCTGTTGAGCGTCGTCTCGATGGAGGTCGAGCGCCTCTTCGCAGTCGCCCAGCGCGCGCAGATCTAGCACCAAGTTGACGGCAGCCAACAGAATCTTTTTATGCTCGCGCCCGAACTTCGCCGTGGCGTGTTGAGCGTCGTCTCGACGGAGATCGAGCGCCTCTTCGCAGTCGCCCAGCACGCACAGATCTAGCACCAAGTTGACGGCAGCCAACAGAATCTTTTTATGCTCGCGCCCGAACTTCGCCGTGGCGTGTTGAGCGTCGTCTCGACGGAGATCGAGCGCCTCTTCGCAGTCGCCCAGCACGCGCAGATCTAGCACCAAGTTGACGGCGGAGGGGAGGTCGCGCGGGCGGTCGTGGCCGAGCCACAGCAGAACCTGTTGAACGTGCGCCAATCAGGTTCCTCAACCGCTTGGGTGCCGCCGGTCCGTGTCAGGCGAAGTGGCGAACGCAAGGTCAGGGCCAACCGACAGATCAATCGTCGCCTGTCAACAGCATCGACGTGCCGACCGCCACAGACTCTGTGGGAGTCGGCGTCGATGGCGCGCGTCTCGACGGTCGGTCAGGCGTGCCGCTGCGCCCGGGGGGCAAGCGCGCCCCGCGATGCAGGACAGGGCAGCGCCCAGGGTCGTTAACGTCCTGCAGGTTCGTTCCCGATCGTGAGCCGCTGCCCGCAGGGCAGAAAGATGATGGCGGTGCGGGCGGCGTCGGCCGGGTAGGCGAGTGTGACGGGGGCGTCGCATCCCGGGCATGCCGGCCACGGCCGCGAGGTGGTTCGGATGCCGTGCGGGGGTGGGAGGAATTGGCTGCCCTCGTCGGGGGTGCACCACCAGCGCCACCGATTTGGGAGCTAGCAGTACCCCTGCTTACGCGGCTAGCTCGCAGGCCACGCAGAATGCGGCCGGAGTCGGGGGAATTGAACCCGGCCCGCCGGTGCGGGCCGGGTTCCGTCGCCGATGTGATCCCGAATCGAGATCGCGTACGGAGCCGCCAACAAGAACTGGGAAGCTTCGCCAACTAAACCTGGGAGACCGGGCAACGTCGCCGGTCGCCACTCCCGCAGCCGCCATCTTTAGCTGGGGTCGCAGGTGCCCATTATCGATCTTGTGGGTGAGTTCGAGGGCGTAGGAGCCGAGGAGGGATGGAGTGCGGCGGTGGGCCCGTGGGGTCTTGGCGGATCCGGTAGCGGGCCTGCCGGCTGTCGAACATGAGCATGTTCGACTTGCCACCGTTGGCTCGGCGGTGCTCGTTGCTGATTAGTGGAGCGAGATGCTAGCCCCCTTGGGTGATGGCTGCCCAGACCAGGACGGATGCTGCACGACGTTTGCGGTTTCCCCAACTGCGTCGGCGCAAGGTTGGGCGTGATGCGATGAGTTGTTCGAGCAGGTCGTGCCGGTGGTCGGTGGGGATTTCCCAGTTTGCGAGTGCGGTTCGCCGGTTGCCGTAGTCGATCAAGCTTGTGGCGGTGTTGAGCTGGTCGGGGAGCACACGGGAGAGGTGCGACCCCAGGTATAGATGGCGGCTCCCAGTTATAGATGGCGGCTGGGGCTTAGTTCGCGGTGTCGATCGTTCGGGCGTGTCCTGTCGCACGAAACCTGGCCGAATCTCGGTGGTCCTGGCGCTCGTCTCTCGGCGCGAGCCCCGACTGCCGAGTTCGGTGACTCGACGGTGACGGTCTGGGTCCTCGCCGAGATCGACGCTCGCGGCCGCGTCCAAGCGGTGATCTTCGCCTTCGACACCCGCCTGGTCACCGCCCGCCTGACGTGCTCCCCGGGCGCCGGGGTCACTCCAGCGTTGGAGGGAGCGCGAAGAGCGGAAACAGCTCCGGGCGGTCGTAGTCGACGATCTCGGAGATCAGGCCGCCTTCGATGCGGAGCACTTCCACGGCCATCGGCCGGAAGAGCGTGTCGCCGGGGGCACGCAGATAGAGCGCGACCGCCGGCTGGCGGTTGGCGGCGGTGGCCAGCGTTCTGAGGTCCCCGGCGCGGGCGTGTTTCGCGCTGCCGGCAAGGAAGGCGTCCCGGCCTGCGTACCAGAGTCCGCGTGGCGGGAACTGCACGCGGACGTCCTGGCTCAGCAGCTCGGCCATTGCCGCGCGGTCCTGGCGGTCGATCGCGTCCATATATCGTCTGACCAGATTGGACGTACCCGGCATTCCGCTCCACTCCTCGCGTCGCCGCGGGAGATGCTCCTGCAGCGTCGGCCTGGCCCGTTGCAGCGCACTCTTCACGGCGGCGACGCTCATACCGAGCAGGTCGGCGGTCTCGGCCGCAGGCCGGCCGAGCACGTCCCGCATGATCAGCACGGCGCGCTGGCGGGGCGGCAGATGCTGGATCGCCGCCATGAACGCCAGCTCGATCGTCTCCTTCGCGACGACCACACTGCCCGGATCCGCGTCCGGCGCCTCGACATCGAGCAGCCGGTCGGGGTACGGGCCGAGCCATGCGTGATCGGACGGCGCAGGCGGCACCCGCTCGGGATCCGATGCCCCCGACAGATCCCGGGGAAGGACGCGCCGAGGTCGCCGCTCGAGCGCGTCCAGGCAGGCATTGGTCGCGATCCGGTAGAGCCACACGCGCACGCTCGACCGTCCGGCGAACCCGTCGCGGCCGCGCCACGCCCGCAGGAACGTCTCCTGAACGGCGTCTTCGGCGTCCTCCAGCGAACCGAGCATGCGATAGCAGTGCACATGCAGTTCACGCCGGTGCCGGCCGACGAACTGCTCGAAGGTCTCCCCCGTCAGCCACTCAGCCACGGCGGAACACCCTGGCCGCGAGGACGGCGCATCCGGCGATCGCGATCGCGGAGATCGCGGCGACGGCGGCCAGGCCCGAGGCGAACGCCCGCTCGGCCGTGGCCACAAGCTCGGCGGCCTCCGCCGCAGGCAGGTGCGCCGACTCCGCGACCGCGTCGGCGATGCTCTCCCGCGCGGGGCCGTCGACACCGCCGCGGTAGACCGCCATCCCGATCGTCCCGAGGACGGCGACGCCCAGGGCGATACCCAGCTCCCCGCTGGTCTGCATGATCGACGCGGCCGACCCCGCTCGCCGGGGCGGCGCCGAGCCGATCACCAGATCAGGGATGAGCGCCGTCATCGGGCCGATGCCGAGTCCGCCGATGATGTTGGCCGTGATGAGCGGCCCGAGGTCGCCGGGCCGGGCGACGATGAGGAGGTAGCTCGCCGCGTTGACCGCCAGACCCGCCGTGATCACCCTGCCCGTCCCGAACCGGTGGGCGAGCCAAGGAGCCGTGAGCGAGCCGAGGACCATGGCGACGCTGGCCGGTACGAGCGCCAGCCCAGTCTGCACGGGCGACAGCCCGCCCACCATCTGGATCCACACCGTGAGCATAAGGAACGTGCCGCCGCCCGTGATGCCGGGCACGCCATAGACGATCATGGCCGAGCGGAACGTCGGGTTTCGGAGCAGCCCCAGGTCCAGCAGCGGGTCGTCCAGGATGCTCTGCCGGCGCACGAAGACGGCCCCGGACCCGAGACCCACCACCAAAGCCAGAACGGGCCCGGCCTCCCAACCATGCCGCGCCAGCTCCTTCAGCCCATGGATAAGAGGAAGGATCGCGGCCAAGGAGAGCACGACGCTCAAGGGATCGAGCCGTCCGGCGTCCGCGTTCCTCTCCTCTGGGAGTACCACGCGGCCCACCAGCACGGTCAGCACCATGACGGGGACGCCCAGCAGGAACACCGAACCCCACCAGAACCATTCGAGCAACAGCCCACCGATGAGCGGCCCGGCCGCCAGGCCGCCCTGGAGACCGCCCATCCAGACGGCGATGGCCATCGCCCGCCGCCGTCCCTCGGTGAACATCACACTGATCAACGCCAGTGTCGACGGCACCACGGTCGCACCGGCGATCCCCATCACGGCGCGCGCGGTGATGAGCATCTCCGCGCTCCCGGCGAACGCCGCGGCCACGGACCCCGCCGCGAACACCGTGGCGCCGCCCAGCAGCAACCGCCGCCGCCCGATGCGATCCCCGAGCGTGCCCATCGTCACCAGAAAGCCAGCGATCATGAACCCATAGACGTCGACGATCCACAACTGCTGCGTGCCGCTCGGCCTCAAGTCCGCGGCCAGTCCCGGCAACGCCAGATACAGGACGCTGAAATCGACCATCAGCAACACCGTCGGCACGACGAGCACCACCAGGCCCAACCGCGGTCGTCGCGTGGCCCCTTCGATCGACTTCGCCTCGGCAACCGTCATGACTCCTCCGTCCGCTGATCGAACAACGACCATGCAGACGGCCACCGTCGCGAAAAGGAATCGCTCAAGCGTTCGATGTCGGGGGATCGAGTCGGTGCTTGCCGCCGCCGGACCGGAGCAGGCGCGTCCCGACAGGGCCTTGCTGCGGACAAGAGCCCCGTCACAGTTCCGACCGCTGCTCCGGGCCCAGCGTCGCTCCGGGCCCCGCGTCGGCCATCACCCCTGACGCCGTACAAGGAGTCCGATGACCGCCTCCAACACGACCTCCGCGGTCGCTCGACCACTGACCCAGATGAAGTCATATTGGGAGTCGAGGCGCACAAGGACATTCACGTCGCGGCGGTCATCTCGGCAGTCGGGGCGTTGCTCGCCTGCCAGCGTTCCCGGCCGACGCGGCCCGCCGGGCTCACCCAAACCGAGCCGGCCAGACGAGCGGACATCGACCGCTCCTACTACGCCGAAGTCGAAACCGGACTCCACAGCGTCTCCATCGACCGCATCTTCGCCATCGCGGACGCCCTGAACGTCTCCCCGCGAGAGCTGATACACCGAGACCTCAGCCCCAGGGCCAGCCAAGACCAAGTACGGATGGCAACAGGTGTGGCGCAAGGAGACGGGAGAGCAGGCTGACCGTGCCCCCTCTGTCCCTGATCGGCCCCGGAGTCCTAGCCCGGACACCAGGGAACAAGTAACCCGCCAGTAGGTTTCCAGGGATCTGGTCACTCACCGAGGGTGTTGACGCGGTTCTACTCGCGGCGGACCTTGCGCTGTGCCGAGATCGCCGTGGCGTTGTCGAGCGGCTGGCAGCGGTGAGGAGTTGGCTGTGGGCTTCCGGCGTGGTGGTGACCCGCAGGGGTGTAGCCCTGGCCACGTCGAGTCAGTGAGGCTTTTTTCAGGGATCATCGCCAGACGTTGTTGAGGGCGAGGGCCAGGATGCCTCCGCTTGCATTCACTGAGGGGGACGTCCAATGCCTGGGCCGCCTGAGTACAGCTGGTGGACAGTACCTACAAGGCGTTGGTTTCGTTCCAGGAACTCGACCCGGAAACGCGCTCCTTCGACGCCCCGTACGCACAGGCCATCCGCATCGCTGCACGCCGGGCGAATCAGGACATCGGCTAGCACCACGGGCCTGCGCGGACGACAGGCCCACCGGTCGGAACTGAACGCCGCCGCTTTACCCCTTCACCCTCCTGCCCCACTGCACCACGAGGCGATGAGCACGACGAGTACCAAGGTCACGATGAGGACGCCGACACGGCCCGCCACGTTGAGGGACGGCAACTGCTGGGGCCCTTTCGCCCGGCCGGTCGTCAAGTGGTCGACGACGGGCCGCAGCCCGTGCTTGAGCGCCACGTAGACCTTGTTGCGGAACTCCGCGAACCGCAGCATCGGAATAAGCTCGGCCTCCAGCCAGACGAAGTACGGCTGCCAGGTGCGGCCGTCGGGTGCCCGGCCGTAGTGGATGAGCGCCTTCATCCGCTGAGACGCGCCAAAGTATTTCTGCCGGGGGTCGGGGGTGTACGGGGGCAGCGATGGCGGGTTGGGCAGCGCCCGTAGCCGCTCGTGTGCCTTCGTACGGAACTCCTCGTACTCCTCTTTCTGCATGGGCACGAGCAGCACCAGGCGCTCGGGCGGCAGAATCCGCGCTGCCTCGACCAACTCCCACATGGTGCCGGGCCCGGGGCCGAGGGAGAGGACGACTAGGCGAGCGTCGGCGATCATACGACTCACCACGCTCTCCCAGCCGACTTCGGGTAGATACAGACGCCGGGCACCGGCGTAGGGCAGGGTCTCGCCGGGCTGGCCGACGGCGACCAGTGGGCCAAGCCTCTTCACCGCATCAGCCAGTTGTTCCTCCTCGCTACGGCCCGGAATGAAGAAGTGATGCATGACTGGCGAGCCCGCGCGGTCCTGGACCCTGTCGAAGGCGGCATCATCGGTGAAGGACCTGAGGTAGAGGACGTAGGAGTCCGTCGCCAACTCGCCCGGTTCGGCAATGGTCGGTGTGAGGTGCCGACGGCCCCGGCGGCGCAAGTTCAGGCCCGCCATGTAAACGAGGGGCGAAATGAAGACCACGATGGGCGGCGTGAGGATGAGCAGCGGCCCCTCCGCTCCGTTCCTGAATCCCACCTGGAATGTCAGGTAGACACAGCTGATCGCGGTCGCCAGACACACCAGCGTGCCTGCGGCGATCAACCACCGGCCCTTGACCGGGGACTGTCCTTGGCCGGTGGATGGGGACTGTCCTTGGCCGGTGGATGGACCGTCCTGCTCCCGCCTTCTCCCGAATATGCGGGCCACCAGAAGGACGCTGATCACGATCCAGTTGATGACGATGACCTTGCCGACATCGAGCCACGGACTGGACGAAGCGGAGAAGAGACGTAACTTCTCACCCCCGATGGAGAGTTCGTCTTCGGGCCCCCTCACGAGAGCCGAACCAGCGCTGAGCGCGGTGAAGTTTCCGAATCCCATCAGCACCATGCCGTACAGAAGAAGGACGAACCCCAGGCGCTGCGGATCACCGTCGAAGCGGCCTGGACGCCTGAAGTCCTCCGGCACAGGGTGTCCCTTAAGGAATCTCGTGCCCCACATCATCCAGCGCAGGCCCCGGACTGCGCCCACAACCCCAACGGTCAGCAGAAGTACGAGCAGTAGCGCCATGCAAGCCCCTCTGTATGCAGCGACGAGCATCACCCAGAACATCCTGGCCCGTGGTACGCCGTCTCGCAGGATTCCGGAAAGTGTGCCCGATATCCCGCCCACGACGAGAAGCTCTCCGTGCCATGTTTGGACATTACGCACCTCGCCGGATGATGATTCGGAGTAACCTCGCGGCTTCGCCGTTGGATGCAGACGCCAGCGGACGCGGCTCAGCGCGAAGAGGGTCCGGGCTCCGCCGCCCGGATCTGGGGCATCATCGGCGCCCTGGCCGCCACGGGCAGCCTCGTTCTGGCCGATAAGGCGTATCAGGGAGCCGGTGATCACGTCCTGACGACCTATCGGGGACGCGGCAAGCCCGAGTCCCAGAAGGACGCCAACCGGGCTCATGCCCGCCTGCGAGAACCGGGCGAACGCGCGAATGCACAGCTCCAAGCATGGCGGATCCTCCGTAAGCTGCGATGCTGCCCGTTCCGGGCCGGACGGATCGCCAAGGCAATCCACACCCTTCAACTCCGCGAAACCCGATTACGTCAACGAGGTCAGGCGTCATCGGACTTCGAGTTCGCCGAGGATCTGTGCGCTCTGGTGCAGGTTCGGGAGCTCGATCTCCAGCGACCGATCATCGGTTCCTCTGACGCCCCGTGTCACAACATTCGGGCCCGCTCATCCGTCAGAGACTGGACCAGCATCCCCGACAGCGTTCACATCGCCGGCATCAAGCCCTGCTAGTTCGGGCGCCAAGGTCGCTGCGGCCCGCGAACGTGTGGGCCGCAGCGACCGCCCGGAGGTCACCGCCTCTGGCAGAGAGCCCCCACGTACAGCGCTGTGGGAACAAGTCAGAGATCCTTCAACACGCGAGGCGTGTCCTAGGCACCCGTAGCTGTCCTCGACGGCGGGCGGGCGGGCCGGGCTGCGCTGGGCGAGTTTGTGCCGTGCCGGGGCCAGCCAGTCCCACGCCCAACCTCGATAGCGCCATCGAGCGCCCGATCAGCGGCAGGTGAGTGCGTTCGTCTCGAGCGCTTGCCGGCAGGAGTTGGTGCATTCGAAGAAGCACCGGCCCCAGGATTCTGCCTCACGCGTCCAGGCCGTGGAGCGCGGTCGGAGGTCAGCCCTTTCTATGTCGCGGGCGTGCGGGTGGCGGTCTGGACGACGTGCCGCAGTGTCTCGTCGATCTCGGTGGTGCACGCGTGGTCCCGGTCTCCGTGAGGGTGGAACAGGCCGCGTTGGTCCGCGTCGTACAGTGCCGCGAGTTCGTGGGCGAGCGGCGCGGGGAGACCGGCGTCGAGCATCGCCTCGATCCATCCGGCCTGGGGGATGGTGACCACCTGGAGCGGCTTGCCGAGCACGGCCGCCAGTCGTTCGGCGACATCGCGTTCGGTGTACTCGGGGCCGACCAGGTCGACGGTTTCGCTGGTCGGGGGAGGTGCGAGCAGTGCCGCGGCGGCGGTCTTCCCGATGTCGCGAGTGGCGATCATCGGGGTGGGGACGTCGGCGTTCTCGCCGAAGACGGGATAGATCCCGGCGCCCAGAGCGGCCTCGAGCACCGTCTCGACCTTCTCCTGGAAATGCGGCGAACGCAGCGCGGTCAGCCGCACTCCGGTCTGCCGCAGCCGGTTCTCCAGATGATGCAGCCAGCGGACCGGCCCGGTGCCTTCGGCCAACTCGGCGCCGATCGAGGACAGCATGACGACATGAGCGACACCGCTGTCGCCGACCGCGCCGGCGATCGAATCGGCCAGCCGGCGATGCTCGGCGTCCCCGAAGGCCGGGATGGTGGGCAGCATGATGAAGGCCCCGTCGCTCCCGTGGAGTGCCTCGGCCAGTGCCGCCCGATCGCCGAAGTCGGCGACCACGGCCTGTGCTCCCCGCTGTTCCCAAGCCAGACCCTTGGTCGCGTCACGGACCACGGCCCGGACCGGTGCGCCCCGATCCAGCAGCTCCTGGGCGGTCACCGCTCCGACATGTCCGGTGACTCCAGTGATCGTGTACATCGGCTTTCCCTCCGTGCTCGCTTGGGGTGGACGTTCGCTGTCCAGCCAAGCGGCACCCGCTGAGCCGATCCATATCTGATAGGCGCATTTCCATGTCTGTGCGTCTACGATGGTGCCGTGGATCCCCTGAGCGACCTCCTGGAAGGCGTCCGCGCACGGACCGCGGCGTTCTGCCAGGCGATCCTCGAGCCGCCGTGGGCCTTGCGCATCGCCGACGGCGCCGCCCTGGCCCTGGCCACCACGTTGCGCGGGCACGCGTGGATCGTGCCCGACCACGGACAGCCGGCACTGATGCGCGCCGGAGACGTGGCCATCATCAAGGGCCCGCATCCCTATACCGTCAGCGACGATCCGGCCACCGTCCCTGACATCGTCGTCCACCACGAGAATCGCCTGACCACCACCGACGGCACGGACGTCACCGACGCTCTGCGACTCGGACCGCGCACCAGCGGACGCACCCGCGACGGCTCGGCGATCGTCGCCAGCGGCACCTACCAGATCAGCAGCGACGTCACCGAACGACTCCTGAACGCCTTGCCCGACATCGTGCTGGTGCCTGCGGCCGAGGCCCAGAACCCGGTGATGACCCTGCTGGCGCGGGAGGTGGGCCGCGACGGCCCGGCCCAGGAAATCGTGCTCGCCCGGCTGCTCGACATCGCACTCGTCGTCACGTTGAGCGCGTGGTTCGCCCGTCCTGACGCACAAGCACCGGGCTGGTACCGGGCACAAAGCGACCCGCAGGCCGGTCCGGCGCTGCGGCTCATGCATGACGACCCCGCCCACCCCTGGAACATCGCCGACCTCGCCGCGAAAGTGGGCTGCTCCCGAGCCGCTCTCGCGCGCCGCTTCACCGCGCTGGTCGGCGAACCGCCCATCACCTACCTGACCCACTGGCGGATGGCGCTGGCCGCCGACCTGCTCCGCACATCCGACCTCACCATCGAGACCATCGCCCACCGAGTCGGTTACGCCAACGCCTTCGCCTTGAGCGTCGCCTTCAAACGCACCCGCGGAATATCACCCAGGCAGTACCGCGCAAGCGACCGCCCCGTGACGCGCTGAACATCCGGAACCCCCAACCACACACAGGTACCGGGATCCTCACGCCGCCGACCTGGAAGGGCGGGCACGCAAAAGCACGCTGATCCCCGGAATGGTCGGCGTCGAGACCGCAGACGTCGCCATGCAACTCGCCGTCGATCCATGCCCCCGGGCCGTCGCGATTTCAACGTCAGCTCTACTCATCGGCACCGGCAAGCGACCAGCGGCATGAGAGTGCGCGGTGGCCGAGCCGGTGCCGCGCGAGTTGGGCGGACAGAAAACGGGGCCGGCAGCGTCTGCGGCGGAGGGCAAGACCCGTGAAGGGGGCGGCATCGCCTCGTCACCGGGCGGGTGTGATTGTGGCCGGACTCTCCCGGCAGGTTCAAAGCTAACCAACCAAAATTCGAACCATTCCGGGAAGAGACTTGCGATGGCAGGGCGGCTGCGTTACGGGCGGTGCTGGGGCGCAAGGAGCTTGGGCCCTTTCTCCGGCGGGTTGCGGTCCTGAAGAATCCTCGGATGTTTGCGCGAACTATGCGTATTCGTGCGTTTCGAGGGCGGCGAGCTGGAGGCCGTCGTACCGTCAGCGGCGGCTGCTCAGCACGAGCGAGTCGTGATCTTGCCTCCACCCTGTCGGCGGCGATCGGGCACAGCGAGCCTTCGGGTCATCCCCTGCGCCCTGGTCGATGCGAGACGCGTCCTTTGTGACTGTTGCGAGCAGGTCGGCCTTCGCGTCCACGCGTGGTGGCAGGCGCTGTCGTGGGATCACGTCCCGAGCAGCGGCCCCGTTATAGGGGCCCGTTGTCAGATGAGCCTCGGTACGCACCGAGGCGCCCCGACGGGAGCGCACCCCCGTGTCCACCAAGCCCCAGTTCTTCCCGCCCAGCGGGGACCGCGACGAAGCCCTGAACCCCGACCTAGATGGGAAGCTCACAGCCGAGCAGGGCGCATCGCTGGCCGTCGGCCTCACGGAGATGCAGCCAGTCCCGACCCCTTCCGAGCTGAAGATCATCGCTGGTGAAGCCTCGGCCCACTCGTCGGTGACGCTCGACTCGGAAATGATCACCGCACTGATCTCCGGTGTCACTCACCCGCACGAGGTCACGGACCAGCTCGTCCATCCAAACGCGATCGCAGAGCAGCTCCAGAACAGGCGAACAGGTAACCGCCGGAAGCTGCCGCCGCCGGCCGTATCCACTGTCGGTCGGCTCCAGCGGCTGGCCACGGACACCTGTTATGCCACAGCCGCCCTCAGTCCTCTCCACCTGCTGCCTGGGCTGAAAGTCCTGGTGGTCAATCCGAGGTTCCTGGCGAGGCTGCAGCACACTTTCACCAGCGGGAAGGTCACCGACCCCACCCTGGAGGGCTCGGCTCCGGGCCTGCTAAAGATTCGCCTCCCATCGCCCGTCGACCTGCGACGCATGATCACCGGCATGGTGAAGTACCACCTGCTGGACTATGACTGGTCCGGCTCCATCGCACGAACCGGGGTCCAAGAGCCCCTGGTGGCGATGCTGATGCGCGTGTACTACGACGACGGCCGGTCGGAGATGATCATCGTCGTCATCGATGGTCAGTCTCGTCTGGTCTCGGCCTGGCGCAACATGCTCGGGCACGACCCGGGCAAGAACCTCGCCAGGGCGGACACCGACGAGGTGGCACATCAGATCGTCGGCCAGATGTTCGCGCATGATGCGGTCGCGCAATCGCGTAAGACGGTGAACTCGACTCTGGAGACCATCAAAACCCGCGGCACGACCAGTCGTGAGATCCGGGTCTTGCACTCTCAACTCGCTCCCGTGAATCTCGTGCTCGGCACGTTCACCCGGTCCGGCGAGCCGTGCGACACCACCCTCTGGTTCACCGAATTCCTCACCCAGATCCACCTGCGGACCCGACCTTGGACCGGAGGCAGCGACAGAGAGAAGGCCGTCGCTGATGCCCTCTCCGCCGCAGCCCGTCAAGGCAGACTCACCGAGGAGCAGGCCGCCGCCCTATCCGGGCACCTCTACGGAGCCGACTTCACTCGCGCCACCGGCCTCCCATTCCACCCCGCGTACGCGCGTGCGGCCCTCATCGAAGCGGTGCTCTCCGCCGAGTCCGGGCCCGTGATCCGCACCGCCATCGCCGAGTACTTGTCCCTCGACCCCCACGACCCCGACAAGTTCATGCGCGAACTACGCGCGGTCGTGGCGACCTTCGCCACCCGGTTCCTGCGGTCGGACACCAACCAGGCCTTCCCCCAGGTGGTCCACGCATGGACCGACGGCGGAGCCATCACCAAACAGATGATGGACCGCGTCGCCGCAGATCAGAACGCGGTCTCCCTGACCCGTCTTTCCCCCGACCGCCTCGGCCTTCCACCCCAGGAGGCAGCAGCGGCGGCCATAGCGGATCTCCGTAAGCGCGCTGAAGAGGACGAGGACGCTCGTGCCGAACTTGCCCTTTTGGGCGGCGACGCCCTGATCGTGGCGGAGGCGCTAACGCGGGATCGCGGCTCCAAGGAGGACCTGCAATCAGACAAGCCCCGAGAGCTACGCACCCCCTACCGGGCCAAGCCCCCCACCATCATCGCAGGGCTCAGCGCGACCGCGGCCGGCCGGCTGATGCTCGGAGACGCCCTCGCCAACTGGGCCGAACGAGTCCCCGGCGACCCAGAGGACTTCTCCCGCGGCTTCACTGTCCCGAAAGTAGCCACGGATGGTGACAGCGTTCCGCACGTTGTCACCTCGTACGGGCTCCCGGAGCGGGCTATCGAGTGGGATGTGTTCGACGTCGCGTTCGATGGGCTGCCCAGCAGCCGCCGCAGCCAGATCAATAAGAGGCGTGTGGCAGCCCGCCACAACGAAGACTCGTCTGACGCCAGGCCCGTCACGCTCGAACAATTCCAAACAAAGATCCACAGCGCGTCCCAGGCGTTGTCGCGGATCCTCGACGGCGAGGTGCTGCCCCATTTCGGAGCCGAGCGCGACCGGGAGTCCCTGCAGCAGTACGTGTGGAAGATGGCGATCGACATCGGGAAGATCCCGTTCGACCCGCCGCCCCCAGCCCCGGACGTATACCGGGCACCAGACGAGGAGGATGACCCGTGAGGTCCGGGTGGATCCTGACTGCCGGCCTCGCTGAACGCATCGCCTCCATCCCCGCGAGCCAACTGGCTGTGCCTCCGGCGGATCTGGTGCGCTGCGTCTATCCACTACGCGATCGTGAAGGCTCCTGGACGGTCGGGGCCCTCCCGGCATGGCCATCCGCGCTCTACGTCGCGCTCGACCACGCGCACCGCTGCCTATACGCCGGAGTCGTTCAGCGAGGTGTTGAGGAGCGACCGAACTTGCGAGCTATCCGAGACCGGGCGCGTGAGCACTACCAAGACAACCAGCCGCGCGGAACCCGGGACACGTGGGAATATCTGTGGGTGATTCCTGTCCATTTTGGGGTGGCCCGTGACGTCCTTGAAGGGTGGGAGACCAACGTGCGTTGGGTGACGGCTTCACCGCAGACACTCAAGAGCAGGCTCCCTCGGTCAGCCCCGTGAAGACTAGGGTTGCCGGCTCGGCCTAGCGACAACCGCGCCCACACACCGGCAAGGTGGCTGCCCAAATTGGAGCGGCCGATGCTGCCGTCACCGCTCCACGTCCGCCACCCGATCGTCGTTCGCAGCGCCCTCATCTCGGCAGACCAGCGTGTTCCGCGCCCGAAACTCGGGTTCAGGTGCCGGAAGCCATGTAGGCGGCGAGGATGTAGTTGGGGTGGCGATCAAGGTTGTTGCGGGCCCGGTCATATCGCATGGTCGTACGTGGATCAGCGTGGCGGGCGGCGATCTGAACGTCGCGGAGGTCGACGCCTGCGTCGAGCATGGTGGTGACGAAGGTGTGCCGGAGCATGTGCGGGTGCATCCGCGGCAACCATACGACCGATTCGGCCGCGAGGCGTCTCAGGCGCGGGTGGCGACGTGCCGGTCCATCCGGTTGCCGCGGGTGTTGAGCAGGATCGGCCCGGCTGTCCGGTCGCCGATGGCGCGGTCGATCGCTCTCCCGACCGCCGGCGGGAGTGGCAGCAGCACGATCCGGGTGCCCTTGCCGACCACGCGCAGCACCCGGTGGCCGTGTTCCTCGCCCAGGTCGCCGATGTCGGCGCCGGTGGCCTCGAAGATCCGTAGCCCGAGCAGGCCGAGCATGGCCACCAAGGCGAAGTCGTTGGGGTTGGCCGAGGCGCGGGCAGCCGAGAGCAGGGCCTCGAACTGCGAATGCGACAGCCCCAGCGTGGGCGACTCGGGCGGGACGTTGGGACGGCGGACATGCTCGGCGGGCGAATGCTCCAGGATGCCGTCGATCACGCAGGTCCGGTAGAACCCGGCGACCACCGACAGTCGTCGGGACACCGTGGAGGGCCGGAATCTGCGGACCTCCTGCAGCCACCGCACGTACAGCTCCACCTGGGCCCGCTTGGCCGTCAAGGGTTCCAGCTGCCGTTCGGCGCACCAGGACAGGTAGATCCGCAGGTCTGACTCGGTGTGCATCCGTGAGAGGCCCTTGTACCGGGCCAGGTAGGCGACCGTCGCCGATCGCAGCACGTCTGTGGCGGTGGCTCCGGGCTGGGGCGTCGCCGTTGTCACGAAATCATCGAATGAAGTCATGCCTTGGACGCTGCGGCCGGATCCAGCACGAGGCCAGAGCCGACTGGCGCCAACCACCCAGAACGCGGCATGAGCGGATGTTGTTTGGTGCATTGTTGAGACCCTGCGCAACTGGGCCCCGTGGCGCCACGGGCCCGGTCAGTCCGCCGACTCCTTGTGCAGGAGCCCGTCCCGCCGCCATGAGCCGGTTGGGGTGACCAGGCACCACGGGGTCATTTTGATCACGGTGATGCCCTTGTCGTGGTTGCCAGTCCTCGCCTACGAGTTCGGCCTGGTGGCGCCGCCGCTATGGGGGGCTACTCCTCCATGACCAAGCCCAGGGAGTAGGCGACGGCGAGGGCTTCGGCTCGGTTGCGGACGGAGAGCTTGCGGAAGAGCCTGGCCTGGGTGTTCTCCACGGTCTTGCTGGTGATGCCGAGTGCGGCGGCGGTCTGGCGTACCGAATGGCCCAGCGCTATGGAGCGGAGAATGTCCAGCTCGCGCGGAGTGATGTCGGAGCGGATCACGTGGGAGCGGGCCGGCGTGGCGCGGGCGGCCTCCGAGGTCGCGTAGCTCTGGGCGGCCAGCGCGATGACGTGGGTCAGTTGCTCGGAGACGTCGTGCGCGCCCACCACCGCGTCCGCGCCGCGGAGGAGTTCCCCGGCGATGGTCGCGTGCTCGTACGGGCTGATCACCACGACGGTGCGGGTGCCGAGGAGGCGGGTGGCGCGCCAGTCGGCGGCGGTGCCGTCGACGAGGACGGCGATTGCCCCGTTGCGCAGCCGGATCAGCTCGTCCTCCTCCGACGGGATGTCGGGGCCCAGCACCAGCACGGGCACCGCGTGCCTGATCAGGGTCAGCACCACGCTGTGCCGGACGTCGCAGCCGGTGCCGATGACCACGACCACCAGGGAGCGACCGGGTCGGCCCGGCGCCGGGCCGGTGTACGGCGGGGTCTGGAGCAGGCCCATGCGGGCGGCGCGTGCCACGACGTGGGTCTGGCTGTGCACGTCCAGCTTGGCGAAGATCCGCCGCTTGTGGTTCTGGACGGTGGCCTCGGAGACGCCGATGAGCGAGGCCATCTCGCGGACGCTGAAGCCGGTGCTGATCAGTGACAGGACCTGCCGGTCCCGGTCGGTGAGGACCGCCGGCCCGGGGTGGCGGTCCACCGGCGCCGGGCCCTCCAGCACGGCCTCCACGAGCGCGTGGAGGCCTCGGGAGTGCGGGACGAGCCGGGTCGCACCCGCGTGGGCGGCCGCGAGGGTGGCCTCCGCCGAGAGCCGCTCGTAGGTCAGCACGATCGCCAGCTCGCTGCTCAGCGACCGCAGCGCGAGCACGCCCGCCGTCTCTTCCTCCCCGAACCGGAGGCCGATGTCGACGAGCACGACGTCGGTGCGCCGCAGCCCGCACAAGGTGAGCAGATCGGAGAACCGGTCGGTGGCGCCGGTCACGATCACGTCCGGAAGCGTGGACAGTGAGTCGGCGACCGCCTCCCGCAGCAGACGGTCGGACGACCGCAAAGCGACCCGAGTACCGGCCATGGATCTGGAGCATTCTGTTCCGACGCTTATCTGGATTTTGGCGCTTCTGGACGGCTTGTCACCATTCGCTGGGAACCGAAATTTCACAACCGGGAATTGAACGCCTGAAAAGACGCGGGACGCGTCGCTACTGGCCGCGGCTCGACGGGTCCACCTGCGCGAACGTGAGCAGGTCCACCATGCGGAAATCGCCCGCGCGGCGGCTCGGCAGGGTGGGCCGCCAGTTCGGCTCGACCCGCAGGAAGGACTGCGGGTCGAGTTGCAGCAGCCCGATGAAGACTTCGCCGACGAGCCGGGCGCCGACCCCGGTCATCAGCCGGCCGTCGCCCAGGGCCTGCGCCTCCTTGAGGACGTAGTACCAGAGCGGGGCGCTGTTCTCGATGCCGATGCCGAAGGTCGCGAGCTCGGGGGTGTCGATCGTCGGGATGCCCATGGTGCGGGCGAGTCGCTGACCCGACGGCAGCGACCACGTGAGGTGCCGCAGCAGGTTGCGCTGGGGAAGGGCGGTCGGGGCGGTCTGCCCCGGGATGGCGGGCAGCGGCAGGTCGAACAGCGGCGTCGAGACCTTGGCGTCGATCAGCTTGTTGCGCTTCAGTTCGCCGTCGCCGAAGTCGAAGAACGTCTGCCAGCCGATGAAGCGCCGCCGGGCCCGGGAGAAGCCGCGCAGGTCGACCGGGTCGGCCTGGCCCTCGCCGGCCGGGTCGAAGATGAACCCGAAGAACGGCTGCCCGTCGTCGCCGGCCAGGTTGGCCCGGTACGAGGGGCGCACCATGCTGTGCCCCAGCCGGTAGGCGATCTGGAATTCCACCGGGATGTAGGCCGCGCCGGGCGGCCGGTAGAACTGCCGGCCGAAGCGCAGGACGTGGTCGATCAGCGGCTGCCCGACGATCTGCGGCAGGAACTCGCGCAGGATGATCCACTGGTAGTGCCAGGTGACGGTGCGGCGGGCGGTGGCGAAGACCAGGGCCGGTGGCACACCCTGCGCGCGCGTCCGATCCACCACGCGGTTGTGGAAGCGCAGGAACGCCGCGTGCAGGCCGGAGATCATCAGGTTCTCGTCGTTGCGTTCGTCCGCGATGATCGCGGTGGCGCCGTCGGTGCGCGGCAGGTCCTCGAACAGGCCGCCGCTCTCCACCCTGAACTTGTCGCGGTCGGCCGGGTCGTAGAACTGCGGGTCGGACGCCGGGCCCCGGCCGTAGACCGAGTCGAGGTCGAACACCGCGGTGCGGGTGTTGGGTGAAGTCTCCGGCGGAGTCGGCACGCCGAGTCGTGACGTCTGATCGAACGTCATGTCATGGTCGAGGAACTGCCCCAGGAACGTGGTGCCCGCCGTCTGGAACGGGTTGTCGACGTTGTCCGGGCTGAGCTCAGGGTTGGTGATCAGCCGGATCGGCCCCTCCTGCAAGGGGTCCTTGGCATCGAGCAGCCCGCCCTTCTCCCCCATCTCGAGCAGGCCGGCCCGCACCCGGTCGTTGGCTTCGGCGAACGGCGGCAGCTGGAAGATCCGCCCGAAGTTGTTGGCGAGCGTCCCCTCGGCTCTGGCACGCGCCGCCGCCGCGCTCACGCCGGCCGGGTCGAATGTCATGACGGTGACGGCCGTGGCCCCCGCGCCCCCCAGGAAGGCCCTTCTGCTGAGTCCCCCGCCGGATCCCTGGTTGAACCCTCGGCCTGCTCTTTCGGGGTTCCCATTCGAGGGTCCCATTTCGAGCCTCCTGGCCAATCGACTTTGGTAGTCGCGAAGTTTGCGGCCCAGAGGAAACGGAGGCAATGATCCCAGGGGATACCTATTCACCCAGGGGGTTTGGCCCTACCTGGTGGATTCGTGTTCCCCTGGTGGTTACGTGTGCCGACGCGCCGTACAGAACCGATCGATCCTCACCATCCGCACATCGGCAAACCAGCCTCGGGGTGACGGTGCGCCGGTATCGGGCGCAGGTCCAGAGCGACCACACGCGGCATGGGCGAGCGACCCAGACGCCGGTGCCGAGGAGCAGCGACCGACCCTAGATGGTCCAGGTACAACCGCATGCCCTGGACGATGGGCGCCTTTTAGCGCAGACATGTCTCACCAACCAAAGACTTACGCACATGCTCACTGACTTGGATGATGCGGTTTCCGATCAAACTTCTGGAGGATCTCGTGGCCCACAACTGGAGTTGTGCTGAGGCTAGACTTCCTGGTTGTGTATGCGCATGTGGTGGCGCTAGACATGGCTGCCGGGGGCCTTCAAGATCGCAGACGGGTCACTTGATGGTGTGCTTGCGTTTGTGAGCCTGCGAGAGGACGAGTGGGACCCGAAGAGCGCGAGGCCCACAAGGCTCACCCGCGGCCAGGCCGTGATTGGTTGTGCACAAGCGGAGGTCGTCCACTGGTTGCATCGTGACCGCGGGCTGCTCAATTGCGCTATGACGACGCAGGCGGTTGCGTTCGACGACATGGATGCCCCTACGCAAGGCCTAGTCTTGCGCAGGGTTGGCGAACGCCTCGGCCCGAATCTAATGAATGAGTTTCAACAATGGGCTCGAAAGACGCATTTCTGGTGTGAGTTACTTGCGCAGATGGCGTGTGCGATCACACAGTACGAGAATCTGCGCGGACAGTTATTCCGAACGGTGGAGAGTGTTTTCCAGCAGCAAGATAAGCAGGCGTTGCCGGATACGTTGCGCCATGCGGGAGCGATCGGATCCGCAGTTCATTGGGCCTGGCGATATGTGCTCGCAAGCGTCGTCGCGGTATCGGGTGCCGGCAGCTTGGCGACGGTACTGGCCGGCGGAGACCTTGAGCGGCTCCTCTGGCCCATTCGGGTCATCGCGGTACTGATGTGCCCAGACGCCTCGCATCACCCAACAGTCAGGGAATATTGCTGGTATCCGATCCTCCGTCTTGCTAGAGCCGAGGTCCGGAGCACCGTCCGCGAACGATTCACCCAAGTCTTCCGGGAGGGCCCGTGGTCCGCCCCGGGGCAAACGCTCCGGGATTAGCCTAGTGTCGTCAGAACACCTGAGCGCCGAGCCCATGGAGCGCGGGTCATTCGGCGGCAACGTCTACGACTCAAGTAATTTGAAGGGCTACGGTGCTTTGATGACCTGGTTGACCGATGCCCGGAACGTCTACGACGCCCTCGCGGCCGGCTACGCCGACCAGACCCGGGACCTGCTCGACAGGCTGCTCCACGTTCGCGCGGGGGTGGTGCTGTTCGCCGACCTGGTCCGCGCGATCGACGGCGGGCCCGTCGCCGATGTGGGCTGCGGGCCGGGGCACACCACCGCCCTGCTGCGGGAGCTGGGCGCGGACGCGTTCGGCATCGACCTGTCACCCGCGATGATCGAGATCGCCCGCCGCGAGCACCCCGGCGCGCGGTTCGAGGTCGGTTCGATGACCGACCTGGAGCTCCCCGACGACTCTCTGGCCGGTGTGCTCGCGTGGTGGTCGCTGATCTACATCCCGGACGAGGCGGTGCCGGGCGTGCTCGGACAGTTCCACCGGGTCCTGCGGCCGGGCGGGGTGCTGGCCGTAGGTTTCCACGTCGGCGACGAGTCAAAGATCGAGACGAGTGCTGACGGCGACCAGCCCGTCCAGGCGTACGTGCACTACCGCCAGCCGTCCCGCGTGGCCGACTGGCTCCGCGAGGCGGGCTTCAGCATAGAGGCGCAGCACCTGCTGAACCCGGACGAGCCGAAGCCGGGCGCGATCCTGTTCGCCCGCCGCCCCGCAGCGCCGTCCCGGTAACCTCCGCCAGCGGGCTTGCCCGCTACTACCTACCGGCCAGCGCGTCTACCTGCCGGTCAGCGCGTCCGACCGGCGGCGGCAAGAGAGGGATGTCAGGGCTGACACAGCCCCCGGGATGGATCATTCGGTCAGGGACCGTAGGTAGGCCATGAGGGCCTCGCCGCGCGGGGAGAGGCGGTATCCGGTCTCCAGGCTTTCGGTGAGGCCGAGGGCTTTGAGGCGGCGGACGTCGGCCTTGAAAGGGAGTTTGTCGCGGTCCATGCGTTCGGCCAGGTCCAGGGCGCGCAGGCCGGGGTGTTCCTCGATGAGGCGCAGGACCTCGCGGGTCCAGGGGCCGCGGCGGCTGCGGGTGTCGACGGCGTCCAGGGCGGCTTTGAGGTCGGCCAGTTCCTGGTCGGTCAAGTCGGCGTTCCCGGCCAGCTCTGATCGGGGGTCGGGGCCGCCCAGATGGAGCATGACGCGGTGGTAGCCGCCCTCCTTGGTGCTCTTGGACAGGGCGGTCAGCAGCGCCGCGCGGCTTTTGAAGCCCGAACGCAGGGCGTCCTCCTCGGTGATCTCCTCGGGGGTGACGGCCGTGACCGAGTCGATGACGATGATCCCCGCCCAGGTGCGCTGGGTGCTCCCCGCGCGAACCCGGGGCTCGGCCCACACCCGGAACACCCGGTCGATCCGTCCGCCCGCGATCCCCTCAAGGACCTCCCGCCTGAACAGCATCGTTCCCTCCCGGGTGATGGGCCTCTCCTTCTGCAACTTCATGCAGGTCACCCAATAGATCATGCTAGGCGAGTCGCAGGAGGCCGCCCGGAGCAGGAACGACAACCCGGACGGCCGCCACGACCGGTCGTCGATCAGATTCGCCGACGACCGGTGGTCACCGCCGGCGGCCGAGTTCGATCGAGGCCAAGCTGGCGCTGTCCGCGGCGGAAGAGGGCGTTGATGCTTCGGTTTGACCGGGACTCGGCAGATCGTTGGCGACGTGGTCGCGATCCGGCACGCTGACTTGCCTGACAGCCATGCCGACCCCCTCACGGACAGGGATTAGCCTGGGACGGGCTGGTGTCTGGGCGGTAGTACTGGTTCTAAGGCGTCATGTGGTGCTGACGGTAATGCTCGGCCAAGATGTCGTCGCCGAAGTCGTCGGCGGGGTTGCGCCAGACCGAGTGGATGTGGGCGCCGTTGTTTTGGGAGTTGTCGTGTTCGATCAGCAGGACCGGTCCTTGGATACGGAAGTAGTGCCGGTCTCCGGGTGAGGTGCCGCCGGCCCAGGCGAACACCAGGTTCTGCAGGCCGGCGCGCTCGATGTTGCGGAGCTGCGCTGCCGCCACGTCCGACGGCAGCCGACCGGCGAACGCTTCGACGATGTCGAACAGGGCGCTGAGCTGGTCCTCGCGCAACGCGTTTCCGGGCAGCCCGCGCGGGTCGTCGCGCACGTAGCTGAGGATGTCGCGCTCGGCCTCGCTGAGCACGTAGTCGGGTTCGGGCGCGAACACCGGATCCGGCCGCTCGAGGTGACCGATCTTGGGTGTGATGCGGGTCGCCAGATCCGGCGGCGGTCGATGGTGGATGATCGCGGAGGCGCGTTGCGCGGGGTCGAGGGAGTTGACGAAGCGGTAGCCGGCTTCCTCGTCATCGGCGAGCGGGGCGAGTGTGCCGAAGGTGGCCGGCTGCGAGCCGAGCATGGACGGGGTGGGAGAGACGTAACGTCCGTCCACCACGGTGAAGTTGAGCGAAACGTGATGCCCGGCGAGCTGCCATCCCCACGCGCCGGCGTCACCGGGGCGGCCGAACACCTTGAAGCAGTACCGTCCCGGGTCGAACAGGTCCGCGCTCGCCGGACGTTTCGCCGCGGTCAGCGCGCGGAGCACATGCTCCATGGCGATCACCGAGACGACCTTGGCGTAGCCGGGCATGCTCGTACCCGACACGATCAACTCGTGCGCCAGTTTGCGTTGCACCTCGTCGAGCGCGCCGATCGGCAAGCCGTCTCGCTGCCTGGCGGGCAGGAACGACCAGTCGCGCCGCTGAGCCTCATCGGCGAAGTCGAAACCCACCTTGTCGCGCTGCGCCTCGGTCAGTGCCGCAAGGAAGGCGGCTGCGGCCTCGGCCATCGCGCTCGCGGTCTCAGGAGCAGTCAGCGACAGGTCATTCACTGTGTCCATCCCCGGTCTCTAAGCCTGCACAACCCCACAACCCGTCCAGCGCTCGGCGTTGCCCCGGGGGCGGGTGAATGGAGGCAACGATTGCACAGACTCGAACATCGATGCCATGCGGCCATTCTGGCAGCTGACAATCAAGGAGTGGCGACTTGGGTCCCCTGCGCAGCCGGAGGGGCTTAAGCGCGGGGACGCCGACCTGGACTCCCACTACTGGCCGCGGCGCAAGGGAACCGTTTGGGGAGCTGCATGCCTTGCAGCGGAGACCAGACACGCAGGTGGGTGGTGGCTCGCAGACAGCCTGGAAGGATGCGGCACGGCTCATCGGAGACGGCAGCGCGGGACTGGGCAACGAACCCCCGAAGCGAAAGCAGCACTCTTATCCTGACGGAGGAGGGTGCTGATTCGGACTCTCTAGGTGGCCTTTGGAAGGCCAAGGATTCCAGTAGGTCTGTTGTGGTGGTCCTTACGGTGTGAGGACGTCGGCGGGATCGTCGAGCCACAGCGCCTGCCCATTACGGGCGACGGTCAGGCCGAACCGATCCCGCTCGGTGCGGCCCCAATCCCTCCACCGCCGTTAGGCGTCGTCGACCTCGTCCCACAGGTCGCGAGGACCGCCTGCAGCGCGCGATGCTCACCGGCGCCGGACTGGCGGCGCAGCCCCCACAAAGTGCCCGCCACGTCCGCCAGCGCCAGCTCGGAGCCGTCACGGTCGCGGGGTACGCCCATGCCGTCGGGCAGCAACCCAGCAATCGCGGCGTCGGCGCCGCAGACATCGAACACGACCTGCCACGCATCGAGCCGCATCGTCGACGGTGCAGTACGTTCTCAGGGACATTTTGAGCTGCGCGCCGGGTCAGGAAGAGCGGGGCGTACCGAAGTTGGAAGCTGAGGTTTCCTAGGTCAGCACGATCGAGCTGTCCAGTTGGCGGGCTTCAACACCCTAGAGAGGTCTGGTCAATAGGAGCAGGCTCGACCAGAGCGCCGGATTCGTAGCGTTCGAGTCGGCGAAAGATCTCGGCGAGGTCGTACATCGGGAAACAGACGTGCAGCACTCGCACGCCGAAGTCCGACTCGCGGGTCTGATCCAGCACCGCGGCATCGAACGGTCGGCTCGACACTTGCCAGGAATCGGGTGCGGCCCAATGAACCATCCGTACGTAAAAGGCATCTCGGGGGCCGGCCTTCGCGATCGCGGTCAGGAACGCAAGTCCGCTGTCCAAGGGGAAGTCGATGAACGCCCAACCTCTGCGTGATGCAACGTATGCGGTCATATGCGGAAGCCGGTCTGCCCACGCCGCATTGCTCTCTCCTACGTCCTGGCAACTGGTCAGCGTCTCGAACCCGTTGCGCCACAGCGCCTCCACGACCGGCGCCAACGCCTCATCGATCTCCGCACACCTGTGGTCTACCCGTACCATCCGGGTCGGATGAATATTGTTCGAGTCAGCCATCCGAGCAAGGATACCGCCGGTCTGTGCCGACAAATCCACGAAATAGTCAGTATCTATGATTGGGTGCCATTGCATCCCGGTGATCAAGCCGATCAATCCGTGAGGCCGCATTTGCCCTTGTCGGAGCTGGTCATGCGGCGGGAATCGCCCCGAAAGGCGACCCGGCCGGGTGCCGATGGATCGCGCTCCGCCACGCCGACGACCACATCCACATCGTCGCGACGCTGCGGCGCATGGACGGCAAGCTCCCCCACCTGGGGAACGACTACCTCCGGCCACGGTAGGCCGCCCTGGATTTGGAGAAGCGCTTCGAACTGACCCCGACACCGCCGGTGAACTGGACCGCATGCAAGCGTCCGACACGCGGCGAGCACGCCAAGGCACAACAACGGCGCGCACCGGTGGCGAACGGCCCGATCGAGGCCGTCAGGCGGTGGCGGACGCGCTCAATGTCGTCGAGGAGAGGCTGGTGTGGAGAACAGGAATCGGGCGGGCGCCTGTGGCGTCGGCCCGATGGTGGAGCGCTGATGCGCCAGGTGCAGCACATCAGACTCGTGGTGGATGTCGCTGAGGCCGGTGACGTGGACTCAAATGATCTGCATTCCACTTTGCCCTTTTGCCCGATCATCGAGCCCGCACCGGCCATCAGTCAGGTGAAGAATGGACGTCCTCGAGTTTGACCGGCTTTGTTGGTGTCACCGTTAGCTTTGCGCTGATGGTGTAGTTCGACGGCCTTGGAGCTTAACGGCCGGCAGGTGCCCTGGGCCGTCTTCGCCGCTTCCGCCGATAGCCTTGCCCGGTGGCTTATGAGGGCGCTCAACAGCGAACGTGTCGCGCTGCGATCACCGATGCCCGGGTCGCGTTCACCGAGTACGGCGGGCCATGACCATGCGCTGGGTCTGGTTGGTGCCCTTGTAGATCTGCATGATCCTCACCGGGCCGGTCGCGATGCTCCTCTTCATCGGCTGCCAGGTGGACGGGGCTCGCTCGATTTGCCCGTCCACCCGGCGGATCAGTCGGTGACGACGGGTGTGTTCTGGTTCGCGGTCAGGAGCCAGCGGCCGTCCTCGTGGGAGATGACGTACATGGGGGTGCCTTCGCTGTCGAAGGCTCCGTCGTTGGTGAAGTACCGCTGGCGCACCTTCACGGCCGCCACGTCCGGACGGATGAACTGGACGTGCTCCACTTCGTAGGTCGCCTTGCCGCGCACGCTCGATCCGGGGAGCACCTTCGCGGTGAACTCGGCGATCGCCTCGCGGCCGAAGAGGCGCTTGCCGTGCCCGGTCGTCCAGATCGCATCCTCGCGGAAGAGGGCGACGAACTCGTCGACGAGCTCGTTCTGCTGCACCCGTTCGACCTCGGTCACCAGCTTCCGGATCGCCGCCAGCTCCGTCTCGTGGTCCTTCGGTTCATCGGTCATGGGGCCAGTCTGCTGCGACGAGCGGTCGTGAGGCCAAACTCGGGCGGCCGGCCTCGCGGGCCACGTTGAGGTGGTGGAACGTCAGTAGTCTCGTGTTCTATTCCGAGACTGAGAGTTTCTGATATTTGGAGTGTCGCGGTGAAGCCTCGCGGGCGTAAACCCGATCCGGATGTCGACGCGCGCATCAAGCAGGCGGCGGTGACGTTGCTGGTGACCAAGGGGCCCTCGTTCACCATGGACGAGGTGGCATCGACCGCCGGGGTGGGCAGGGCCAGCGTCTTCCGCCGCTACGCGACCAAGCGCGACATACTGCTCGACGCCCTCGCCGTCGCCATGGACGCCCAGGTCCCCACCGCCCCCGACACCGGCACGCTGGAAGGCGATCTGCTCGTGATCGTCACCGAGACCCTCGCCATCTGGAACTCACCCGAGCTCGCCGGGCAAACCCGGCAGGTCTTCGGAGAGGCGGGCCGGGACCCCGCCGTCGCCGAGATCATCCGCACCGCCATGCGCAACCGGACGGCACGCGGCGGCGCGATCTACGACCGGGCCCTCGCCAGAGGCGAACTGTCCCCCGACGCCGACCTGACGCTGCTCTCCGACATGCTCGTCGGCCTGACCATCTACCGCGGCCTCCTCGGCATCCCGCAGCCACCTCCCGAACAACTGCTCCAGGCACTCTTGCGCGGCTTCACACGATGAGCACGCGGTCACCCGAACGCCGGAAGGTCCGAGCATCGAGGGACGCGCCGCCCCCGTGGTGGGAACCAATCCGCGGGCGCATTCCGGCGCGTTCCTGCTTTTGTTGGCAGTCCTTTTCACCGACGGTATGCTCTGCCCATGCAGAAAAGGATGCTCTATGTGGTCGTGTTGTGTATCGCCGGCGCAATACTTACGCTTCTGGACCAGGTCTATGCGAATAACAGGTCCTGGTACTTCGCGGCCTTTCTAGGTTTGGTCACCTTGGCCGTGGTCTGCGGCTTGTGGCTGCTCCGGAGAAAGCACGATTCGCGGTGACCGCAAGCCGCTCTGCGATGTTTCAGTCGGGGTCGGGGCGGGTGTGGAGGGTGCGCAGGGCGGCTTGGTCGAGGATCTGCGTGGCCCAGAAGGCGAGGTCGGACCCGGCCTGCTCGGCGGCCTGCGCCCAGCGCCGCCGCCGGTTCGGGTCGATCTCCATCTTCAGAACGACGACGGGATCGCTCGCCGGCGCCGGACGGGAACGTTCGGCGCGCACCCGGCTCTTCAGCCGGTTGACCGACCAGCTCTCACGTTCGGCAAGCTCGAGCCAGATCTCCTGTTCGTCGTCGCTCAGCGCGGCGACGACGGCATGGTGCTGCATGCTCAACGTGTCCCGCCGACGGGACACCGGGAACCGCCGCGCGATCCACGCATAGTTCCGGAGCGTCTGGTAAGACAGCCCGGTCCGGTCGATGGCACGCTGATACCGATCCGGATAGCGCGCCTGCCCATACAGCAGCCAATCACCCAGCCACCACGCCGACGCATCGGCGATCACGGCGATCTGACGTCCGATTTCCACCCACGAACGCAACGGCAGCTCAGCCGGAAGTGACAGGCCGGTGCGGCGGGTCATCACACGCTTGTTCAGCGAGAGCCGCTTGCCTGGATTCGCATCGATCATCGTCTCGTTATTCGTCATTTGTTCTTTCCGGTCCAGGCGGTCAGAGCGGCGCGCAGTGCCCTGGTGCCGGGATTGCCGGCGGCCCAAGCGATGTATCCGTCGGGACGGACCAGGACGGTGGTGCGCCTGTCGATGCCGGTGCGCCTGTCGTTGATCGTCGGCCGGTCGTGGCTCCAGCGTGCGCGGGTGACACTCGTGGCGATTGCGGGTTCAGGAGTGTCCGAGGGGCCGCGGTCAGGGGTGATCAGGACGAATTCGCCGCCACGCAGCAACTCGTACAGCCGTCCCTCGGCGAGTTCCAGGTCGGGGGCGCGTTTGCCGGCCAGGCGGTGCGAGCCGCGTTCCGCGCGGTAGGCGAGGCCGATCCCCGAGATCATGGAGGCGGCCTTGTCGGTGGCCGGACGCAGGCGGGTGAGCACGGCGCCCAGCACCGAACGGGCGAGCCTGGCCGGTCCGGCGTGCAGGACGCCGACCCGCACCAGCATCCCGCTCATCCGCAGGACGACCTTGCCGACCGCGTGCCGTTCACGCTCGTAGGAGTCCAGCAGCCGCTCGTCGGCCCCATCGCGGATGACCGCGACCAGCTTCCAGCTGAGGTTGGCGGCATCCTGCAGCCCGGTGTTCATCCCCATCGCACCGGCCGGAGAGTGCACGTGCGCGGCGTCGCCGGCCAGGAACACCCGGCCCACGCGGTAGGACGGCGACTGGCGCTCGTCACTGTGGAAACGCGACTTCCACCGGCACTCCGACAGGCCGTAGTCGGTGCCGAAGTTGGCCTGCAGCAGTTCCTTGACCTCGGCCAGGTCCAGCGGAGCGTCATCGGGGAGCTGATGTCGGCGGCTCCACCCGGTGATCCGGTGCCAGCCCTGCCCCATTTCGGTGAGCAGGCAGAACCCGTCCGACACCGCGTTCACCGTGAACGCCCGCTCCGGCGCCCGCGCCAGCCGCACATCCGCCAAGATCAGCGAACTCAGCAGGGTCGTACCCGGAAACGGCAGGCCCAGAGCCTCCCGCACACTGCTGTGCACCCCATCGGCACCGACCAGGAACGACCCGCGGTAGAAGGACGGTCCCCTCGAATCGGCGCCCTCGCCCGGGGCCACGTGGGCGCACACACCCGACTCGTCCTGCTCCACCGACACCACCCGGGTGTCGTACACGAAGGCCACCCCGGCCTCGCGAGCCCGCCGCTCCAGCACCCGCTCCACCTCGTACTGCGGCGTGAACAGCACGAACGGGAAACGCGTCGGCAGCCGTGACGGATCCAGCCGCACCCGCTGAAACAACTGCAGCGAGGAGACCGGATGCCCGCCCGCCACCAACTCATCGGCGATGCCTCGGGCATCGAACTGCTCCAGCGTACGAGCATGGACCACCAAGGCCCGCGAGAGATTACTGATCTCGGCCCGCCGCCGCTCGACCAACCGCACCGACAAACCCGCCAACGCCAAATCCCCCGCCAGCAGCAAACCCGTCGGCCCCGCACCCACGACCACCACATCGCTGTCACCGACGGCACCCGGGGAAACAGACATGACACTCCGTCCGCAGAATGGCCGGCACACCCCGCGACCCATTTCTGATACTGACAATCTCAGATACTTGGAGTATCACAATGCAGCTCGGCGAACGCAACCCCCGGGATCAGTGACGAGAGCCCGGCTCCCTCACCCGGCCGCCTGCCGAGACCCGGCCGATCCGCAGCCGGTCGGGTGAGGCGCACGTTCGACCGCAGTGGGCCGACGACAGGCCAGGGAAATGCAACTGCCGGTCCCCGTGGCCGACGCCGCTGTCCGCGCGGTCCTCGGCGACACGGGTGAGCGCGTGGTCAGGGGCCTTGGAGGATCTTCAGCATCCGGGTGGTCGTGGTGGCCCAGGGGTACTGTTCGGCGCGGGTGCGGGCGGCGGATCGGCGGCGGGGACGCGGGCGGAGGAGGAGTTCTTCGGTTCCGTCGGCGAATCGTTGCGGGGTGGGCGGGACGGCGACTCCGGCGCCGGGGGCGAGCAGTTCGCGGGCGGCGCCGCGGTCGGCCGTGACGACGGGAACGCCGCAGGCCAGCGCCTCCAGGACTGCCAGGCCGAACGATTCGACGGGGCAGGTGGCGAGGGCTATGTCCGCCGCGGCGAGCAGCCGGGCCACGTCCGCGCGGCGGTGCACGTGCCCGTGGAAGCGGACGGGCAGTGCCTCCCGGACGGCCATCGAGCGGAGCGCGGTCTGCAGCGGCCCGCTTCCCATGACGTCCAGGTGCACGGGAACGCCGCGCCGCCGTAGTTCCCGCACCGTCGTCAATGCCAGGTCGGGGCGTTTTTCTCGGGAGAGCCGCCCCAGATGGACGAGCCGGAGCGGTCCAGAGCGTTCGGCGAGGTCGTCGCCGGGACGGAAGGCGGCGAGGTCGACGCCGAGCGGGACGCGATGCAGGTGGGGCGTCCCCACCCGGGCGAACTCGGCCGCGGCGAACGCCGAGGTCGTCACGACCTCGTCGAACATCGCGGCGAGCCGGCGGTTCCAGCGGTCGGTGACCGGGCCCACCGGCAGGCGGCCGGGCAGGTGCGGGGCCAGGATCGCGTCCAGCCGTTCGTGGGAGAACAGCACTGCGCGGACACCGCGCCGCCTGGCCCAGCGGGCCGCCACCGTGAGGCTGGCCTTGTCGGAGACCTCCACAACGTCCGGTTTCAGGCGGGCGAGTACGCGCAGTACCGGGCGCGGGTCCAGGACGAGCCGGTAGCCGGGCGCGACCGACGCGCCGGGCACCGTGATGAGCAGGCCCTTCTCGCTTTCCGTGCAGGTGTGGGAGCGGCCGGGCACCACCAGCGCGCGCTGGTGACCGGCGGCGGCGTAGCCCGCGCCGAGCGTGTCGACGGCGGTGCGCAGCCCGCCGGACACCGGGCTGTAGAGGTTGGCGAGTTGCACGATCCTCATGCCGTGACCAGCGCCTGGTAGGTCGTCGGGCGCCCGCCCGCCGCGACGGCCAGGTCGACGGCGGCGAGCGCGGCGCGGCGCAGGCCGGGACGGGTCAGGTCCGCGGGGTGCAGCGCGATCCGGAACGGCATCCGCAGCCGGGCGAACGTTCTCGCCGCGTCGACCATCAGCCGGGCGCCGGCGCGTTCCCCCGCCGCTCCCGGACGGTGGGACAGCGCGGGCATCCGCCGGACCGACCCGTCGAGCGGAGCTCGTCGATTGATTGGTGGTGGGTGGGGGCTGGAGGACGGTCCGTCCGGCAGGCAGTGGACGGCCAGGTGGCTCGTCCAGTAGGCGAACCCGAGCGCGGCCAGCGCCCGCCGGGTGCCGGGGGACGCCAGCCAGCCCGGCGGGGTGAACCCGGCCGGCTCGATACCCGCGTCCGCCAGCAGGTCCATGCCCGCGCGCAGCCGCTGCCGGGCCTGCTGCTCGGTCAGCGTCCAGAATTCCCCGGCCCCTCTGACCAGGACCCGGTTCACACCGCGCCGCCAGGACGGGCCGCCGGGGAGTCCTTCGTGCCGGTATCCGTGCAGGGCGAGTTCGTGCCCCCGGGCGGCCGCCTCGTGCAGGTGCCCGACCAGGACGGCGTCGCCGGGCAGCGCCGGGCCGCCCCCGAAGGGGCCGGGGATGAGGAGCAGCGTGGCGGGCACGCCGCGCTCGTCGAGGTCGGCGAGCCACCGCCGGGTGGCCGTCGCGCTGCTCGCGGCCACGTCGTGCACGGACACCACGAACGGGAAGCTCTTCGGCGGGTTCATGCGGCATCGTCGGCGTGGTGGACGGCCGCCGGGCACGCGCCGCCGGACACCTGCCGGTAGTGGCCGAACAGCTCTTCGCACACGACGTCCCAGCCGCGTCCCTCGACGGAGGCCAGCGCCCCACTGCCCAGGCGACGGCGCAGCTCCGCGTCGGCGGCCAGCGCGGACACGGCCGCTCGCAGGCCGTCGCCGTCGTCGGGCGCGAACAGCAGCCCGTTCACCCCGGGCCGGACGAGGTCGAGCGGGCCGCCCGCCGCGGCCGCCACGACGGGCACCCCGCAGGCCAGCGCCTCCTGGATCGCCTGGCAGAACGTGTCGTCGGCGCCGGTGTGGACGAAGACGTCCAGGGACGCCATGAGCTGCGACAGTTCCGTCCCGGTGCGGAATCCGGTGAACACCGCGTCCGGCATCATGCGGCGCAGGCGGCGTTCCTCCGGGCCGTCGCCGACGAGCACCAGCCGCGTTCCGGGAAGGCCGGCCAGCGTCGCGAGCATCCTCGGACGTTTCTCGGCGGCGAGCCGTCCGACGTATCCGACGAGGACCTCGCCGTCCGGGGCGAGCGCGGCCCGCACCCCGGCGGACCGGTGCGCGGGGTGGAACCGCTTCCGGTCCACGCCCCGTCCCCACAGCGACAGCCGCGGAACACCGCGGCGGTCGAGCTCGGCGAGCACCGGGGTGGAGGGTGCGAGCGTCAGGTCGGCGCGCCGGTGCAGGCGGCGCAGCCACCACCACACGGTCCGGTCGGTGCCGCGCAGCCCGTACCGCCGGGCGAACCCGGCGATGTCGGTCTGGAACACCGCGACGGCCGGGACGTCCAGCCGTTCCGCCGCGGCCAGCCCGGAGGCGCCGAGCACGATCGGTGCGGCGAGATGGACGATGTCGGGCGCGAAGTCCCGCAGCACCTCGGTGACCCGCCGGGTCGGCAGTCCGACGGCGACCGAGGAGTAGAAGGGGAGCCTGACGCCGGGAAGGAGCTCCACCCGGGCTCCGGCGTAGGACTCCGGGCAGTTCCGGGGAGCGCGGGGAGTCGTCTCCCCACCGGAGGTCAAGCCGGGACGGGGCGCGACGACCAGCGCCTGGTGCCCGCGCGCGGCGAGCTGTTCGAGGACGCGGCAGACCGACCCGGTGACACCGTTGACCTGCGGCAGGAACGACTCGGTCACAATGGCGACTTTCACGCCGCACAGAGTGACCACGCCGTACGACCTCCCAGCCGCGCATGGCATCCGAAAAGGCGAACAACACGGAAACCTTGGACCCGCCCGGCCGAGGCGGTGGCCGCGGACGCGGCGGGCCGCCCCAATCACTGACTCCCGATTTTTACGGATCTTCGTTCTCCGGCGTCATTCATCCACTGGATGGCGTCCGCTCGCCAGAGCAACCCCGCGATGTGTGACGGCGAAATTACCGTCCGGAGCGCTCGATTCCACCGCAAAGGGAGTGGACATGACCCCAAGCAGGAGCACGGTCGCGATCGCCCTCACGGGCGTTCTCGGCGCCGCGTCGATCACGGCGCTCGCGCTGCCCGGCGGCGCGGCCTCGGCGGCGGCCGATCCGGTCCTCGTCGGCGCCGGCGACATCAGCAACTCCGGCAGCGGCGACACCGCCACCGCGGCGCTGCTCGACAACATCCCCGGGACGGTCTTCACCGCCGGCGACAACGTCTACAGCAACGGCACGACCAGCGAGTTCAACAACTACTACAACCCGACGTGGGGACGGCACAAGGCGCGCACCCGGCCCTCGCCCGGCAACCACGACTACAACACGTCCGGGGCCAGCGGCTACTACGGGTACTTCGGCTCCGCCGCGGGCGACCCGTCCAAGGGCTACTACTCCTACAACATCGGCACCAACTGGCACGTCGTCGCGCTCAACTCCAACTGCGGGTCGATCAGCGGCGGCTGCGCGGCCGGCGGGGCGCAGGAGCGGTGGCTGCGGGCCGACCTCGCCGCCAACCCGCGGCCGTGCACCGTCGCCTACTGGCACCACCCGCGGTGGACGTCCGGCGCCAACCACTCGCCGAACACCGCCGTGGCCCCGCTGGTGCAGGCGCTCTACGACGGCAACGCCGACGTCATCGTCACCGGCCACAACCACCAGTACGAGCGGTTCGCGCCTCAGAACCCGAGCGGCGCAGCCGACTCCGCGCGCGGAATCCGCCAGTTCGTCGCCGGGATGGGCGGGGCGAGCCACTACTCGTTCGGCACCATCCGGCCGAACAGCCAGGCCCGCAACAGCGACACCTACGGCGTCCTCAAGCTGACGCTCCACGCGAGCAGTTACACCTGGCAGTTCGTCCCGCAGGCCGGAAAGAGCTACGCCGACAGCGGCACCACCAACTGCCACTGACGTCCAGGGCCCGGCGCGCGACGCGCCGGGCCCGCCCAAGGAGCCGGCGTGTACCTTTCCACCCTCAACCGCCCGGCAAGGGACCATCGCCGCGCGGGCCCGGTCGCCGCCAACGTGGTGGCCCTCGGCGCCGTCAGCCTGATCACGGACGTGTCCGCCGAGATGGTCACCGCGATCCTGCCGCTCTACCTGGTGGTCGGGCTCCAGTTCAGCCCGGCGGCCTACGGCGCGATCGACGGGCTCTACACCGGTGCGACCGTCCTGCTCCGCCTGGTCGGCGGGTACGCGGCCGACCGCGTCGACCGGCGCAAGCCGGTGGCGCTGCTCGGGTACGGCGCGTCCGCCGCCGCGAAACTCGGGCTGCTCGCCGCGGCGGGCTCCGGCGTCGGGATAGGCCTCGCCATCACCGCGGACCGTGCGGGCAAGGGCCTGCGCACCGCCCCGCGGGACGCGCTCATCACCCTGTCCACGCCGTCCGACCGGCTCGGCCGGGCGTTCGGCGTGCACCGGACGATGGACGCCGCCGGGGCGTTCGCCGGTCCGCTCGTCGCGCTCGCCGTCCTGGCCGCCGCGCCCGGCTCCTACGACTCGGTCATCATGACGAGTTTCTGCGTCGCGCTCCTCGGCGTCATGGTGCTGGTGCTGTTCGTCCGCGACACGCCGGGACCGAGGCCGCCCCGCGAGGCGCTGCGCTGGCGGGAGCTGCCGCGCGGGCCCGCCGCACGGCGGCTGGTCCCGGCCTCGTTCCTGCTCGGGCTCGCCACCATCGGGGACGGCTTCACCTACCTGCTGGTCGCCGAGCGCACGGACCTCGCGCTCGGCTGGTTCCCGCTGCTCGCCGTCGCCACCAGCGGCGTCTACCTCCTGCTCGCCACGCCCCTCGGCCTGCTCGCCGACCGGGCCGGACGGCTCCCCGTCGTGCTCGGCGGCTACCTGGCGCTCACCGCCACCTACCTGCTGCTCGGCCTCGCGTCCGGCGGCGGGCTCTGGCTCGTCGGCGCCGTCGTCGTCCTGCATGGGACGTTCTACGCCGCGACCGACGGCGGGCTGATGGCACTCGCCGCCCCGCTCCTCCCGGCGGGCCTCCGCACGACCGGCATCGCGCTCGTGCAGAGCGGGCAGGCGCTGGCCTACCTGATCTCGTCGGTGCTGTTCGGGGTGGCGTGGCAGGTGTGGGGCACGCGTCCCGCGCTGCTGGCCGCCGCCACCGTCAGCGTCATCGCCCTTGCCGGGACCGCCGCCGTTCTCCGCGCCCCAGAAAGGGCCACCCCATGAACCGCGTCATCGTCCTGGCGGCCACGGCCGTGCTGCTCGCCGCCGTGGCCGTCACCTACACGGTGTCGCGCGGCGCGGAGCCCGCGCCCGCCGAGAGCCGCGGGACCGCCGGCGGCCGGCGGCTCCAACTGCTCACCAACGGCCGGCTGTCCTACACCTCCCCACCGGGATCGCGGCGCGTGACCCCGGTGGAGTGCGACCGCGCCTACGCCGCCGCCGGCACGGTCGCCTGCCTGCGCCCGGTCGGCGCGCTGAGCGCGGGCGCGCTGGTCGTCATGGACGCCCGGCTGCACCAGCGGCGGCGCGTCCCGCTCACCGGGTTCCCCAACCGGCTGCGGGTGTCGGCCTCCGGACGCATGGTCGCCTGGACGCTCTTCATCGACGGCCACAGCTACGCGACCACAGGGTTCTCAACCCGGGTCGGCATCCTCGACACACGCACCGGACGCCTCGTCCCGTCCCTGGAGGACTTCGCGATCACCAAGGACGGCGCCCCCTACCGGAACCGGGACGTCAACTTCTGGGGCATCACCTTCGCCGCCGACGACAACCGGTTCTACGCGACGCTGTCCACTCGCGGCGGACGCTACCTCGTCCAGGGAGACCTCGCCGCCCGCACGGTCCGGACACTCGCGCCCAACGTCGAATGCCCCTCCCTGTCACCGGACGGCACCCGCCTCGCCTTCAAGTCCGCGATCGCCGGCGACCCCAGACGCGGTTGGCGCCTGTCGACGCTCGCCCTCGCCACGCTGAAGACCGCTCCGCTCGCCGAGACCCGCAGCGTCGACGACCAGCCCGTCTGGCTGGACGACCACACCATCGCCTACACACTCCAGCTCAACGACGGCACGAACCGGACGTGGGCCGTCCCGGCATCCGGCCCCGGAAAGCCGCGCCCCCTGCTCGACAACGCGAGCTCGGTGTCACCGCCCCCATGACATCCCAAGCCCATCCCACACTCAGTGGCCGGAGCGCGGCCGCGTGCCTCACTCGCGCCCGGAGGCCTGCCCGCCCCACGGGCCAGGCGTTACAGTCACCTCGTCCTCACCACATCCGAGCACCCATGCGCCGCGAACGCGCGATCGACGGCGGCCGCGGTGTTCTCGGGAGCCCAAAGCTGGACCCGAGGACAGGAGCGCAACCGAGCCCGGTGTACGCCGGGTCATTCTCGGCGACCGGCGCCGGTCGACGCGTCGGCGGGCCAGGGCGATGATGGTTTGGGTGTGCTTGAGGCCTGGGCGCGTTTCTTGAGGTGGAAGTCGCGGTTGGGGCCGGGTCTGATGATGCTGGACTGGGCGGAAAGGGAGAACACACGTCGCAGGCGTCGGCTGTAGCGCTTGGGCCGGTGCAGGTTGCCGGTGCGGCGGCCCGAGTCACGGGGCACGGGCACCAGCCCGGCCACCGAGGCGAGCCGTCCGGCGTCCGCGTAGGATCGATCTCAAGTTCGAGGCCGTCGCCGTTCCCCCGTTTTCCGACGCCGACCGGTCCAAGGCGTTCTACGCGATGCTCGGCTGAAGGTTCGACGCCGACTTCGCCTTCGACAACGGCGTCCGGGGCTTCCAGTTCGGGACGACCATCACCGTGGCCGCACCCGGCTCGGCCACGGCCTCTACCTGGTCGTCTCCGACATCGAGGCCGTGCGGGACGATCTCGCGTCCTGCGGCGTCGAGGTCACCGAGGTCTTCCACCCCGAGACGCCGGGCACGCAGATCCAGCCCCGCGGCGCCGGCGGTCGCGTCGGCGGGCGGGAACGGCAGGTTATCGCGGACTTTCTCAATAGGCGCCATAGGAATGCATCTTATGAGGCGGCATCGATTCACTCGGCATTCGGAGACATATCCCTATGTGCCCGGTCAGCAGTAACGACGGCCACCCGCGCCGAGATTCTGGGCATCCTGATCGACAAGGACCGGGTGCCCATGAAATGGAAAGACCGGCTGGAGTTCGTCGTGCTGCTGCCCGGCGCGGACCAGGACCGCGAACGCGCCCTGCCGCTGGTCGCCGCGTTCGCCGAATCCGTGGGACGTCCCTGTGCCGCCGGCGCCACCACCGCGAACGTGTCCGCCCTTCCCCGTGCCCTATCCCTGGCACAGCAAATCAGCCAAGCCGCCCCTGTCGAGCGCCTCCCCCACCGGGTCAGCACCATCGCCGAGGTGTTCGTCGAGCTCGGCGCAGCTCAAATGCCCGAGGTCGACCAATGGCTACGCCAGGTCGCCCATCAACTCTCGCGAGGGCCGGATCTGGTGGCCACCCTGGACGTCTACTACCGCCATGACATGAAGCGCATGGCCACCGCGACCCACCTCTACGTCCACCCGCGCACTCTCGACTACCGCCTGCGCCGAACGCGAGAACTGACCGGCATCGACCCCACCACCACCCACGGCATACGCACGCTGTCCGCCACCGTCACTCGCGTCCTCGCCGACAAGTAGAGCCGGCCGTCGACACCGAGTTGGTTGAGCGCCGCGACGGTGGCGTCGGCGACGGAAACGGGTCGGCCAGCGCGGACTCGGTTCGGGGAGCGGTCACGACGTAGACAGGCACGGCTCCCACGGACGATCGATCCTCGACCGGTTCCGTTCCGCCGCAACGGACGGCCGACATAGTGCGATTGGTGGTTGCAGCGGGATCTAAGGTGTGTTTGGTAAATGGTCGGGCTGTGGCCGTTCGTCGGCGTGGCGGTGATCGCGAGCATGCAGCGCGGGAAAGTCCGGCGCATCGATGAACTGCCAGCTCCTAGATTGCGTGGGTGGACCTTTCGCATCTCGGCGCGCCGATCGGGCCGATGATCCGCGTCCACGGCGGGTTCGCCAACCGGATGTACCGGCTCGACACCGACCAAGGGTCGTTCGCGGTGAAGGAGTTGAACCTCGTCGACCGCCGCTGGACCTATCGCGCCGACGACGTGTTCAGGTTTGAGCGGGCCGCCTTCGCAACCGGCATTCCGATGCCAGAGCCGATCTCGGCCGACCACCACACGCTCGTTCACCGGTGGGTCGAGGGAGAGAAGGTGCCTGAAGCGCCGGTGTCGGCGGCGTACGCGTTTGAGATCGGTGAGATCCTTGCGCGCATCCACGCGCTCGACGTCGCGTGGCCCCATGTGTCGATCGAGGGCCCGGCGTCACGGGACTGGCCCGAGCTCGCCGAGCGGGCGGCGTCGACCGGACAGCCGTGGGCCGACGAGCTCGCCTCTCACATCGAGAAGTTCCTCGCGATCGCCCACTTCGTCGACACCTGCGAACGGCCAGGCCCCATCGTGCTGACTCACAGGGACATCCAACCGTGGAACCTGCTGGCTCGGGAGGGTCGGCCGGTGGTGCTCGACTGGGAGCTCTCGGGGATGCTCGACCTGTCCGGTGAGCTCGGCTCGACCGCGCTGAGCCTCGCGAAGGGACCTGGCCTCGACGGCATCAAGCCCGCCATCTTCCGCTCGGTTCTCGACGGCTATGTCGCGGGGGGCGGAGTTCTGCCGCCGTCAGGTCCAAGCTGGTTCGTGTTCATGATCGGCGGCTGGCTGGGGCACACGAGGTGGAACATCCTGCGGTGCCTCGCCGGCGTCGAGGCGAGCACTGGCCCTGACCTCGCGCTGTCGCACGAGTCCGTGCGCAACGGGGTGCACGGCCTTGCCGAACTGTTCGGCCGACTTCCGGAACTCGAGACGCTGCTCGTGTGACAGTGACCTGCGTCGGTGCTCGGCAGGCGGCGCAAGGCGCGCTCCCGATTCCGCTCAGGCCCATCTGCCTCAAGCGCTACACCGCCCGCGAACTCTTCAAGCCCTCACCAGACCAACACGCCAACCCCATAAATCTGCCGCCACCGATTGACACCCATAGGAGCACCGGTGATCTCCACGCAGGGGGAAGTTCAGTACCTGGCGGAGTGCTGGATGCGTGGCGGCTTGTCGGGTGGAGCTACTGCGGCGGTTGTTGAGTTTGCAGGTTGTCGAGGATCTTGGCGGCGATGGCGGCGAACTGGTCGAGCTCTTCGGGTGTGAGGCGGTCGACGAACAGGCGCCGGACTTCTTGGGCGTGGCCGGGGGCGGCGTCCTTGATCGCGGTAAGGCCCTTCTCGGTGAGCGCCGCGTAGACGCCGCGGGAGCCGGACCGTTCCCGGGTGACCAGGCCCCGTTTGCACATCCGGGTGAGCTGATGGTGGGTACGGCTCTTCTCCCAGCCGGCCGCATGGCCGAGCTCGTACGCGCGCAGCCGCCGGTCGGGCGCCTCGGAGAGCAGCACCAGCACCGAGTATTCGGCGTTGGACAGACCGCTGTCGGCCTGGAGCTGCTGCCCGAGGCGCGCCCGCAGCACCTGCAGCATCTGGAAGGACGTCCGCCATGCGCGGAGCTCGCGTTCGGTCAGGCCCTGCATGGCATCGATCCTACCCTTGAGTTGATGAATCAACTCGATGAGGTACCGTCGAGGTGACACATCAACTCAACGTCGAGGAGGGCGGCACCGATGGACACCGTGCGCCGCGGCATCGAACGCGTCGAAAGCAGGACCCATCTCGGTCCCGACGAGAAGGTCGACGACAAATACATGTTGTTCGGCCCGGAGCGGCCGGAGCTGACCGACCCGTTCCTGGTGCTGGGCGAGGACTGGTTCTCCTCACCGGGCTACGACTGGCATCCGCACCGCGGCCTGGAGACCGTGACCCTGGTCCTCGACGGTGTCCTCGAACACGGCGACAGCCTCGGCAACGGCGGGGCGCTGGCCGCCGGAGACGTGCAGTGGATGACCGCGGGACAGGGCATCATCCACCGCGAACTTGCCTTCCGGGACGAGCGGGCGCACACCCTCCAGTTGTGGGTCAACCTGCCCGGGGACAGCAAGCTAACGGGCACGCGCTACCAGGACCTGCTCGCCGCACGGCGTCCGGTCATCGAGCGCGACGGCGCCCGGATCGACTTGATCGCCGGCGAGGCGGACGGTGTCGCCGGCCCGGCGATCAACCAATGGCCCGTCTCCGGCGCGATCATCACCCTGGAGCCCCGCCGGCGGTTCGAGCACCGGCTGCCCGGCCGCGACCGCGCGTTCCTGTACGTCCTGCAAGGCCGCGTCACCATCGCTGGACGCACCGTGGAAGCAGGTCAGATCGCCTGGTCCGACCCGGCCCCCGCCGTGCCCATTTCGTCGATCACGCTGGAGACGACCGACGGTGAGACGCAGAGCGTGGTGATGGTCTACAGCGGGGAGCCGATCAGGGAGCCCGTCGCCATCGGCGGGCCCTTCGTCATGAACACTCAGGCCGAGATCGCCCAGGCATTCCGTGACTTCCACGGCGGCAAATTCGGCGACCTCCCCCGGCAGGCACGCCTGCAGTACCGATGAAAGGTGATCGCATCTCCCGGATGAAGAGGGCCGGCCCGGCGATCGGCAGTTCCTCCGCCTCGCCGAGGACGCCGGCTTTGCATGCGTCTCGGCCGGGGAACGCGCCTGGAGGCATCCGCATCGGCGGCGGCATTCACCAGCCTGCGGGGCGGGGCGAGCCAGGTGCCGCCGGGGGCGACCGCCAACCCAGCTACCTCCCTTGCGTTCAGAAAGTCGGTCTAGGCCGTGTCTGACAAAACACCGCCGCACAGCGGCGGTGTTTTGTTTGATGGTGTGTGTGGTCCGTCGTGGTGAGTTGACCGAAGCCGCCTGGGCGGCGATTGAACCGTTGTTGCCGGTGACCGA
>NZ_JBIRAY010000025.1:0-74443 GCF_044326405.1 Actinomadura sp. 1N219 | reverse complement strand
CGCCCGCGTCCGCCACGGCGGCGGCGCCTGCGGGACGGACGGTCGTCGGACTCGTCCTCGTCGGACGGCGGCTCGTCGCTCTCCTCGTCGGCGCCGTCGTCCTCCACGACCTCGCGCTTCGGCTCGTCCTTGGGCCGGGCGGCGGTGTCGGACTTCGGCTGCGGCGGCTGGAACACGACCATCGGCGGCTGGAACGTCACGCCGGGGATGCCGACGCCGCTGACGGGCTCGGTCTCCGACACCTGCTCCTGCCCCTGCCCCTGCTCGGCGGCCGGCGCGTCCGGCACCGGCGGAACAGCGGGGACGGCCGATGCCGCGGCCGCCTCCGAGGAAGCGGCGGGCCGGCGGCGCGTCCGAGTGCGCGTACGCGGCGCGGGCGCATCGTCGGCCTGCTCGGTCGCGGCGGTGGCAGGGGGCTCGGTCTCGGTGTCCGGGGAGGTCTCGGCACCGGTCATCGGAACGGGCTCGGATGTCTCGGCGGCCTTACCGCTCCGGGTGCGGGTCCGGGCCCGTGTGGCGCGCTTCGGCGGCTCAGGAGCCTCCTCCGCCGGGGCGGCCTCCCCCGCAGGTTCCGGGGTGGAGGCGCCGGTCGCGGCCGACTCGGGCGGCGGACCCGCGGGACGGCTGGCCCGCCGCGGACGCGACGTCACCCCCGCGCCGTTCTCGACCTCCGCGCTCGCGGTATCGGTGTTCTCGTTCTGTGTGCCTTCGGCATTGGCCGAGTCGGCTTCGTTCTCAAGCATCCGGGCAATCTCCCGTCAGGCTCCCGGGCGCGTCCGCACGCTCCGCCGAGGGGCGGATCGATGCGGTGCGCCGCACGGGAGCACTCCATCAGTCGTCGGTGCCGCCACCGCCGGACGACCGTCCGGCCATGACGACGAAGTCGTCGGGGGTGCGCCCGCCGTACCCTGCGGGACCGGTTCCGTGTCGCCACGGCTTCGGTCTCACGGTCAGGCGCTGACGGCATCCACGCTCGCGGCGTCCCCGGGCAGCGGCCGCTCCTGGCCGCGGGCCGTCTCGGCGTCGTCGCCGGACGGCAGTCCGATCTCCCGGTCGGGATCCAGGGGATCCGCGAGGCCACCGGTGTCCGCGTCGAGGGGCCCCTGCGCCAGCCTGGTCACCAGCGGGGGTGACGGCGGCGCGAGGTCGGCGACCTGGCGCAGTCCGGTGAGGATGTCGTCGGGTCGTACGGCGGGTGTGGAATGCCGAACAACCATTCGAAGTATCGCACAAGGGGCATCCGCCGCGTCCGCGGCGCGCCGGTCCAGCTCACAGGAGGACACGGCGGCGCGCACGTCGAAACGGCGCAGCCCCTTCTTCATGAGGCGTTCCACCTCGACCTCGGCGGCGGCCATGAAGGCGGCCACGGCGGCGGCGGCATCGTCGGATGACACGCCGTCCAGCCGGATCCGCCATTCGGACGCCTCGAGGCGATCGGCGAACGCGCCCGCTCTCGGCTGCGCTTCGCCGTCGCGTCCCGCCCGTACCGGCACGACATCGACGATGTCGAGCCCGCGGGGCAGGGCCGCGTCGAGATCGGCCCGCACCCGCGCAGGGTCGCGCGGCGCGGTGAGCCCGATCTCCAGGTATTCCGCCTCACTGGCCACCCCTGTCGCCGCCGCACCCGCATACGAGATCTTCGGGTGGGGCGTGAACCCGCCGCTGAACGCGACAGGGATCCCGGCGCGCCTGACGGCGCGTTCCACGGCCCGGGAAATGTCGCGGTGGCTCGTGAACCGCAGCCTGCCCCGCTTGGCATAGCGGACGCGCAGTCGCTGGGTCACGGGGGCCGGCGGCGGACCCTCCGGCATGGGTGCCAGGGTTCTGGTCCTTCCTACTCGCGTCGAGTCGAAATCAAAGGTCTCCCTATAGAGTACGTCCCCCCGCCCACCCCCGCGCCCGCCCCCATGCCCAGCACCCCTGCATCCCCGACAACACAGGGCTTTCCGCCCCCACCGACCGCGCCGCAACCAGCCACGACGGCCACCCGCGGCTCGCCGACCCCGGGAAGGCAGGCCAGCGACCTTGGCACGTGCGCCGCGCCGGTGCGGATCGTCTGCTGGACGATGGTCGCCGCGAACGCGGAAGGAACCGTTCACGACACGCTCTCAGGAGCGGCCTAGCCCGGCCCCGAGCTAGTAGTTGAGCGCGATCCAGCCGGCTTCAATACAGCCGAGAAGGAGTTTTGGAGCATTGGCCTGGCCGCGCTCACTTGCTCCATTATCGACGGCACGGGTCCGCGCGACAGCGCCGTTCGAGAGTGGGCCGACGCGTGGGTCTCGACGGGCCCGTCCAGGCGCGACGTCATGCAGGTCAGGGAGGGGGTATAGGAGCGGCGGGCCTGACCTGATCTCACCGAGCGGTACCTTGCGCGCCATTCTCCCAGTGCCGCCGAAACCGTTGCTCCGGTGAGCAGTCCTACGCTAGCGAGTGGGCTCGTCTCGCGGGCGCGCGACCAATCCGGGAACGTCGGGTGCGATCGTCTA
This sequence comes from Actinomadura sp. 1N219, assembly GCF_044326405.1. Lineage (NCBI taxonomy): Bacteria > Bacillati > Actinomycetota > Actinomycetes > Streptosporangiales > Thermomonosporaceae > Actinomadura > Actinomadura sp. 1N219. The sequence continues at coordinate 71,957 of NZ_JBIRAY010000025.1, read as the reverse complement.
TACGACTGATAGGGGGAGGAGTTTTTTGCCGGTGGGGCCTATTTGGATTTCGGTGCCCATGGTGGGGCAGACGCCGCAGTCGTAGCAGGGGGTCCAGCGGCAGTCTTCTACTTCGGTTTCGTCTACGGCGTCCTGCCAGTCTTGCCAGAGCCACTCGCGGTCCAGGCCCGCGTCGAGGTGGTCCCAGGGCAGGACTTCCACTTCTTCGCGTTCGCGGACGGTGTACCAGGCCAGGTCTACGGGGTCGGTGGCCAGGGCTTCTTGTGCGGCGGTCGTCCAGCGGTCGTAGGAGAAGTGTTCGCTCCAGCCGTCGAAGCGGCCGCCGCCCTCCCAGACGGCGCGGATGACCTTGCCGACGCGGCGGTCGCCGCGGGAGAGGAGGCCCTCGATGATGGACGGCTGTCCGTCGTGGTAGCGCAGGCCGATGGCGCGGCCGTACTCCTTGTCGCGGCGCAGGGAGTCCTTGAGGGCGTGCAGGCGGCGGTCGACGGTCTCGTGGTCGCACTGCGCGGCCCACTGGAACGGGGTGTGCGGCTTGGGCACGAAACCGCCGATGGAGACCGTGCAGCGGATGTCCTTGCGGCCGGTTGCGTCGCGGCCCGCCTGGATGACGCGTTTCGCCATGCCGGCGATGGCGAGGACGTCCTCGTCCTCCTCGGTGGGCAGGCCGCACATGAAGTACAGCTTGACCTGGCGCCAGCCGTTCTCGTACGCGGTGGTGACGGTGCGGATCAGGTCGTCCTCGGTGACCATCTTGTTGATCACCTTGCGCATCCGCTCCGAGCCGCCCTCCGGGGCGAACGTCAGGCCCGAGCGGCGGCCGCCGCGGGAGAACTCGTTGGCGAGGGTGATGTTGAACGCGTCCACGCGGGTGGACGGGAGGGAGAGGGAGGTGTTGGTGCCCTCGTAGCGGTCGGCCAGGCCCTTCGCGACGTCGCCGATCTCGCTGTGGTCGGCGCTGGACAGGCTGAGCAGGCCGACCTCCTGGAAGCCCGATTCCTTGAGGCCCTGCTCGACCATGTTGCCGATCGTGGTGATCGAGCGTTCCCGCACCGGACGGGTGATCATCCCGGCCTGGCAGAACCGGCAGCCGCGGGTGCAGCCGCGGAAGATCTCCACGCTGAACCGCTCGTGGACGGTCTCCGCGAGCGGGACCAGGGGCTTCTTCGGGTACGGCCACTGGTCGAGGTCCATGACGGTGTGCTTGTCGACACGCCACGGGACGCCGGGGCGGTTCGGCGCCACGCGCTGGATGCGGCCGTCAGGAAGGTAGGTGACGTCGTAGAAGCGGGGGACGTAGACGCCGCCGGATGCGGCCAGGCGCAGCAGGAGTTCGTCCCGGCCACCGGGTTCGTTCTCGGACTTCCATTCGCGGATCACTTCGGTGATGGCGAGGGTTATCTCCTCGCCGTCGCCCAGGACGGCCGCGTCGATGAAGTCGGCGATGGGCTCCGGGTTGAACGCGGCGTGCCCGCCCGCGATCACGATGGGGTGGTCGTTCGTGCGGTCGGCGGCGTCCAGGGGGATGCCGGCGAGGTCCAGGGCCGTGAGGAGGTTCGTGTAGCCGAGCTCGGTGGAGAACGACACGCCCAGGACGTCGAACGCGGCGACCGGGCGGTGCGCGTCGACGGTGAACTGCGGGATGCCGTGCTCCCGCATGACGGCCTCCATGTCGGGCCACACCGAGTACGTCCGCTCCGCGAGGACGCCCTCGCGCTCGTTCAGGATCTCGTAGAGGATCTGGACGCCCTGGTTCGGCAGCCCGACCTCGTAGGCGTCCGGGTACATCAGCGCCCATCGGACGTCCGCCTCGTCCCAGTCCTTGATCTGGGAGTTCAGCTCGCCGCCGACGTACTGGATCGGCTTCTGCACGCCCGGGAGCAGCGGTTCCAGGCGCGGGAAGAGCGACTCGACCGGCATGACGGAATCCTCCGTGCAGGGGACGTGGGATGGACGTCCACTCTACCGGCGTCGCGCTAATCGAACGGACGCCGCCGGATGTGCACCGCCTGCAGCAGCCCGAACGCGATCATGTTCGCGAAGGTGGCGGAGCCGCCGTACGACACGAACGGCAGCGGCAGGCCCGTGATCGGCATGATGCCGATCGACATCCCGACGTTCTGGAAGGTCTGGAACCCCATCCAGCACACGACGCCGGTCGCGACGAGCGTCCCGAACGGGTCGGCGGCCTGGGTGGCGATGCGCAGGCCGCGCCACAGCACCACGCCGAGCAGCGCGACGATCACGGCGCCGCCGACGAAGCCGAGCTCCTCGCCCGCGACCGTGAAGATGAAGTCGGTCTGCTGCTCGGGGACGAAGTGCCCGCCGGTCTGCTCGCCCTGGAACAGGCCCTTGCCGAACGCGCCGCCCGACCCGACCGCGATCCGGGCCTGCTGCGCGTTGTAGCCGGCGCCGCGCGGGTCGGCCTCCGGGTCCATGAACGCGGTGAACCGGTCGATCTGGTAGTCCTCCAGCAGGCCGAGGAACCACACCGCGGCGCCCGCGGCGAGCCCGCCGCCGACCAGGCCGAAGAGCCACCGCTTCTGCGCGCCGGAGATCGCCAGCATGCCGAGCACCACCGCGATGAACACCAGCGTGGTGCCGAGGTCGGGCTGGAGCATGATCAGCACGGCGGGCACCCCGGCGAGGACGAGCGCGAGCAGCACGTCGCGGCGGCCGGGGCCGATCTCCCCGTCGCGCGGCTCGCCCAGGATCATCGCGAGCAGCACGACCAGGCCGACCTTGGCGAACTCCGACGGCTGCACCTGGAAGCCGCCGCCGATCACGATCCACGAGTGCGACCCGTTGATCGTCTCGCCGAGCGGGGTCAGGACGGCGACGAGCCCGACGCACGCGACCCCGTACAGGATCGGGACGTACGCGCGCAGGAGCCGGTAGTCCAGGACGGTGACGAGGCCGCCCAGCGCGAACCCGATGAACAGGTTGAGGATGTGCCGCTTGAGGAAGCCTTCAGGGTCTTTGCCCTGCTCGGTCAGCAGCTGGAACGTTGCAGAGCGGACGAGCAGCGCGCCGATGACCGACAGCGCCAGCACCGCCAGGAACAGCGGCAGGTCGAGCCGCCGCAGCCCGCCGAGCCGGCTGCGCAGCCCGCGCCGCGCCGCGTACCCCTCGACGCTCCCGACGCTCCCGACGCCCGAACCGGTGATCACGGGGCGGTTCCCTCACCGGGCAGGGCCGGCAGCTCGGACGGGAGCCTGCCGTCCTTGAGGAGGGGCGGGCGGTCCTTCGTCCCGTACATCGCCTCCCAGATCTCCCGGACGGCCGGCGCCGCCGTGGACGCGCCCGTCCCGCCCTGGGAGACCATCGCCACCACCGCGAACCGCGGCTTCTTCATCGGGCCGATCGAGGCGAACCAGGAGGTGTCCTCCTTGCCGTACACCTCGGCGGTGCCCGTCTTGCCTCCCACGTCGACCGTCTTCATGTCGAACCCGCCGAACGCGCCCGCGGCCGTGCCCTGCTTGGTGACGTCCCCGAGCGCCTTGCGGATGTACTTGATCACCTTCTGGTCGACGGGCAGCCGCTCGGGCGACGGCGCGTCGATCCGCTGCGCGACGGTGCCGTCCGGCCGCATCACCGCGACGCCGAGCCGCGGCACGACCAGCTTGCCGCCGTTCGCGATGGCCGCGTACGCGCGGGCGAGCTGCAGCGGCGTCACCAGGACGTCACCCTGCCCGACGGAGAAGTTCGCCGCATCGCCGGGACGCCACACGAAGCCCTCGGTGCAGTTCTCCGTCGCGACGGCCTTCAGGTAGGCGGCGCGCGCCGGGTCGGTCTTCGCGACCTGCGGGTAGCCCTCCTTGGCGCCCTTGCAGTTGGCGGCCTTGGTGGCGTCCCAGTAGCCCTTCTTCCAGGCGCGGTCCGGGATGCGGCCCTCGCTCTCGCTCGGCAGGTCGATGCCGGTGCGGGAGCCGAACCCGTACTCGCGCGCCATCTTCACCATCGGGTCGGACGGGTTCTTCTTCGGCTTCATCCCGCCGTCGCGCTGCCATTCCTGGTACGCGAACCGGTAGAAGATCGTGTCGCAGGACACCACGAGGGCCCTGTGCAGGTTCATCGGGCCGTGGCCCTGGCCCTCGAAGTTCTGGAACGCGCGGTTGCCGACGTTGTACGAGCCGGGGCACGGGTAGATGCCGTTGAGGCTGTTGCCGTCCCTCACCGCGGCGGCCACCGAGGAGATCTTGAACGTCGAGCCGGGCGCGAACTGGCCCTGCGTGACGCGGGAGATCAGCGGCTCGCCCTTCTTCTTGCCGAGCAGGGCCTCGTACTGCTCCTGGGAGATGCCGCCCGTCCAGATCGCGGGGTCGTACGTCGGGTGGCTGGCCATCGCGACCATCCGGCCGGTCTGCACGTCCATCACGACGGCGGCGCCCGCGTCCGCGGGGCGGCCCGCCTTGCGCGCGCCGTCGATCGCGTTCTTGAGCGCCTTCTCGGCGGCGCCCTGCACGCCCGCGTCGATGCTGGTGACGAGGTGGTTGCCGGGGACGGCCGCCTCCTCGTCGGCGGTTCCGGTGACGCGCCCCTGGCTGTCGACGAGGACCTTGCGGAACCCGGGCTCGCCGCGCAGCGCCGCGTCGTACTGCGCCTCCAGCCCGGCGCGGCCGACGAGGTCGACGCCGCTGTAGCCGGTGACCTTGAGGCCGGTGCGCTTGTCCATCTCCTCCTGCGTGATCGGCTGGAGGTAGCCGAGGACCTGCGCGGGCTTCGCGCCCTCCGGCTCCGGATAGTCGCGGACGGCCTGGACCTGCGCGGTGACGCCGGGGAACTCCTCCTGCCGCTCCATGATCTGGAGGGCGCGCTTGGGGTCGACGTGGTCCTCGACGGGGATCGGCTGGTACGGGGAGCCGGGCCAGCAGGGCCGCTTGATGCCGGGCCCGCACAGCCGGATGCGCTTGGTGATCTCGTCCTGGCTGATCCCGAGGACGGCCGAGAGCCGCTTCAGGATGCTCTCGCCGCCGTCCTCCTGCCGCGACAGCGTCGTCCGGTCGACGGACACGACCAGCGCGCTGGTGTTGCGGACGAGGGGACGGCCGCGGTCGTCCAGGATCATGCCGCGGACGGCGGGGACGACGATGTCGCGGGTGCGGTTCTGGGCGGCGATCCCCTTGTAGTGCTCGCCCTCCAGGACCTGGAGCGTCCACATGCGCCCGACGAGGACGAGCAGCAGCGCGCCGACCAGCACGTACAGGACGACCAGGCGGAAGTGGGTGCGCGGGTTCACCGGCCTCAGCCCCGTCCCGACATCGCGCGGTAGCGGGCGGCGGGCACCGAGAGGGTGTCGCCGCTCCGGGAGCGTTCGCCGCGTTCGTACCGGCGGGTCGCGCGCAGCACCGCCCACACGACGAACGGGCTCGCGATGACGTCGTACAGCACCTGCAGCGGCACCATGCTCGACACGGTGGCCCACTCGGCGCGCGGATCGCCGAGGATCATGCCGGTGCCCGCGTAGACGACGGTCCCGGCGAGCGCGCCGGCGGCGACGGCGAAGAACGGCACGACCGACTGCCGGTCCATCTCGTCGGACGCGACGCCGCACAGGTAGCCGATGAGGCAGTAGACGAGCGCGTACCGGCCGATGGTGTGGTCGGCGGGCGGGATGATGTCGGCGGCGAGGCCGGCGAGGAACCCGGTGACCATGCCCGTCATCGACCCGGCGACGAGCGCCAGCGCGACGACGGCCAGCAGCACCAGGTCGGGTTGGACGCCGCCGGGCAGCGGCAGCCGGTTCGCGACCGACACCTGCAGGATCAGCGTCACGGCGATGACGACGGCGGCGACCACGCCGCGGCCGGCCGGCGACGCCTCGGGCGGGTTCAGCACGTCAGTCTCCCCGGCTCGGATTCGTGGACGGGGTCTCCCGGCCGCTCGGCCGCGCGTCCGGGCGCCCGGAGCCCGACGGGCTCGCGGACGGGCTCGCGCTCGGCGGCGTCGGGGTGGGCGGCGGTTTCGGCCTCGGCGGAAGCACCGCGTCCCGCGGGTCGGTCTTCGGCGGGGCGACCACGACGGCGACGACGTCCAGGCTGGTGAACTTCACGAACGGCCGGACGTAGGCGGTGCGGGTCAGGCCCCCGGTGGAGCGGTCGATCCGCTCGACGACGCCGATGGGGACGCCCGGGACGTACGGCCGCTGGCCCTGCGAGCCGAGCGTGACGAGGCGCTGCCCGACCTGGATCGGGGCGGCGGCGTCCAGCAGCTGGAAGCGCAGCGGCGTGGCGCCGTGCCCGCCGAGGCCGCGGCGCCCGTGGCCCTGGACGATCCCGATCTCCTTGGAGCTTTCGAGCCGGGACCCGATCGACGACGTCTGGTCGGTGGCGAGCAGGACGGTCGCCGTCGCGGGCCCGACGCGGGTGACGCGGCCGACGAGCCCGTCCGCGCTCATCACGGTCATGTCGCGCTTGATGCCGCTGCGGCTGCCGGCGTCGATGGTGACGGTGTCCTCGAAGCCCTGCCCGGCGGAGATCACCTGCGCGGCGAGGATCTCGTAGCCGCCCATCCCGGCGGTGCCTAGCAGCCGCTGCAGCTGCGCGGACTTGTCCTGGTCGAGGCGCATGGAGCGCAGCTGCTCGCGCAGCTTCTGGTTCTGCCGTTCGAGCTTGTCGGCGCGGCGCCGCTCGCCGGGCGCGTCGGTGATCGCGTCGAAGGTGTTGCTCACCGGCCGGACGACGGACGCCGACGCCCGCTCCACCGGACCGAACACGGTCGCGCCGACGTCGCGCAGCCCGCGCAGCGGGGAGTCGGCCCCGCCGCGGTAGTCAATGGTGATCATCGCGAGCGCCACGACGAGCAGCACGCCGAGGACGACGCGGGTGCGCCGGGTGTCCTTCACCCCACCGACCTCCCGTTCCCTTAGTCCGCCGGGGGGTGTTAGTGCCGCGGCTCCGGCACGAGGACCTGCCGGAGCTCCTCGAAGTCCTCGACGCACTTGCCGGTGCCGAGGACCACCGAGTCGAGCGGGTTGTCCACCAGGTGGATGGGCATCCCGGTCTCCTCGCGGAGCCGCTCGTCGAGGTTCTTCAGCAGCGCGCCGCCGCCGGTGAGCGCGATCCCGCGGTCCATGATGTCGCCGGACAGCTCCGGCGGGCACTTGTCGAGCGTGGTCTTCACCGCGTCCACCACGGCGTTGACCGGCTCCTCGATGGCCCGCCTGACCTCCTCGGCGGAGATCACGACGGTCTTCGGCAGCCCGCTGACGAGGTCGCGGCCGCGGATCTCGGCATGCGGCTCCTCGTCGCCGCCGGGGTACGCGGACCCGATCGCCATCTTGATCTCCTCGGCCGTACGTTCCCCGAGCATCAGGGAGTACTCCTTCTTGGAGAACGAGATGACGGCCTGGTCGAGCTCGTCGCCGCCGACGCGGACGGACTGGCTGGTGACGATCCCGCCGAGCGAGATGATCGCGACCTCGGTGGTGCCGCCGCCGATGTCGACGACCATGTTCCCTGTCGGCTCGTACACGGGCAGCCCCGCGCCGATCGCGGCGGCCATCGGTTCCTCGATGATGTAGACGCGGCGGGCGCCGGCCTGGTAGCCGGCCTCCTTCACCGCGCGCTGCTCGACGCCGGTGATGCCGCTCGGCACCGCCACCACGATGCGCGGCTTGGCGAAGTGCCGGCGTTTGTGCACCTTCTGGATGAAATAGCGCAGCATCCGCTCGGTGACGTCGAAGTCGGCGATGACGCCGTCCTTCAGCGGGCGGACCGCGACGATGTTGCCCGGGGTGCGGCCGATCATCCGCTTCGCCTCGATGCCCACCGCGACGATCTTCCCCGTGTTGGTGTTGATCGCCACCACGGACGGTTCGTTGAGGACGATGCCACGCCCGCGCACGTACACCAGGGTGTTGGCGGTACCAAGATCGACCGCCATGTCACGGCCGAGAAACGACAGCTTGTTACCCATGAAGAAAGGGAGCCCTTCATGATTGACGGGCGTGTATAGCGGTCTGTCCATCGTAACGTGCGCGGACGTCCCCGGGCAGTCACCAGAGGGCCGCGAGTCGATCAAAAAACGCTCCCTGAGCAGCCCGGCATTCGCCAAAGACGCGCGGGCGGCCGATCACCGCCCGCGCGCCGGGCGGGATTCTCAGCCGAGTTCGGGGAAGAAGAGCTTGATCTCGCGGTCGGCCGAGTAGGTCGAGTCGGACCCGTGGACGATGTTCTCGCCGATCTCCAGGGCGAGGTCGCCGCGAATGGTGCCGGGGGTGGCGCTGACCGGGTCGGTCGCGCCGGCGAGCCCGCGGAAGGCCTCGATGGCGCGCGGGCCCTCGACGACCATGGCGACCAGCGGGCCGCCGGTGATGAACTCGACGAGCTCGCCGAAGAACGGCTTGCTGGCGTGCTCTTCGTAGTGGGCCTCGGCGGTCTCCCTGGCGAGGGTGCGGAGTTCCAGCGCGACGAGCTTCAGGCCCTTGCGCTCGATCCGGGAGATGACCTCACCGACGACGCCGCGGCGGACGCCGTCGGGCTTGACGAGGACGAGAGTGCGCTCGGACACGGGTGGTTCTCCTTGAGGAAACTCGGAATATGCAGCGCGCGAATCTTACCGGGCTCCCGGGCCCGCGGCGGTCTTCCGGGACGGTCTCGCCGTGGCGGCGGCGAGGAGGACGGCGGCCGCTCCGGCGACGATGAGCCAGGCGTCGTAGCCGTCCCGCAGCGCCTGGATCCGGTCGGCCTCGGTGACCGGGCGCAGCCGTTCCAGCCAGGATGCCTGGAGGGACAGGACCAGGAGCTGCCCGGCCAGCACGGCGGGGAAGCAGAGGGACAGGCCGAAGAGCACGGCGCCGACGCCCGCGTCCCGCAGCGAGGCGGCGAGGGCCGCGCCGGCTCCGGCGCCGAGGAGGGCGAGCGGGACGAGCATCGTCCAGCGGCCGTCGAGGTGGGTGAGGAGGCCGAGCGGCACCGCCGCGATCATCAGGACGAATCCGGCGTGGACGGCGCGGACGGCGTGGCGCGCGGGGACGCAGGCGGAGGCGAGCGCCCCGGCCATCGCCGCGGCGGCCGCGGCGGCGAACGGGAGCAGCGGCACGACGGCCGGGCCGCCCCGGTCGTGGGCGTCGGCGGCGGCGAGGCCGGCCAGCGGGCCCGCGACCGGGTAGGTGAGCAGGCCGGCGGCGATCATGACGACGGCGCAGCCGAACGGGCTGCCAGCGATCACGTCCCGGCGGGCGGCGAGGGCGAGGCCGAGCAGGGCGGGCAGCGCGAAGGCCCCGACGATGAGCCGGGCGCCTGGCGACCATCCGGCCGCCGCCACGACCGCGAGGAACGCGAAGCCCGCCGCCGGGACGAACGGCAGGAGGAGCTGGCCGCGCTCGGTGTGCCGGGACACGGGCAGCGCCCCCGGGCCGCGTCCGCGCAGGAGCAGGTGGACGAGCGCGGCGACGGCGGCGGCCACGGCGGCCCACGGGTACGGGACGAGCGCGACACGCCAGTCCGGGACGGCCATCTCGTCCGCCGGCGCCGGGACGGCCCTGAGCGCCAAGGGCATCGCCACGAGCAGCGTGCCCACGAGCGTGCCCGCCCAGGCGGCGGTCAAGGCGCGGTTCCGCCGCTCCCACACCAGGATGAGGCAGGCGGGCAGCATCATCCCCGCGCCCGCGCCCTGGACGGCGCGGACCGTCCCGACGAGGGGCACGGTGTGGGCGAACTTGACCGCGCCGAGCCCGGACAGCAGGACGGCCAGCCCCGCGGCGAGGACGGGCCACGCGGAGAACCGGCGCGCGGCCACGGCGGCGAGCGGCACCGCGACGACGAGCGCGGGCAGCGTCAGCCCGGTGGCGCGCAGCAGCCCGCCGATCCCGGACTCGCCCAGGTCGAGGGCGCTCGCGGCGGCGGGGACGACGTTCACGACGGCGTCCGGCACCGCGAGGACGGCGGCGGGCACGGCGGTGAGCGTCAGCAGCAGCGCGCCGGACGCCGCGAGCCGGCGGCGCGCGCGGCCCTCCGGAGGCGCGGCCGGATATCCCCGGACGGGGGCGGCGGGTGCATGTCCGCGTGCGTGCAGGGACACGGCCTGCTCCTTCGCAGGGTCGTCATCCACCGCACGCGCATTTCCCAAATGAGAAATATGTCGGAATCAGGAAAAGGATTGGAATTGCGCGGAATCGGCAGATGAATGAATGCGTCCCTCGCGAATTTAGCGCGGCCGGGCGCGCTCCGCCTTGCGTCCCATCCAAATGGCCGTCGCCCAAAGCGCCCCGAACACGGCGCCGAGGAAGAACATGGCCGGCACCATGAACCCGGTCGCGATGATCAGCAGCTGCAGGACGCTGCCCGCCGCGACCGCCCACGGAAACCGCAGCAGGCCCGCCATCAGCACGCACGCGACGGCGAGGCCGCCGCACACCGCGCCCGCGGTCGCGCCGTCCACGTCCAGCACGGCCACCGCCACCGGGATCGCGAGCGCGATCACGATGGCCTCGCAGGCCAGGACGGTCGCGAACAGCCTCCGGACCGGATTCGCCGCGGCAGAGGCGCTCATGCTCACCGGGCCCTGCCTTTCTGGGGGGCGACCCCCAGACCCCCGGGCAGTCGGCCCGAAGATCCTCGCTCCGCTCCGGTCATCGGGCCTCCTCAACGCGCAGCAGGATCCGGGCGTCGCCGGCCGTGACCACCGAGCCGGTGATCAGGACCCCGGCGCCCCGGTACTCGCCGGTCTCCTCCGCGAGGCCGATCGCCCGGTCGATCGCGTCGTCCAGGCGATCCTCGACATGGACGCGCTCCGGGCCGAAGATGCTCTGGGCGAGCTCGGCCAGCTCCTCGGGCGGCATCGACCGCGGCGAGGAGTTCCGCGTCACGACCAGCTCGGCGACGACGGGTTCGAGCTGGTCGAGGACGCCCGCGACGTCCTTGTCCGCGGCGATCGCGAGCACCCCGGCGAGCCGGGTGAAGCCGAACGACTCGGTGACCGTGGCGACGGTCGCGGCCATCCCCGGCGGGTTGTGCGCCGCGTCCAGCAGGACGGTCGGGCCGGTCCGCGCGACCTCCAGGCGTCCGGGCGAGGCGGACTTGGCGAAGCCGCTGCGCACCAGCGCCGGGTCGAGCTGGCCCTCGTTCCCGCCGAGGTAGACCTCGCCCGGCGCGATGCGGGTGGTGGCCTCAAGGTTGGTCTCTCCCCTGGTCGGCGCGCCGCTGGCGAACGCCTCCACGGCGGCGAGGGCCGTCGCGGCGTTGCTCGCCTGGTGCTCGCCGAACAGCGGCAGGAAGATCTCGTCATAGCGGCCGTGCAGGCCCTGAACGCCCACCTGCTGGCCGCCGAAGGCGACGTCCCGGCTGAGCACGCCGTACTCGACGCCCTCGCGCGCCGCCGCCGCGCCGACCTCCACGACCCGCCGCAGCAGCACCTCGGCCGCCTCGACCGGCTGCTGCGCCAGCACGACCACCGACTCCGGCTTGATGATCCCGGCCTTCTCCCCGGCGATCTCCTCGATGGTGTCGCCCAGGTAGCGGGTGTGGTCCAGCCCGATCGGGGTGATGACGGCGACGGCGCCGTCGGCCACGTTCGTCGCGTCCCACGCGCCGCCCATGCCGGCCTCGACCACGGCCACGTCGACCGGCGCGTCCGCGAACGCCGCGTACGCCATCGCGGTCAGGACCTCAAAGAACGAGAGGCGCGCCTCGTGCTTGCCGTCGACCAGCTGCGCGAACGGGAGCACCTCCTCGTACGCGGCGACGAACCGCTCCTCGCTGAGCGGCTCGCCGTCGATCGCGATCCGCTCCCGCAGCGTGGTCATCTCCGGGCTGGTGAACAGGCCCGTGCGCAGGCCGCGCTCGCGCAGCAGCGCCTCGATGAGCCGGGCGGTGCTGGTCTTGCCGTTCGTCCCGGCGATGTGGATCACCGGGTAGCTTCGGTGCGGCTCCCCCAGGACGTCGACCAGGTCGCGGACGCGGTCGAGCGTGGGGTCGATCTCCCACTCGACGCCGCGGGCCATGATCGCGCCGACTGCGCGCTGGTAGTCGGACGCCTCGGATACCTGGTTCACGATCTCAGAGCCTACTCGCCGGTCCCCCGGGTTCCGGACGGACCCACACTGGAGTCATGGACGTGTTCTTCCGGGAATGGGAGCGGCGGGCTCCCGGCGAGACCCGCGATATAGGGCGGGCACGCGAGCTGGCGGCCGTCCTGGACATCCTCTCGCCGGACGCGCCCGTCCTGACCGTCGTGGGGTCTAAGGGGAAGGGAACGGCGGCTACCTACGCGTCCGCCTTTCTCGCGGCCTCCGGGCTTCGGGTGTGCACGGTCACGAGTCCTGGTCTTCGCAGCAATCGCGAACGGATCAGGGTGGACGGGCGCGCTGTCTCGGAAGAAGAGCTTGAGTTCCTGGGGAGCCTTCTGGAGGAGGCCATTCGCGCTCTACCGCCGCCTGCAGGGGGCTATCTGTCGCCGTCCGGGCTCTTCACCATCGCGGGGGTCGTGCACGCGCGGCGGGTGGGCGCGGACGCGATCGTCCTGGAGGCGGGCATGGGCGGACGGTCGGACGAGGTCTCCCTCTTCCCGCCCGCCGTCGTGGCGATCACGCCGATCTTCCGGGAGCACGCCGGGGTGCTCGGGGACACTCCGGCGGAGATCGCGGAAGAGAAGCTCGGCGTGGCGGGGCCCGCGACGGCCGTGCTGTCCGCGCCGCAGTCGGCCGAGGTCACCGGGGTCCTGGGAGATGTGGAGCGGGTGGCGGCGGGCGGCAGCGGGCTCGCGGAAGACCTGCTGCCCGGCGGGCTGGTGCGCGGCAGCGCCGAACTCGGCGTCGTCGCGGCCCGCCGCCTGCCGGGCGTCACCGAGCCGCCGGACGGGGCACTTCGCGATGTGCTTGCGTCGGTCGTCCTGCCGGGGCGGCTGTCCTGGCACGACGTGCCGGGATCGGCGACACGGCTGCTGATCGACTCCGCCGTCGACGGGACAGGAATCGCCGCCGCCCTCACCGCCGCGCGGCGCGTCTGGGGCGCGATCGACCGCGTCGTCGTCTGCCTCCCCGACCACAAGGACCTGGACGGCGCCGTCGCCGCGCTGGACGGGTTGCCGGTGACGTTCGTCCGGCTGCCGCTGCCGCATCTGCGCTTCACCCGCCCGCTGCCGACCGGCTGGGAGATCGTCGGCGCCGACGCCGTCACGCCCGCGTTCCTCGCCGCGCTCGGGCGCCGCGTCGTCGTGCTCGGGACCGTCTACTTCACCGGGCTCGTCCTGGACGCGGTCGGCGCCGACACCGATCGGCTCTTCGTCACCGCGGCCTCTCGACGTCCGCCCTGATCCGCCGCATGACCTCGGCCATCAGCGGGAAACGCGGGTTCAGCGACGGCCGGTTGGACGCGACGACGCCGTAGGAGTCCGCGGTCGCCCACGCGCAGTACGTGTGCGTATCGGCGAGGACGGCGAACGTTCCGCAGACGGCCTTCCCGTCCTTCTCGCCGGGGTCGGCGTCCTGCCCGGCGATGAACGTCGTGGGCCGCGCCTTCTGCAGGAAGTCCGCGGGGTCGCCGACCCGGCCCGTCCCGCCCACGAACAGGACGTTGATCGGCCGGACGGGCTCCTCGCTGTACACGGCCCTGCCGCGCTCGGCGACCGGAACCCCGGCAGCCTCGATCGCCGTGACGACGAACGGGTACGCCGCGCTCGCCTGGGGGGAGGTCAGGCCGTCCATGCGCAGGCCGCCCGCGGTCGCGCCCGCGCTGATCACCTTCTTGGAGGCGGGGACGCCTGCGGCGCGGGCGTCCTTCCCGCCGGGGGCCTTCTTCCCGCCTCCGGCGCCGTCGTCGCCGGCGCCCGTCCGGAACGCGAGCACGCCCGCCATGAGCACGACGGTCCCGACGGCGGCGGCGCCCGCCACGAGCAGGAACCTCGGGAACCGCTTCCGTCCGGCTCCGTGCGGCAGCACGCCGGGCAGCGGCGGCCCCGGCGGGAAGGGGCCCGCCGGCGGGCCGGGGAGCACGGGCAGCGGGCCGGTGCCGTCCGGGACGAGCGGGTGCCCGCCCGACGCGTCCCGGATCACGATCTGCGGGCCGGTCCCGTCCGGGACGGGCGCGTGCGGGCCCGTCCCGCCGCCGGAGTCGGCCGACCACCACGGACGCGAGTCGCCCCACGGCGCCGCCGCGGCGTCCTCCGGCGGGCCGCCGTCCTCGACGGCCTGCGGCGCGTTCAGGTCATCGCCGGACGAGGAGTCCGGCATCTCGGACCGAGGGGGTGATTCGGCCATTGCACTCCCGATGGTTCGGCTGCCGTGTCAGACGGCGGGCAGCGCGGTCAGCTGCGACTCCAGCCGCCTGATGTCCGCCTCGGCCTGGGCGAGCCGGTCCCGGTTCTTGGCGACGACGGCCTCGGGCGCCTTCGCCATGAACGCCTCGTTGCCGAGCTTCCGGCCGACCTGCTCCACCTCCTTGCGGGCGGCGGCGAGGTCCTTCTCCAGCCGCTTGCGCTCGGCGGCGACGTCGATGGCGCCCGCGGTGTCGAGCCGGACGGTGACGTCCTCGACCGGCAGGGACGCGGTCGCCGCGAAGCCGTCCCCCGGCTCGGTGAGGCGCAGCAGCGCGCGAACGCCCTCCTCGTGCGCCGCCAGCGGCGAGCCGTCCCACTCCAGCGCCGCCGCGACCTTCTGGCCCGGCTTGAGGCCCTGGTCGGCGCGGAACCGCCGGACCTCCGTCACGAGCCGCTGCAGCGACTCGATGAGCGCCTCGGCGTCCCGGTCGGCGCGTCCCGGCTCGGCGGACGGCCACGGCGCTGTCACGATCGTCTCGCCGCCCGTCAGGGACGTCCACAGTTCCTCGGTGACGAACGGGATCACGGGGTGCAGCAGCCGCAGCAGCTTGTCGAGCACCTCGCCCAGGACCCGGCGCGTCGCTTCGGCCCGGTCGTCGGCCAGCTGCACCTTCGCCAGCTCGACGTACCAGTCGCAGACTTCGTCCCACGCGAAGTGGTAGAGCGTCTCGCACGCCTTCGCGAAGTCGTAGGACTCCAGGTGCGCGTCCACCTCGGCGATGACGGTCTGGAGGCGCGACAGGACCCACGCGTCGACGGTGGAGACTTCGGCGGGCATCTCGCCGCGGACGTGCGCGCCGTTGATGAGCGCGAACCGCGTCGCGTTCCACAGCTTGTTGCAGAAGTTGCGCGACCCCTGCGCCCACTGCTCCGCCACGGGGACGTCGCCGCCGGGGTTCGCGCCGCGCAGCAGCGTGAACCGGGTCGCGTCGGCCCCGTACGCGTCGATCCATTCGAGCGGGTCGATGACGTTCCCGAACGACTTGGACATCTTCTTGCCGAACTGGTCGCGGACCATCCCGTGCAGGGCGATCGTGTCGAACGGCTGGACGCCGTCCATCGCGTACAGCCCGAACATCATCATCCTGGCGACCCAGAAGAACAGGATGTCGTACCCGGTGACCAGCACGGACGTCGGGTAGAAGCGCTTCAGGTCCTCCGTCTCGTCGGGCCATCCCAGCGTCGAGAAGGGCCACAGCGCGGAGGAGAACCAGGTGTCCAAGACGTCGGTGTCCTGCGTCCAGCCGGCGGGCGGGTCCTCGTCCGCGGCCGGGCAGACGACCTCGCCGTCCGGCCCGTACCAGACGGGGATGCGGTGCCCCCACCACAGCTGCCGGCTGATGCACCAGTCGTGCATGTTGTCGACCCACTCGAAATAGCGGGCCGCCATCTCCGGCGGGTGGATCTTGACGCGGCCGTCGCGGACGGCGTCGCCCGCCTCCCGCGCCAGCGACTCGACCTTCACGAACCACTGCAGCGACACGCGCGGCTCGACGACCGTGGCGCACCGCTGGCAGTGCCCGACCGAATGCCCGTAGGGACGGACCTCCTTGACGATCCGGCCCTGCTCGCGCAGCGCGGCCACGACCGCCGGGCGCGCCTCGAACCGGTCGAGGCCCTCGAACG
The DNA here is from genome assembly GCF_044326405.1 of Actinomadura sp. 1N219. Lineage (NCBI taxonomy): Bacteria > Bacillati > Actinomycetota > Actinomycetes > Streptosporangiales > Thermomonosporaceae > Actinomadura > Actinomadura sp. 1N219. Next base: position 56,075 of record NZ_JBIRAY010000025.1, on the reverse strand, counting down.
GCCCAGGCGCGGTGACGACGCCGCGCTCGTCCATGACCGACAGGGACGGCAGCGCGTGGCGCCGTCCGATCTCGAAGTCGTTGGGGTCGTGCGCGGGGGTCACCTTCACGGCGCCCGTCCCGAACTCGGGGTCGACGTGCTCGTCGGCGACGACGGGGATGCGGCGACCGGTCAGCGGCAGCTCGATCTCACGTCCGACCAGGTGCGCGTACCGGGCGTCCTCGGGGTGGACGGCCACCGCGGTGTCGCCGAGCATCGTCTCAGCCCGCGTAGTCGCGACGACGATCGCGTCATCGCCCGCCCCGTACCGGATGGAGACCAGCTCGCCGTCGACGTCCTCGTGCTCGACCTCGATGTCGGACAGGGCCGTCAGGCAGCGCGGGCACCAGTTGATGATGCGCTCCGCGCGGTAGATGAGCCCGTCGTCGAACAACCGCTTGAAGATCGTCCGGACGGCCCGGGCACGGTCGTCGTCCATCGTGAACGCCTCGCGCGTCCAGTCGACGCTGTCGCCGAGGCGGCGCATCTGGCCGAGGATCCGCCCGCCCGACTCCGCCTTCCACTGCCAGACCCGCTCCACGAACGCCTCGCGCCCGAGGTCGTGCCGCGACACGCCCTCCTTGGCCAGCTCGCGCTCCACGACGTTCTGGGTGGCGATGCCCGCGTGGTCCATGCCCGGGACCCACACCGTCGCGTGCCCCTGCATGCGGCGCCGCCGGACGAGCGTGTCCTGGATGGAGTGGTCGAGCGCGTGCCCCATGTGCAGCGAGCCGGTGACGTTCGGCGGCGGGATCACGATCGAGAACGGGGGCCCGTCCTGCCCCGCGGTGAACAGCCCCGCCGATACCCACTTCTCGTAGAGCCGGCCTTCCACGTCCGCCGGTCGGTACTGGGTGGGCAGGTCGACGTCTGCGGCGGCCCCCTGGCCGCGCTGAGTGCTGGGCTGTGTCACGGCTGACGATTCTACGGGGACCGGGGAGGCCGCCGTCCCGCGGTGGCAGGGCGTTTCCCGCCGGGATCGGGACACAGGTCACCTGACACCGGGTCGCCCTGCCGGAAAGGGTTGCCGGGAACACCCGAAACGGAGAGGCGAAGGGAGGGACGGGATGCGAACGGTACTGGCACGCGCAGCCGTGCTGGCCGGCGCGTTCACCGCGGGGGCCGTGGCGGCGCGTGCCGCGACCATCCCTCACCTCCGTCGCCTCACCGCCGACCTGCAGCGATCGCGGGAGCGGATCCTCGCCAGCCGGGAGGAGGAGCGGCGCCGGCTGCGGCACGACCTGCACGACGGGCTCGGGCCGACGCTCGCCAGCCTCGCCATGTCGCTAGACGCGGCCCGGATCACGCTGGCCTGCGAACCGGAACGTGCCGATCCGCTGCTCGCCGACGTCCGGGACCGGCTGGCCTCGGCCGTCGGCGAGATCCGCGACCTGGCGCACGGCCTGCGCCCGCCCGCCCTCGACGACCTCGGGCTCGTCGCGGCCATCCAGTCGTTCGCCGAGGGCTGCTGCGAGCGGGTGGACGTGCGGTTCGACGGCGAGCACCTGGAGCTGCCCGCCGCCGTGGAGGTCGCGGCGTACCGCATCGCTCAGGAGGCGCTGACGAACGTCCGGCTGCACGCGCCCGAGAGCACCGCGACGGTCCGGCTGACGCGGGACGCCGAACTGCACCTGATGGTGGCCGACACCGGCCCCGGCCTGCCCGACTCGTCCCGCAACGGCGCCCAGCAGCGGCGGCGCGGGATGGCGGCGATGAAGGAATGGGCCGCGGAGGTCGGCGGGAGCTGCGCGATCACCGCCCGGAACGGCGGCGGGACCCTCGTCACCGCCCATCTCCCGCTCGCCGCCGCGGCGGCTGCCGCCGGGTACCATCGTCCTTCCACGGGAAGAGGCGGGGCGTAGATGTCGGAGACGATCCGGGTCCTCATCACCGACGACCACCCGGTGTTCAGGCAGGGCCTGAAGGGCCTGCTGCAGGCGCTAGGCGTGGACGTCGTCGGCGAGGCGGAGAACGGTCCGGACGCGGTGCGGCTGTCGGCCGAGCTGCAGCCGGACGTCGTCGTGATGGACCTGCACATGCCCGGCGGCAACGGCATCGAGGCCACCCGCACCATCACCCGGACGAGCCCCCGCATCGGCGTCCTCGTCCTGACGATGTTCCGCGACGACGACTCCGTGTTCGCGGCGATGCGCGCCGGCGCCCGCGGCTACCTGCTGAAGGAGTCCGGCGCGGAGGAGATCGCCCGCGCGGTCCGGGCCGTCGCGGCCGGCGAGGCCATCTACGGCCCCGAGATCGCCCGCCGCGTTCTCACCTACTTCACCGACATGCCCGACCCGCGCCGCGCCGCGTTCCCCGAGCTCACCGAGCGGGAACGGGAGGTCCTCGGGCTGATCGCGCAGGGCCGCAGCAACGGCGACATCGCCGGGACGCTGTTCCTCAGCCAGAAGACCGTCCGCAACCACGTCTCGAACATCTTCATGAAGCTCCACGTCGCCGACCGCGCCCAGGCCATCGTCGTCGCCCGCGAGGCCGGCCTCGGCGAATCAACCACCCGCCACTGACCCCCGACACGCCGAACGCCCCCAACCTTGCGGTCGAGGGCGTTCCGCCGTTCGCCTAAGCCGACTTTTCGCGCGGTTCGCGCTTGGGGCGGTCGCGCGGGACGAGGGTCGGGTTGACGTGCTCCAGGACGGCCTCGCGGGTGATGACGACCCGGGCGACGTCCTGGCGGCTCGGCACCTCGTACATCACCGACAGCAGGACCTCCTCCATGATGGCGCGCAGGCCCCGGGCCCCGGTGCCGCGCAGGATGGCCTGGTCGGCGATGGCCTCCAGCGCGTCGTCGGTGAACTCCAGGTCGACGCCGTCGAGCTCGAAGAGGCGGTGGTACTGGCGGACCAGCGCGTTCTTCGGCTCGGTGAGGATGTTGATGAGCGCCTCGCGGTCGAGGTTGTGCACCGACGTCATGATCGGGAGCCGGCCGATGAACTCGGGGATCATGCCGAACTTCAGCAGGTCTTCCGGCATGACCTCGCCGAGGACGGCCGACGACACCTCGAAGTCGGACTTGGAGCGGATCTGGGCGCCGAAGCCCATGCCCTGCTTCCCGACCCGCGACTCGACGATCTTCTCCAGGCCGGCGAACGCGCCGCCGCAGATGAACAGCACGTTGGTGGTGTCGATCTGGATGAACTCCTGGTGCGGGTGCTTGCGGCCGCCCTGCGGCGGGACGCTCGCGGTGGTGCCCTCCAGGATCTTCAGCAGCGCCTGCTGGACGCCCTCGCCCGACACGTCCCGGGTGATCGACGGGTTCTCGCTCTTGCGGGCGACCTTGTCGACCTCGTCGATGTAGATGATGCCGGTCTCGGCCTTCTTGACGTCGTAGTCGGCCGCCTGGATGAGCTTGAGGAGGATGTTCTCGACGTCCTCCCCCACGTACCCGGCCTCCGTCAGCGCCGTCGCGTCCGCGATCGCGAACGGGACGTTGAGGAGTTTGGCGAGCGTCTGCGCGAGGAGCGTCTTGCCGGATCCGGTGGGGCCGAGCAGCAGGATGTTCGACTTGCCGATCTCGACCGGGTCGTCCCGGCCGGTCTCGCCCGACTGGATCCGCTTGTAGTGGTTGTAGACGGCGACGGACAGCGCCTTCTTCGCCGTCTCCTGCCCGATCACGTAGGAGTCGAGGAACTCGTAGATCTCCCGCGGTTTGGGCAGGTTGTCCCACTTGAGGTCGGAGGTCTCGGAGAGCTCCTCCTCGATGATCTCGTTACAGAGATCGATGCACTCGTCGCAGATGTACACGCCCGGACCCGCGATGAGCTTCTTGACCTGCTTCTGGCTCTTTCCACAGAACGAGCACTTCAGCAGGTCACCGCCGTCGCCGATGCGTGCCACCCAACTGTCTCCTTTTCGTGGGGCCGACCGCCATGCAGTTTGCGGCGCAGCTCGGTTGCGTCCCGAAGGCTCTCGACGTTGGTTTCGACGTTACCGCCTCCAACGGACTTGGGAAGCCCCTCGCCCGGAAGTGTGACGACCGGGCTCGGGGGTCTCCCTCGTCCTCGTGCCGTCTCAGGACGACACTACCTCGGCCTTGCGCTTCCTGCTGGCGAAGACGTCGTCGATGAGACCGTAGTCCTTCGCCTCCGCCGCCGTGAGGATCTTGTCGCGCTCGATGTCGCGGCGGACCTGCTCGATGGTCTTGCCGCTGTGCTCGGCCAGGATCGTCTCCAGCAGCTCCCGGATCCGCATGATCTCGCGGGCCTGGATCTCGATGTCGCTGGACTGGCCGTAGGTGCCCTCGGTCGCGGGCTGGTGGATCAGCATCCGCGAGTTGGGCAGCGCGGCGCGCTTGCCCGGCGTCCCCGCGGCGAGCAGCACCGCCGCGGCGGACGCGGCCTGGCCGATGCAGACCGTCTGGATGTCCGGCTTCACGAACTGCATCGTGTCGTAGATCGCCGTCATGGCGGTGAACGAGCCGCCCGGCGAGTTGATGTAGATGCTGATGTCGCGGTCGGGGTCGATCGACTCCAGCGTGATCAGCTGGGCCATCACGTCGTTGGCGGACGCGTCGTCGATCTGGATCCCGAGGAAGATGATCCGCTCCTCGAAGAGCTTGTTGTACGGGTTCATCTCCTTGACCCCGTACGTGGTGCGCTCGACGAACGAAGGGATGATGTACCGGCTCTCGACCGGCGCCGGGGACCCGCCCGCCTGGCCGCCGTCGCGGTGGACGCCCGGGACCAGATCGGTGAAGCCGGGTCGGATGAGGTCGCTCACTGTGTGCCTCCGATAAATGATCAGGTCGGGTCGTCAGGAGACCGTGCCCTGGGAGGGCACCTGGGTGGCGCTGAGCACCACGTGGTCCACCAGCCCGTAGTCCTTGGCCTCGTCGGCGGTGAACCAGCGGTCGCGGTCGGAGTCGCGCTCGATCTGGTCGAGCTGCTGGCCGGTGTGCTCGGCGATCTTCTCGGCGAGCGTCCGCTTGACGTACAGCATCTGCTCCGCCTGGATCTTGATGTCGGAGGCGGTGCCGCCGATGCCGCCGGACGGCTGGTGCATCATGATCCGCGCGTGCGGCAGGGCGTAGCGCTTGCCGCGCGTCCCCGCGCACAGCAGGAACTGCCCCATCGACGCGGCGAGGCCCATGCCGACCGTGACGATGTCGTTCGGGACGTACTGCATGATGTCGTAGATCGCCATGCCTGCGGTGACGGAGCCACCTGGCGAGTTGATGTAGAGCGTGATGTCGCGGCGGCCGTCCTCGGCCGACAGGAGCAGCAGCTCCGCGCTGATGCGGTTGGCGATGTCGTCGTCGACCTGCTGGCCGAGGAAGACGATCCGTTCGCGCAGCAGCCGCTGGAACAGCTGGTCGCCCAGAGCCAACATGGGCGCCTCGGCGACCCGCGCCTGGATCCGCGACGACTCGTCGAAAGTCGGAGGCATGCTCACCGGGTGTTCCTCCGGTCCTTTAATCGGTTCGGATGATTGGACATTAACGCGCTCACAGGCCCGGTTAAGCCCGTGGGGCCGCCTTTTCGCCAGGGGCGTACCCGGTCGCCGCGGCGTGTCACGGGAATACGCGACACGCCCCGCACCCGGTTTACGGATGCGGGGCGTGTCCTGTGCGGTGCAGAACGTCCAGTAGGTCCCTAGGAGGACTTGCCCTGGGCGTCCTCCGGCTCGGCGGCCGGGGACTCGTCAGCGGCGGCCTCAGCCGTCTCTTCGGCCGCCTCGTCGACCGCTGCCTCCGCCTGCTCGGTCTCGTCGGCCTGCTCGGCGGTCTCGGCTTCGACGGTCTCGGTCGTCTCGGCCTCGGTCGTCTCGGCCTCGGCGGTCTCGGTTTCGGCCTCGGCGGTCTCGGCGGTCTCGCCGTTCAGCTCGCGCTGGACGGCCTCGACGTCGATGACGTTGCCCGACTCGTCCTTGACGGTGACGTGCTCGACCACGAGGTTCAGCGCCTTGCTGCGCAGCACCTCCGAGACGATCGCCGGGAGCTGGTTGTTCTCGGTGAGGTACTGGGCGAGCTGCTGCGGCTGGACGCCCATCTGCATCGCCTGCGTGACGACGTACTCGCTGAGCTCCTCGTTCTCGACGTTCAGCTCCTCCTGGACGGCGAGCTGGTCGAGGACGAAGCCGCCCTTCACCGCGAGCCGGGCGGCGTCGGCGACCTCGGTGTCGAACTCCTCGGCGGACTTCTCCTCGTCCTTGAGGTAGTCGTCCCTGGTCATGCCGGCCATCTGGAGCTGCTGCTCCAGCTGCTGGTTGCGGCGGCCGACCTCCTCGTCCACGACCTTGTCGGGGAGCGGGATGTCGACCTTCTCCAGCAGCGCCTCGAGGGCCTTGTCGCGCGCGTCGGACAGCTGCTGCGCCTTCACCTGCCGGCCGAGCCGCGTCCGGACGTCCTCGCGGAGCTCGTCGATCGTGTCGAACTCGCTGGCCAGCTGGGCGAACTCGTCGTCCAGGTCCGGCAGGTTCTTGATCTTGACGCTCTGCACGGTGGCCGTGATCTCGGCCTCCTCGCCGGCGTGCTCGCCGCCGGTCAGGGCGCCGGTGAAGGTGGCCTCCTCGCCCGCGGCGAGGCCGACGAGCGCGTCGTCCAGGCCTTCGACGGACGACTTGCTGCCGACCTCGTAGGAGTAGCCGGGCGTGGACGCGTCCTCGACCTCCTCGCCGTCGATCCGCGCGACCAGGTCGACGGTGGCGAAGTCGCCGTCCTCGACGGCGCGCTCGGCGGTGGTCAGCGAGGCGAACCGCTCGCGCAGGTTGCCGAGGGTCTCCTCGACCTGCTCGTCGGTCACCTCGGCGTCGTCGACGACGACTTCGAGGCCGTCGTAGTCGGGCACCTCGAACTTCGGCCGGATGTCGACCTCGGCGGTGAACGCGAACTGGGTGCCGTCCTCCAGCTCGGTCACCTCGACGTCGGGCTGCCCGAGCACGAAGAGCTCGGACTCCTCGACGGCGCGGCCGTACAGCCCCGGAAGCGCGTCGTTGACCGCCTCCTGCAGCACCGCGCCCCGGCCGACGTACTTGTCGATCAGCGGGGCGGGGACCTTCCCGGGCCGGAAGCCCTTGATCCGCACCTGCTGCGAGATCTCCTTGTACGCCTTGTCGAGGTTCGGCTTGAGCTCGTCGAACGGAACCTCGACGGTGAGCTTGACCCGCGTGGGGGTCAGCTCCTCGACATCGGTCTTCACTGGGGTCGGTCTCCTTGATCGGGCGCTTTCTCGCCGCGGCGTTCGACGCGTGCTTCTGGGTGCTGCCTGCGAGGCCCTCGGCCCTGCGCGCGTACGGCCTGCGTCGTTTCGGCCCGTCCGCGTCGTCCATCGGCCGGTCAGTCTCTCAGCGGCGCGGGCACGCCGAACACGGCTCCGCGCCTTCGCGCGGCCAAGTCTATGGGGTAGCGGCGCCGGCTGCGGACATCGGACGCCCCCCGGACCGCCGAATCCGCGTCAGCAATACCGCACAGGCAGTGACATCCAGCACCAGAACCCCCATACTCATCCGGGATGAACGGGATAGCCGCGGCCTTCAGTGCGACCGGTCTCTACTACCTCGGGTTCGCCTTCTTCAAAGTCGCGGCGGACCGGATGGCCCCTCTCCGGGGCAACCGCATCCTGCACATGACCTGGACGATCGTCAGCAACTGGATCTTCCTGATCGCGCTCGCGTTCGTGCTCGGCGGGCTCAGCCTGCAGATCATGGCGCTGAGCAAGCTGCCGCTGTCCACGGCGGTGCCGATCTTCATGTCCGGCATGGTCCCGCTGCTGCTGATCGCGCTGGTGTTCTTCGGCGAGCGGCTCACCGCGCGGGAGTGGCTGAGCCTGCTGCTGATCGGCGGCGCCATCCTGCTGCTCACCGCCTCGCTCCGGGCGGACGAGCCGATCGGCTCGGCGGACGCCCCGCTGTGGAAGATCGCGGTCGTGGTGGGCCCGGCGATCGCGGTGCCGGTGCTGATCCTCGTCCTCGGCGACTACCGGCCGGACGGGCGGCACGCCCGTCCCGTCACCGGCATCGCCTACGGGCTGAGCTCGGGCTTCCCGGTCGGGACCGCCGAACTGGCGATCAAGGGGTGGAGCGACCACGCGGACGCCGCCCGGCCGGAGATCGTCCTGACGCCGTGGCCGTATCTGACGGTGTGCTCGGCGGCGATCGGGTTCGGGATCATGGTGATGGCGTTCCAGCGCTGCCGGGTCTCGATCGTGTCGACCGTGATGACGGTGACGGCCAAGACCTACCTGCTGACGATGGGAACGTTCCTGTACGCGGAGCAGTGGCCGCAGGACATGGCGCACTCCGGGATGCGGCTGGGCGCGCTGGCGCTCGGGGTGATCGCCGTCCTGCAGTTCCCGCGGCACCGTCCCATCGAGGACGAGCCGCGGGAGCCTTCCCATGCGGGCGCGCCGTCCACGCGGGATCCGTTGGGCTACCCGCCGGTCAGGGACCCCGCGCTCGGTGACCCCGCGCTCGGTGACGCGGCGGCCGGGGAGCGGGCGGTCGGCGGGCCGCTGTCGGGGCATGCCGGACAGGGGGTGCCGCATGCCGCGCCGGTGCCGCCGCAGCGCTCCCCGCACGCGCAGGACCTGCTCGGCCGGGGGCCCTACAACCGTCCGGAGCCGACGCCGCCGCGACGGCCCGTCCGCCCGCAGAATCCCGCGCCCACCGAGACGGGGGCGGACGGCCGCTGGCGCGGCTTCACCGACTAGCGCCCCTTGCGGCCCTTCCGGTCGTTGCCGGGGAGTCCCTTGTCGAGGCCGGCCCGGCGGAGTGCGTCGGCCATCGCGCCACCACCGCCGCCTCCGCCGCTGCCGCCGTCCTGGCCGCCACGGCTCTGGCCCCGCTGACCGCCCTGGCCGCGCTGACCGCCTTGACCGCCTTGACCGCGCTGACCGCCCTGGCCGCCCTGGCCGCCCTGGCCGCCCTGGCCGCGGCCGTCGCCGCGGGGTTTCTGGCCGCCGGTGTTCTGCTGTCCGCCGCGGTCGCGGCGCTCGGCCTGCCGGGGCCGCTGCCGTCCGCCGCCCTGCTGGTCGCGGCCGGGCTCGTCGTCCAGGCGGAGGGTCAGCGAGATGCGCTTGCGCTGCAGGTCGACGTCCATGACCTTCACGCGGACGATGTCGCCGGGCTTGACCACCTCGCGCGGGTCCGCGACGAACTTGTCGGACATCGCGGAGATGTGGACGAGCCCGTCCTGGTGGACGCCGACGTCCACGAACGCGCCGAACGCGGCGGCGTTGGTGACGACGCCCTCCAGGATCATGCCGGGTTCGAGGTCGCCGAGCTTGTCGACGCCCTCCTTGAACGTCGCGGTCTTGAACGCCGGGCGCGGGTCGCGGCCGGGCTTCTCCAGCTCGGCGAGGATGTCGGTGACGGTCGGCAGCCCGAACGTGTCGTCGACGAAGTCGGCGGGCTTCAGCGAGCGCAGCACGGCGCTGTTGCCGATCAGCCCCTTGGTGTCGGCGCCGGCGGCGGTCAGGATCCGGCGGACGACCGGGTACGCCTCCGGGTGCACGCTGGACGCGTCGAGCGGGTTGTCGCCGCCGGGGATGCGGAGGAATCCGGCGCACTGCTCGAACGCCTTCGGGCCGAGCCGCGGGACGTCCTTCAGCCCGCGGCGGCTGCGGAACGGGCCGTTGGCGTCGCGGTGCGCGACGATGTTCTCCGCGAGCCCCTCGCCGATGCCGGACACGCGGGTGAGCAGCGGCGCGGACGCGGTGTTCACGTCGACGCCGACGGCGTTCACGCAGTCCTCGACGACGGCGTCGAGCGAGCGGGACAGCTTCACCTCGGACACGTCGTGCTGGTACTGCCCGACCCCGATCGACTTCGGGTCGATCTTGACGAGTTCGGCGAGCGGGTCCTGGAGGCGGCGGGCGATGGAGACGGCGCCGCGCAGCGACACGTCCATGCCGGGCAGCTCGCGGCCCGCGTACTCCGACGCCGAGTACACCGACGCGCCCGCCTCCGACACCATGATCTTGGTGAGCGTGAGGTCGGGGTGCCGGGCGATCAGGTCGGCGGCGAGCTTGTCGGTCTCCCGGGACGCGGTGCCGTTCCCGATGGAGACGAGGTCGACGTCGTGCTCGCGGGCGAGGCGGGCGAGCGTCTCGATCGACTCGTCCCACTTCCGGCGGGGCTCGTGCGGGTAGATCGTGTCGGTGGCGACGACCTTGCCGGTGGCGTCCACGACCGCGACCTTGACGCCGGTGCGCAGGCCCGGGTCGAGGCCCATGGTGGAGCGGGTCCCGGCGGGCGCGGCGAGCAGCAGGTCGCGCAGGTTCGCGGCGAACACGCGGACGGCCTCGTCCTCGGCCTCCTGGCGGAGCCGCGTGCGCAGGTCGATGCCGAGGTGCACGAGGATCCGGGTGCGCCACGCCCAGCGGACCGCCTCTGACAGCCACTTGTCGGCCGGACGGCCCTGGTCGGTGATCTGGAACCGGCGCGCGATCTCCGCCTCGTAGGAGCTGCGCTCCCCCGGCTCCGGCTCGTCCTCGGGGACCAGGTCCAGGTCGAGGACCTCTTCCTTCTCGCCGCGGAACAGCGCGAGGACGCGGTGCGACGGCAGCTTCGCGAACGGCTCGGCGAACTCGAAGTAGTCGGAGAACTTCGCGCCCGACTCCTCCTTGCCGTCCCGGACGCGCGAGACCATCCGGCCGCGGTTCCACATGCGCTCGCGCAGCGCGCCGATGAGGTCGGCGTCCTCGGCGAAGCGCTCGACGAGGATGGCGCGGGCGCCCTCCAGCGCCGCGGTCTCGTCGGCGACGCCCTTGGCGGCGTCCACGTATCCGGCGGCCGCCGCCCGCGGGTCGTTCGACGGGTCGCCGAACAGCAGGTCGGCGAGGGGTTCGAGGCCGGCCTCGCGGGCGATCTGCGCCTTGGTGCGCCGCTTCGGCTTGTACGGCAGGTAGACGTCCTCGAGCCGCGCCTTAGAGTCGGCCGCCATGATCTGGGACCGCAGCTCGCCGGTGAGCTTGCCCTGCGACTCGATCGACTCCAGGATCGCGGCGCGGCGCTCGTCCAGCTCGCGCAGGTAGCGCAGCCGCTCCTCCAGGGCGCGGAGCTGCGCGTCGTCGAGCGTTCCGGTCGCCTCCTTGCGGTAGCGGGCGATGAACGGGACGGTCGCCCCGCCGTCGAGGAGTTCCACCGCGACCCGGACCTGCCCCTCCCCGACGCCGATCTCCTCGGCGATGCGCTGGGTGATGGGCGGCGGGCCGTCATGCCCGGCGGACGTCTGGCTCATGGTCGCTGTCACAGCTCGTTATTCGCTTTCAGTCTGAGTTGTCCCACACGAGGTTGTCCCGCACGAGGACCCCGGGTCCGTCCCGGGTGCGGACGGCGGCGGGCTCGTCGGCGCGCGGCACGCACTAGGGCAGGGTAGGTCTAAGTCCACCTCCGGCGCGGGCGAGAGGGGGCCTAACACCACCGAGCCGCGGCCGAAGGTCGACCACAATGGGGGCGGGGCCGGGATCTACCGGACAGAGGGGCCGGTATCCACCGGACAGAGCAGCCGTGGAGGTACAGGTGAGCGACCGCGAACTGGTCATCGGGCCGCGTCTCGGGGTGTACGGGCGGCGCGCCTTCACCAACCTCGTCCGCGGGGTCGTGCAGATCGTCGTGGCGTACGTGGCGAACCTGCCGCTGTTCATCCTCGCGGTGCTGTCGATCGCGTTCATCCCGCTGGGCGTCGGGGTCGTGCTCACGCCGGTGGTGATCCAGGCGATCCGCGGGATCGCCAACCAGCAGCGCCTGTGGGCGGCCGAGTGGTCGGGCGTGGAGATCGGCGTGCCGTACCGTCCTGAGCCGCCGGGCGGGCTCGGGCCGTTCGCGCGGCTGAAGTGGCTGTTCTCCGACCCGGCGACGTGGCGCGACCTGCTGTGGACGTTCCTGAACGTGCCCATCGCGCTCGTCCTCGGGATCCTCGCCGGGCTGCTGAGCCTCTACGGGCTGGAGGGCGTCCTCGTCGCGCCGTGGCTCGCGCAGATCACCACCTACGGGTGGGGCCCGTTCTGGCCGCTGGACGACTACGGCGTGTTCGGGATCGTCGCCACCGTCTTCCTGGGTGCGGTGATGCTGGTGGTGTCCGTCCCGGTGGGGCCGCTGTTCCTGAAGGCGCACGCGCTGTTCTGCCAGTCGCTGCTCGCGCCGACGCGGGCCGCGCTGACCGAGCGCGTCCAGCGGCTGACGGAGACGCGGCTGGAGACGGTGGACGCGTCCGCCGCCGAGCTGCGCCGCATCGAACGGGACCTGCACGACGGCGCGCAGGCCAGGCTCGTGGCGCTGAGCATGAACATCGGGCTCGCCGAGGAGATGATGAAGCACGACCCGGAGACCGCGCAGCAGCTCCTCGCCGAGGCCCGCGCCGCCAGCGGGACGGCGCTGACGGAGCTCCGCGACCTGGTGCGCGGGATCCATCCGCCGGTGCTGGCCGAGCGGGGGTTGGACGGGGCCGTCCGGGCGCTGGCGCTGGGGCTGCCGCTGCCGGTCGACGTCCATGCCGACCTGCCGGGACGCGCCGACGCGCCGGTCGAGTCGGCGGCGTACTTCGCGGTCGCGGAGATGTTCGCGAACGTCGTCAAGCACTCGGGCGCGCGGCGGGCCTGGCTGCAGATCGAGCATTCGGACGACCGGCTGCTCATGATCGTCGGTGACGATGGGGTGGGCGGCGCCGACCCCGCGCTGGGGTCCGGAATGCGCGGGATCGAGCGCAGGCTGGCCGCCTTCGATGGGACCATGGCCGTGACGAGCCCGCCCGGTGGGCCGACCGTCGTGACCATGGAGCTGCCGTGCGCGTTGTCATCGCCGAAGATCTCGCCCTCCTCAGAGACGGGCTGATCCGCCTGCTCGGCGCGTTCGGCTTCGAGGTCGTCGAGGCCGTGGACAACGGTCCTTCGCTGCGGCGGGCGCTGACCACGCACCGCCCGGACGTGGCGGTCGTGGACGTGCGGCTCCCGCCGACGTTCACCGACGAGGGGCTGCGGGCCGCGCTGGAGGCGCGCCGCGAGATCCCCGGCCTGCCGGTGCTGGTGCTGTCGCAGCACGTCGAGCAGCTGTACGCGCGGGAGCTGCTGTCCGACAGCACGGGCGGCATCGGCTACCTGCTGAAGGACCGGGTGTCGGACGTCAAGGTGTTCGTGGAGGCGGTCCGCCGGGTCGCGGACGGCGGCACCGCGCTCGACCCGGACGTCGTCGCGCAGCTGCTGACCCGGCACGCCCGCGAGGAGCCGCTGCAGCAGCTCACCCCCCGCGAGCGCGAGGTGCTCGGGCTGATGGCGGAGGGCCGGTCGAACGCGGCGATCGCGGCGAAGCTGTTCGTCACCGAGAAGGCGATCAGCAAGCACACGAACAGCATCTTCGCCAAGCTCGGGCTGCCGCAGTCCGAGGACGACAACCGGCGCGTCCTCGCGGTCCTCGCCTACCTGGGCGCTTGAGCCGACTATTTCGCCCAGGGCGGGACGAGCCGCTCGTCGCCTTGAGGGGCGATGTCGCATTTCGCGTCGTCCACGATGGCGTCCGGGTCGTAGGCGAGGCAGCCTGCGTGGGCGGCGACGACGGCGGTGAACCCGGCGTCCGGGCGGGAGGTCATCTGGCGCGGGACGTCGGCGGGCAGGACGACGGTGTCGCCGGGGCCCGCCTCCAGCTTGCGTCCGTCCAGGTCGATGGTGGCGGCGCCGTCCAGGAACGTCCAGATCTGCTCGGTGTCGAAGGCGTGCAGCGGCCCGGTCCGGCCGGGCGCCATGTCGACGCGCCAGAGTGCGATGCCTTCGGTGCCGCCCTGGGTGGGCGTCGCGAAGGTGGTCATGGTGCCGTTCGGCGTGTCGGTGCGGCGGCTTTCGGCGTCGCGGATGAGCGTCATGAGCCCCGATCCCCTAAGTTAGACAATGTGGTTGTCCTTATAGTCAACGAGGTTGTCTTTTATGTCAAGTGACGAGCACGGCGACGCCGGCGACGACGGGGCCGCGGACGCGCCCGGCTGGGAACTGCCGCTGCGGCTCTTCCTCGCCTTCCGCGTGATCGTCGACGAGGTGCACGCCGAGCTGGCCGAGCAGGGGCATCCCGGCCTGCGTCCGATGCACGGGTTCGTCTTCCAGGCCATCGGGCCGGACGGCACGACCGCGGTGGAGCTGGGCCGGCGGCTCGGGGTGAGCAAGCAGGCGGCGGGCAAGATGATCGAGTCGCTGGAGCGCGCCGGGTACGTGGAGCGCGGCGCGGACCCGTCCGACGCCCGGCGCAAGCTGGTGCGGCTGACCGCGCGCGGCGCCGACTCGCTGGCCAGGTCGGCGCGGATCTTCGACCGGATCCGGGACGACTGGGTCCGGCGGCTCGGCGCCGACCGCGTCCGGGCCCTGGAGCGGGACCTCCGCCGGGTCACGCCGGACGACCCGTGGCGGCTCGACGTCCCCGGCTGGTTCGGCTCGGCCTGAAAATTCTTCGACGGTTTGAACCCGTATGTGCCCAGGCAGCCGCTTAGACCACCTGCATTGACGCATCCGACCTGCCCGAAAGCCCTTGAACGCACCGTTCCACCCGGTTACGATCCACCCAATTCTTAGGAAAGTTTCCTAAGAATTGCGGGGATTCCTGTTTGCTTCGGGGGCCGAACGAACGGAGAATCATGTCAAGACCGGGCGGACGGCGGGCGATCGCGCTCGCCGGCGCGGCAATCCTGGCGGTCTCCACCGCCCTGGTGGCGGCGCCTCCGGCGTCGTCGGCCGGGACGGTCACCGCCGAGTGTAAGAAGACCCAGGACTGGGGCACCGGCTTTGGCGGCACGTGCACGATCACGAACGGGACCACTGCCCCCTTGAACGGCTGGAAGGTCGAAGGTGACCTGCCATCCGGGACGAGCGTGACGTCGGTTTGGAACGCCACCAAGACCGTTTCCGGTAACCACTACACCTTCACCAACCCGACGTGGAGCAACACCCTCGGGGCCAACACCACGGTGAGCTTCGGCTTCAACGGAACCGGCCCCGGTTTCTTCACCGGCTGCAAGGTCAACGGTGCGGCCTGCGACGGCGGCGGCACCGGCGAAGAGGACCTCGAGGCTCCCACCACCCCCGCGGGCCTCCGCCTCGTGAACAAGTCCGCGACGACCGTCGGCCTCGCGTGGAACCCCTCCACCGACGACGTGGGCGTCACCAGTTACGACGTCTTCCAGGGCACCACCAAGGTCGCTTCCGGAAGCGAGACCGGCGCCAACATCACGGGTCTCACTCCGAAGACCGCCTACACCTTCACGGTCAAGGCGAACGACGCCTCAGGGAAGAGCTCCCCGGCTTCCGCTCCCCTCCAGGTCACCACCGACGAAGGGGGCACCGGCACCGCCGGCAAGGTCATCGGCTACTTCGTCAACTGGGGCGTCTACCAGCGGAACTACCACGTCAAGAACATTGACACCAGTGGCTCCGCCCGCAAGCTGACCCACATCAACTACGCCTTCGGCAACGTCCAGGGCGGCCGGTGCACCATCGGCGACGGGTACGCCGACTACGAGAAGGCGTACGGCGCCGACCAGAGCGTCGACGGCGTCGCCGACACGTGGGACCAGCCCCTGCGCGGCAACTTCAACCAGCTCCGCAAGCTGAAGAAGAAGTACCCGAACCTCAAGGTGCTGTGGTCGTTCGGCGGCTGGACCTGGTCCGGCGGCTTCGGCCAGGCCGCGGCGAACCCGGCGGCCTTCGCCGAGTCCTGCTACAACCTGGTCGAGGACTCGCGCTGGGCGGACGTGTTCGACGGCATCGACATCGACTGGGAATACCCCAACGCCTGCGGTCTGACCTGCGACACCAGCGGCGCGGCCTCGTTCAAGAACCTCATGAGCGCGGTGCGGGCCAAGTTCGGGTCGAACAACCTCGTGACGGCCGCGATCACCGCGGACGCCAGCGCGGGCGGCAAGATGGACCTGGCCGACTACAAGGGCGCGTCCGAGTACGTCGACTGGTACCTGCCCATGACCTACGACTACTTCGGGGCATGGGACGCGCAGGGACCGACGGCGCCGCACTCGCCGCTCACGTCCTACCCGGGCATCCCGCATGAGGGCTTCAACACCTCGGACACCATCGCCAAGCTGAAGTCGATGGGGATCCCCGGCAGCAAGCTCCTGATGGGTCTCGGCTTCTACGGCCGCGGCTGGACGGGCGTCACGCAGAAGGAGCCCGGCGGCACGGCCACCGGACCCGCACCCGGCAAGTACGAGCAGGGCATCGAGGACTACAAGGACATCAAGGGACGATGCCCCTCGAACGGCACTGTCGCCGGGACTGCCTACGCCCACTGCGGCAACCAATGGTGGAGCTACGACACGCCTGCCACGATCGGCAGCAAGTCGGGCTGGGCCGGCTCCGAAGGACTCGGTGGCGCGTTCTTCTGGGAGCTCAGCGGCGACACCGCCAATGGCGAGCTCATCAACGCCATCCGCTAGCCGTCTCGGCTGAGCTGTTCGCAGAGGGGGTCCTCCCAGCCCCTTAGGCAGCCGAGACATCGGGCCCCTGACCAACCGGACGCCGGTCAGGGGCCCGCCCTTGACCGGACCCCGGTCGAGGCCCGGCCCTTTCCCGGCGCCCCCCGCCGCCGGGAAAGGGCCTTCATCGTTCTCCGCGATTGGCCCTGAGTCAGCTTTCGGTGCGGGCGAGGACGGCGCGGGCGCGGGCCTCGCCGGACGCGTTGCCGAGGCTGCGGTACAGGTCGAGGGCCTCGCGGGCGGGGGCGGCCGCCGGTTCGCGGCGGCCCGCGTCCAGGAGCACCTCGGCGAGGGTGCGGCGGCTCCGGGCCTGCCACCAGCGGTCGCCGAGCTCGTCGAACGCGTCCACCGCCCGCCGCAGCGCCTCCGCCGCCTCGTCGTGCCGTCCCAGCCGGCCGAGGGCGCGGCCCTCCGAGATGCGGGTGCGGGCGAGGCCCCACGTGTCGCCGAGCGTCTCCAGCGTCCGCGCGGACTCGCGGACGAACCTCAGCTCCCGCAGCCCGTTGCGCGGGTCGCCGGTCTCGCCGGCGGCGCGCAGGCAGCGGGCCGCCTCCCACTGCTCGCCGCGCAGCCGGAACGCCTCGATCGCCCGCTCCAGCGTCGGGCCCGCGAGGCTGTGCTTCACGTCGGCGGCCGCGGTGTCGCCGGATGCCCGGAGCGCCCGCGCCTCGGCGGCCAGGACCTCCCCCAGCGCCCGGAGCGTCTGCGCCTCCGAGTACCGGTTGCCATTGCGCTGGAAGACCCGCAGCGCCTGTTCGAGCAGGCCGCGGGCCTCCTCGTAGCGGCGCTGGGCGAGCCGCAGTTCCGCCAGGTTGCGCTGCGTCCTGGCCCGCCACCAGGCGTCGCCCTCGCCGGTGAACGCCTCGATCGCCTCGATGAGGTAGTCCTGGCCCTCGTCGACGTTGCCGGCGTCCCGCAGGCACATGCCCGCGGCCCGGAGAGCGCGTGCGCGCCACCACATCTCCCTGCCGCCGGTGAAGATCCGGAGGGCTTCGGACGCGTCGTTGTACGCGCTCTCCATGAACCCCTGGTTGCCCTGGACGGACGACCGTTCAAGCAAGGCGATCCCCACGGCCTGGTCGTCGTTCATGTGGGTGGCGACCGTGTAGGTCAGTTCGGCCGCCGCCCGCCACTCCGGCCAGAAGACGCGCAGCGAATGGAACAGCGAGCATGTGGCCCGGCCAAGGCGCCACACCAGACTCCACATTTCGTGCTCCGCGCCTTGGGCGAGCAGCGCGAGAAGGGCAGGACGCTCACTGGTCAGCCAGTCGAGCGCCGAGTACTCGGAAACGGGCGCCTCGCCCGCCCGCCGGTGCCAGTCCTGGGGCCAGCGGCTCGCGGCCACGCGCTCGGCGCGTTCGCGGTAACCGTCCAGGACGCGGTCAAGGGCGGCGTCGCGTTCGTGCTCCGCATCCTCCACCTCCGTCCGTTCCAGCGCATACAGGCGGACGAGGTCGTGCAGGCGGTACCGCATCCGCCCGGTCGCGTCCGTCCCGGAGCATTCGACGAGCTGGGCGTCCACCAGGGCCTCCAGCTGGTCGTCGCCCTCCAGGTCGGACACGCCGAGCAGCGCGCCCGCCGCCCACGCCTGCACGTCGGGCGCGTCCAGCATGGCCAGGGTCCGCAGCAGGCGGCGCTGCGTCCGGCTGCAGTCGTCGTAGCTCAGCGCCAGGCTCGCCCGGACGCTGGTGTCGATGTCGCGGGCGGTCTCCAGCTCGTCCAGCCGGCGGCGCCGCTCGTCCTGGAGCCGGTCGGCCATCGCGCGCGGCGTCCACGACTCGCGGGCGGCGAGGCGGCCGCCGCAGATGCCGATCGCGAGCGGCAGGTACCCGCACAGCTCGGCGATCTCGTCCGCCGCCCGCGGGTCGAGGGCGATCCGCTGCCGCCCGGCGAGCCGGCCGAGCAGCTCGACCGCGCTCTCGCCGGTGAACTCCCGCAGCCGCCGGTCGAAGGTGTTGCGCAGGTGCAGCGGCTGCCGCGACGTCACGATCACCGTGCAGCTCCCGACGGGCGGCAGCAGCGCCCGCACCTGCTCGGCGTCGCGGGCGTTGTCGAGCAGGACGAGGATCCGGCGGCCCTTCGTCCACGTCCACCACAGCTTCTGCAGCTCCGGCAGGCCGCCGGGGTCGGTGGTCAGCCGGACGCCCAGCGCCTGGAGGAACCCGATCAGCACCTCCCCCGGGGCGACCCGCGCGTCGCCCGCGCCGCGCAGGTCGAAGTACAGGCAGCCGTCCGGGTGGTCGGCGGCGATCTCGTGCGCGAACCGCGCGGCCAGCGACGACTTGCCCACCCCGGCCGGGCCGTGCAGCGACACCACCAGCGGCGACGCCGGGGAGCCCGTCCCGTCGGCGGCGGCGCGGCGCAGCTCGGCGAGCGATCCGTCCCGGCCGGTGAAATGCGCGATCACGGGCGGGAGCTGCGCCGGCGTGACGCCCTGCTCGGCCTCGTCCCGGCCGGCGGGGCCGTCGCCGGGGCCGCCCTGCTGCGTCCCCCACGCCGCGATCCCCGCCAGGAGGGCGACCCCGCTGGTGACGACGACCTGGACGGGGGCGGCGAGGTCCAGCGCGTCCAGGGACGTCGTCACCGCCGTGATGACCGCGGTGAGGCCGCCCACGATCCACGGCGCCGCCAGCCGGGCCCGCCTTGGTACCGGCCCCTGCGGCGAAGGCGCGCCGGTGGACGTCTCGTCCGGCATCCGGTCCATCCGGTCCCTCCGCCCTCCGTCACGCCCCAGACCCACGATCGAGGGGCGGCGGGCCCGTTACCGCCCCTTTACGAATGATCACTCATCCCGGGGAACGGAGGGTGAACGGATCGCTCAGCCGGTCTGCAGCGACGCCTGGATCTCCAGGACGATCTGGACCTTCTCCCCCAGCCCAAGCGCGCCGCCCGGGACGGTTGCGCGGTCGCCCACGCCGAAATCCAGCCGGTTGATCTCGCCGGTCGCTGTGAACCCGGCGCGGGCGCCCTTGAACGGGTCGTCCTCCCGGAACGGGTCGGGGCCGAAGCCTTCGACCTCCAGCCTCAGCGGGACCGGCCTGGTCGTCCCGCGCAGGGTCAGCTCGCCGTCCAGGACGAGATCGCCGCCGTCTCGACGCAGACCGGTGGAGCGGTAGGTCATGGTCGGGTGGGCGGCGACGTCCAGGAAGTCCGCCGACCTGACGTGCTCGTCGCGCTGCGCGTTCCCGGTGTCGATCGAGGCCAGGTCGACGGACGCGGTCACCGTCGAGCCGAGGGGGTCGTCGCCGGTCACGAGCGTGCCCTCGAACGTCCCGAAACGGCCGCGGACCTTGCTGACCATCAGATGCCTGATCGTGAAGCCGACGCCGGAGTGGACGGGGTCGACGGTCCAGGTGCCCGCGACGTAGCCGGGGACCTCGACAAGCTCGGTCGTCATCGTGTCTCCTAGGGTTATGAATCGTAAGGCGGTTCCGATCGGGAACCGTGGGAACCGCCTCCATGGTGCGGACACCCTCGGAGTCGGCACAAGAAGGCACTTTTTTCTGCCTCGGTCACCTGGAGAGAACCATGGGATTGCACCCGCACGCGGCGAGCTGCCGGGCCCGCGAGATCCTCGACCGGGTCGGCGACAAATGGTCGCTGCAGGTCATCGCGCTGCTCGGCGAGCGCACCAAGCGGTTCACCGAACTGAAGCGCGAGATCGAGGGCATCAGCCAGCGCATGCTCACCGTCACGCTGCGCGGCCTGGAACGCGACGGAATCGTCACCCGGACCGTGTATCCGGTGATGCCGCCGCGCGTCGACTATTCACTCACCCCGCTGGGCGCGACGCTGATGGACGCGGCCAACGCGCTCGTTTTCTGGGCCGAATCCCACCTCAACGAGATCGACGCCGCTCGGGCCGAATACGACTCTCGTGTAGCTGAGATCGATGCGCTGAAAAAGACGTCCTGACCTCGCTCATGGGTCTGCGAGATCTGTGTCGCAAAAGACGCAGACATAATGCTCGTCCTTGACGACGTTGAGTTCTCCGCATTCGGGGCAGTGCCGGAAAACGAATGCGGTGGTGAAGCCGTCCGGCCTTTCCAGACCGGCCCGATCGAGCGCGTCCGCCACCGCGGCCCAGGATTCCGCGCCGGGGCAATAACCGGTGGACTGGTTGCTGACTTCCGTGACGGCCGTGCCGTCGAAGGTGATTTCGCCAGCGGCCAGGACATTCCGCCCTCCAGCGCAGGCGACGTGCTCGCTGCGGCGCGGAGCGATCCGGAGCGTGCCGTCAAGACCGACGACATAGGTGAACGGCTCATCCTGCGGCAGCGCCCGCACGTCTGCCGGCGACGTGATGGGCTTGCCTTCCATGCCGGGCCGCACCCGACCGAGCAACTCGGCAGGCCCCACATAGGCGTACATACGATTCACGGTAGAACGTGGCGGTGCGCGGGCGCGACGCTAATTCCGTGTGCCTCCGCTCGCCGCGACGAGGTAGCGTAGTGGCGATGGACTTTCACGAGGTGGGACGGCGAGCTAGCCGCGCCGAGCTGGGGGACGAGCAGTCGTGCCCGGCCCGGCTCGGCGGTGTGCGCCGTCATCCCATCGACCTCGTGAGGCCGTCCCATGCGTTCGAGTGACATTCGTTCGACCTTTCTGGACTTCTTCCGCAAGCGCGACCATCGCGTCGTGCCGTCCAGTCCGCTCATCCCGTCAGATCCCACGCTTCTGCTGACGAATGCGGGCATGAACCAGTTCAAGCCGTACTTCCTCGGCGAGACGGCGCCGGAACACTCCCGGCTGATGTCCGTGCAGAAGTGCGCGCGGACGGTCGACATCGAGAACGTGGGCCGCACCACGCGGCACTCGACGTTCTTTGAAATGCTCGGCAACTTCTCCTTCGGCGACTACTTCCAGGCGGAGGCGATCTCCTGGGCGTGGGAGCTTTTCACCCGCCACTACAACCTCGACCCGGAACGCATCTGGGTCACCGTGTACCTGGACGACGACGAGGCCGAACGGCTCTGGCGCGGCGTCGGCGTGCCCTCGGAACGGATCCAGCGCCTCGGCATGGAGGACAACTACTGGTCGATGGGCGTGCCCGGCCCATGCGGACCGTCCTCCGAACTCCACTACGACCGCGGCCCGTCCTTCGGACGTGAAGGCGGACCGGCCGTAGACGGCGAGCGCTACCAGGAACTATGGAATCTCGTATTCATGCAGAACCTCCGCGGCGAGGGATCCGGTAAGGGCGGATACCCCATTCTCGGCGAGCTGCCCGCGAGGAACATCGACACCGGCCTCGGCCTCGACCGCCTCGCGGCGATTCTGCAGGACGTCGACACGGTCTGCGAGACGGATCTGCTGGCGCCGACGTTCCGGCTCGTCCAGGAAATGGCGGGCCGCCCCTACCCGGGACGCGACGGCAGCGACGATTCCACGTCCTTCCGCATCGTCGCGGAGCACTCACGCTCGATCGCGTTCCTCATCGCCGACGGCGTCCTGCCGTCGCGCGACGGCAGAGGCTACGTGCTGCGCCGCCTGATGCGCCGCGCCATCCGCCACGCCCGCAAACTAGGCGTGGACGACCTGAGCCTGCCGGCGCTGACGTCCAGCGTCATCGACAACCTCGGCGAAACATGGCCGGAACTGACACGACAATCCGACCTGATCCGCCAGGTCGTCACCGCCGAAGAAGAGAGCTTCGAACGCACACTCCGCCAGGGCTCCCAGATCCTCGAATCAGCGATCGGCCGTGCGACGACCACCATTCCCGGCCGCACCGCGTTCGAGCTGCACGACACCTACGGCTTCCCGATCGACCTGACCATCGACGCCGCGCGTTCAGCGGGCCTCACGGTCGACGAGAACGAATTCGCGGAACTCCTCGAAGAACAGCGCCGCCAAGCGCAACAAGCGGCCCGAGGCCGAAAGGGCGACGCAGTCGCACGCCAGGACACCTACCGCCAGATAGCCGCAGAGCACGGCCTCAGCACCTTCGTCGGCTACTCCTCAACAACAGCGGAAACAAAGATCCTCGCCCTCATCGGCGCCAACGGACATGCGCAAAGCGCGGTCCAGGGCGACGAAATCGAACTGATCCTGACGCGCACCCCGTTCTACGCGGAGTCAGGCGGCCAGGTAGGCGACACGGGCACCCTGCAAACCTCCAGCGCAACACTGGACGTCCTCGACACCCAACTGGGCCTGGACGGACTGCACGTCCACACCGTCCGCATACTCGACGGCGAAGTCCAACCCGGCGACGAGGCGGAGGCGACCGTCGACGCAGACCGCCGGGCGGCGACCGCAAGATCGCACAGCGCCACCCACGTCCTGCACGCGATGCTGCGCCGCCTCCTCGGCGATCACGCCGCCCAGCGCGGCTCACGCGTCGAGCCGGGACGCCTGCGCTTCGACTTCGCCCACTTCTCCCCCGTCGAAACGGTGCCCGTCCAGACCCTGGTCAACGACTACCTCCTCGACGACCCGGACGTCCGCGTCTGGGAGGCGTCCCGCGCCGACGCAGAATCAGCGGGCGCGTTCGCGCTGTTCGGCGAGAAGTACGGCGACGACGTCCGCATCGTGGACATCGGCGACGCGTCCCGCGAACTGTGCGGCGGCACCCACGTCGGCCACGGCTCGCAGGCGGGGCCCGTCCACATCGTCGGCGAGTCGTCCATCGGCACCGGCCTGCGCCGAATCGAGGCGCTAACCGGCGCGGACGCCCTGCGCCACTACGACCACCAACGCGACCTCCTGCACGAACTCGCAACCCTCCTCCACGTGTCTCCTGACCAAGCACCGTCCCGCCTACGGCAACGCCTGGAAACACTCGCGGAAACACAGCGGCACCTGGAAACCCTGCACCGCGCCGAACTGGACGCGCACGCGGACCGCCTCGCGTCCCAGGCCGAGAAACTACCCGGCGGCTGGCTGGTGGCGGAGATCGTCCCCGGCCTGACCAGCGCGGACCTCCGTACCGTCGCCACGACGATCCGCACCCGCCGCGGCCCCCGGGGCATCGTCGTATTGGGCACGGAATCGTCCGGCAAGGCAGCCCTGGTAGCAGCCGCCGACCCGGGCATCCAGGCCCGCGACCTCCTGACCTCCGCCGCACGCGAGGTCGGCGGCGGCGCGGGCGGCAAGGGCCCCATCGCGAACGCGGGCGGCCGTAACCCCGAAAACCTGCCGAACGCGATCCGCACCGCGGCCACCGAGGCCCGCGCCCTCCTCGGCTGACGAAGCCCGGCCGGCCCGGCTGATCTGGTCGGGCCGGCGGGATTCGACCCACGACCCCTGGCACCCAAAGCCGGCGCCGCCACCGCACCGGCATCCGGACCGGCCGCGGAGATGGAACGCACCCTCACCCGTCTGCTTGGGCCGCGCACCTCCGGCTCGTCCCCGTCCCGCCACGTCACCGCGGCGGGACGGGGACGCGCGCTGAGCCGGGCTCAGGGCAGGTCGAAGGCCAGCAGCACGTTTCCGCGATCATTCGGGTACATCGGCTCGTACCCGGTCTGGACGTAGAGCGTGCCGTGCGCGACCACCGCGCCGCCGTTGCCCGCGATCGAGCCGCCGCGCCCGGGAATCCCATTGACACCGGCAAAGTCCCGGACGGTGTCGTATTCCCACAGCACCGCACCGTTCCGCGCGGAGTACACCCGCATCTTGCCGTCGGTGCTGCCCTCGTAGACCAGCCCCGGACTCGACGTGACCGCCGGGGTGTGGGCCAGCACGCACTGCTCGGGATACTGCGCCGCGCCACCCCTGGTGCAGCCGTCGGCGGGGTTGGGCGTGGTCCACACCACCTTGCCGGTGGCCGGGTCCAGGGCGTTCAGCGTGCCGGGATTGGCGTAGTAGGTGGCCGCGTACAGGTGCGTGCCGTCGTAGCTGGCGCCCCACTGGATGCCGGTGGCTCCGCCCAGCGGTGACGGTACCGACAGCTGCCGCCGCCAGCGCACCTTTCCGGTCTGCGCGTCAAAGGCGTGGTAGACGCCGCTCTTCTGGCCGACCCCCACCAGCAGGCGGTCCCGCACCCGGAACAGGTTCGGCGTCGAGCCCAGGTCGAAGTCCAGCGCGGTGTTGTCCTTGAGGCCGGGGCAGTATCCCTCCCCGTCGGGGACGTTGCACAGATCGCGCCAGCTGTCCACGTCGGTGACCTGGTGCTTCCACCGCACCGCGCCGCTGACCGCGTCCAGTGCGAACAGGGTGTCGACGTCCCCGCCGTTCCCGGAGTAGTTCTGCCCGGTACCGACGTACAGCGTGCCGGTCGCCTCGTCGATGACCGGCGAGCCCCACACGCCCGCACCGGAGGGCTCGTACCGGGTCGCGCCGCTGGGCCAGGTTCCCACAGGCTTCGGTTCGGGAACCGTGTACCGGCGCCACACCAGCGCTCCGGTCGCGGCGTCGAGCGAATCGATGTGCCCGCGGAACGTGCAGCACGGGTAGTCCTTGCCGACACCGTGCTCGGCGCTGGACGCGCCAAGGTAGATCCTGCCCTGGTAGTACAGCGGCGAACTGGTATGCCAGCCGCGTGGATGGTCTTCGGTGTGCACCGCCCAGATCAGCTTTCCGGTGTGCTGATCTAGCGCGTACACGTAGCCGCGGCTGTCGCCGAAGAAGACCTTGCCCTCGGCGACCGCCGCCCCGGTCGCGCCGTTGAACGCGACCCCGTCCATCGGGGCGGGCCCCACCGAACCCAGGTCGAACCGCCATTTCGACTTCCCGGTCCTGGCGTCGACCGCGTAGAACATCCGGTCCGGACCACCGAAGAACACGTCGTTGCCGACCACCGCGGGCTGGCTCTTCACCCACGCCCCGGTCTTCGGGTAGGCGAACGCCCATTTGAGCTTCAGCCGCCCCACGGTGCGCGGGGTGAGACGGTGTTCGGCGCGGGCGAACCGCGATCCGGCGGGATCACCCTGCCAGCTCGGCCAGTCGCCGCGCGCGACACCGGCATCCTCGCCCGCGGTGGCGGCGGCCGTGCTGCCGAGCAGCACCACGAGACAGCACAAGGCCAGCAGACCACGTACACGATGCACGGAAACCACTCCCATATCGTGATTTTCCCACCAGCCTTACATGATCGCCGGACCGCGTCGATCCCCCTGTCGAGACGAGATCCGCGGCTTCCGCACCCCGCCGACCGGCCGCCGTCGTCTTCGCTGATCAATAGACGATGCTGTGCTGGGACAGGCGCCGCCAGGCGTCCATCGCCACCTCGATCCACGGCTCGGAGATGGCGTTGAGGACCCTGACGTGCATTTGGACGCGATTGCCGGTAGCGAACAAGTTCGGCGAGTTGGACGGCAGCGCCTTCGTCCTTGAGGACCCCAAGAGGCCCGCCGCGCCTGACATCTTGGCGCAGACGGCGTCTACCTCAACAAGGGGAAGGGAGCCAGGGCCGGGCGGCCGGTGCATGCCGGCCGCACCCACTCGCACATATCACCCTCGATGCGGGAGATGCTCAATGCCGCGCCGGGAGACGTACCGGGGCGTCTTCTCCCGAACGTCTCCCAATCATGCGAAAGACCCCACCCCGATGCGCCGGGAGAGGGTCTCTGACCTGCGTCGGGCTGGCGGGATTTGAACCCACGACCCCTGGCACCCAAAGCCAGTGCGCTACCAAACTGCGCTACAGCCCGCACGCCACCGCCGCAGGCGATGACGCGAGAAGTCTAGTCCCGATCAGCCCCGCTCCGCGCAACCCGGCATGACACGTCCGCCTCCGGGACCCTGTACGCTACGGGGTGGCTGATCGAGGGCCCGAACCCTCATCCGCTCGCGGGCGTAGCTCAATGGTAGAGCCCCAGTCTTCCAAACTGGCTACGCGGGTTCGATTCCCGTCGCCCGCTCCCACCACAAAGGCCCAGGCAGGAACCATGCTTCCCGTCCTGGGCCTTGTTGTTTCTCAAGATCGCTTACGCTTCCGTGCCCGCTGCGTGCCCGATGGTTTCGGCGTGCCCTTGTCACCCTTGTCAATGGCCCGAGCGACCTTGAACGCCTCGCCAAGCGCCGCCGCGATGACCTTGTCCCGATCTTGGCTGGCCTGTTTGGTAGATCAGAGCCGCCCGCGTCGAGGCGTGCCCCATCCTCGCCATCAGCTCTTTCAGACTCGCGCCGGTCGAGGCCGCAAGCGTGTTGCCGACATGGCGAAGATCGTGAAAGTGGAGGTCAGGGAGGCCGACGTCCGAGCGAACCTTGTTCCAGATGCGCCGGAAGCCGGAGCGACGAAGAGGCCCGCCCCGAGGCCCGACGAAGACTCGGCCGTCCGGACCGTCTTCGGCGAACTCGTCCAGGTGCGCTTGCAGATCCGGGATGATCTCCGCCGGAATCGACACCACGCGCCGACCGGCCCGGGACTTGGGCGTGTCCTCCACGAGCGTCCCGCCGTCCAGTTCGGCCAGTGACCCGACCACGCGCACTACCCCCGCGTCCAAGTCGAGATGTTGCCGCCGCAGCGCGGCCAGCTCCCCCCAACGCAGCCTGGCGAACGTGCCGAGCAGCACGAGGGCGCGGTAACGGTCGGGGATCTTGGTCAGGATCTCCAGCACCTTGGTCAGCGGGATCATCTGACGCTCTGGCGTGTCCGGAACGCCGGCGCCCTTGATCCGGCACGGGTTCCGTCGGATCAGCTCATCATCAACTGCCGTGTTCAGAATCGACTTGAGCAGTTGGTAGGACTTCGCGACCGTCGACTCCCAGCCGTTCCTTACGCCAGCGACGGACGTTAGCCTCTGTCTTGGTCCCGAAGGTGTTCGGTGCTGGACGGTCAATGCCGTCCGGTCCGGGATAGCGAGCCTGGAAACGCCCGGACGGGAGTTGCCGAACGCGGCCGAAGCGTCGCTTGCCAGCCATTACGCGACCCTCCTTGTGTATCGCCCGCGAAGCGTGACCGGCTCAACGAGACCGGCCGCGATGTACTCGTGAAGTGCGGATTCGGGGATGCGGACGAACCGTCCGACCTTGACGAAGCGGATGCGCCGTTCCTCCACCAGGCGACGCGGGAACCGCGGACTGGTGTTAAGCACCTCGGCTGCCTGATCGTAGGTCAGGAGCCGGTCCCCGACGTTGAGGGCCTTGCTCTGCTCACGTCTGCCGGTCACGCCGCCTCCGGAGTTGCCGAAAGTTCTGGGGTGGGGTTGTGGTCGCCGCGTCAAGGGGCGGCAGCGCTGGGCCGCGCGCCGCGCCACGTCCGCCGGCCCGTCCCGACCGCTTACCGCAGGGGCGCGCCGCCGCCCTGACCACTCGACGCCGGGCCTCCAAGCCCGTTCGGCGACGAGCACCGGCGTGACTGGGGTCGAGTTCCGTTGGAGTCGTCAGGGGCGATTGCCGGAAGATCGGTTGCGCGTGCGCTACTGGGGAACCCCGTGGTTCCCCAGACCCCTCCTGGAACCGGAGAGCACTCCCGCGCGAATCTGTCTGTCAGGGGTTGCACGCCGTTCGCGCGGGAGCGCCCTCCGGACTGGTCCGTTCGTCTGTTGAGGAGCGCGGGACGACGGCAGACGGGAAGATCTGTCAGCGTGGCGTACGTGCCTGGTCGCGCCATGGCATGGTGTTGCCGTGTCGTTTCCCTGGACGAACCTCATCACAGCCGGATCGACTCTGATCGCCGCTCTTGGCGGAGCTTCTCTGACAGCATTACTCAGTGGTCGGGCCGAAAGCCGTCGCCTCGCACATGAACGCCTGATGAACCGCGCTGATCAGCGGACCGAGGGGTACGCGGACTTCCTCCGCATCGCGCAAGCAGACGCCCGCCTCTTGGGCATTGCTGGCTTCCGTTTCTCTCACGGTGTTCCCGACGATGAAGAGGCACAGAAGATGATCGACGAGATGAGCGAGATCGTCGTCGCCTTCCAAGGAGCGTGTGCGCGAGTCGAGATCGTGGGCTCGGAGGCAGCGGCAAGCGCGGCCCGACGCGTCTCCGAGGCCGCCGCTCTGGTGGGCCAACGCCTTCGTATCTCCTACCTCTCAGGACAGCCCGTCGATCTGGACGCCGGGACTGCCGAGCACGCGGAACTGAAGCGCACGATCGACCAGTTCTCGCAACTGTGCCGTCAGGAACTCGCCGACGCGGATTGATCAACAACTCGTTGCGTGCCCGTTGCGTGTCCCATTGGATCGGACGATCATGGCGCGTCCTGTCGTCAACGGAGGGCTTGCGCAGATGCCGGTCAGCGACACCGCTAATAAACGTCGACTGTGGATGTGACTTCCCAAGCTGACAGCACCGACCCGAGGAAACCATGATCCGGAACATATGCGGAACGGTGGAGCGGGAAATGACGGCGAGTGGACGTCCATACGCAGGTTAGAGGCGTTCCTCGGGTTGATCAGGTACGCAGTCGCTTACCGACCCGTCGGTGTTGGCGCTCATCGAAGTCTCTTCGAGGAAGCCCACCTCATTCTGGCCGAGTGCGGCCATCATCATGTCAGCTTTGTCGCTGGCAGTCGCTGGCGCGTCCTTCTTGCTTTCCGCGAAGGCATACCGGCGAGGTAGACCGAGTCTCACAGTATCGGTATGGAAGCACGTGGTCGCGGGCCCCGAAGGCTCGACGAGGACCTTCACCGCAGTTGCCCATAACACAGGGCATCAAGCCATCACCGTCCGTGATGTTGGTCTGCAAGAAGAAGGTGCCGGCAACCGCCATTTGTCCGCCCGTCGTGCACGTGAGCGGGGGCAGTCAAGTGATCGGACCTTCGCTATCCATTCGTCTAGAAGGTCAGGACCTCCAGGAGTGGAGCTTCCTGGTGACCGGAAACCCGGCCATCGAATCTGCGGCGCGGTTGCGGGCATACGCCGAAGTCGGCCGCTCAAGCATTTCGGAGGAACACGCGCCGAAATCTTCCAACTGGCTACGCGGGTTCGATTCCCGTCGCCCGCTCCCAAGTTTCCCCAGCTCATCACCCTGTTTGCCGTGATCACGAGCGCCTTTCAAGATCTTCTATCGCTTGGCTCGTGCGCGATCATGATGGATGCCTTGCCTTGAGCCGACACGGGAAGCTACTCCGCGCAGCCCCCAAATTGGACATCAGCTCGCCGTCACGGTGACGTCGAGGGGCGGGTACCGGTGCCAGGTCCGGGTCGTTCGCCGGTGCGGGCAAGTACTCCAGCACGTCGATGGGCCCGAACCGCTTCACCACGTCCGCCAGGAGGTGGGCGAGTCCGGGCCGGTCGTGCCGTCGGCGGCGGACCTCGCGGCCGTGAAGCCGTCGCTCGCCGTTCCTTGACCAGGCCACGCGGGAGATCAGCGCGACGTCGAATCGCTCACGGCCGAACTGGCGGGCGATAGTCGACCCGAGTCGCCGAGCGCTCCCTGCCGAAGGCCGCGAACGCCTCGGGCACCCGCTCCACCGGGAAGATCTCGGTCACCGGGACCGGCGCAACGAGCCTATGCGGACCGCGACATGTCCGGCTTCAAACACAACCGACTGGCTCTACACCGGCAGTTCCCACGGGGCCGCGCCTGATCGTTGACAGGTGGCCATCGGCGCTCTAGTGTCCGCCAGTGCAAATGTTTGTGGCTTGACGATCGCGGTTCTCGGTGGCTCCCGTCACTGCGATCGAGGAGTCACCATGAGCGTGAACAGGCGAACCCTGCTCGCCGCAGGCGCCACTGCGGCCGCGTCGGCGGCGGTGTCGGCGTCCACCGGCGCGTCCGCGTCCGCCGATACGTCCGCCGCGGGACCCTTCCCCGGCATCGACGTCCATGCGCACTGTGTCCCCGACGGCCTGATCCCGGCGCTGAAGGCGCAGGGCGCGGCGCACGACATCGAGGTCATCGAATCGGGCGGGGAGACCAGGATCCGGCTCGGCTCCAGCACCACCGGCCCGCTCGACCCGCGCCTGTCCGACCTGCCCGCCCGGATCGCGACCATGAACGAGACCGGGGTCGAACGCCAGCTGGTGTCGCCGTTCATCGGGCTGACCGCCTACCACCTGCCGGAGGCGGCCGGACGCTGGTACAGCAGGCTGCACAACGAAACCATGGCGCAGACCGCCCGGACCGCGCCGCATCGATTCTCCCCCATGGCCACCGTCCCGCTGCAGTCGCCCGGCGCCGCGGCCGAACTGGCCTACGCCGTCGAGCAGCTGGGCATGGCCGGTGTGCAAATCGGCACAGACTCTGGTGCGGGCAACCTCGACGACGACAGCCTGGAGCCGTTCTGGGAAGCCGCCGAGAACCTGCGAGCGCTCGTCCTGATCCACCCGTCCGCGTCCGCCCGCGTCCAGCTGCCCTACCGGTTGGGCAACTTCGTCGGAAACCCCTCCGACACCACCGTCGCGATCGCCAGACTGATGTTCGGCGGTGTCATGGACCGCCACCCGGATCTGCGCATATGCCTGGTGCACGGCGGCGGATTCCTGCCCTATCAAGCCGGCCGACTCGAACGCGGATTCCGGGTCTACGGCGGAGACGGCATCAAGACCTCACCGCTGGAACTGCTCCGCCGCCTCTACTACGACACCGTGCTGCATTCGCCCACCAGGGTCCGCACTCTGGTCGACCTCGTCGGGATCGACCGCGTCATGCTGGGCACCGATTATCCCTTCGACATGGGCGATCCCGACCCACAAGGCACCCTCGCGAAGATTCCCGGCCTCCGTGACCGTGACCGCCTGCAGATCGCCCGAACCAACGCCGATCGCCTGATCGGCCGCTAGGAGGCCGCCGAATAGCGACGGACCGTCAGTCGGGAAAGTGGTAGCAGTGCTGGGGTGGGCCTGGCGCACATGTGGCGCGACCGAAACAGGCCGATCCGGTGTACGGCCGACTGGCTCCGCCCGGTGTCGGTGACGGCGGCGAGTGTCTCGTCGCCGTCACCGGCGCCGCCTCGATCCGCATCTGGCCCCGCGCCCCCAGTCACGGGACACGCTCTGGTAGCCGGGGAGGCGCTGTGGCATCCCAGGCCGAGAACGTCGCGCTGTACGTGGTGGTCCGCCACACGAGACCCGTCTTGATTGATCGGGACGTTGTTCACCTTGCCGAAAGGCCCTTCAGCTTGGCGATAAGGGGCCAGAGGAGCAGCACCGCGATGACGGCGTAGACCGTGACGGCCATCGGGGAGTTCACCAGGCCGGTCAGGTCGCCGTCGCTGATCTGCAGCGAGCGGCGCATCTGCTGTTCGGCGCCCGGGCCGAGGATGGCCCCGAGGACGGCCGGCAGCACCGGCAGCCCGTAGCGGCGCATGGCGAACCCGACGAGCCCGATGACCAGCAGCAGGACCAGGTCGAGCACGTCGCCGCCGACCGCGTACGCCCCGACGGCGGCGAAGAAGAGGATGCCCGAGTACAGGTACGGCCGCGGGACGCGCAGCAGCCTGGCCCACACGGGGGCGAGCGGCAGGTTGATCACCAGCAGCAGCACCGTGCCGATGAACAGGCTCGCGATCAGCCCCCACACCAGGTCGGGCTCTCGTTCGAACAGCAGCGGCCCGGGCTGGATCCCGTACTGCTGGAACGCCGCCAGCATCACCGAGGCGACCGCCGTGGTCGGCAGGCCGAGCGTCAGCATCGTCACCAGCGTGCCGGCGGCCGAGGCGCTGGCGGTCGACTCCGGCCCCGCGACCCCCTCGATGGCGCCGGTGCCGAACTCGTCCGGCTCTTTGGCGAGCCGCTTCTCTGTGACGTAGGACAGGAATGTGGGGATCTCCGCGCCGCCGGCCGGGATCGCCCCGAAGGGGAACCCGATGATCGGGCCGCGCAGCCACGGCTTCCACGTCCGCCGCAGGTCGGCCCGTGACAGCCAGGGGCGGCCGACGGGGATCGCCTCCGCCCGCCCCTGCCGCAGGTGCGCGGCCACCCATAGCGCTTCCCCGACCGCGAACAGCCCGACCGCCACGATCACTATGTCGACGCCGTCGGCCAGTCGCAGCGAGCCGAAGGTCAGCCGTGACTGCCCGGTCATCTCGTCCATCCCGATCAGCCCGATGGTCAGGCCGACCAGCAGCGCCGCGAAGCCGCGGAGCCGGGACGAGCCGAGCACGGAGGTCACCGCGACGAAGGCCAGCACCATGATCGCGAAGTAGTCGGGGGCGCCGATGTCCACTGCGAGGGAGGCGACGGTCGGGGCGAGCAGCACCAGCGCGGTGGTCCCCAGCATGCCGCCGACGAAGTGGCCGACGGCCGCGGCGGCCAGGGCCTGCGGGCCGCGGCCTCGGCGCGCCATCGGATGGCCCTCGATCGCCGTCACCACCGCCGCGGTCTCCCCGGGCATGTTCAGCAGGATGGAGGTGGTGGAGCCGCCGAACATCCCGCCGTAGTAGACCCCGGCGAACATGATGAACGCCGCGGTGGGCTCCAGCCCGTAGGTGACCGGCAGCAGCAGCGCGACGGCCATCGCCGGGCCGATGCCCGGCAGCACCCCGATCGCGGTCCCCAAGATGACGCCGATCGCGGCGAAGAACAGGTGCTCGGGCGCCAGCGCGGTGCCGAAGCCGTTCAGCAGGTCGTCGATCCCGTCCACGGGTCAGAACACCTCCATCAGCGGTCCGCCCGGCAGCGGCACCCCCAGCAGCTCGTCGAACACGAACCAGGTGGTCAGCGCGAGCACCACGGCGATCAGCGGGTCGAGCACGGCGTTGCGACTGCCCAGCACGGACGCCGCGCCCCAGAACATCGCCGCGGCCGACAGCGGGAACCCGATCGTCTCGATCAGCGCCGCGTTGCCCAGGAACACCGCGGACAGCAGGAGCACCGCCCGCCAGTCGACCGGCGCGTCCGGGTCGATGTCCTCGCCCGCCGCGGCCTCGCCCCGGCCGCCCCGCAGCACGTCGACGGCGAGCAGCACGGCGACGAGCGCGAGCAGCGAACCGACGCCGATCGGCACGGCCTTCGGGCCGACCGGGCCGCGCTGCGCGAAGTCGGTGGGCAGCCGCAGCGCGTCGGTGACGACGAGCACGCCCAGGACGAGCAGCAGCGCGCAGATGCCCAGTTCGGAGCGTTTGGCGTTCGCGTTCATGCCAGGCCCAGCTCCTTCAGCACAGCGGCGACCCGCTTGTTCTCCGCGTCCAGGAACGTCGCGAACCCGTCTCCGGCCTGGAAGGCGGGGGTCCACCCGTTGAGCCGCAGGGCTTCGCGCCACTGCGGGGTCTCCTGCAGCCGGGTGAACAACGTGATCAGCTTCTTCTCGGCGGTCTCGGACAGCCCGGGCGGCGCGACGATGCCGCGCCAGTTGGTGAAGTCGACGTTCACTCCGGCTTCGCGCAGCGTCGGCGCGTCGATGCCGGGGACCCGCCGCGCGCCGGTCACCGCCAGCGGCCGCAGCTCGCCCGCCGTGATCTGGTCGCGGGTCTCACCGACGCCGGAGACCCCGAAGCCGACCTTGCCGCCGAGCATGGCGGCGGTGAGCTCGCCGCCGCCGTCGTAGGGCACGTAGTTCACCGCGCGCGGCGCGATGCCGGCGGCCTTGGCCATGAGCATCGGGGCGAGATGGTCGGGGCCGCCGGGAGAGGAGCCGCCGCCGACCGGCACCCGGCCCGGCGAGGCCCGCCACGCCTCGATCAGCCGGCCGATCGTCCGGTACGGCGAGTTCTTGCCCACCACGACGATGTCGGACTCCTCGGTGAGCCGGGCGATCGGTGTGGTGTCCCGCAGGGTCGTGGGCGTCTTGTTGGTGTAGACCGCGCCGACCACGCCCAGCCCCATCGACATCGCCAGCCGGCCGTTGCCGCGCTCACCGACGATGCGGCCCAGCCCGACCGTGCCGCCCGCGCCGGGCAGGTTGAAGACCTCGACGTCGCCGTTGAGGTCGGCGGTCTCGATCGCCTTCGCGGCGGTGCGGGCGGTGATGTCGTAGCCGCCGCCCGGCGCGTTGGGCACCATGATCCGCAATCCGCGGATGCGGGCGCCGCCCGCGTCGTCGCCGCCGGCCGACACCAGCGGCGGCACCAGCAGGGCCAGCAGGACCGCGGCGGCGGCCGCGAGCCAGGCTCTCGGGTTCCTCATCGCGCCATCATGAGCGGCCGCGGGCCGGGCGGTCTCGCTTGTGCGCCTATCGGAACTTTTGCTCATTCTGGTCGCGTACGGGGCGTGCCATAGTGGTCCGCGTCACCCTGAGGAGGCACGCGTGTGAGCCCCACCAGATCACTCGCCGGGCAGCTTCTGGCCTGGCAGATGGTGATCGTGTTCGTGCTGCTCGGCTGCGTCGCGGGCTTCTCGGCGGTCCAGGCCGGCCGCGGTTTCGTCGACGCGGAGGGACGCAGGCTGCTGTCGGTCGCCGAGAACGTCGCGGCCACGCCCGGGGTGCGGACGAGCCTGGCCGACCCGGTGCGCCGCGACCCGCTGGCCACCTTCGCCGAGAGCGCCCGCACCCTGTCGGGCGCCGACGCCGTCCTCATCACCGGCCCCGACCGCCGCGTCCTCGCCTCGCCCGATCCGGGCCAGCTGCACACCACGCTGCCGCTCGGCGAGAGCACGGTGACGCGGGGCCGCGCCTGGGTCGGCGTGGTCGACGGACGGCTGGTCGCGCACGTTCCGGTCGTGGGCGCGCCGGGCGGCGGGCGCGGCCCGCACGTCGTCGGCATCGTGGCCGCGGTCGAGGCGATGCCCGGCCTGGCCGAGCGGCTCACCCACGCGCCGGGCCGCGCACTCCCCCTGCTGGGCATCGCCACCCTGCTCGGCATCGCCGGCTCGGTGCTGCTCACCTGGTGGGTCAAGCGGCAGACGCTCGGGCTGGAGCCGCGCGAGATCACCGGCCTGGTCGAGCACCGGGAGGCGCTCCTGCACGGGATCAAGGAGGGGGTGGTGGCGATGGACCCGCGGCACCGCGTCACGCTGCTCAACGACCAGGCTCGCGAGCTGCTGGCGCTGCCCGCCGGCTGCCTGGGCAGCGCGGTCGACGACCTGGAGGTCAACGAGCGGCTGCGGGACGTGCTCACCGGCCGGGCCGGCGGCGCCGACCAGATCGTGCTGCGCGCCGGCCGGGTGCTGGTGCTCAACCGGATGCCGGTCTCGCACGGCGGCCAGCGGCTCGGCGCCGTCGTGACCCTGCGCGACAGCACCGAGCTGACCGCGTTGCGCGAGGAGCTGGACACGGCCGCCCGCGCCACCGACACGCTGCGCGCCCAGGCGCACGAGTTCACCAACCGGCTGCACACGATCGCGGGGCTGGTGGAACTCGGCGAGTACGACGAGGTCCGCAACTACGTCGACCTGGTCGCCCGCACCCATCGCGACTGGCAGGAGCAGGTCACCGCGCGAATCGGCGACCCAGCGGTGGCGGCGCTGCTCATCGCCAAGGCCAGCCTGGCCGCCGAACGCGGCGTCGGGATGCGGCTGGCGGAGACCAGTGCTCTGCAGACGGTGGACGAGCGGCTGTCCGCCGACCTGGTCACCGTGGTCGGCAACCTCGTGGAGAACGCGCTGGACGCCCTCGCCGGAAGCGCCGGCGACTGGATCGAGGTGGCGGTCCACCAGGACGCCGGCGCGGTGTCGGTCGTGGTGCGCGACTCCGGCCCCGGGGTCGCCCCCGAGATCGCCACGGAGGTGTTCGCACACGGCTTCACCACCAAGGCCGCCGGATACGGGCGACGCGGCCTCGGGCTCGCGCTGACCCGGCAGGCATGCGTGCGGCGCGGCGGCTCGGTGCGGGTGCGCAACGCCGTCGGCGCCGAGTTCACCGCGGTGCTGCCGGTCGGGACGGAGGCGGCGCGGTGATCCGGGTGCTGGTGGTGGACGACGACTTCATGGTCGCCAAGATCCACAGCGGCTACGTCGAGCGGACCGAGGGTTTCACGGTGGCCGGTGTCGCGCACACCGGGGCCGACACGCTGCGCGCGGTCCGCGAACTGCGGCCCGACCTCGTCCTCCTCGACGTCTACCTGCCCGACATCGACGGCCTGACCGCACTGCGCGAGCTGCGCTCCGACCCGTCCGGCGCGGACGTCGACGTCGTGATGATCACGGCGGCGCACGACGTGGACACCATCCGGGGCGCGCTGCGCAGCGGCGCCCTGCACTATCTGATCAAACCGTTCTCCTATCCCGCGCTGCGCAGCCAGCTGGAGCACGTCGGGTCGCTGCACGACCGGCTGAACCGGCTCTCCCAGACGGGGACGGCCGGGCAGCGGGACGTGGACGACATGTTCGCCTCGCGGCCGCGCATCGCCCGGGGGCTGCCCAAGGGCCTGACCGAGCAGACCGCCGAGCTGGTGCGGCAGGCGCTGCGCGACCATCCCGGCGGCCTGTCGGCGAGCGAGTGCGCGCAGGTCACCGGGCTGTCCCGGCCGAGCAGCCGGCGCTATCTGGAGCAGTTCGCGGCGACGGGCGGCGCGGTGGTGCGGCTGCGCTACGGCAGGACGGGACGCCCGGAACGGCGCTATCACCTCCGGGGTCCCGGTCAGCCCTAGCCGGTCTTGACGGCCACGCCGCCGCTCATTTGCACGTGCTCGTCCTCGACGGCCGCGTCCTCCTCATCGGGTCGCCACCGGTGCACCAGCGTCACGCCCGGATCCACGAGGTCCAGGCCGCGGAACAGCGCCCGCACTTCGTCGTCGGTGCGCGCCTTCGCCGGGATTCCGCGGGCGGCGTATTCCTGGGCCGCTCTGACGGCCTGCGGATTGTGCGCGGTGACCGTTGAGAGGGCGAGGGCGCTACCGGTCGGCAAAGGCGCCATCAGTGCATCGATGATGCGGTGAATCTCGTCCTCGTCCACGACGAACTGGGCAATGGCGATCAGGCTCACCGCGACGGGCTGCGTTAAGTCCAGCGTGCGGGTCAGCTCCTCAGCGGACAGGATCGCCCGCACGTCGCGCAGGTCGGCGTGGATATAGGCGACGGCACCGTCGGGGAGGGTGTTGAGCAGGGCCCTGGCGTGCACCAGCACGATCGGGTCGTTGTCGACGTAAACCACCCGCGACTGGGGCGCCGCCTGCTGCACCACCTCGTGCAGATTCGGGGAAGTCGGGATACCCGTGCCGATGTCCAGGAACTGGCGGATGCCGCGCTCCCCGGCCAGGTAGCGGGCCGCTCGGACCATGTACCGCCGATTGACCCGCATCGACACCGGCATGCTGGGCGCCGCCTCCACGATCGAGGCCGCGGCTTCCCGGTCTGCCGCGAAGTTGTCCTTGCCGCCCAGCAGGTAGTCGTAGATCCGTGCCGCGTGCGGCCGGGGCGTGGAATTCATGCGCCCGCCACACCGAGGGCTGAGACGAGCGCGAGTTCGTCGGCGAAGAACCACGCCTCCTCCACCAGCCCGTCGGCCAGCCGCCAGACGCCGACCTCCAGGATCTCGATCGGCCGGCCGGTGGCCTCGACGCCGTAGAGGAGGCCGGTGTGGGTGCCGCGGATCGTCCAGATCGCCCACACCCGGTCGCCTTTGGCGATCATGTCTTCGATGTCGTCGGCGCGGTCGGCGATGGATTCCCGGGTGTAGCCGCCGCCCCGCTCGGCCAGGTGCGCCATTCCTCTGCGGTGGACCTTGTACCCAGGCGCCATGAAGCGTTTCCTGGCGTCGACCGGCGCTCGCCGCAGCTCGCGGATGATGTCGAGGTTGCGCCGTTCTTCGCGGGTGTATCCGCCCGGCTCGCCCGTCAGCAGGGATCGCATCATTCGCTTCCGAGGAAGTAGTCGTCGACGCTCATCTGCTTGTCGCTCATGCCGTAGGCGTGCATGGCGTCGGCGATCCGCTGGACGCGCTCCTGGACGGTCTGGGCGTCACCGGCTTCGACGTACCTGTTGATGATCACGTGCTGGGCGACCTCCGGTTCGATCGTCGTGAACTTCGGCAGCGCCTCCTTGACTGCGGCCGGGTTGGCGTTGGCGTACTGGGTCGCCTTGTACAGGGCCCGCTGGAAACCGGCCAGGGCCTCGGCGTTCTCCTTGGCGAACTTCTCGGAGACGATGTAGCCGCCGACCGGGTAGCCCGCGAGTTCGCCGCTCGACGTCTCGAACACGGAACGGGCGCCCAGTTCGTCGATCATGAGCGCGCGGAACGGGTCGCTGGTGCAGGTCGCGGCCACCTCTCCCGACGACAGCACGTTGGCGTGTTCCGGGGGTGAGACGGGGGTGAACTGGATGCTGTCCTCGGGCAGGCCCTGTGCCTTGAGCGCCGCCTTGACGATGAGGATGCAGATGGTGTTCGGCGACAGGACCGCCATCTTCTTGCCCTTGAGGTCGGCGAGGGTCTTCGCCGGGGAGTCCTTCTTGACGAGCACCTGCTGCGAGCCGGTCACGGCCATGTCGGTGACGGCGACCAGTTTGAGGTCGAAGCCCTTGGTGTAGAGGGTCAGGCCGCCCACGGAGTTGGTCCAGGCCATGTCGACCTGCCCGCCGACGACGGCTTCGGCGGTGCTGCCCGAGCCGAGGTCGATGTCGGCCTTGATGTTGAGGTTCTCGGCCTTGAAGAACCCCTTGTCCATGGCGATGTGCAGGGGGACGTTGCTGACGTTCGCGGGGTTGCTGACCTTGAACGTCGTCGTGCCGTCCGGTTCCTGGGTGGCCGATTCGGAACCGCCGCAGGCGGCGGGCAGGGTCAGCGTGGCGGCGACGGCGGCCGCGATGAGGGCTCGGGCGGGCCAGGGGGATCTCGCGCTGCGGAGCGGCTTGCCGAACATGAATTCTCTCCTTCGGGTCGTGACATTGCGCCGACCCCCGTGTCGGCCGGTTACGGATCAGCGGGTCGCCGGGCTCCGGCTTCCGGCGGCGTCGCCGAGCGCGGCCGCCTCCTGGATGCGCGCGGCGACCAGGCCGCGCTGCCGCACGAACGCGGGAAGCGACTTGGTGCCGATCTGGTCCCGTTCCTCGGGGAGATCGACGGAGATCTCCGTGAGGACGGTGCCGGGAGACCTGCGCACGACGATGACGCGATCGGCGAGGTAGACCGACTCGTCGATGTCGTGGGTGATGAACAGGATGGTCATCGCGAACTCCCGGCGGACCCTCCTGGTGAGGTCCTCCAGCCCGGCCCGGGTCTGGGCGTCGACGGAGGCGAACGGCTCGTCCATGAGCAGCACCCGGGGCCGGCACGCCAGGGCGCGGGCGATGGCGACCCGCTGCTGCATGCCGCCCGACAGCTGCCAGGGGTAGAGGCGGCCCTTGTCGGCCAGGCCGACGGCGGCGAGCGACTCCTCGACCCGCCGGCGGCGTTCGGTCTTGGGGAGCCCTTGGGCCTGCAGCGGGAACTCGACGTTGCGTCCCACCCGCATCCACGGGAACAGCGATCGGCTGTAGTCCTGGAAGACGACGGCGAGGCCCTCGGGGACTCCCATGATCGGCTTGTCGAACAGCCGGACCAGTCCCGACGTGGGCCGCACGAGCCCGGCGACGCACTTCAGGAGGGTCGTCTTGCCGCACCCGGACGGCCCGACGACCGACAGCAGCTCGCCCTCCCGCACGACGAAGTTGATGTCGCGCAGGGCCGTGTGGGCGGCCTCGCCCTCGCCGTAGGTCTTGGTGAGACTGCGCGCCTCGAGAATGCTCATGGTCGTCCTCCGGACGAGACGTTGCGGTGCCAGGCGAGGACCCGGCGCTCGGTGGCGAGGAACAGGACGTTGAGCCCGTATCCGAGGAGTCCGAGCAGGACGATGGCGGCCCATACGTCGATCACCTCGAACGTTCGCTGGGCGTTGATGAGGAAGTGGCCCAGTCCCGAGTCCGCGAGCAGCCATTCCGACAGGACCATGAGGATCAGGGACAGCGACAGCGTGACCCGCATGCCCGCGACGATCTTCGGTAGCGCCGCGGGGATGATGACGCGGGCGAGCCGCGTCCGCGCCGGGATACGGAAGGCGCTCACCGTCTGCAGGTACATGGGGTCGACCGACCGCACTCCCTGCATGGTGTTGAGCAGCACGGGCCAGATGCACCCGAAGGTGATCATGCCGATGCGCATGGCGTCGCCGGCCCCGAAGACCAGCAGGAACACCGGGACGAGCGCCGGTTTCGGCAGCGAGCGCAGGAAGTTCACGGGCGGGTCGACGTACCCGGCGGCGCGGGTGGAACGGCCGGCGATCAGGCCGAACGCGACCCCGATGGCCGCGCCCAGCAGCCAGCCGCTCAGCGCGCGCATGAGGCTCGGCCCGGTGTCGCTC
Source organism: Actinomadura sp. 1N219 (assembly GCF_044326405.1). Lineage (NCBI taxonomy): Bacteria > Bacillati > Actinomycetota > Actinomycetes > Streptosporangiales > Thermomonosporaceae > Actinomadura > Actinomadura sp. 1N219. Next base: position 15,637 of record NZ_JBIRAY010000025.1, on the reverse strand, counting down.
CAGAACCGGCCGGTCAGCAGGCCGTCGGACACGGGTGCGCTGAACCAGAGTTCCCGCATCCGCACGACGATGTCGGCCGGAGGCGGAAAGAACGGCGAAGCGGCGCGTACCGTGGCCACCTGCCACAGCAGGATGACGACCGCGACCGGGGCGATCCGCAGCAGGGCGCCCTGGGAGAATCCGGTGATCGCGCGGGACCGTCCGTGCGGAAGTGCGGCGCTGTGGCTCATGACGGCCTCGCTTCGTCCCACGCCACGAGGCGCGCGGTGAGCGCTGTGGTGATCAGGTTCAGGGCATAGCCGAGGACGCCCGCCAGCACGACCGCGCCGAACACGGTGTCGGCGTTGAAGCCCGCGTAGCTGGCCCGCAGGATGAAGTAGCCGACGCCGTCCTGCGTGCCGACCGCGATCTCGGCGGCGATGGCGACGGTCAGCCCGGTGGCGAGCGCCAGCCGCAGCCCGGTGAGCATCAGCGGCAGCGCGCTCGGCAGGACGACCCGCCACCACAGCATCAGCGTCGGCACCCGGAAGCTCCGGGCCGTCTCCACCGCGACGCGGTCGACCGCCTGGACCCCGTACATGGTGTTGAACAGCAGCGGCCACGCCGTCACGAACACGACGATCGTCACCTTCATCTGCAGCCCCTGGCCCATGACCAGCACGAGCAGCGGGATGATCGCGATGCCGGGGATCGATCGGAGCGAGTCGATGAGCGGAGTGAAGGCCGCGCCCAGCAGGCGGTACGAGCCGAGCAGCACGCCCGCCGGCACCGCGACGGCGGCCGCGACCGCGATCCCCAGGAGGACGGCCGACAGCGTGGCCCAGACCTCGCCGAGGAACGCCGGATCGACCAGCAGTTCCAGCGCTCTCGGCATGATGACGCTGGCCGGCGGGAGCAGCCGCGGGTCGACGAGTTCGAGCCGCGCGAACCCCTCGAACGCGAGCGTGAGCACGGCGGCCCCGGCGAAGCCGCGTCCCAGCGCGGAGATCCTGCCGTTGCGGCGCTTGCGGTCCGCCCGGTGCCGCGGGAGCCGGAGCGCGGTGCCGGGGGCGGTCATCCCGCCTCCGCTCGTACGGTCCGCGAGCCTGGGCGGCGCGAGCGGGCGCGGCTGGCGGAGACCGCGAGGCCCGACAGCACCCCGATCGCCGTCACCGCCCCGCCCCAGCCGGCGCCGTTGAGGTCGAGCCCGAGCGCCCCGTCGGCCGCCGCCGTGCCCGGCCCGGTGAAGGCGATGCAGCAGGTGGCGGCCATGAGCACGAGCTCGTACTCGCATCCGTTGCGGCGCCGGGACAGGCCGTTGGGCAGGTGCAGGATCATGATGTTGACGAAGACGCCGATCAGCATGACCGCGCCGAGCGGGGTGAGCAGCCCGGCGGCCAGCAGCAGGCCGCCCGCCGATTCGGTCAGCCCGGCGACGGCGGCGGTGAGGCGCGGGGCCCGGTATCCCTGCCGGCCGAAGAACTCCGCGGCGCCGCCGACGCCCTCGCCGCCCCACCAGCCGAAGAGCTTCTCGGTCCCGTGGTAGAACATGATCACCCCCACGGCGACCCGGATGATGAGCAACCCGGCTTCCATCAGACGGCTCCCTTCGTCTTCTCGGTGGTGAACTCCGGCAGCACCTCGTCGATGAACAGGCGCAGCGACCGGTCGGAGGTCTCGGCGGACATGAAGCCGTAGTTGAACAGCAGCGCCATGTGCCGGATCCCCGCCGCCTCGTACTCGCGGATCTGGTCCCGGACGGACGCTGGGTCGCCGATCAGCATCGCGTGGTCGAGGAACTCGTCCGGCTTCTGCGGCGAGACGCCGACCACGCTCTTCATGTGGGCGGCGTCGCGGAGGTCCTTGACGAGGCCGAAGCTGCGGCGCTGGTGCTCGGCCATGTGGACCAGCCGCTCCCTGGTCTCCCGCTCGGCCTGCTCGCTGGTGTCAGCGAGGTAGACCTGCTTCTGCACCAGGCTCCAGTCGAGGCGTTCCCGCACCTGATCGTCGTCCAGGCCGCCTTCGCGCAGCGCCCGCTCGTAGAGGCGCCACCGTTCGCCGAGGGCCCGCGGCTTGTCGCGGGCGGTGAACAGGTACCAGCCCTTGCGTCCCGTCCACTCGGCGCCTTCGTCGCTCTGGGCCGCGCGCGCGAAGGACGGGCGGGAACGGTGGAACCCCGAGGGCATGATGCGGGTGTGGAGCGTTCCGTGCTCGAACGCGGTCCGCCACTCCAGGGGCGGGTCATCGGGGGTCTTGGCGAGCGCCGCTTCGAGGATCTCCAGGTTGTGGAGCATCTGCGCGTGCCGCTCCCCCGGGTCCCGGCCCATGCCCGCGTACTCGACGGGTGATCCGCCGGCGGCGAACCCGACGATGAGCTCGCCGCGGGTGAGGACGTCGAGCAGGTTGCACTTCTGCGCCAGCCGCATCGGGTTGTGCAGCGGAGGCACGGCCACGGCGAGCAGGAACCGTGTTCCGGGCCGTACGCGGGCGGCGAGGTGGGCGCCGAACATGAAGTTGTCGCCGTAGGTGTTGTAACCGGAGAAATGATGTTCGGTGAGCGCGATTCCCCCGAACCCGGCGTCCGTGGCCTCAAGGGCCTGGCGGGCGAGCGTGTCAATGATCTCCACGTCTTCATGGGCGCCTCGCGTCTGGGCGTTCAGGTAAATGGAGAAGCGCATCGTGGTCCTTAGTCCTCAGAATTCTGCGGAGCGGTGGGGATCAGCCCTGGGCGATGGCCGAGGCCGCGAGGCTCTCGGCCGCCTGGACGGGATGGGTGAAGCGCGGGAGGACCTCGTCGATGAAGCACCGCAGCGAGCGGCCCGCCAGCGCCGGATTCAGCCGCCCGAACCGGAACGACAGCAGCAGGTGGCCGATGCCCGCGGCCCGATGCTCCTCGATGGCGCGCGCGACCGTGTCGGGGCCGCCAACGATCATGGTGCGAGCGGGCTCCGCGGACATCCAGGGCACCTCGTCGGCGGCGGACGCGTCCGTGTCGCCGACGTACACCAGTGCCCGCGCCATCGTCCAGGTCCGCGCGAAGGCCGTGGTGGTCTCGGGGTGGCCCGCGCGGTCGAACGCGGCGTTGTACAGGACCCATGCCCGAGCCGTCTCCCCGACCGTTCCGCAATGGGTCAGCAGCGCCCGCCCGTCCCGCGCCGTGGCGATGATGGCTTCGTCCGAGTCGCCCTCCCGCAGCGTGGTGCCCTCCAGAGAGCCCGCCGCGGGCCCGCCGATCAGGCAGCCCCCGCGGGTCAGCAGATCCAGCGTCGCCCTGGACCTGGCGCACCGGATCCGGTCCCGCAGCGTGGGCTCGGCAAGCCTCAGCACGAGCTGCGCCTGGTAGATCTGCGGCGCGAGAAAGGCGGCGAACAGGAACGGATCGCCGCCGCCCCCGGCATGCTCGCCGATGCAGACGCCCGCGAACCCGTGCTGGTCGGCGAGCACGGCCTGGGCCGTGGTGGTGTCGATGGTGTCAAGGTCGTCATCAGGTCCCGGCAGCCCGGTGTTCAGATAAATCGAAAAACGCACTGTTGCCCCCTCGTCGGGCGGAGGGCGCTGCGAGGTGTATTCGCACTCTCACGGCCCTTGATTTGAAAGTCCAGTGCACCGAAAGGCTCAGGTCAACGGATTGTGCAATCCTGCACAGCCGCGGGACCTGGCACGGGAATGCGGGGCGGCCGGCACGAATTCCAATGGCTGTTCAAAACCGCACAAAGTATTGCGGCGCCGCCGGGGCCGCTCGCAGGGTATGGATTGTCACCTGCCAGGGAGGTCTCCGTGACGAGCGAGCACGACCCGGTCATCGGCCGCCTGTCGGTCTCGCGGCCGCCCGATCCGACCGGATACGGGGTCCCGGAGGACGTCTTCCGGGCGCTGGCGGGGTCGATCCCGACCGGCGTCAGCGTGGTGACGACATGCGACGACGACGGCCGCCCGGTCGGGCTGACCTCCAGTGCGGTGTGCGGCCTGTCCTGCGTCCCGCCGCTGATGCTGGTCTGCATCGACCGGCGTTCCCGCACGCTTCGGCACATCCTCGGGCGGGGCGTGTTCTGCGTGAACGTCCTGGACGCCGGGTCCGCCGGCCTCGCGGACCGCTTCGCCGGGAGCGGCGACGCCAAGTTCGCCGGGATCCCCTGGACCATGGACGCCTGCGGTGTTCCCGTCCTGGACGGTGGCACGGCGGCGCACGCGGTCTGCGACGTGAGCGATGTCCTGGACGGCGGCGACCACATGATCGTGATCGGCCTGGTCGCCGGCGGAACCGAGACGCCGGGCGCCGTGCCGCTGCTCTATCACCGCAGGCGGTACGCGGGCTTCCCCGAATCGGCCCCCAGCCGCCCGGACGCCTGAGCCGCCTGAGCCGCTTGAGCCGCCTGAGCCGGACTCCCGTTCAGCCGGAGGAAGCCTTGCGGCGCAGCCGGTCGAGATCGACGATCACCACGCTTCGTGACTCCATCCGGATCACGCCGCGGTCGGCCAGGTCGCCGAGCGCCCGGTTGACGCTCTCCCGCGACGCCCCGACGTGGTGCGCGAGCTGCTCCTGGGTGAGGTCGTGGTGGACCCGGACCCCGTCCGAGATCCGCTGGCCGAAGTGGTCGGCCATCTCCAGCAGCACCCGGGCGACCCGCCGTGGGACGTCGGAGTACAGCAGGTTCTCCACCACGTCGTTGACGCGCCGCAGCCGCCGGGCCAGGAAGCGCAGCAGATGCCACGCGGCGTCCGGCTCGGTCGACAGCCATCGCCGCATGGCCGCCGAGTCGATGCACCGCAGGTCGACGTCGGTGAGGGCCCGGGCCGTCGCCTTGCGCGGGGCCGGGTCGAACATCGTCAGCTCGCCGAAGAGGTCACCCGGGCCGAGCAGGGTGAGCAGGTGCTCCTTGCCGCCGCCCGCGGGCCGTCCCATCCGGACCTTGCCGTGCACGATCAGGAACATCGAGTCGCCTGGATCGTCCAGGGCGAAGATGACCTCGCCGCGTGCGCGCCGCATCGGCGTGGCCGCGTCGATGAGCGCCCGCGACGGTTCCGGCGGAAGGCCGGCGATACGCGGGACCTGCGAGCCGGCCGCCCGGCCGCCGAGGCCCGGCTGGGCCCGGCCACCGGGTCCCGGCTGGGCCATGTAGATCGTCATGGTGGCGTCTCCTGTCCTGACGGCACCGTTCCTTACGGCATCGGCACGTGGCGGCGCCCTTCACGGCACGCCCCGACCTCCGTTGCGGATGCCGTTACCGCGAGTATCTCCGATGGGCCATCCGATGAGAACCCCCCGAAAGCCGTGTGACCTGCGATAAGTCCGCCGGTCAGAGCTCGGCCGACCAGTCCCGGCGTTCGAGGATCTCCCTGATCCGCGCCAGGAAACGGGCCGCGTACGCCCCGTCGACGGCGCGGTGATCGAAACTCAGCGCGAGGTTGCCGACCGGGTGCACGGCGAGCGCATGGGTCCCGTCCGGCTGCGCGACGGCCACCGGACGCGGCCGGACGGCGTCGGTCGCGAGGACGGCCACCTGCGGCTGGTTGATGATCGCGCCGGTCAGCGACGTCCCATAGGGTCCGGGGTTGCTGATCGTGAACGTGCCGCCGGACAGGTCATCGGCGGTGAGGGCACGCGCCCGCGCCCGGTCCGCGAGATCACGGACGGCGCGGGCGATGCCGCGAAGCCGCCGTTCGGCGGCGCCCCTGATGACCGGCACCACGAGGCCGTCCCCGTCGAGGTCCACGGCGATGCCCAGATGGACCTGCGGATGCACCAGCAGCTCGTCGTCGCCGACCGAGGCGTTCAGGTGCGGGAAGTCGGCGAGCGCGTCGGTGACGGCCCGCGCGACGAAGGGCAGGTAGGTCAGGCCGAAGCCCTCCGCGTCCCGCCAGCGCCGCCGCTCCTTGCCGCGCACGGCATCGACCGCGCTGTAGTCCGCCTCGACGGCCATCAGCGTGTGCGGCGCCGTCGCCTTGGAGCGGACCATGTGCTCGGCCGTCCGCCGCCGGATCGCGGTGAACGGTATCCGCGTCACCTCGTCCCGATCCGGGACGGCGGGCCGAGCCGGGGCCGGACGATCCGCACGCTCGGCGATCGTGGCCATCACGTCGGCGCGGGTGATCCGCCCGTGCGTACCGCTGCCGGTGACCTCCGCCTCCGTCAAGCCGTGTTCGGCGAGCAGCCGCCGGATCAGCGGGGTGAGCGGACGGCGGCCGCCTTCCGGCTCGGACCCACCTTCCGGCTCGGCCCCATCAGATGTCGCTTCGTCCGCCGCGGGCTCCTCGGTGGAATCGGTGATGACCGCGAGCGTCGTGCCGACCGGGACGGTCTCGCCGGCCTTGACCAGGATCTCGGCGAGTATCCCGGAGGCGGGCGCCGCGACCTCGGTGTCGACCTTGTCGGTGGAGACCTCGAAGAGCGGCTCGCCCTCGGCGATCGGCGCGCCGGAGTCCTTGAGCCATTGCGAGAGCACGCCCTCGCTGACCGTCTCGCCGAGCTGGGGCATGGTGACGTTCGTTCTCACGGCCCTCCTCACCAGGCCACGGCGATGTACTTGGACTCGGTGAACTCCAGCAGCCCCTCGTGCCCGCCCTCCCGGCCGAGCCCGCTCTGCTTGGCGCCGCCGAACGGGGCGGCGGGATCGGAGACCAGACCGCGGTTGAGCCCGACCATCCCGGTGTCCAGGGCCTCCGCCACGCGAAGGCCGCGGGCCAGGTCTGCGGTGTAGACGTAGGAGACCAGCCCGTACTCGGTGTCGTTGGCGTGCCGGACGGCCTCCTCCTCGGTGTCGAACTCGACGATCGGCGCGACCGGGCCGAAGATCTCCTCGGTGAGGACCGGGGCGGCGGCGGGGACGTCGGCCAGCACGGTCGGCGGGTAGAAGAACCCGTCGCCCGCGGGCGTCCTGCCGCCGGTGAGGACGCGGGCGCCAAGCTTCACGGTCTGGTCGACCAGCTCCGCGACCTTGTCGCGGGCGTCGGCGTTGACCAGCGGGCCGAGATGCACGGAATCGTCCGTCCCAGGGCCCATCCGCACCGCGCGCATCGCCTCGGTGAACCGGCGGGAGAACTCCGGGGCGATGCCGCGCTGCACGTAGAAGCGGTTCGCCGCGGTGCACGCCTCACCGCCGTTGCGCATCTTGGCCTGCATCGCCCCGACGACGGCGGCGTCGACGTCGGCGTCGTCGAAGACCAGGAACGGCGCGTTGCCGCCGAGCTCCATCGAGCAGCTCACCACCGTGTCGGCGGCGGCCGTGAGCAGGCGGCGGCCGACCTCGGTCGACCCGGTGAACGACAGCTTGCGCACGCGGGGATCGGCCAGCATCGCGGCGACCACGCTCCCCGAGCGCGACGACGGCACCACGTTGATGACCCCGGCGGGGATTTCCGCCTCCTCGATGAGCGCACCGATCGCGAGCGCGGTCAGCGGCGTCGCGCTGGCGGGCTTGAGCACCACGGCGCATCCCGCGGCCAGCGCCGGCCCGATCTTGCGGGTGGCCATTGCCGCGGGGAAGTTCCAGGGCGTGACCAGCACCGCGACACCGATCGGCGGACGCGTGACCAGGATGCGGTTGGCGCCGTTCGGCGCCGTCTGCACCGTGCCGGCCACCCGGACGGCCTCCTCCGCGTACCAGCGGAAGAACTCGGCTGCGTAGGCGACCTCGGCACGGGCGTCCTGAAGCGTCTTGCCGTTCTCCGCCACGATCAGTCCGGCCAGGTCTTCGGCGCGTTCGGTCATGCGGTCGAAGACCGTTCGCAGCAGCTCGGCACGGCGGCGCGGAGCGGTCGCCGCCCAGCCCGGCTGGGCAGCGGCGGCCGCGCCGACGGCCGCCAGCCCGTCGTCGCGGGTCCCGTCGGCCACCGCGGCGATCGCCTCCCCCGTGGCGGGATCGCACACCGTGATCCGCGCGCCGTCTCCCGAGGGCCGCCAGTGCCCGCCGATCAGCAGGTCGCGGGGGACGTCCTTGATGAAGCCGTTGAGGTCGCTCATGAGTTCATCGCCTTCTCCACGGTGGCGGCGATGCGATCGACCGAGGGCAGGGCCAGGTCTTCGAGCGCGTCGGCGGCGGGAAGCGGAATGTGCGGCGTGGTGATCCGGACGATCGGCCCGTCGAGGTCGAAGAAGATCTCCTCGCCCGCCAGGGAGACGATCTCGGCGCCCCACCCGCACAGCCGCGGGTTCTCCTCGACCGTGAACAGCCGGCCGGTCTTGGAGATCTCGCCGAGGACGGTCCGGGTGTCCAGCGGCACCAGCGACCGGACGTCGACCACGGTGCAGTCGATGCCCGCCGCGGCCAGCTGCTCCGCCGCCTCCAGGGTGCGCGGCACCATGCTTCCCAGCGTGACGAGCGTGGCGTCCCCGCCCTGCCGCAGGACGTTCGCACGGCCGAGCTCGTCGACGAGCTCCCCGTCGGGGACGTCCTGCTTGGCGGAGTAGAGCGCCTTCTGCTCCAGCACGACGACCGGGTCGGAGTCGCGGATCGCGGCGGCCAGCAGCCCGACGACGTCGCGCGGCGTGGCCGGGACGACGACCTTGAGTCCCGGCACCGCCATCACCCAGTTCTCCACGCTCTGCGAATGCTGCGCGCCGAACCGCAGCCCGCCGCCGTTCCCGGCCCGGATCACCAGCGGGAACGTCACCTGCCCGTTGGTCATGTAGCGGCTCTTGGCGATCTCGTTGACGACGATGTCCCAGCAGACGGCGAAGAAGTCGCTGAACATGATCTCGGCGATCGGGCGCAGGCCCGTCATCGCCGCGCCCATCGCCGCCCCCAGGATCGCCTGCTCGCTGATCGGGGTGTCGCGGACCCGGCGCGGGCCGAACTCGTCCAGCAGCCCGGCCGTGCCCTTGAACACGCCGCCGGCGGCGGCGACGTCCTCGCCGAGGAACACCACCCGCTCGTCCCGGCGCATCTCCTGCGCGATCCCCCGGGCGACCGCGGCCCGGTAGGTCAGTTCCGCCATGACGCGCCTCCGTCCGCCCACACGTCCGTCATCAGCAGGTCCTCGCCGGGCGGCGCACCGGCCTTGGCCGCCGCGGTCGCCGCTTCGACGGCGGCGGCAGCGGCCGCCTCGATCTCCACCAGATCCGCCTCCGGGACCCCGTCGCCCACCAGCCGCTCGCGGTATGCGGGCACCGGGTCGCGGGCCAGCCACGCGTCCACCTCGGCCTGCGGCCGGTACTTGCCGGGGTCGGCGCGGGAATGCCCGCCGTGCCGGTACGTCAGCGCCTCGATCAGGCTCGGCCCGCCGCCGTCCCTGGCCCGTGCCAAGGCGCTCGTCGCGACCTCGTACACCGCGTCGGCGTCGTTGCCGTCCACGACGATCGGCTCCAGCCCGTAGGCCGAAGCACGGTCGGCCGCCGGCCGCGCGACGGCCGTCACGTCACCGATCGGGGTGTACTCCATGTAGAGGTTGTTCTCGCAGACGAACACCACCGGCAGCGTCCAGACCGCGGCGAAGTTCAGCGCCTCGTGGAAGGCACCGATGTTAGTGGTGCCGTCGCCGAAGAAGCAGACCGCGACCTGCCCGCTCTCCCGGTACTGGGCGCTCCAGGCGGCGCCGCACGCGATCGGCAGATGCGCCCCGATGATCGCGTACGAGCCCATCACGCCGTGGTCGACGCTGGTCAGATGCATCGAACCGCCCTTGCCCGCCATCAGGCCGTTCGCCCGCCCGAGCAGCTCGGCCAGCACCGGCGTCATCGGCACCCCGCGGGCCAGGGTGTGCGCATGCCCGCGATAGGTGGCGAACGTGTAGTCGTCCGGCCGCATCGCGACGCCGAACGCGGCCGCGATCGCCTCCTGGCCGAGCGACAGGTGGCTGGTGCCCTTGACCAGGTTCTGCAGGAACAAGTCGTAGGCCCGGCGCTCGAACGTTCGCAGCTCGACCAGCGACCGGTAGATCTCCCGCCGGTGCGGGCTCGCCGTCGATGTCGCCATGGTGTCCCCCTCGGCTCCTTGACGTGGTCTCGTCGCGGACATCACGCGTCCAGCCCGTCGTCGACCACGGCGTCCTCGGGGACGAGCTTGATCCCGGAGCGGCGGGCCTGCTCCAGGATCAGCGTCGCGAAGTCCTCGTCCCGGTGCCCGGCGCCGACGGCCGAGGCCACGAGCTGCGCGGTCGCGGCCGCGACCGGCATCGGCACCTCCAGCTCGCGGGCCGCGTCCAGGCCGAGGTCGAAGTCCTTGCGCAGCAGCGGCATCGTGAACGTCGGCGTGAAGTCGAGGTTGACCAGCGCCGGCGTCTTGTAGCGGGTGAACACCGATCCCATGACCGAGTTGTTGAGGAAGTCGAGGAACCCGGCGCGGTCGCCGCCACCCCGCTCCGCCAGCACGACGATCTCCGCCAGGGCCTGCGTCACCACGCCGAGGAAGACGTTGTGGCAGATCTTCACCAGCCGCGCGGTCTCCTCCTCGCCGACGTACGTCACGCCGCGGCCGAGCGGCTCCAGCACCGGACGCATCCGGTCGAACACCGGACGCGGCCCGGAGACCGCCAGCGTGAGCAGCCCGGACTCCACCACCTTCGGATTGCCGCTCACCGGCGCGGCGAGGAACCCGGCGCCGCGCTTGGCCACCGCGCGCCGCACGTCCGCCGAGGCGGCGGACGACACCGTCGAGGAGTCGACCAGCACGCTCGGGACACGCTCCGGATCAGTCAGCAGACCGCCGTCCCCGGTCGTCACCGCCACCAGGTCCGCCGAGGCGGCCACCATGGTGAAGACCACGTCCCGGCCGGCGAGCTCGACCGGGCGGTCCACGACCGTGGCCCCCGCTTCGGCCAGCGGCACGGCCTTGGCCCGGGTCCGGTTGTAGACGGCGACGTCGTACCCGGCAGCCAGCAGCCTGCGGGCCATCGCCGCGCCCATCCTGCCCGCGCCGATCCACCCGATCTTCATCGAGGGCGCATCACCGGAAGAGGTCATCGGAACACCTTTTTCATCGGATGAGTGGGGGATTGCGAAATCGTCACCACAACACCCTCATCAGGTCAATGCATCTACCGATTACTGTGCAGAACCGCACAATTCATTCCGCCGGGTTCCGGTGAAGCGGCAGCATCGAGGCATATTGCGGCCACACAGTTCGATCGTTGGGGTGTCATGAACCGTCGCGTCCGGCCAATTCGGATCGGCACGCTGAGCCCGCCGGTATTCCTCGACGTCGCCATCGGCCTCGGCGAAACCGCCGAGGCGGGCCTGGAGGTGGAAACGGTCTCAGGACCGTCCTCCGCGGACCAGTTCGCGGCGCTGCTGCGGGGCGAACTCGACGCCGTGATCACCAGTGCGGACAACGTGGTGACCTACCGGTGCGTCCCCGGCAACCCGCTCGGCATGACGGCCGATGTGCGGATCGCCGCCGCGATCGACCGGGGGCTGGGACTTTCGCTGTTCGCCGCACCCGGGATACGCGCCGCCGAGGACCTGAACGGGGGCGTGCTCGGCGTCGACGTGCCGGTCTCGGGCTTCGCGTTCACCGCGTACGAACTGCTCGCGCGCCTCGGCCTGTCCGCGGGTTCCGACCTGACCGTCGAGCAGCTCGGGCCGACACCGCTGCGGGCCCGCGCCCTGGCCGCCGGCACGTGCACGGCCACCGTGCTCAACGCGGGCAGCGACCTGCGCGCCGAGGAACAGGGCTGCCGCCGGCTCGCCCGCGCCACCGCGCTCGGGCCGTACCTCGGCGCCGTCCTGGCCTCCACGGGCCGGACGATCGACGCCGACGACGGCCGGCTGCGCTCCCTCGTGCGGATCCTGACGCACACGAGCGCACGGCTGACGTCCGGCGAACTGCGCGAGGAGACCGTGCGGGCCGCGGTCGAGCGTCTCGGACTGTCCGTCCCGGCCGCCCGCCGCTACGCCGACACACTGGCCGACCCCGACGAGGGCCTGATCCCCCAGGGACGGGTGCCCGCGGCCGCGCTGGAAACCCTGCTCACACTCCGGCGCCGGCACGCACCGGCCACGTCCTGCGTCCCGGACTCCGGGCTGATCGACGACCGCTTTCTGTAACGACGAGGGAGACGACATTGAACGCTCTGCCGGCACCGGCCGCACCCGGGCGCATGGCGGTCGACTTCGAGGAACGGGTCGACTTCCGGCGCCTGCACGACTACCGGCTGCGCCGGGCTCGGCAGGCACTGGAGGACACGGACCTCGGCGCCGTCCTGTGCTTCGACGTCAACAACATCCGGTACCTGACCAGCACGATGATCGGCGAGTGGGCGCGCGACAAGGTCTGCCGGTACACGCTGCTCACCCGGGGCGGCGCCGAGCCCGTCCTGTGGGACTTCGGCTCAGCCGCCCGGCACCACCGCCTCCACGCCCCATGGCTGCCGCCGGAGAACTCCCGGGCGGGGATGCTCGGACTACGCGGCTCGGTCGCACCGGACGCCGGACTGTTCGAACGCGCCGTAACCGAGATCAAGGACCTGCTCGCCCAGGCCGGACTCGCCAATGCCCCCCTCGGCGTGGACATCGTCGAGCCGCCCATGCTCTTCGAACTCGCCCGGCAAGGCCTGGACGTACGGGACGGCCAGCAGGTCATGCTCGACGCCCGGCAGATCAAGTCCCCCGACGAGATCATGCTGCTGTCGACGGCGGCGGCCATGGTGGACGGGGTGTACACCGACATCGCCGAGGCGCTAAAGCCCGGCATCCGCGAGAACGAGATCGTCGCCCTGGCCAACCGGCGGCTCTACGAGATGGGATCCGACGACGTCGAAGCCGTCAACGCGGTCTCCGGCGAACGCTGCAACCCGCATCCGCACAACTTCTCCGACCGCATCATCCGCCCCGGCGACCAGGCGTTCTTCGACATCATCCAGTCCTTCAACGGCTACCGCACCTGCTACTACCGCACCTTCGGCGTCGGCCGGGCCACAACGTCACAGCACGACGCGTACACCCGCGCCCGCGAATGGATCGACGCCGCCATCGCCCTGGTCAAACCCGGTACCACCACCGACGAAATAGCCCGCGCCTGGCCGAAGGCGACCGACTTCGGCTTCGCCGACGAGTACGAGGCATTCGGCCTGCAGTTCGGCCACGGCCTCGGCCTCGCTCTGCATGAGCGGCCGATCATTTCCCGTCTCAATTCCCTCGACCACCCGGTAGAACTCAAAGAGGGAATGGTCTTCGCACTGGAAACCTACTGCCCGGCCAACGACGGCTACTCCGCCGCCCGCATCGAAGAAGAGGTCGTGGTCACCCCCGACGGACCACGCATTCTCACACTTTTCCCAGCCGACCGACTCTTCGTCGCAAACGCCTACTGACAACCGAACAGCACCTCCGACAGCTCAGTGATCGGTGCCACCGGGATACGGACGGCGCAGCCGTCGCTCACCCGCTCGGGCACTGGACGTCCTTGAGGAGACGGCGATGCGTTCCGCCCTGCCGTCCGGGACGAGATAGGGCCCCGCGTGGAACTGATGATGGCACGTTGTGACGGAATGGCACCTGCGCCATCGAGAGGCTCGTCGTACTTCACGTTCGACTTCAGGAACGGGTCAATTGGCCTTCTGGGTGTTGCTGTCCCAGCCGTGGGTGGTGAAGGTGGTGCCGTTCAGGTAGGCGCGGATGCCGGTGGCGGGATAGGGGATGGTGTTGGAGGGCAGGAGCTGGGGGTCGCACCAGTGGAGCTTGCCGCATTTGTGGGGTTCGGCGTTATAGGGGTCTCCGGTCCAGCGGGTTGTGGCGAAGAACAGGCCGAGTCGGGCGTGGTCGGGGTGTCGGCGGTGGTGGACGACGGTGGTCAGCACGAGGTCGGCGGGATCGATGCGCACACCGACCTCCTCGTAGGCCTCTCGGGCGGCGCCGTGGTGGGCGGGTTCGCCTTCGTCGAGGTGGCCTGAGGGGAGGTGCAGCATGCCGTCGCAGTAGCCGGTGCCCTGGCGTTCCAGCAGGAGGATCTCGTCGCCGCGTTCGAGGATGACGTGGACGTCCACGATGGATCGGTAGCGGTCGGTCATGCTGCCCCTTCGGCGCCGGGTGGTGCGGGTCAGGAAGGGGCTGACAGTAGTGGCAGTGCTGTAGTGACCACGCGGGATGCGAGTGATTCGGTGGTGGTTGCGGTCGAGTCGAGTTCCAGGATGCAGATCCCCTGGGCGGCGTAGAGGGCGGAGACGGTCTGAACCGGAACGCGGTGACGCCGTGGGCGGTTCGCAGGTCGGTCATTTCTTCGATGATGTTGGCGGGGGTGCGGGTGCGGGTCGTGATGTCGGGGTTGGCGGAAACGGCGGCTCCGCAGAATGAGCAGTCGGACGGGCAACCACGGGTTCCATCCACATCACGCTGGGCAGCTCGGTCCATGCGTGGTGGTCGTCCAGCAGGCGGCGACGCGCGTTTCGGCCTTGCCCAGCACGAGGGCTTGGCGGCGGCGCATCCGTGGGTCAGTGAGCATCCGGGCGGGCATCGCCTTGGCCTGGTGCCCGCCGACCATCACTTTGACGGCGTGGTCAAGCCGGTCGGCGATATGCGCGGAGACCTCGTAAGTGGGGTCTCCACAGCCGACTTGGGTGGTACACGATCACGTCATCGTTCAGGGCCGTCGTGAAATGGCGTTGAGGATTGAGCCTGAATCGTTCCTCCAAACTGGCTACGCGGGTTCGATTCCCGTCGCCCGCTCCCATGAAGAAGACCCCTGGGTGTCCGGTTTCCCGGCAGGACGGGGCGGGCTCAGGTGGGTGTCTTTGTCCAGTGGCGGAAGCGGGTGGTGAAATCGGTCATGGTGAGCGCGGAGCGGGGGGCGGGTGGGTCGCCCATGGCGCCGATGACGTGGATGAGGGTCGGGCCGTCCGTGTTCGCCGCGCTGGTCAGGGCTTCCTGTAGGGCGGCGGGGTCGTCCACGGTCTCTGTGGTGGCGTAGCCGAAGGTCGCGCCGACGTCGTGTGCGCAGCCGGGGTCGACGACGCGCTGGCCCCCGGTGCTCTCCCATCCGCCGTTCCAGTGCACGATGTGGGTCAGGGGGATTCCGGCGAGTCCGATCGTCGCGGTGCCCGACAGGCCCATGAGGTGGTTGCCGTCGCCTTCGAGCGCGGCGGCGGGACGGCCGGCGAGTGTCATGCCCGCCGCCACGGCCGGGGCCAGGCCCATCCCGGCCAGCAGGTGGACGACATGGTCGCCGTCCCCGGCGGCCACGACCTCGCGGGACAGGAAGCCGTTCCCCACGACGAGGGGGCGGCCGGTGTCGGCCGTCCAGGCGAGCACGGCGGAGGCGAGGGCCGCTCGGGAGACGTGGCGGGTCACGGCTTCACCAGAAGGGCGTAAGGGCGGCGCTTCGTACGGCATTCGGCCGCCCTCGTCCGGCATCGGGACGGGTCGGCGCCGTCCTGGGGCACTATGTCGTGTTCGATGCCGACCGCGGTCAGCAGGGGCAATGTCCGGTCGCCCATCACCGTGTGGTGGGGCAGCTTGTCCGTCCCGGCGCCTGCCCAGCCTATGACGAGGGTGAGCGGGACGCCGGCGCCGATGGCGAGCGAGACGATCGCGTCGAGGGACGTGCCCAAGCCGGCGTTCTTCATGAAGACGGCGTAGCGCTCGCCGGCCAGGTCCGCGCCGACCGCCATGGCGACGGCCACGTCCTCGCGGGCGGTGAACGTCACCGGCATCCGCTCGGACATCGCGTCCAGGACGGCGGCGAGCTGGGAGTCGGGGACGCCGACGGCGCGCCGGATCCCGGCGTGCTCC
>NZ_JBIRAY010000024.1:0-87134 GCF_044326405.1 Actinomadura sp. 1N219 | reverse complement strand
CTTCAACCGGCTCAAGCAGTTCCGCGCGATCGCCACCCGTTTCGACAAGCTGGCCAGCCGCTACCGCTCCGGACTACTGCTGGCCAGCCTCATCCTCTGGCTCCGCGAATTGTCAGACACGCCCTAGCCGCCGGGCGGAAAATGTCTGAGAGTTTTGGATGAGGCGGTGATCGGCTTTCAGGTCAGTTCAGGGTGATGCGGTCACCGTGGTGCAGGGACGGTGTGAGCAGTGCCGCAGGTCGGCCTCTATTTGGCGCGGTGGCGGTATCGCCATTGGCGGGGGGTGGCGCCGTAGGTCTGGCGGAAACGTCGGGCGAAGTAGGTGGGGTTGCTGAAGCCCCAGGAGCGGGCGATGGTTTCGATGGTGCGGTGGACGTGTTCGGGGGCGCTGAGGTCGTGGCGGGCGCCTTCCAGCCGTTTGCGGATGATCCATTGTTCGAGGCTGATGCCCTGGCTCTCGCACAGCCGGTACAGGGTGCGGGGGGCGATGTTGTGGGCGTGGGCGATGCGCTGCGGGGTGAGGGCCGGGTCGGTGAGGTGAGCGCGGACGTAGGCCAGGATGCGGGGGACGAGGGTTTCCTGGGCGATCTCGCGGCGGCTGCGTGGATCGGGGGTGACGGAGGCGACCAGGGCTCGGGTGAGGCAGAGCAGGGAGTCTCCGATGGCGGGGGCGCCCGCGTCGGCGCTGAGATGGTCGGCGTTGCGGTGTAAGGCGCGTACCTGATTCAGCAGCAGCGGGGCGACGCTGCTGCCGACCACCAGCGGGATGGCGGCGCGGACCATCCCTTCGGGCAGCCCGAGACGATCGAAGTCGATCACGCAGGCGATCGACATCCCCGTCCCTGACCAGTTGTACTCATAGTGGGCCTCGGTGCGGTGCTCCAGGTACAGCGTCTGGCTGGAGATGCGCTGGCGGTAGTCGTTCCACAGGATCCCGCCGGTGCCGATGGGATGGGTGAGCAGCGAGATGGAGTGCAGGGTGTCCATGCGCATGTGGCGCGGGGTCCGCCAGTAGCGCATACCGGTGCCGGAGGTGACGATCATGGTCATCGGGCCGAACTGCCAGGTTTCCAGCCGCTGCCAGATCTGACCGCGTTCGTCCACCTGGTGCTCGACCGAGCAGGTGCCCGCCTCGCCCTCGGCCACTGCGTGGAAGGCCTCGGCCCGCTCGGCGGTCGGGACGTCGGCGGTGTCCAGAACCAGCATGCGCCCTCCCTGAGGGCGGCGGTTCCCGACGCCCGGCACAGGAAACGATCTTCCCTTGCCCAACCTTTACCCAGGGTGATGGTCGCCAGATATCCGACTCACTGGCCGAATGAGGACAAAACTGCAGGTCATGCGCGTCTCGATTAGAGGGAGGAGTCAGCCTGACCCGTGACATCAGTGCGTGAGTAGTCACGTTAGGTGGTCGTGGCGCAGGGTACCGACGGCGGTAATGCACGATGCGATGTTCGCGGTGCTGGCTGGTTGAGGCCGCCCGGGCGCGGTGAGGCTGCCGTGCGGCGGCGCGGTCCTTCGATGCTCGTCCCAGGAGGTCAATGCCTGCCTGTTCAGGCTCCTGACCCTGGGGCCGAAGTCCCCGATATGCCCCTCACTGGGATGTGACCTCGTGGGTGGCGCTGTCAGTGCAGAACGTGGCGCGCACGGCGCAGAACGAATGCGCGCCGCAGGTGACGATCACAGCTGCGACTCCACCTAGCGACAGGAGCACACAGATGCCGTTCATCACCACCACGGACGGGACCGACATCTTCTACAAGGACTGGGGGGCGGGGCGGCCGGTGGTGTTCAGTCACGGCTGGCCGCTGAACGCCGACGCCTGGGACCCGCAACTGAACCTGGTGGCCTCCAACGGGTACCGGGCGATCGCCCACGACCGGCGCGGGCACGGCCGCTCCGGTCAGCCCTGGGACGGCAACCACATGGACCAGTACGCCGATGACCTGGCCGACCTGATCGAGTCGCTGGACCTGCGCGAGGCCGTGCTTGTCGGGCATTCCACCGGCGGCGGCGAGGTCACCCGCTACATCGGCCGGCACGGCACCGCCCGCGTCGCCAAGGTCGTGCTGCTGGGCGCGGTCCCGCCGCTGATGCTGAGGACGGACGCCAACCCGCAGGGTCTTCCGATCGAGGTGTTCGACGGGATCCGCGCGGGTGTGGCCGCGGGCCGGTCGCAGTTCTACCGGGAGCTCAGCCTCCCGTTCTACGGCTTCAACCGCGAGGGCGCCGAGGTGTCGCAGGGGGTGTCGGACGAGTTCTGGCTGCAGTCCATGCAGGTCGGGATCAAGGGCGCGCTGGACTGCATCCGCGCGTTCTCCGAGACCGACTTCACCGAGGACCTCAAGCGCATCGACGTCCCGACGCTGATCGCGCACGGCGACGACGACCAGATCGTCCCGATCGTCGCCGCGGGGTCGGAGTCGGCCAAGCTCGTCAAGGACGCCACCCTGAAGATCTATCCGGGCCGGCCGCACGGCCTGGTCGGGGAGTTCAAGGACGAGTTCGATGCCGACCTGCTGGCATTCCTGCCGTCCTGACCTCGCTTGGCGTCCTGACCTCGCCTGGCGTCCTGACCCCGCACCGCCCGACCTGCCGATGCTCCCGTCCTGCCGCCGAGGCCCTTCCGGCCCTTGTGACCTCCGCTTTCACCAGAGGCAGACGTGCCGATCCCGCCTTCCCCTCCGAAAGGGTCCTTCATGCGTGTCATTCCGCTGCGCCGCCTTCTGACGGTGCTGGCCGTCGCCGCCCTGTTCCTCACCGGAGCCGTCTCGGTCCAGGCGCAGACCGGCCAGACCGCGGCGCGGGGCGGGCCCAAGCCCACCGTGGTCCTGGTGCACGGCGCGTTCGCCGACGCCTCCGGTTTCAACGATGTCATCGCGCTGCTGCAGAAGGCGGGGTTCCCCGTCATCGCGCCGGCCAACGAGCTGCGCGACGCCGCCGGTGACGCCGCCTACATCTCCAGCATCCTGGACACCATTCCCGGCCCGGTGATCCTGGCCGGGCACTCCTACGGCGGCATCGTCATCACCAACGCCGCGCGCGGCCACGCCAACGTCAAGGCGCTGGTCTATCTGGGCGCGTTCGCCCCCGACCAGGGCGAGAGCGCCCTGCAACTCGCCGGGCGGTTCCCCGGCAGCGAACTGGGCACCGCCCTCATCCAGCGGCACTACCCGCTGCCCGACGGCAGCGGCGACGGCATTGACGGCTACATCGACCCGGCCAAGTTCCGCGCCGTGTTCGCCGCCGATCTGCCCGAGTCCACCACCCGGCTGATGGCCGCCACCCAGCGCCCCGGAAGCGTCGGCGGGCTCGCCGGGCCCAGCGGCGCCCCGGCGTGGAAGACCATCCCGTCCTGGTACCTGATCCCGACCCGGGACAAGGTCATCCCGCCCGCCGCGCAGCGTTTCATGGCCCAGCGCGCCCGCAGCAAGGTCCGCGAGATCCACTCCTCGCATGTGGTCATGACGTCCCACCCGGTCGCCGCCACCGCCACGATCCTCGCCGCCTACACCGCCACCAGATAGGAGACCCGCCTCATGACCGAGAAACCCGACACCATCGTCCTGATCCACGGCTTTTGGGTGACCCCCCGCAGCTGGGAGAACTGGGTCGCCCACTACAAGGACCAGGGCTTCCGGGTCCTGGCCCCCGCCTACCCCGGCTTCGAGGTCGAGGTCGAGGCCCTCAACACCGACCCGACCCCGATCGAGCGGCTGGAGGTCCCCGAGATCATCTCCTCGATCGAGAAGATCATCGACGGGCTGGACCGGCAACCGGTCCTCATGGGCCACTCCGCCGGCGGGGTGTTCACCCAGATACTGCTGGATCACGGGTATGGCGCCTGCGGGGTGGCGATCAATTCTGCGCCCACCGAGGGCGTCAAGCCGATCCCGCTCTCGCAGCTCAAGGCCACGTTCCCCGTCCTGAAGAACCCGGCCAACCGGCACAAGGCCGTCGGGTTCACCTACGAGCAGTGGCGCTACGCCTTCACCAACACCTTCCCCGAAGACCAGGCCAAGGCGACCTACGACCGCTACCACATACCGGCCTCCGGGCACGTGTTCTGGGGCAGCGCCCTGGCCAACATCCACCCCGGCCACGCCGACTCCCACGTCAACTACCACAACCCCGACCGGCCGCCGCTGCTGTTCATCTCCGGCGAGAACGACCACCTCATGCCCCCCAAGATCCAGCAGTCCAACGCCAAGCACTACAAGGCGCCCGGCACCGTCACCGAGGTGGTGGAGTACCCGGGGCGCTCGCACCTGATGCCCGCGCAGGACGGCTGGGAAGAGATCGCCGACCACGCCCTCGCCTGGGCGCTCGACCACTCCTGACCGACACCCGCGGCCTGCCCGTCCGGCCCCCGCATCGGACCGGACGGGCAGACCGCGCAGCCCGAGCGATCCTTCGGAGGAGAACGCCGGCGCGAAACCGGGCCGTCACGCCGACTGCGCCCGCCCCGGCCTCCGGCCGCCGGACCTCCATGCATCCCTTACATCCGGAGGAAGACATATGACCGAGGTCGAATTCACCCACGTCGGCGGGCCCACCGTCCTGATCGAGTTCGGCGGCTGGCGGCTGCTGACCGACCCGACCTTCGATCCCCCCGGCCGGACCTACCGGTTCGGCTGGAGCACCTCCAGCCGCAAACTCACCAGCCCGGCCATCCAAGCCGCGGACCTGCCGCCGATCGACGCGGTCCTGCTCACCCACGACCACCACGCCGACAACCTCGACCACGCGGGACGCGCCCTGCTGCCCGGCGCCGGAGCCGTCATCACCACCGCATCCGGGGCCCGGCGCCTGGCCGCCGGCGCCCACGGCCTGCGCCCCGGCCACACCCACCACCTCCACTCCCCCGACAAGCCCACCATCACCATCACCGCCACCCCATGCCGTCACGGACCACCGCTCAGCCGCCCCATCACCGGCGACGTCATCGGCTTCGCCCTCACCTGGCCAGAACAACGGCACGGCCCCCTATGGATCACCGGCGACACGGTCCTCTACCCCGCCGTCCGTGAAACCGCCGCCGCCCTGCGGCCCGGAACCGTGCTCCTGCACCTCGGCGGCGTCCGCTTCCCCCAAACCGGCCCCCTGCACTACACGATGACCGCCGCCCACGCCCTCACCCTTCTGGACACCATCACGCCCACAACCGTCCTGCCCGTCCACTACGAAGGCTGGCGGCACTTCCGCGAGACCCGCGACCACATCACCGCCACTCTCGACACCGCCCCGGCCGCCGCCACCCGCCCTTTCACCTGGCTCCCCACCGGTCAACCCCACCATCACCGTCTGACGATCCGGCCATAGCCCCGACCGCACAATTCCTGGGCGAACCCACCCGGCATCCGGACGCGGTAGTCGCCGAGCGCAGCCCGGAGTCGTTCACCAGATGGTGGACGGTTCGTTCCAGCTCACGCCAGTCGGTCTCCCCCATCGCGAAATAGGCGTCCGCCACGTACGTCAGCGAGGCGATCTGGCCATGACACCGGTTCTTTGACCATCGGATGTGCACTCCCCCGGGACTGAATTCATGGCTACTGTGTGGCGCCGCTGAGGACGCCGTGGGACCACATTCGGGTGATTTCGGTGGCGATCTCCGCTGGGTCGGTGATCTCCAGGGCCTCGTCCGCGTAGGCGAGGTAGCCGTACTGTTCGACCATGCCGCCTAGCAGCGGGGCGAGTATTTCCACGCGGACGCCTTTGGGGAGCAGGCCGAGATCGGCGCAGCGGGTGAGCATGCGTCCCATGCGGGAGTAGACCTCGCGGGTGGAGGCGATGCGCAGCCGCTCGACCTCCGGGACGACCTGGCCCGCCTGATGGAGCAGGCGCATGAGGTCGACGTGCTCGCGGTAGAAGGCGAGGTACCGCTCGTAGCTCGCCTGCACCGAGGCGAGCGGTTTATCGGGGTTGAACGGCACCCGGATGTAATCACGGTACTGCCGCAGAAAGTCATCGAGGATCACCAGCATCAAATGTTCTTTATCGACGAAGTAGCGGTAGAACGCGCCGTTGGACAAGCCCGCCTCGTCGCAAACATCGCTCACCCGCGCGCGGACGTAGCCGTCGCGTCGGAATACCTGCCGTCCGGCGTCCTTGAGGTCCACCAGGGTCGCGCGGCCCTTCGCCGTGCGCGGCCTCGGCACCGAATCCGGATGCAGCAGGGACAGCTCACCGGTGGGTCCGTCATGGACCTGGGTGCGCTGGGTCTTTTCAGTCATATGAGAAACCTATGATGCGTTGCCGCCGAGATACGCCTGGCGTATCGCGTCGGAGTCGAGTAGTTCGGCCGCCGGGCCGGTGGCGGTGACCCGGCCGTTCGCGATGACGATTCCGCGATCCGCGGCGGCGAGCGCCTGCGAGGCGAGCTGTTCGATGAGAAGTACCGCGCAGTTCAGTTCCTTTGTGAGCATCCCTATTACCGCGAAGACGTCGCCGACCAGGCGGGGGCTCAGCCCGAGCGATGGTTCGTCCAGAATGAGCAGCCGGGGTCGCCCGGCCGCGGCGCGGACCAGGGCGACCATTTGCTGTTCCCCGCCGGAGAGCACGCCCGCCCTGGTCCGCCACAGGTCGCGGACCCGCGGGAGGGCGTCGAGGAGCAGCTCCACCGGGTCGCGGTCGTCCCGGCGCCGGCGCGCCGCCTGCCGGCCCAGCATGACGTTCTGCTCCACGGTGAGCGATCCGAACAGCCGCCTCCCCTCGGGGACGTGGACGATTCCGAGCCGGGACCGTGCGTGCGGGGCCGTCCGGCGGATGTCGGCGCCCTCGAAGGAGATCGTGCCCGACAGCAGCCGGGTCGTGCCGGAGATCGTGCGGGCCAGCGTGCTCTTGCCCGCGCCGTTGGCCCCGAGCACCGCGACCACCTCGCCGGTGGAAACGGAGAGGTCGACGTCGCGCAACGCCACCACGCTGCCGTAGCCGGCCGTCAGATCGCGCACTTCAAGCATCGTCTGCTCCCTGTCGTGCCGGCTCCGCGTCGCCGAGGTAGGCCGCCGCGACGCGGGGGTCGCCCAGCACCTGGTCGGGGGTGCCGGTCAGCAGCGGCGCGCCCTCGATGAGGCAGAGCACCTCGTCCGCGACGTCCCGTACGAGGTCCATGTGATGTTCGACGAGGACGATGGCGAGTCCGTCGTCGCACAGCCGCCGTAGCAGTGCGGCTAGTTCGGCGGTCTCGGTCTCGTTGAGTCCCGCCGCCGGCTCGTCCAGCAGCAGGACGCGGGGGCCGGACACCACCGCCCTTGCCAGCTCGGTCATCCGCAGCTGGCCGTAGGAGAGTTCGTCCGTGCGCCGCTCCGCCATGTCGGCGAGGCCGACGAGTTCGAGCGCCGCCGAGACGCGGGCGCGGTCGGCGGCGGCCGAGTGGCCGGTGAGGCGGCTCGGCAGCATCGCCGATATCCAGGACATCCGGCTGGTGCTGGCGCAACCGGTCGCCACGTTGCCCGCGACGGTCAGTTCCGGCGCGAGCAGCGGCCGCTGGAAGGTCCGGGCGAGGCCGGTGCGCGACCGCCGGTACGCCGGGATCCGGGACACGTCCGCGCCTGCCAGGACGACCCGGCCCTCGTCAGGGGGGTAGACCCCGGAGACCACGTTGACCACGGTCGACTTGCCGGCGCCGTTGGGACCGACGAGAGCGAGGATCGCTCCGCCCTCGACCGTGAAGCTCACGTCCCGGGCCGCCCGTACGCCGCCGAAGGAGCGCGAGATGCCCTCGACGGCGAGCTGGACGCCCGTGGCCGGTGCCCCTGCCGGTGCCGCGGCCGGTGCCGCGACCGGTGCGGCGGTCGGTGCGGCGGCCGGTGCGGCGGCCGTCTGCCGCGGCCCGCCCGTGGACGGTACCGCGCGCAAGAGCCCGCGCCGGTCGAGCCGGCCCAGCCGCCCGGAGAGCGATCCGACGATGCCCATCGGCAGGACGAAGATCACGACGAGCATGATGAGCGCGATGAGGCCCTGCGCCGACAGGTACCACTTCTCGCCGACGAGCCGGTTCTGCAGCTCGACGAGCGTCTCGATGGTGGACGAGGTCTGCAGGTAGACGATGATGACCGTGCCGAGGACGGGCCCCAGCACGGTGCCGGAGCCCCCGAGGATCACCATGATGATCATGTTCACGCCGAGCATGAGCGTGAACGACTCGGGCTGCAGGTGGGCGAAGACGAGCGCGTAGCACGCGCCGCCCAGGCCGGCGAGCCCCGAGGTCAGCGCCAGCAGCGAGACCTTGCGGAGCAGCACGTTGATGCCGAGATGGGCGGCGAGCAGGTCGCTCTCTTTGAGGGTGGCGAGCGACCGGCCCCACGGCGACGTCGACAGCCGGCGGTAGCCGATCAGGCAGGTCGCCGCGAGCAGCACCGTGAAGATGAGCGCGGTGGGGACCACCCCGCCGAACAAGGGCGGCTCCAGTGTGATGCCGAAAAGGCTCGGTGCCTTCAGCAGACTCGTCCCGTGCTTGGAGACGCTCGGGTAGCCGCCGAACTGGCCGAGCATCTTCGCCTCCGCGAAGGCCCGCTGCACCACCACGGCGAGAATCAGCGTCACCATCGCGAGCTGAGGGCCGCGCATCCGGGCGGTCGCGGCGGCGGTGAGGACGCCGAGCAAACCCGGCAGGGCGACGGCGAGCACGAACGAGACCAGGGTCGGCGCGTGCCAGGCGAGCTGGCTGTACATGAACGTGTACGCGCCGATGCCGAAGAACGCTCCCTGGCCGAACGAGTGCATGCCCGCGTTGCCGACCAGCAGGTTCAGCCCGAGCGTGGCGAGCAGGAAGGCGGCGGCCTGGCCGACGAGTTGCGCGTCCGAGAGCCGCTGCTCACCCGCGAGGACGTACGCGAGGACGGCGAAGGCCAGCAGATAGGTGACGATCGCGAAGAGCGCGCCCCGGGCCACGGAATCCACAGGACCCGCCGAAGCCGCCGAACCCGCCGAACTCCGACGGACGGCCTTGCCGAGCATCACACCTTCACCTCCTGTCGTTGGGCGAACAGCCCGGCGGGACGGACGACCAGGATCGCGATCACCGCGACCAGCCCGGCGATGCTGCCGACGGTCGCGTCGAACCAGACGGTCATCATCTGGTCGGTGACACCGAAGATGAGGCCGCCGGCGAGCACGCCCCAGACCGAGCCCAGCCCGCCGATGACGGCGGCGGCGAAGGCCGAGACGAGGAGCAGCGGCCCCACGTCCGGGAAGACCCCGACGTAGGCGATCCACAGGGACGCGCCGATGACGGCCGCGCCGGAACCGAGCGCATAACTGATCAGGCCGGTACGGCGGGCGTCGATGCCGACGAGTTCGGCCGTCTCCGCGTCCTCCGCGACCGCCTGCATCCGGGTGCCGAGACCGGTCCGGGTCACCAGCAGCGCGATCGCGACGACCAGCGCCAGGCAGACGACCGCCATCAGCGCGAGTTGCGTGGGCAGCCGGGCGATGCCGAGGTCGAGCAGCCCGTCCGCCTTGGCGAAGCCCATCGGACGATGCTGGGTGCCCTGGCTGTTGCGGAGCATGTCGACCAGGAGCATGGACAGGGCCACGGTCACCAGGAGCCACCGCACGTCGTGGGCGCCCCGGTTGAGGAACGGGCGGATGAGGAACCGGAAGACCAGCGCCCCGAGCAGAGCGACCAGCAGTGCCGCCACCACCAGCTTCGCCGGGGCAGGCAGCCATGCGACGCCGGCGAGCCCGAGGGCGACGAACGCGCCGATCGCGACGAATTCACCGACCGCGAAGTTCATGGTCCCGGTGGTGCGGAAGGTGAGCGTGAATCCCTGGGCGATCAGGGCGTAGAGGCATCCGATGGCCGCCCCTACCAGGAGCTGGCCGATCACCCCTGGGCCACCTTGCCCACAGTGGTGGTCCTGCCCTGCGGGTCGAATCCGATGGTGTACCAGGAGGACGGGTCGGCCTCGTACAGTTCGTGGTCCTTCGCGCTGAACGGTTTGTCGAACACCTGGCCGAGGATCTTGAGCTGTCCGGTGTTCTCCATCGCCTCGCGGACCTCGTCGTGCTTGGACGCGTCGCCGACCTTCGCCACCGCCTGCGCGTACAGGTACGCCGCGGTGTAGGTGGTGAACACGGCCACGGCGCTGGTCGGCTGCTTGCCGTACTTGGCCTGGTAGCGCTGGACGAGCGTGGTGAACGGCCCTCCGGTGAGGTCGCGCGGTTCGAGGAAGACGAGGTTCTTCCAGTCGGCCGGCGTCGCGAGGGCGGTGAAGCCGGTGAGGGTCGTCGCCGTGGCGAGGGTGCGCTCGGGCGCGAGACCGACCTGCTTGAGGGCCTTCACGACCGTGGCGTTGTCGGCGCCGGTGCTGACCGCGATGAAGACCGAGGTCACGCCGGCGTTCTTCATGCGCTGCGCCGCCGGTGAGACGTCGGTGGCCCCGGGCTGCACCACCTCGCCGGCGGCGATGGTCTTGCCGTGGGCCTTGGTGTAGGCCTTGAGCAGATCGTTGTTGGACTGGCCGTAGGCGTCGGCGCCGTAGAAGATGCCGACCTTCGCGTCCGGCTTCGCCCACAGGTAGTTCGCGCTCACCGCGATCGCGTCGCTGTTGTTGTTGTTCGTGCGGAAGGCCCAGTTGGGCGAGGCGTTCGGGGCGATGATCTGGTCGGCGGCCGCGATCGGGACCAGCCACGGCCGGCCGGTGCGCTGGATGGTCTCGGCGACCTGCAGGCTCGGCCCGGACTGCGACGGGCCGAAGATGGCGTCCACGTTCTCCTCGTTGAGCAGCGTCTGCACGCTGCGCGAGGCGACCTCGGGGGAACCCTTGTCATCGGCCTCCTCCAGGTCGAATGTGACCCCGAAGGCCGACTTGACGTCGGGCTGGGCGAGCTCGATGCCCCGTGACAGTTCCGTCCAGTAGAACTGCGCGGCGCCCGACTTGGGACCGATGAGCCCGATCTTCGCCTGCTTGCCGTTCGAGCTCTCTGACCCTCCGCCACCGCCGCACGCGGCGAGCAGGAGCGTCACGGCCGCTGCGCCGCCGACGGCGAGCAGGCGCCTCCGTCGCACCATGGGGTACCTCCGGAACCGATAGAAAAAGTGAGGCGGGTGTCACAAAGTAGGCGGCAAAATGCGAGAAGGTCAAGACTTGTTCCAGGTAGAGCGCAGCGTGTATGAAAGTAAAAGTGGCGTCACTTTTTTGGAGGGCTGGGTGCAGGGACTGCCGAAGTGGTTTGGCCATGTCAACCTCAACGTCCGCGGGCTCGCCCGGGCCGAGACCTTCTACCGCGAGGTGATCGGGCTGGCGCCGGTGTGGCGGATGGCGTCGGACGCCGACCAGAGCGGCGCGGCGTTCGAGGTCTCCGGCCAGGTGCGGTTCAACGGCGTGCTGCTCGGCGACGACCGCGGCGTACGGGGGCCCGTCCTCGACGTCCTGGAGTGGACGCCGGCGGTGACCGACGACGACGGCCCCGCGCCGCGCACCGGACACCGCTGGGGCCTGGACACCCTGCTCATCTCCACCCCCGATCCCGGCGCGCTCGCCGAGCGCGTCCACCGCGACGGGGGCACGACCACGTGGGTCGACTCTCCGCGCACCCTGGTGCTGCGCGACCCCGACGGCACCAACCTGGAGGTGACCCAGGACGGCGAGAGCACGCGGTTCCGCGGCGTCCGCATCTTCTGCAGCTCACTGCAGCGAAGCCAGGCGTTCTACCAGCGGGTGCTGCAGATGCGCCCGACCGACGAGGGAACGGTCACCGTCGAAGGCCGCGTCCACGACAGCTGCGTCATGCGCTTCGACGGGTCCCGCGACACGTTCGGCATCGAACTCTGCCAGCCCCCTGCGGACACCCTTCTCGCGCCCGCCGTGCGCCCCGGCAATCACCCCGGCCTCTACCGGATGGCGCTGGTGACCGACGACGTCCAAGCGAGCCTCGACCTGCTCGCCGAGGTCCTTCCGGTGCCGCCGCGCGTGGCCCGGGTCGAGCTCGGCACTGAAGTCGGCTACCTGGACGCGGCCTTCTTCGAGGACCCCGATGGGGCCGTGGTCGAATTCGTCGAGCACGGGGTCGTCCGGGCCTCGCAGCGCAACACGGCAGAGACCGCGAAGGACGCCTGACCATGCGCAGCACCCTGCCCGGCTGGGTGGCCCACTGGGCGTCCCGCCGGCCCGACCGCACGGTGATCCATTTCGACGGGACGACCTGGTCCTGGTCCGGACTCCACGCCGCGATGACCGAGTGGTCCGGGCGCCTGGCCGCGGCCGGCGTCTCCGCCGGCGACCGGGTGGCGATCCTGATGCTCAACCGGCCGGAGTTCCTCGTGGTCGAGTGGGCCTGCCACCGCCTCGGCGCGATCGCCATGCCGGTGAACACACGGCTGGCCGCACCCGAACTGGCCGACGTGCTCGCGGACGCGACGCCGGCCGCGGTCGTCTACGAGGACGTCCACGCACTCTCGGCACTCACCGAACTCGTCACCACCGGCTGGCCGGGCCCGGCCATCGACGTGGACGCGCCCGCGATCGAGCCGATCGAGCCGATCGAGGTCACCCGACCGCCGCGTACGGTCGACGAACCGGCCGCGCTGCTCTACACCTCCGGCACGACCGGACGGCCCAAGGGCGTGACGCTGACGCTGGGCAACCTCGAAGCGTCCGCCCACCTGTGGACCACCGAGTTCGCCCTGGATCACCGCGACGTGCACCTGGTCTGCATGCCGCTGTGCTTCGCCGGCGGCTTCGTCGCGTCGTCCAAGCACCCGCTCGCGGCGGGCGGGACGATCGTGCTGCTCCGCGAGTTCACCCCCGAGAAGGCGTTGCGCCTCATCGAGCGGCACCGGGTCACCTGGATCACCGCGGTGCCGCTCATGCTGCAGCGGATGTGGGAGTCCCCGGACTGGGCCGGGACGGATCTGTCGTCGCTTCGCGGTATCCAGTCCGGAGGCGCGGTGGTGCCGGCACCGATGATCGAGGCCTACGCCCAGCGCGGCATCGGCCTGAGCCAGGCGTACGGGCTCACCGAGGGATCGGCCGGTCCGTCGCTGTGGCTGGACGAGGCGTTCACCGCCGCCAAGATGGGCTCGGTCGGCCAGCCCGGTCTCGGCACCGAGGTGCGCGTACTCGACCAGGCGGGCAACGACGTGCCCCGCGGCGAGGTGGGCGAGCTCGCCCTGCGCGGACCTCTGATCTTCGCCGGCTACTGGCGGCAGCCGGAGCTCACCGCGAACTCCTTCGCGGACGGCTGGTTCCGCACCGGAGACCTCGTGCGCGAGGACGACGACGGCTTCTACTTCATCGCCGGACGCGGCAAGGAGATGATCGTCAGCGGCGGGCTGAACGTCTACCCCGCCGAGGTGGAGATCGTCCTCAAGCAGTGCCCGGGGCTCCTCGACGCCGCCGTGGTCGGCGTGCCGAGCCAGACGTGGGGCGAGGCGGTGGCCGCGTGCGTGATCCCCGAGCCCGGCGCGAAGCTCACCGAACGCGAGGTCATCGAGTTCTGCCGGACGCGGCTCGCGGACTACAAGGCGCCCAAGGAGGTCCACTTCTTCGACGACCTCCCGCGCACCCTCTCCTCGAAGGTGCAGCGCGTCGCCTTGCGCGACCAACTGCGCCGCCGGCGGGCCACGCCGGAATGACCCGGGATGTGGCGATCGTCACCGGGGGCTGCGGCGTCCTGGGAGCCGCGATCATCGAACGCCTCACCGCTCGCGGCGTCGCCGTCCTCGCCGTCGACATCACGGCGCCGGCCACGCCCCTCCCGGGCGTCGCCTACCACCGCGCCGACCTGCTCGACCCCGACGCGACAGAGGACGTGCTCCAGACCGCCGAGACCGTCCTCGGACCGGTGTCGATCCTCGTCCAGTGCGCGGGCGCCTACGGGGACTTCCCGCCGGTGCACCGCCTCGCCACCGCGTCCTGGGACGCCTACCTCGACCTGCACGCCTCCGCCACATTCCGGTTGACACGGCAGGTGCTGCCCGGGATGGTCGCCCGGCGGTACGGCCGGATCGTCACCCTCGCGAGCGTCTGCTCGGTCCTGGGCGCGTACCGGGAGGCGCACTACGCCGCGGCGAAGTCGGCCGCCCTCTCGCTCGGACGCACCGTCGCCGCCGAGTACGCCCCCGTCGGCGTGACCTCGAACGTCGTGCTGCCGGGCGTCATCCGGGTGCCGCGGCTGGCCGACGTGCCCGCGGACGTGGTCGCGCGCGGGCTCGCCGCCGTGCCGGCCGGCAGATTCGGCGAACCGGCGGAGGTCGCCGCCGCCGTCGACTTCCTCACCGGCCCGCAGTCCGGCGGCGTCACCGGTGCCGCCCTACCTGTCGACGGCGGGACGATGCTCTCCCCTTTCCGCCTCCAACCGCCCACCACGAGGAAGGAGCCGTTCATGGACGGCGCCACGCCCGGCCCGCGAGCCGAAGACGCCACGCCCACACGCCGGGCGGCCGAGACCACCGTGCTGATCACCGGTGCGAACGGCGGCATCGGCCGCCTGCTGGTCGCCCTCTACGCACGCCAGGGATACCGGGTCGCCGCGGTGGACCGCGCCTTCGACGCGCCACCGGCGGACGGCGTCAGCCGGTACACCTGCGACATCGCCCACCAGGACCAGGTCGAACGGACCGTCCGGGAGGTCGCCGTAACGCTCGGCCCGGTGAGCGTCCTCATCAACTGCGCGGCCGTGTTCGGCGACTTCCGCCCCACGCACGCGATCGACGTGTCGACCTGGGACGACTACCTCACCGTGAACTCGCGCGGCCCGTTCCTGCTCATCCGCGCCGTCCTGCCCGACATGGTCCGGCAGCGGTTCGGACGCATCGTCAACGTGGCGAGCGTCAGCTCGGTGCAGGGCGGCTACCGCCAAGCGCACTACGCCGCCTCGAAGGCGGCCCTGATCGGGCTGTCGAACACCGTCGCCATGGAGTACGCCGCGGCCGGCATCACCGCGAACTGCGTGCTGCCGGGCGTCATCGAGAACCCGAAACTCGCCCTCGTCCCGGCGGACGTCATCGAAGGCGCCCGGAGCGCGATCCCGGCACGGCGCTTCGCCCTCCCCGAAGAGGTGGTGGCCGCGGTCGAGTTCCTCGCACGTGAGGACAGCGGCTACATCAACGGGGTCTCCCTCCCAGTGGACGGCGGAACCTCCCTGCTGCAACTGCGCTTCAGCCGCGACATCCGCTTCGAATCCCTCGACTGACCCGCAGCTTCGTCGAGATCGCCCCGGCCGAGACCACCGATGGGCGGGCGGCGGCTGCGGAGTGGCCGGGGTCTACTCGAACCGGACGGCGTCGTAGCGGGTGGCGACGTTCATCAAGGGAAGCACCAGTGTCGTGATGGCCAAGCAGGCCAGCACCGCTGCGGTCAGGAGCGCGGTGAAGTCCAGGCCCGGGCCGGGGTAGGGCGCCCCTTGGGCGACCGACGCCGCGAACGGCGGCACGGAGCCCAGCACCGTCCCGAGTATCACCGTGAGCACCATCGGCACCGCCGTCTCCAGCATCGTGACACGGCGCAGTTCACCGAGCCGGACCCCGGACGCGCGCAGCAGCGCGAAAGGGCGGCGCCGTTCGATGAGCCCGTTGACGGAGGCGATCGTCAGGCTGCATCCGGCCACGACGATGACGAAGAGCAGGACGAGGCGCATTCCGGAGCCGAGATTGTTGAACAGGGCTGAGAAGTCCAGTTGCTGGCGGAAGGTGTCGTCGCGGGTGCTGACGATCGCGCGCGGCAGCAGCGTCGCGGCCTGGGTGCGGAGGCGCTCCACGGCGGCCTGGCTCCCGTCGGTCGGGACGTACAACGCGTAGACGGGCAGGTTCGCGGCACCCGGGCCCGGTTCGGCCACGTTGCCGCCGGTGGCCCACAGTCCCATGGCTGTGCTGGCAGGGAAATGGATGGTCTCCAGCCTGGACGGGTACGGGCAGCGGACGTCGACGACCCGGACCAACTCGGCGCACGCGACGGTGGCGCGGCCGCCCTGTCCGCCGCGTACCACGACGACCCCGTCCCGCTTCATCAGCGGCGCCAGCGTGGAGTCCGGCTCGCCGCCGGCGTAAATCTCCACCACGCCGTGCCGCTGCCTGCCGTCGAACCCCAGGTTCTCGGCGGGTTCCGCGGTCGCGGTCATGCTCGCGGTTCCGGCGAGGAGGGTGGCGATGTACACGGCCAGCGAGACACCGCCGACCGCCCGGTAGGTGGTCCGCGGGGCGGCGATGATGCGACGTGCCGCCATCAGCGTGGTCGCCTTCCGGCTGTAGCGCGCCATCACCCGTCCGGCCGCCAGGCACGCCCAAGGCCCGCTGACCGCGGCGCCCGCCATCGTGCACAGAACGAGCGCGTTGACGACCAGGCCCACCCAGACCTGCGTGGCAAGCTCGCGATCGAGGCGGAAGAGCGCGGCGGTCGCGCTGAGCCCCGCGACGCCGATCAGGACCGGCAGCAGGCGCCACGCGCTGGGCGGACGACCGGGCAGGTTGCCGCCGCCGATGCCCAACGGCGTGACCTGGACCTTGTTCAACGCGTACACCACCGCCCCAACGGCCAGTGCCGGCACGGCGACCACGACGGGGATGATCTGGTACGCCGGTACGGTCAGGTCGGCGGGGAAGAAGGGGCCGCTCTGGTAGTCCTCATAGTGGAGGCGGGCCAGGGCGGGCCGCAGCGCCAGGAAGCCCAGCAGGCCCGCCACGGAACCGGTCACGGCGCCGATCGATGTCTCCGCGGCGGCCATCACGGCCGTCTGCGACCGGGTCGCGCCGACCATGCGCATCGCGGCGAGCCGTCGCTCGCGCCGGGCCGCGCCGATCCTGGCGACCATGACGACGAAGACGGCCACGGGCACGAGCAGCAGGATCGCCGCCACCGTGATGGCGAAGGCCAGGAAGGGCGACAGGTCCAGGGACAGGGACCGCGCCGCGATCCCGCGCACCTCGGCCGCCCCGCCCCGCCGGCGCAGGTCCTGCGGGGTGTGGCCCACCACCGCCACCAGGTGGTCGGGGTGCCGCAGCCCCTCCGCGCCGATGGTCGTGGTGACCCGGCCGGGGAATCGATCGCCGAGCTGGTCGGACGGGACGACCGCGAGCAGGTCGCGGAGCGCGGGCGAGACGGCCGCCTCGCCGGGCGCGGGCAGCCGGTCCAGGCCGGGCGGGACGGGGGGTCGCGGGCCGAGCGCGGCGACGTGGACCCGATGCACCGGTCTCCCGGCGAAATGGTCGCTGACAGCGAGCCACAGCGCGGCGTCGGGCGCCGTCGCCGGAGCCGCCGCCTCGGTGTCCTGCCAGGCAGATCGTTCCGTCCGTCCCTGCAACGCCGATCCGGCGGACAGCGCCGACAGCACGAAGATCACGCCCAGCGCGACCCCGAAGGCGGTCAGGACCAGCCGGGCCAGGCCCTCGCGTCCCCCGGCGAGCGCCATCCTGAGCCCGAGCAGGACGCTGACCATTCCGGTCTCCTGCGGGTGGACGGCCTTCCGCACCCTTCGGAACAGGCCGTTCTCATCCCTCATCGGTCGGTTCCTTGCCACGGGACGGGCGCCGGTCCGGCCTCTCATGCGCCGACCACCCCAGGGGCTCCAGGACGGGACCCGCCGCGAGAGACGTCTCTCCAGGCCCGGACTCGCCCGCGTCTGAGCCGTCGGGATCGACGACTCTGCCGTCCCGGACGATGACGGTCCGGTCGGCGTAGGCGGCGACCCGTGGTTCGTGGGTGACCATCACCATGCAGCTGCCCTGCGCCTTGACCTCGTCCGTCAGCACCTCCATGACCCGGTCCGCGGCCACCGAGTCCAGCGCGCCGGTCGGCTCGTCCGCGAACACCACCCGGGGGCCCGCGATCAGTGCGCGGGCGACCGCCGCCCGCTGGCCCTGGCCGCCGGACAGCTCGCCGGGCATCCGGTCGGCCAGCCCGTCCAGGCCCAGCCGGGGCAGCCAGTCGCGGGCCGCGGCGAGCGAGGCGCGGCGGCCGTGGCCGGCCAGCAGCAGCGGCAGCGCGACGTTCTCGGCCACCGGCAGCTCGGGCACCAGCTGCCCGAACTGGAACACGAAACCGAAGACCATCCGCCGCAACCGGCTGCGCCGGTGGTCGCTCAGCAGGTCGATGCGCTGGCCGTCGAAGGTCACCACCCCGGAATCGGGCGTGAGGACACCGGCCAGGCAGTGCAGCAGCGTGGACTTGCCCGAGCCGCTGGGACCCATGACCGCCATCACCTCGCCGTCGTGCACCGAGACGTCCGCGCCGCGCAGCGCATGCGTGAGCCCGAAGCTCTTGTGCAGGTCGCGACCGGCCAGCACGACCGTCCCGCCGCCGCGTGGACCTGCTCCCGGGCCCTCCGGACGGTTCGGCTGCCGGCTCATGACCGCACTTCCCTGGCGAGGTCGGCGAGCCTGCCCGCCGCATGGTCGATCCAGCGGAGGTCGGCCTCGATATGGAAGAGCCGGTAGTCGGCGAGCAGCGAGTCCCCCACCACGCCCGACTCGCGCCGCGACGCTGTCAGCTCGCGCATCGCGGCCATGTGGCGGGCGCGCTGGGCGTCGAGGAAGCGCTCGGCGGACCGGCCCGAGAGCAGCGCCAGCACCACCTTCGTGAAGAGCACGGTCTGGAGCTGGGGCCGCGGATCCTCCGGCTCGGCCAGCCAGCGGTCCAGATCGGCCGCCCCCGCCGAGGTGATCGCATAGCGCTTGCGCTCCGGCCCCGCACCCGGCTCCACGCCCGCCACCTCGGCGCGGCCGTCGCGTACCAGTTGCGCGAGCGTTCGGTACACCTGCCCGAACCGGATCGGCTTCGCCTCGCCGAACCGCCGGTCATAGGACTGCTTCAGGTCATAGCCGTGGCGAGCGGACTCTTCGATCAACCCCAGCACGGCGTACGAGACGGTCATGGCAGGGAATATACCTTGCGAGTATACCTGTGGGGTATAGGTGTCGGGCCGCGTGTGCGGACGAGCTCGGGGAGCTGCTGCGAAAAGACGCCCTTGCCCTCTTGTAGGCGTGTTGTATACATTGCGTCTATGAGTCGGACACAAGGGCGTCGAGAGAGTGCGCAGGACACCACGTACCGGTGGCTGAAGCGGCATATCGGGTCGCTGCCGCGGCAGGAGGGGACGTTCCTCACCGAGGCGGAGGTGTGCGAGGCGACGGGGATGTCGCGGACCCCGGTGCGGGAGGCGCTGCTCCGGCTGGAGACCGAGGGCTTCCTGAAGATCATGCCGAAGAAGGGCGCGTTCGTCCCGCCGGTGTCGGACGCCGAGATCGAGGCGGTCATGCAGGCCCGCGAGCTGGTCGAGGACTGGTGCGTGCGGCGCGCGGCGCCGCTGGCGGAGGAGCTGGCGCCCGAACTGGCCGAGCTGGTCGGCCGCCAGGAGGGGCTGCTGGACGATCCCATCGCGTTCATCGAGTGCGACCGGGCGTTCCACCGCGCGATCGTCCGGACGGCGGGCAACCCGGTGCTGGCGGAGTTCTACGAGTCGCTGCGCGACCGGCAGGTCCGGATGGGGCTGCGGGCCATCGCGGCGGCCGAGGACCGGGCCCGGGTCGTGCTCGCCGAGCACGGCGCGATCGTCGAGGCGATCCGGTCGGGCGATCCGCTGCGCGCGGCGCAGGCCCTCGCGGCGCACCTGGACGGGACGCTCAGCGTGCTGCGCCTGCCCTCGGTGGCGAACTGGGACGGGCGATGACGCGCGTCGCGCTCGTCCAGGTCGAGAGCCCCCCGTCGGAACCGCCCGGGCGGCGCAGGGAGCGGGTCGGGCGGATGGTGGCGGACGCCCGCGGCGCCGATCTGGTGCTGCTGCCCGAGCTGTGGGTTCCGGGCTACTTCGCGTTCGACCGGTACGCGGAGCTGGCCGAGCCGCTGGACGGCGACACCGTCGAGGCCGGCCGGGAGTGGGCCCGCGAGCTGGGCTGCTTCCTGCACCTCGGGAGCGTCTTGGAACGGTCCCCGGAAGGGCGGCTGCACAACACCGCCGTGCTCGTGGACCCGTCCGGGACGGTCGTCCACACGTACCGGAAGATCCATGTGTTCGGGTACCGGTCCCGCGAGGCGGAGCTGCTGACGCCCGGCGAGACGGTCGGGACGACCGCGTCCCCGCTCGGGCCCATGGGTGCCACCACCTGCTACGACCTGCGCTTCCCTGAGATCTGGCGGGCGCTGGCGGACGCGGGCGCGGAGGCGGTGGCGGTCCCGGCCGCGTGGCCCGCGCGGCGCCGCGCGCACTGGCGGCTGTTCACCGAGGCCCGCGCGGTCGAGCAGCAGATGCTGGTCCTGGCCTGCAACGCGGCCGGCGCGCAAGGGGAGGTGACTCTCGGCGGCGCGTCCCGTGTGGTCGACCCGTGGGGGACGGTCCTCGCGGAGGCCGGCGGCGGCGAGGAGATCCTGCGCTGCGAGGTCGACCGGGGCGTGGTCGCGCGGACTCGGGCGGAGTTCCCCGTCCTGGGCGATCGGCGGCCCGTGCATGTCGCGCAGGTGGTCGGGACGTGAGCGAGCTGACCATGCGGGTCGGCGACGGCGAGCTGCGCTGCGCGCCCGAGCATCTGATCGTCGCCGGGTACACCGGACGCGACGAGGCCGCGACCCGCGCGCACATCGAGGAGCTGGCGGCGATCGGCGTCCCGGAGCCCGCGACCGTGCCGGCGTTCTACCCGCTCGACCCGGGGCTGCTGACCGGCCGTCCCACGATCGCGGTGGCCGGCGGGAACACGTCGGGCGAGGTGGAGCCGGTCCTCGTCCGGCACGCCGGGCGGCACTACCTCGGCGTCGGCTCGGACCACACCGACCGCGACATCGAGCGCACCGACGTCGCCGCCGCGAAGGCGGCCTGCCCGAAACCCGTCGGCGACCGGTTCGTGGAACTGCCCGCGGACGGCGCCTGGGACGGCATCCGCGTCGAGTGCCGTGTGGACGGGCGCCCCTACCAGTCCGGTTCGCTCACCGAGCTGCGCACGCCGACCGACCTGCTGGTGCGGCTCGCCGACGCGTTCGGCGACCTGGACGGCGACCTGGTGATCTTCGCCGGGACGCTGCCGCTGCTGAACGGCGGGTTCGTGCCCGGCCGCCGGTGGCGGCTCTCGCTCACCGCCGGTGACACCACCCTGACCTGTGACTACGAGACCGAACGGAGGGCGCAGTGATGCGCACGGGAGCCGACTACCTCACCGCGTTGAAGGACGCGCGCCGGATCTACCTGGACGGCGAGCGCGTCGCCGACGTGACCGTCCACCCCGCGTTCGCGCCGATCGCCGCGACGATGGCGGAGCTGTTCGACCTCGCCGCCGACCCGGCGGCGAAGATGACCGCGCACGCGCCGGAGACGG
Source organism: Actinomadura sp. 1N219 (assembly GCF_044326405.1). Classification (NCBI taxonomy): domain Bacteria; kingdom Bacillati; phylum Actinomycetota; class Actinomycetes; order Streptosporangiales; family Thermomonosporaceae; genus Actinomadura; species Actinomadura sp. 1N219. The sequence goes on along the minus strand of NZ_JBIRAY010000024.1, from coordinate 65,899 downwards.
GCGCGGAGGCGAACCTGGTGTTCACGATCCCGCGCAGCCGCGACGACCTGGCCGCGCGGCGGCACGCGATCGAGACGTGGGCGCGGCACACCCACGGCTGGGTCGGCCGCAGCCCGGACCACGTCGGGTCGTTCCTCGCAGCGTTCGCCTCGTCGCCGGAGTCGTTCACCACCGAGCGCCGCGACCTGTCGGGCAGCGTGACCGGCTACCACCGGCGGCTGCTGGACGAGAGCCTCTACGTCTCGTACGCGATCATCCCTCCGCAGGTGTCGCGGGCGACGACGGCGCACGCCTGGGAGGGCGAGTTCGTCCAGGCGGGCGTGGTGGAGGAGCGGCCGGACGGCATCGTGGTCCGCGGCGCGCAGATGCTCGCCACCGGCGCGGCCGTCGCCGACGAGATCTTCATCTCGTGCATCAAGCCGCTGACCCCCGACGACCGGGACTTCGCGGTCGGGTTCACCGTGCCCGTCTCCGCCGAGGGCCTGAAGCTGTACTGCCGCCGCCCGTACGCGACGACGGGCGCGCGCTACGACTACCCGCTGTCCACGCGCTACGACGAGACCGACGCCCTCGTGGTGCTGGACGACGTCTTCGTCCCGTGGGATCGGGTCTTCGTCGACCGCGACGTGGACGGCCTGCGCCGCCAGTTCTTCGCGACGGGCGCGCACGTCCTGGGCAACTGGCAGGCGCAGATCCGGTTCACGGTGAAGCTGCGCTTCATCGCCGGGCTCGCCGGGAAGGTCGCCGACGTCAACGGGGTCGGCCGGATTCCGGGCGTGCAGGAGAAGCTCGGCGAGCTGGCCGGGCTGGCGTCGCTGGTCGAGTCGGCGGTGTACGCGGCCGAGTACCGGGCCGCGCCCGACGAGAACGGGATGTGGCGGCCGGACGCCCGCGCCGTCTACGGCGCGATGGGGTTGCAGGCCGAGCTGTACCCGCGCGTCCTGGCGATCCTGCGCGACCTCGCGGGCGGCGGGGTGCTGCAGCTGCCGTCCAGCGTCGCCGACCTGCACGACCCGGAGACGCGCGCGGACATCGACCGGTACGTCCAGTCGCCCGGCTCCCCGGCAGTCGAACGGGTGAAGCTGTTCAAGCTCGTCTGGGACGCGATCGGATCGGAGTTCGCCGGCCGCCACCACCAGTACGAGATGTTCTACGCCGGCGCGCCGTTCGTCGCGAAGGGCTACGCGTACCGCAACTTCGGCTACGACCGGGCTATCGCCGACGTGGACGCCTTCCTCGCCGCCTACACCGACACCGCCGCCTGAGAGGGGAGAGAAGGACATGGCCAAGCCCGAACACGAGTTCTTCCCCGCCGACGAGATCGGCTTCACGCCGTGCGAGGGGGACGTCCCGCGGCTCACCGAGCGGATCCTCGCGGCGGACGGCGCGTCCGGCGTCGCGACCCGGATGCTGCGCTTCGAGCCCGGCACCGACACCACGCCGAACGGCGTCCAGGTGCACGACTTCTGGGAGGAGGTCTACATCCTCGAAGGCTCCATCACCGACCTGCGGCTCGGGGAGACGTTCACCGCCGGGATGTACGCCTGCCGCCCGCCCGGCATGGAGCACGGGCCGTGGCGCAGCGGCGGCGGGTGCCTCACCTTCGAAGTCCGCTACCGCCTCTGAGAACCGAGGGAACGCCATGTCCGCTATCGCCGGTCCGATGGGCCGTGCCGCAGATCCGGCGACGATGCGCCGCGTGATGGGACGCTTCGCCACCGGGGTCGCCGTCATCACCGCGCTGGACGGGCGCGGCGATCCGCACGGGATGACCGTCAACTCGCTGACCTCGGTCTCCCTGGAGCCTCCGCTGCTGCTGGTCTGCTTCGGCGCGCGGGCCCGCACCTCCGTCGCGGTCGCCGAGTCCGGGCGGTTCGCCGTCTCGATCCTCGCCGCCCGCCAGGAGCCGATCGCGCTGCGGTTCGCCGGACGCGGCGAGGACCACTTCGCCGGGCTGCCGCTGACCTACGGCGACCACGACGTCCCGGTCGTCCCGGACGCGCTCGCACATCTCGAATGCACCGTCGACCGCCGCGTCGACGCGGGCGACCACGTCGTGGTGTTCGGCGCGGTGCGGCGCACCTGCGACCGGGAGGGCCAGCCGCTGGCCTTCCTCGGCGGCCGTTTCGGCGATTTCACCGGACGCGGCCACCAGCCCCAATCCTGGTTCTTCTGACCGGCCGCCGTTCGTCCGGACGGCTGCCGCCCGCACTGCGCCACCCGCCCTGAAGGGTCCCGGCGCATTCCCACCTGCCCCTTCCAGGGCCATGCGAGGAGTTCACCATGCCCTCGATCAACTTTCCGATGCCAAGTCCGGAGCACCTCGACGTGCCGATGAGCGACGGGGCGACTCTGTCGGTGCTGCGGTACGCGGCCTCCGGCGGCGGTCCGGCCCCGGCGGTCGTCGTCATGACGCCGTACCGCAAGGAATCCCCCATGCACGCCGAACTGCTCCAGGTCCCGGTCCGGGAGGGGTACGAGGTGCTCATCGCGGACGTGCGCGGCATCGGCGGCTCGTCCGGCCCCTACCACGGGATCCTCGCGCCCCGCGAAGTGGACGACGGAGTCGAGCTGCTCGCCTGGACGGCCCGGCAGCCGTTCTGCGACGGCCGGACCGCGCTGATCGGCGGCTCGTACTCGGGCCTCAACCAGCTCCTCGTCGCCGCGCGACGCCCGCAGAGCCTGCGCTGCATCGCCCCCTGGATCGCGCCCACCGACTTCTACCGCGACATGTGGAAGCGCGGCGGCATCCCGTCCCACACCGCGTGGGGCGCCCGCGCCTTCCTGTCGTCGCAGCGGGCCGAGACGCGGCGGCGCGGCCTGGAGAACTTCTACGGCGAGATCCTCGGCGACGACTTCGACACCGAGCTGTTCCACCGCGGCACCCCGGACCTGTCCGCGATCGAGGTTCCGGCGCTGTTCCTCGGCGGCTGGTACGACTACTTCCTGCGCGGCACCGTCCGCGGATTCCAGCGGGTGACCTGCCCGAAACGGCTCGTCGTCGGCCCCTGGAGCCACGATCCGTTCCTGTCGGACGAGCAGCGCGACGAGCTCGCCGCATGGCTGAACCACTGGCTGCGCGGCGAAGGCCCCGACCCGTCCGCCGAAGGGGCCAACGTGCGGCTGTCGTGCGTCGGCACGGACGGCTGGGAGACCCGCGGCGACTTCCCGGAGGCCGGTGACATCGACTGGTTCCGGTGGCGCCCCGTCGATGCGGAACACCCCGTCCCGATCGTGCCGGCGCTGTCGGCGACGCCGATGCCGCCGCCGTCGAACGTCGATCCGATGGTCGACCTGGTCACCGATTCCGGCATGCGCGTGTGGGGCGAGACCAGGGTGTTCGAGCTGCCCGCGGCCGAGGCGCCGGCGCGGCTTCTCGGCCCGGTCGGGCTGCGGGCGGTCGTGCGCGCGGACGCCTGCGAGGACTTCGACGCGCACGCGCGGCTGTCGATCGTCCGTCCGGACGGGCAGGTCCTCCCGGTCACCGAGGGCCGGCTCCGCGCGTCCCACCGCGCCGTGGACGACGCCCGCAGCGCCCGCGACGAGGCAGGCGACATCGTCGTGCCCTGGCATGCGCACACCCACGCCGACCCGGTCAAACCCGGTGTCCCCGTCACGCTGCACGTGGAGATCTACCCGGTGCACCTGCGGCTCGACGAAGGGGACCGGCTCCGCGTCGGGCTCACCCTCGTCCGGGCGGACGAGTCGGCGGCCCCGGCGCAGGCCGTCCTGCTGCCGGACACGACCGTCTCGCTTCCCGCCGCGTCCCCCGCGTCCGCCGCGTCCGCCGCGTCCGCCGTGCCCGCGCGGTCCGCCGGACGGGACGGGTGACCGCCGTGCTGCGCATGATCGGCGGGCGGCTGCTCTGGTCGGTCCCGCTCCTGCTCGTCCTGTCGGCGCTGACGTTCACGCTGTCGTGGCTGACGCCGGGCGACGCCGCCAGGACCATCCTCGGCACCAACACCGACCCCGCCGCCTACCGGCAGGTCAGGGAGCAGCTCGGCCTCGACCGGCCGCTCGCCGAGCAGTACTGGACGTGGCTGGCGCACGCGGTCCGCGGCGACCTCGGGAACTCGCTGTTCACCGGGGAGCCCGTGGCGTCCGCGCTGAACGCGCGGCTGGGCGTCAGCCTCTGCCTGCTCGCCGGGGCGGCCCTGGTGATAGCCGTCGCGGGCGTCGCGGTCGGAATGGCCGGTGCGCTGCGCGGCGGTCTCGCCGGGCGGATCCTGGACGGCGCGTCCGTCATCGGGATGAGCGTGCCGCAGCCCTGGTTCGGCCTGGTGCTCGTGGTCGTGTTCGCGGTGAACCTCGGCCTGTTCCCGGTCACCGGGTACGTGCCGTTCGTCCAGTCGCCGGCCGACTGGGCGCGGTCCCTGGTCCTTCCGGCCGTGTGCCTGGCGGTGGGCGGCATCGCGATGATCGCCAAGCAGGTCCGTGGCGCGATGGTGGACGTCCTCGGCCGCCCCTGCATCCGCGCGCTCCGCGCCAACGGCCTGCCCGCCCGGTCGATCATCTTCAGGCACGCGGCCAAGAACGCGGCGCTGCCCGTCGTCAACGTCTTCGGCGTCGTGCTGATCGGGATGCTCGGCGGGTCCATCGTCGTCGAGCAGCTGTTCGCGCTGCCCGGCCTGGGCCCGCTCGCCGTGTCCGCGACGGCGCAGCACGACCTTCCGGTGCTGCAGGGCGTCGTCCTGTACTTCACGGTCCTGGTCGTCGTGGTGAACCTGCTCACCGACCTCGTGTCCGGGTGGCTCATGCCGAAGGCGGTGGCCTCGTGATCTCCCGCGTGCTGCGCCGTCCCGCCGGATTCCTGTCCGCCGGGTGGCTCGCGCTGATCGTCCTCGCCTGCGCCCTGGCCGGCCTGATCGCGCCCTACGACCCGCAGGAACAGAACCTGACCGCCGTCTACAGCGGGCCCGCGCCGGACCACTGGCTCGGCACGGACCAGCTCGGACGCGACCTGCTCAGCCGCATCCTGCACGGCGGCCAGGTCAGCCTGCTCGTCGTCGCCGAGGCGGTCGCCGTGTACGCGGTCCTCGGAATGCTGTTCGGGCTCGTCGCCGGGTACGGACCGGGGACCGTCGACCGGATCGTCATGCGGGTCTGCGACCTGCTGCTGTCGGTGCCGTCCGTGGTGATCCTGCTGGCCATCCTGGCGATCTTCAGCCACAACGAGTCGGCCGCGATGGTGACGCTGGGGTTCCTCAGCTCGGCGGGCCTCGCCCGCGTCGTCCGGGCCGGGACCCGGGACGTCCGGGACGAGCCGTACGTCATCGCCGCACGCGTCGCCGGCCTGTCCGCCCCGCAGATCCTGTGGCGCCACGTGCTGCCCCGCGTCGCGGGCCCCGCGATCTCGATCACCTCGCTGATCGCCGGCGCCGCGCTGCTGGTCGAGACGTCGCTCGGCTACCTCGGCCTCGGCGTCCAGCCGCCGCGGCCGAGCTGGGGCGGGCTCATCGCCGAGGCGTCCCAGGCGATCTTCCGCCAGGCCTGGATGCTGGTGCCGACCGGCGGCGCGATCGTGCTGACCGCGCTCGCGCTCGGCGTCCTCGGCGACGTCGTCCGGGACGCCGCCGACGACCGCACGTCCGCGGAACCGCTGTCGTGGCGCCGGATGCGCACCCGCGTCTCCACAGGTGAGCCGGAAGCGGACGCCGCGCGGCCGGACGGAGACGCCCTGCTGTCGGTCCGAGACCTCTCGGTTCGGCTCCGCGACACCGCCGGCTCCGTGACGATCGTCGACGACGTGAGCTTCGACGTCCACCCGGGCGAGGCCGTGGGGCTCGTCGGCGAATCCGGCTGCGGCAAGACCATGGCGGTGTCCGGGCTGATGCGGCTGCTGCCCGCGGGCGGAACCGTCACCGCCTCCGCCCTGCGCTTCGACGGCCGGGACCTCCTCGCCCTGACCGAGCGCGAGATGCAGCGGCTGCGCGGGACCGCCATCGCCTACATCGGGCAGGACCCCGTCGCCGGCCTCGACCCCCTGTTCACCGTCGGCGCCCAGCTCACCGAGGTCGTCCGGCACCACACCGGGCTGAGCCGCCGCGCCGCCCGCCGCCGGGCCGCCGAACTGCTGGAGCGGGTGCGCCTGCCGCGCGCCGCCACCGTCATGCGCCAGTACCCGCACGAACTGTCCGGCGGAATGGCGCAGCGCGTATCGATCGCCCGCGCGCTGGCCGGCGACCCCGCCCTGCTCATCGCGGACGAACCGACCACGGCCCTGGACGTCACCGTCCAGGCCGAGATCCTCGACCTGCTGCGCGACCTGCGCGAACACACCGCGATGGGGCTCGTCCTGGTGACCCACGACTGGGGCGTCGTCGCCGACTCCTGCGACCGCGCCGTGGTCATGTACGCGGGCCAGGTCGTCGAGCAGACCACCGTCGACCGGATCTTCACCGGCCCGCGCCACCCCTACACCGGCGCGCTCCTGTCCGCCGACCCCACCGCCGGGACCCCCGGACGGCACCTGCCCGTCCTGCCCGGCTCCGTCCCCGCACCGGGACACCGGCCGGACGGCTGCCGTTTCGCGTCCCGCTGCCTCCGGGCCGACACCGACTGCGCCGCGGCGCCGGTGCCGCTCACCCCGGACGGCGCCGCCGCCTACCGGTGCCTGCACCCCACACCCGGAGGCTGACCGATGCCCGAACCACTCATCGACGTGCGCGACGTCACCGTCCGCTACGCCGGACGGCGGCGGCTACGGCCCACACCCGCGCTGTCGGAGGTGTCGCTCGACATCCGTCCCGGCGAGACCGTCGGCCTGGTCGGCGAGTCCGGATCCGGTAAGACGACGCTCGGCAAGGCCATCCTGCGGCTGGTACCGGTCAGCGAAGGCACGATCCGGCTCGACGGCCGCGACATCGGCGCGCTGCCGCGCCGCGAACTCGCCCGGCACGTCCAGGTCGTCTTCCAGAACCCGTACCTGTCGTTCAACCCCAGCCGGACGATCGGGCAGACCGTCGCGGAGACGCTCCCCGGCAAGCACGACGCGGGCCGGGTCAGGGAGAAGCTCGAAGCGGTCGGCCTGGACGGAACCGCCGCCGCCCGCTACCCGAGCCAGTTCTCCGGCGGGCAACTCCAGCGCATCGCCATCGCGCGCGCACTGATGCCCGAACCCCGGCTCATCATCTGCGACGAGGCGGTCAGCGCCCTGGACCTGTCCGTCCAGGCGCAGGTGCTCAACCTGCTCACCGACCTCAAGGCCGGCCACGACCTGGCCTACCTGTTCATCACCCACGACCTCGCCGTCGTCCGCCACCTCGCGGACCGCGTCGCCGTCCTCCGCCGAGGACGCCTGGTCGAGACCGGCGACGTCACCGAGATCTGCGAGAACCCCACCCACCCCTACACCCGGGCGCTGCTGGCCGCCGCACCCGTCGCCGACCCGCAGGAACAGGCCCGGCGCAGAACGCTGCGGCGGGAACTGCGGACCCCCGAGAGGACCACGCCATGAAACGCGCCGTCACGGTCATCACCATCGCCGCCCTCGGCCTCACAGCATGCTCATCGGGCGGCGGCGGCTCCCCCACCGACCGCACGCTCACCGTCGCGCTGCCCGCACCGCCCGAAAGCCTCAACCCCGGCCAGAACGGCTCCGGCGCCCAGGGCATCGTGCACTGGCTGACCTACGAGCCCCTGATCCGCGCGAAGTCCGACGGGACCTTCGCTCCAGCGCTCGCCACGTCGTGGAAGTACGTCGGCAAGGGCAACAAAACCTTCGAGCTGACCCTCCGCCCCGGCGTGAAGTTCGCCGACGGCACGACCGTCGACCCCGCCGCCGTCGCCGCCACCATCAACTACTACCTGAAGACCCCCGGCTCGATGAGCCCGTTCCTCACCGGCATCAGCGGCGCGAAGGCGGCCGGCGGGCAGACCGTCCGCGTCGACCTGTCCTCCCCGAACCCGATGCTGCCGTACGTGTTCAGCCAGCTCGTCAACTGGGGCGACGTCATCAGCCCGGCCGGGCTGAAGAACCCCGAGCAGCTCACCACCAGGACGTTCGGCGCCGGACCCTACACCCTCGACACGTCCGCCACCGTCGCCGGCGACCACTACACCCTCGTCAAGAACCGGAACTACCACGATCCGTCCGCGCAGCGCTGGGACAAGGTCGTCATCAAGGTCATCAGCGACCCGAACTCCGCCCTCCAGGCCCTGAACAGCGGCCAGATCGACGTCGACCTGAACGCCACCGCGACCCTGAGCGCCCAGGCCAAGGGCATGGGCGTCAGCGTCCTCAGCGGCGACCCCGGCGTCATCTCCCTCTACCTCCTGGACCGGGACGGCAAGACCGTCCCCGCCCTCGCCGAGCAGAACGTCCGGCAGGCGCTCAACCACGCGATCGACCGCGACGCCCTCGCCAAGGCCCTCGGCACCGGCTACGACCCCACCGGCCAGCTCGCGCCGCAAGGCACCGACGGCCACGACCCCGCGCTTGAGAGGACCTACCCCTACGACCCCGCCAGGGCCAAGAAGATGCTGGCCGACGCCGGGTACCCGGACGGCTTCGACCTGAAGATCGTCGACCTCTCCACCTTCGGGCTCAACGTGGTCTCCCAAGCCATCGTCGCCCAGCTCGCCAAGATCGGCGTCCGCGCCGCCATCACCAACGTCGGCAACGACCTGAACAAATACGTCGCGGAACTCGGTTCCCGCAAATACGGGGCCACCACGTTCCGCCTCGCCAACCCGATGTTCGCCAGCGCCCTGTTCAACTTCGCCGGCGCCGCCTCACCGCTCAACCCCTACCAAAACCGGAACCCCGAAATAACCCGCGCCTTCACCGGTTTCGCCGCCGCCCCCGCCGACCGCCAGAAGACCACCGCCCAGAACCTGAACAAAACCGTCCTCGACCATGCCTGGTTCGTGCCCATCACCACCGTCCACAACTACATCTTCGCCAAGAACATCAGCGGCCTAGGCACCTACGGAACCAACGGCGCCATAGACGTCCTCTCCTGGACCCCACCAAACACCGCCGCCTAACCGCTCAGATCGACCCCGCAGAAAGAACGGCCATGCCGACCAGGAAACGGCCCCGACGAGCTCACCACATGTCGTCTGGGTCGACGGGAGGTTCGTCGGGGACGCCGAGGGGGCGTAGGTCCGCGGGAGTGAACGAGTGGTCGGCGCGGGCGCCGAGCAGGTGCCGGACGAGGAGGTCGAGGATCTCCATGTGCTCCCGCTCGGAGTCGCGGTTCGCCCGGACGATGCGGTCGCTGGACGCCTGGACGGCGTCCCAGAGCCCGGCATCCTCCAAGGCCGTGACCAGTCCGCCGGCCTCCAGGTAACCCGACCACGGATGCTGAATCGCCAGGTAGGAAAGGGCCGCGCTGCGCAGGAAAAAGAGCAGATAGCGGTCCCTGGACGACACCCCCGCGGCCCTCATGCCCGCGCTCAGGTCGATTTCGAAGAGCCGTTGAAGCGCCGCCGACAGGTTTCGCTCGTACTCGACGAGTTTGGCGTAGTCGGTCTCCGGGTCCTCCGGCTCGGCGGCGTTGCGGTGACGCAGCTCGTCGAGGTGCGCGCGGATCAGCGCGTGGCGGTCGTAGCGGCGTCCTGCGGTCATCGGGGGTCCTGGCGGATCGGAGTATCGGCCTTCACCCGGGCAGGGTAAGGGCTCCGGCGGGGCGTCCATGCGGTGGATCGGGCCGCCGGGGCAGGGTGCGGCCGGCGGCGGGTCGGCGTCGTGATCGCGAATAACCTAGTCAACCGATCGGTTTTGTCCTATATTCTCTTGCTGATTTCGACCTGGCAAGGAGCTTGGACACATGCGTCGCATCATCGCCGCCCTCACGGGACTCTTCCTGCTGCTCGGATCGGGAGCGCTCACCGCGTGCGGGGGTGAGCGGGAGGCCGGCGCGTCCGGTGGGGCACTGCGCGTCGGCTACCAGCGGTTCGGCGGGCTCAGCCTGCTCAAAGTGCGCAACGCGGCGCCGCGGGGCACGAGCTGGTCGCTGTTCGAGAGCGGCCCGGCGCTCACCGAGGCGCTCAAGGCCGGATCGATCGACATCGGCCAGGTCGGCGAGGCGCCGCCGATCTTCGCGGCGGCCGGACGCGCCGACTTCAAGATCATCGGCACCTCGGCGCCCGTCCCCAAGGGGGAGGCGGTGCTGGTGAAAGAGAGCAGGGGGTTCCGGTCGTTCAAGGACCTCAGGGGCAAGACGATCGGGCTCAACAAGGGCTCCAACGTGCACTGGCTGCTGCTCCGGCTGCTGGAGTCCAACGGGATGACGATCAAGGACGTCCAGGTCAGGTATCTCAAGCCGGCCGAGGGACGGCCCGCGTTCGACAACGACCAGATCGACGCCTGGGTCATCTGGGATCCGTACTTCGCGCTGGCCGAGCGGCCCGGGGTGAAGATCCTCGCGGACGCGAGCGGGCTGGCGAACAACCGCGAGTACGTCCTGGTCTCGCCCGAGGCGCTGAAGGAGAAGCCCGATCAGCTGAAGGCGTTCCTGCAGCAGTACCGGCAGGTCACCGACTGGGGCATCGCCAACCCGGCGGAGCGCGCGAGGATCCTGGCGCCGGAGCTGAAGATCTCCGAGGACACCGCCGAGCGGGCGCTGGCCCGCAGCGCGCAGCCGCTCGCCCCCGTGGACGCCGCGGTCGGCGCCGAGCTGCAGAGGATCGCGGACGGGTTCACCGGGCTGGAACTGATCCCCGGCGAGGTCGACATGAAGGCCCGGGTGGACGAGCGGTACTCGGGGATCTTCAAGTGAGCCTCCGGGTCCGGCGGCTGACCACGCCGATCACGCTGCTGGCGCTCTGGGAGGGGACGGCGCGCGCGGGCGTCCTGGCCCCGGACAAGCTGCCCCCGCCCAGCGCGGTGCTGGAGGCGGCGTGGCGGCTGTCCCGGGACGGCACGCTCGGCGCCTCCCTGCTCGACTCGCTGCAGCGGGCGGTGCTCGGGCTGCTGATCGGCGGCACGCTCGCGCTGGTCCTCGGCGCGGTCGCGGGGCTGGTGCGCGCCGGCGACGACCTGGTCGACCCGACCGTCCAGGCGGCCCGGATGCTGCCGCACCTCGGGCTGGTGCCGCTACTGATCATCTGGCTGGGCATCGGGGAGTCGCTGAAGATCACGCTGGTGGCGCTGGGCGCGTTCTTCCCGATCTACCTCAACACCTACGCCGGCATCCGCGACATCGACGAGCGGCTGGTCGAGGCCGCCCGCACCTGCGGGCTGACCTGGTTGGAACGTGTCAGGCATGTGGTGCTGCCCGGGGCGATGCCCGCGCTGTTCCTCGGGCTGCGGCTGGCGTTCGCCGCCGGGTGGCTGAGCCTGGTCGTCGGCGAGCAGGTCAACGGGCAGAGCGGGCTCGGCTTCATGATGATGGAGGCGCGCGAGTTCTCCCAGACGGAGGTCGTGGTGCTGGGCCTGCTGGTGTACGCGCTGCTCGGGCTGCTGTCGGACCTGGCCCTGCGGATGGGAGAGAGGAGGCTGCTGACGTGGCGACGCGGACTGCGAGCCGTCTAGTCGAGGCCGCCGGCGTGCGCCGCTCGTTCGGCGGCACGGTCGTCCTGGACGGGGTCGACCTGGCCATCGACCGCGGCGAGGTGGTCGCGCTGCTCGGCGCCAGCGGCTCGGGGAAGAGCACGCTGCTGCGCATCCTGGCCGGGCTCGACGACGAGGCGTCCGGGAACGTGTCGGTGCCCGCCTCGCGCGCCGTGGTGTTCCAGGAGCACCGCCTCCTTCCGTGGAAGCGGGTGGCGGCGAACGTGACGTTGGGCGTCCGCGCCAAGAACGCCGCGTCCCGCACGGCCGCCGCGCTCGCCGAGGTCGGCCTGGCCGACCGCGGCGACGCCTGGCCCGCCGAGCTGTCCGGCGGCCAGTCCCAGCGGGTCGCGATCGCCCGCGCCCTGATCCGCGAGCCCGAACTGCTCCTGCTGGACGAGCCGTTCGGCGCCCTGGACGCCCTCAACCGGCTGAAGATGCAGGCCCTCTTCAGCCGCCTTCGCGCCGTCCACGAGTTCGCGGCGCTCCTGGTGACCCATGACGTGGACGAGGCGATCCTGCTGTCGGACCGCCTCCTGGTCCTGGACGGCGGCCGCATCATCGAGACGATCGACGTCGACCTGGACCACCCCCGCGCCGTGGACGCCCCCGGCTTCGCCGACCTGCGCCGCCGCCTCCTGACCCTCCTGCGCGTCCCGGCCACCCCGGACGAGGCCCTCTCCCAAGGGCGCTCCTAGGGCCTGTTCCCCATCGGCCGCGCCTGGCCACGCCCGGCCGCGGGTCTAGGCGAGTGGCGCGGCCACCTGGGGGGCGACCCGGTCCGCCCAGAGCCCGAGGACCTCCTCCGCGTCGGGAAGCTGGGATTCGAGGAGCACGGCGCCCGGGGTCGGGACGTGCGCGCCCAACTCCACGAGCAGGGGCCGCAGGTGCACCTCCACGGCGAGGGCGTGGCGGGCGTCCCCCATCACCAGCAGGGGCAAGGCGGTCGTCGAGGCCAGCGCCGCGCCCGGCAGCCGATCGAGGAACGCCTTCAGAAGGCCCGTGTAGGTGCCCTTGTAGGTGGGGCTGGCCACCACCAGGACGTCCGCGCCGCGCACCAGGTCAAGGGCGACCTCGACCATGGCGGACGGGGTGGCGGCCAGTAGGTGCGGCGCCAACGCGGACAGGTCGACGGTCTCGGCCGGTTTGACGTCGTCGAGCCGGTCGGCGACGGCGCGGGCGGCCTGGGCCGCCACCTGGTGCGTGCGCGACGCCGGCCTGGGATTTCCCACCAGCGTGACGATGCTCTTGGCCATCCGGCCGCCCTCCTTGAACGCGTTAAACCTACTTATTTGATAGAGATTAGTCGGAATACGGGCGGCCCACCACCGCGGCGTGGGCCTTGAGCAGGTCGAGGAGGCGGGCGACCTGGGCGGGCGGGTGGCGGGTGCGGGAGTGCTGGGCGACGAGGAGGACGTCCGGTCCCCCGGTGGTCAGCGGCCGGCAGGTGATGATGCCGCTCTGTTCGAGGGGGTCTCCGGCGATGCTGTAGTCGGGCAGCAGCGTGACGCCCAGCCCTTGGGCGACCATCACCTTGCCCATCTCGGCGCCGTCCACGAAGTAGGCGATGGCCGGTTCGCGGCCGTCCAGCAGGCGGTGCACATAGCGGTGCATGAGATAGCCCGCGCGCATCGCGACGAAGGGCTCCGCCAGGAACCGGGCCAGCGGAACCTCGCGCAGCCGGGCGAGCGGGCTGTCGGCGCGGCAGCAGACCGCCGCGCGGCCGCGCAGCAGCTCGACCGTGGCCAGGTCCGGGGGCGGGTCGTCGCCGTCGATGACGTTGATCAGGCCGAGGTCGAGCCCGCCCCCGCGCAGCGACTCCTGGATGTCGGCCTGCCGGGCGGTGATCAGCTCGACCTGCGTGTCGGGACGCGCCGCGCGGAAGCGGCTCAGCACGGGCAGCACGAGCGGGACCGTCGCGGCGTGCACGGTGCCGACGCGGATGCTCCGCCGGGACCGGAGCGTGTCGTCGGCCGCCGCGCGCAGCCGGTGCACCGCGTCCAGGACCTCGACGATCCCGGGCAGCAGCTCGCGTCCGCCGGCGCTGAGCCGGGCGCCCGAGCGGTGCCGTTCGAGCAGCGTGACGCCGAGCTCGCGCTCCAGGTTGCCGATGGTCTGGCTGAGCGCCGGCTGCGACATGTGCAGGGCCTCGCTGGCGCGGCGCATCGACCCCAGGCGGGTGACGGCCGCGACGCACTCCAGCTGCTCGATTCGCATGGGCTCCCCCGTGGGCGTGCCTGCAAGGTTCGGCCTATCACCCCGTCAGGAAGACCACATTGACCTGGACGGGCGGACATCCGACAATCCTAACTATGTCTGTAGGAAATATCGATTATCGGGACGAGTTCCCCACGCTCGGCGAGCCGCGGCCGGAGCACGACGACCTCCGCCGGCGACGAACGGTTCGCCGGCGACGGGCGGTTCGCCGGCGACGGGCGGTTCGCCGGCGCGCCGCGGCCAAGGAGTGATCGGCATGACCGCAGTCGGCGTCGACCTGCGCCGTGTCTACGGCGCGTACCCGACCGGGGTGACGGTGGTCGCGGGGCTGACGGGCGGGAGCCCCGTCGGCATCGCCGCCAGCTCGTTCGTCCCGGTGTCCCTGGACCCGCCGATGGTGTCGGTGTGCGTCGCGCACACCTCGACGACCTGGCCGCTGCTGCGCGGGCTCCCCCGGATCGGGATCAGCGTGCTGGCCGCCCACCAGGCGCACGTCGGACGGCGGCTCGGCTCCCGGGACGCGGACCGGTTCGCCGGCGTCGACTGGCGCTCCACCCCGGACGGATGCGTGCGCATCGAGGGCGCGGCCGCCTGGTACGACTGCTCCATCGAGCAGCAGTTCCGCTCCGGCGACCACGACATCGTGGTCTTCCGCGTCAACGACCTCGACGCCCGAGCCGGCGTCCCTCCCCTGGTCTTCCACGGCGGCGCGTTCCGCGACCTGGCCGACGTCCCGCTCTCGGAACGCTCCACCACCGGCTGATCAGGCATTTCCACTGTCAACGACCTGTTAACTATGGAGAGGAAGACCCCGTGACCTTGATCTTCCACTGGTTCCTGCCCACCTACGGCGACAGCCGCTACATCGTCGGCGGCGGGCACGGCCTGCCGGCCGGCGCCGCGAGCGGCGACCGTCCGGCGACCCTCGGCTATCTCGGGCAGGTGGTGCGCGCGGCCGAGGAGATCGGCTTCGTCGGCGCGCTGACCCCGACCGGGGCGTGGTGCGAGGACGCCTGGCTCACCACCGCGCCGCTGGTGGAGTCCTCGGAGCGGCTGAAGTTCCTGGTGGCGTTCCGTCCCGGGCTGCTCAGCCCGACGCTGGCCGCGCAGATGGCCGCCACCTACCAATGGCACTCGGGCGGACGGCTGCTGCTGAACGTGGTCACCGGCGGCGAGCAGCACGAGCAGCGCGCCTACGGCGACTTCCTCGACAAGCCCGCGCGGTACGCGCGTACGGACGAGTTCCTGCACGTCGTCCGCTCCCTGTGGAAGGGCGAGAAGGTCGACTTCCACGGCGCGCACGTCCAGGTCGAGGGAGCCCTGCTCGGCCGCGTCCCCGACCCGGTCCCGCCGGTCTACTTCGGCGGCTCCTCCCCCGACGCCGGACGGGTCGCCGCCCGGCACGCCGACGTCTACCTCACCTGGGGAGAACCGCTCGCCGCCGTCGCCTCGAAGATCGCCTGGATCCGGGGACTCGCCGCCGAGCGGGGACGCCGGACGCGGTTCGGCATCCGCCTGCACGTCATCTCGCGCGACACCGCCGAGGAGGCCTGGGCCCAGGCCGGGCGGCTGCTGGCCGGGGTCTCGGACGAGGCGATCGAGAAGGTGCAGGCGAACCTGCGCCGCAGCGAGTCCGAGGGCCAGCGCCGGATGCTCGAACTGCACGGCGGCTCCGCCAAGGGCCTGCGCGAACTGGAGGTCGCGCCGAACCTGTGGGCGGGCGTGGGCCTGGTGCGCGGCGGCGCCGGGACGGCCCTGGTCGGCAGCCACGAGGAGGTCGCCGACCGCATCACCGAATACGCCGAACTCGGACTGGACGAGTTCATCCTCTCCGGCTACCCGCACCTGGAAGAGGCGTACTGGTTCGGCGAGGGCGTCCTGCCGATCCTGCACCGCCGCGGACTCTGGACGCACCCCGCCGGAGACCCGGCCGGCATCACCCCCGCCGCCGTCCCCTTCTCCGCCTCCTGATCCGCTTCTCCGTCTCCTGAGCCGCTTCTCCGCCTCCTGAGCCGCGCGAGGCGGCCGCCGCCTAGGCGCGGGCGATCAGGTCGGCCAGGTCCGGGAGGACGGCGTCGGCGACGGTGATCTTCCGGTCAAGCAGGCCGTTGGCGTGCAGCAGGTCGGCGGCCCGCTGCTGCTCGGCGACGAAGTCGTCGCCGACCGGGAGCAGCCCGAACGGGCGGCCGCGCAGCGCGTGCTCCCACGCGTCGAGGTCGTCGCCGTCGTCGGCGGCGAACAGCGCGGCCGCCTCGCGGGGGTTGGCGCGGATCCAGGCGTCCGACTCCTGCAGCGCCGCGACGATGGCCGCGAGGACATCGCGGTGCCGGACGGCGAAGTCGCGCCGCGTGAACCACAGCGAGCGGTGGCTGAACAGCCCTTCGGTCTCGATCAGCGTCCGCGGTTCCGTCTCGCTCTCCAGCGCGGCGAGCGCGGGGTAGCTGCCCGTCCAGGCGTCGACCTTGCCGTCCAGGAGCAGTTGCGCGCCCTCGGCCCCGGCGTCGACCGGCTCGATGTCGCGCCAGGTCAGCCCGGCCCGGTCGAGCGCGAGCAGCAGCAGCGTGGTCTGCCAGGAGCCGTGGCCGAGGGCGACCCGCTTCCCGGCCAGGTCCGCCGGGGAGTCGATGCCGGAACCGGGCAGGGCCACCAGCCGCCCGTTGTCCACCCGCGGCCCGGAGATCGCCACGTAGACGATGTCGTGGCCGCGGGCCTGGGCGGTGACCGGCGGCGTGGAGCCGGTGCCGATGAAGTCGTAGCCGCCGTCGAACAGGTGGTCGCCGTGCAGGGACGGCAGCCCCTGCGTCGGCGCGGGACGGGCGCCGGCGGGAAGGGACCGCAGGTCCACCCACTCCACGTCTGGCAGCGATCGCTCCAGGACGCCCCGGTGACGCAGCACCCAGAGCGAGTTGTTGTGGGGGAAGAAGCCGACGCGGGTCATCGTGTGGATCCTTTCGCTTGGAGATTTTCGAGAGAGGGGACGGATCTGTCGGGCGCGGTGTCCGGCCAGCGGCCGCGCAGCAGGGGAAGGACGTTCTCGCCGACGCGGCGCGCCTCTTCCAGGTGCGGCACTCCGGCGAGGATGAACGCGTCCACGCCGAGCGCGATCAGCTCGTCGAGGCGGGCGGCGACCTGCGAGTAGCTGCCGACCAGCCCGAACGCGGGACCGCCGCGCAGCAGGTGGAACCCGCCCCACACGTTGGGGCTCGCCTCCAGTTCGCGGGGCGCGCGCACCGGCCAGTCGACGAACCGCGAGCTGCGCAGCCAGCCGACCGAGTCGCCGGTGGACTCGGGGCCCCGCAGCCGCTCGGGGTCGACGTGCCGCCAGCCGCGGCGGATCTCCGCCCACGCCTCGTCCTCGGTCTCGCGGGCCAGCACGTCGATCCGCACCGCGAAGCGGGGTGACCGGCCGATCGCGGCGCTGTGCTCGCGGACCTGGTCGAACTTGGCGGCCAGCGCGGGGAACGGCTCCAGCCACGACAGGTAGAAGTCGGCGTGCCGCCCGGCGGCCTCGATCGCCGCCTTGGACGACCCGGAGAAGTAGACCTCGGGGAAGGGCTGCCCGGCGAGGCGGTCGGGGAGCCCCGCGCCCTCGACCCGGTAGAAGCGGCCGTGGTGGGTGACCGGGCCTCCGTACCACACGGCCTTGAGGACGTCGAGGAACTCCGAGGTCCGGGCGTACCGGTCGTCGTGGCCGACCTTGTCGCCCCACCACAGCTGGGCGGGTCCGCCGCCGCCGGAGATGATGTTGTAGACGACGCGTCCGCCGGTGGCGCGCTGCAGGCTCGCCGACATCCGCGCCGCCTGCACCGGGTGCAGGAAACCGGGCTGGAAGGCGATCATGAACCGGTAGGTGGTGGTCTCGCGCGCCAGGCTCGCGGCCGCCGCCCAGGGGTCGTCGGTGAAGGGGAACGAGGGCAGCAGCCCGCCGACGAACCCCGACAGCTCGGTGGAGCGCGCGACGTCGGCCATGTGGTCCAGGTGGCTGTACCCGTCCGGGCGGCCCTCGCGCAGACCCGGGGTGATGGTGCCCGGCACGACCGGGGACCAGTCGCCGCGGGTCACCAGGCGGCGGCGCAGGGACGGCTGGTCGCCGTGCGTCCCGATGCGCCAGTAGATGTCAATCGACATGGGCGTGCTCCCGAACGAAGAGGGGCAGCAACTGCTCCCCGAGCCGGTAGATCTCCTCGACGTGCGGCGGCGGCGCCAGGACGAACGTGCTCACGCCCCGGTCGGCATAGCCCCGCAGCTCCCCCGCGACCTGCTCGAACGACCCGGTGAGGGCATGCTCGGGGACGTCCCGGACGGCGTGCGCCTCGTCCTCGTCCTCGCGCGCCGCCACGGTCAGCCGCAGTCCCGAGGCGACGGTCCGGCCGCGCTCGGCGGCGCGTTCGCCCAGGTCGGCTATGAGCGCGTCGAGGTCGTCGGTCACGTCGAAGACGTGGACGTCGGCGTGCTTGGCGGACAGCTCCAGCGCGTCGGCCGAAACGCCGGACAGATGGACGGCTGGGAAGCGCCGTCCGGCCAGCGGTCCCTGGAAGCCGCCCGCGAGAACCTGGAAGAACCTGCCCTCGTAGGTGTAGTCCTCGTGCTCCCACACGCCCTTGGCGATGGTGAGGAACTCGTCGGCGCGGACGTACCGGTCCGGGCCTTCCAGGAAGTCGCCCTGCGCCCGCGCCGTCGCCGGGGGAAGGTCGACGACCGGCCACCAGCCGAAGCGGTCGTCGGTGAACCGCTGCAGCGACGCCGACAGCTTGGCCGCGTACACCGGGGTCCCGACGCCGGGATGGAAGCCCGCGACGCCGTGGATCCAGCGGTTGTGGCGCAGCAGCCCCGCGACCACCACCAGCGACTCCTCCGCGTCGGGGGCGAAGGGGGCGACCACCCCGTCGAACCCGGTGACCTCGGCGGCGCGTCCCACCTCGCCGATCGTGTCGAAGGGCCCGTACCGGCCCTGGCGGGTGTCGGTGACGAACTCCGGCAGCGGCGCCGGGGCCGCGTCCGGCCCGGTCGTCGGCAGCGTGAGCAGGAACCTGGGCGCGCTCATGCCGCCGTCCTCGCGGAGACCTCGCGCAGCGGCTCGGGCGCCGCCCACGACACGACGTCCACGTCGGCGGCGAGGAAGCCGTGGAGCAGCAGGAAGTCCTTCTGCTTCACGAGCAGGTCGAGGCGTTCGGGCGACAGGTCGGGACGCAGCGTGCGGTGGAACCCGTCGCGGTAGGCGGTGCGGACGCCGGACGCGCCCGACCGGGTCTCCCCGGCGAGGATCCGCCGCACGCCGTCCAGGTCGGCGGCGGCCCACTCGGCCGCGCGCAGCGTGGCGGCGAGGAACGCGGTCACCAGCTCGGGCCGCTCGTCCAGCAGCCGCTCGTGCACGGTGATCGGCCGCGGCGTGCCGTTGTTGACGCGGGTCGCCGGGTCGGGATGGGCGTCCAGGTCGACGCCGACGACGAGGCCGAGCGCGGCGGCCTGCTCGGCGGCGCGGGCGCCCTTGACGTAGACGGCGTCCACCTGCCCGCGGGCGAGCTCGTCCAGGCCGGGCCAGGCGATGCGGCCGCCGCGCGCGTCCCGTCCCACCGATGGGGACAGGTCGGCGGCGACCTCGACGAACCTGACGTCGTCCAGGCTGAGGCCGCCCTGGGTGAGCGCGCCCTTGACGCCGTGCAGCGCCATCGCGCGCGGGAAGCTCTGCGCCCTGGTCGTGGCCCAGCCGGGCAGCGCCACGCGCGCGCCGCGCAGGTCCTGCGGTCCTTCGATGCCCGAGCCGGGACGGACGAGGACCGACTGCCACTCCTCGATCCACGTCAGCCCGATCAGCCTCGTCGGCGCGCCCTCGCTGCGGGCGGCCAGCGCGGGGACGTTGCCGCCCTCGCGGAACAGCCCCGGCAGGTCGTGGTCGAAATGGTGGCGGGCCAGTTCGGGTTCCGCGTCCTGCAGGACGCCCACCTCCAGCCCGTACGGCGCGAACGCCTCGGCGAGGCCGCCGAGCCGGTGGGCGAGGCCGCTGGCGGTCGGAACCGGGCAGCGGGTGAACCAGATCTTGTCGACACCACGGGTACGCGGACTGCTCATGCGATCACTCCTCGGTCGGACATCAGGTCGGCTTGATCGGACATCAGGTCGGCTTGGTCGGACGGCGGGGAGACGCCCAGGCGGGCCAGCAACTCCCGGCGGTGCTCCAGCACCGCCGGGTCGGACGCGGCCGACGACACGCCGCGGGGACGGGGCAGATCGATGGCACGGTCCACCACGAAGGCGCCGTCGTCCAGCACGGCGACCCGGTCGGCCAGGCGCACGGCCTCGTCCACGTCGTGGGTGACGAGCACGACCGCGGGACGGTGCCGCGCGCACAGCTCGGCCACCAGGTCCTGGGCCTGCAGCCGGGTCAGGGCGTCGAGGGCGGCGAACGGCTCGTCCAGCAGCAGCACCTGCGGGTCGCGCACCAGCGCGCGGGCAAGCGCCACCCGCTGCGCCTCCCCGCCGGACAAGGTGGCGGGCCAGGCGCGCTCACGTCCGCCCAGACCGACCTCGGCCAGCGCGCGGCCGCCCTTGTCACGCGACGGACCGCGCGTCGAACGCGGCAGCCCGAGCGTGACGTTGGCCAGCACGCGTCTGGACACCACCAGCCGGGGCTCCTGGTAGACCGTGGTGACGCGCGGCGCGGTCAGCACCGTCCCCGCGTCGGGCCGCTCCAGCCCGGCCAGCAGGCGCAGCAGCGTGGTCTTTCCGGTGCCGCTCGGGCCGAGCAGCGCGAAGAACTCGCCCCGCCTGACCTCCAGGTCGATCCCGTCCAGGACGGTCTTGGCGCCGAACGCCTTGCGCAGCCCCCGGACCCGCACCGCCACCTCGTCCTCGCCGCGGGTCATCGGGCCGTCACCTGCCCGCGCCACGGCGTGGCGAGCCGTTCCAGCCCTCTGATCGCCAGGTCGATGAGCAGCCCGAGCAGCGCGTAGATCAGGATGCACAGCACCATGTAGTCGTTGCGGTAGTACTGCTGGGCGAGCGTCACCAGGTAGCCGACGCCCTCGGTCGCGCCGAGCTGCTCGGCGGCGATCAGCCCGGTCAGCGACACCGACAGGCTGATCCGCAGGGCCATCAGCACGCTGGGCAGCGCGGACGGGAGCACCACCGACACCGCCAGCCGCAGGCCGCGCAGCCCGAAACCGCGCGCGGCCTCCACCACCTTGCGGTCGACGCTGCGCACGCCCAGGTAGACGTAGGCGTACATGGGCGCGGACGCGGCCACCGCGATGAGCGCGACCTTGAACGTCTCGCCGACGCCGAACCAGGAGATGAACAGCGGCACCAGCGCCAGGAACGGCACCGCCCGCTTCATCTGCAGGGTCAGGTCGATCAGTTCCTCGCCGAGCGCGGACAGCCCGGCGGCCGCGCCGAGCACCAGCCCCGCGCCGCAGCCGACCAGGACGCCGAGGCCCGCGCGGCGCGCCGAGGCGAGCACGTAGTCGGCGAGCTGCCCGGTGGAGGCCAGCTCCCCCAGGGCGGACAGCACCGCGCCCGGCCCGGTCAGGACGTCCGGCGGGATGCGGCCGCTGCCCGACCCCCACCACCAGGCGACCAGCAGCGCCAGCGGCACCGACACCCGCAGGGCCAGCGAGACCGCCGGGCGCCGACGCCGCTGCCCCAGCCACGGCGGCGGCCGCAGCTCGCCGCCGGTTCCCTCCGCCGGACGCCGCCCCACGGCCGCGGCGTCGGACGCGACCTCGGCGGTCATCGGACGGCCCCCAGCTTGAACAGGACGTCCTCGGGCCGGATCGCGTTCGGCAGCACGCCCTGCTCCTGGAACAGGCCGGCGACCGCGGTGACGTGCGCGCCGTCGGCGTCGGTGACGGGGCGCGGCACGTTCTGGTAGCGGGCCTTGGCGATCGCGTCGTCCAGCCGTGCGCCGGACAGGGCGGTGGGCCCCTTGTCGAGGAACACGTTCTGGAACTTGCGCGGGTCGCGCTTCTCCTGTTCGGTCAGCTCGCGGACCACGTCCAGGAAGACCTGGACGGCGCGCGGATTGGCCTGGAGCACCTCGGTGCGCGCGGCGAAGATGGTGAGGTCCCGGTCGGGCAGGTCGCGGCCGTGCAGCAGGACCCGCGCGCCCTTGGCGACGACCTCGGGATAGGCGTCGACGATCGCCCACCACGCGTCCACCTTGCCGGTCGCGAACGCCGACGCGCCCTGCGCCGGGTTCAGATGGACGCGCTGGACCTGCGAGGCCGGGATCCCGGCCTGTTCGAGCGCGAGCAGCAGCAGGTACTCGCCGCGTCCGGCCTTGTTGACGGCGACGCGCTTGCCGACCAGGTCGCGCACCGTCCTGGCCGGGCTGTCCGCCTTGACGACCAGTCCGTCCTCGTGCGGCGCGGCCTTGTCGGCGACCCGGTCGGCGGCGGCGAAGATGCGCAGGTCGCGACCGTTGGCCAGGTAGCCCACGGCCGGTGAGATCGCGCCCTGCAGCACGTTCACCGACCTGGACCGCACCGCGTCGATCGTCGCCGTGAACGAGGCGTACGAGCCGCCCCACTCCACCCGCGCGCCGGCGGCCTCGAGCCGCTTCTCCAGGATCTTCTCGCGCTTGGCGTAGGCGAGCACGCCGGCGTTGCCCGGGTCGCTCAGCTTGATCACCGAGCCGGGCCCGGAGCCGCCGCCCCCGGCCGTGGCCGACCCGCCGCAGGCGGCGACCAGGCTCAGCAGCAGCGCGGCGACGGCGCAGGCCAGCGGCGGCCGGCGACGTGGGGCTTTCGCCCGGGAGGCGTGCGGAACGGAACTCGACATGGCTGACTTGGCCCTTCACGAACGAGCGAGAAGACCGCCGCCGCGTCCGGGCAGGACAGGGCCGCGGGTTCTCGCGGAGGAGAACTCGAGGGGAGGAGGAGAGAGGGCGGGTCCCGGATCAGCGACAGAGAGTGCTGTCCAGCCGCATGTGGTCCACCACACGCCGGACGGTCAGTGCGTGCGCCATATTCCTATAATTATGGTAGGAAAAATATGTGTCAAGTCCGTATTGCGCAGGTCAGCCCGACCGCCACCCCGGCACGGCGGCGCGTCGGGCGCGCCGCGACCCACCTTCGAGCACCCGCCGGAGCCAGGGCGTCAACTTCGAGGGCCGCGGCCGAGGCGTCGCGGTCGCGGGTCAGGTCACCTCGTTGAGCTTGCCGGTCGCGACGTCGAAGACGAAGCCGCGGACGGCGTCCTTGTGCGGGATGAACGGGCTGTTCTTGATGCGGGCGATGGACTGGCGCACGTCCTCGTCGGGGTCGGGGAACGCCTCCGCGGACCACGGGGGCTTGATTCCCGTCTCGTCCTGGATCGCGCGCTTGAACTCGTCGTCGCGGAAGGTCAGCATCCCGCAGTCGGTGTGATGGATGAGAATGATCTCCGTGGTGCCCAGCAAACGCTGGCTGATCGCCAGCGAGCGGATCTCGTCGTCGGTGACGACACCGCCGGCGTTTCGGATGACGTGGGACTCGCCGTCGCCCAGGCCGAGGATGGCGTAGACGTTGAGCCGGGCGTCCATGCAGGCGACGACGGCGATGTTCCTGGACGGCGGCAGCGGCAGCGGTCCGTCGAAGCTCTCGGCGTAGCGGGCGTTGTTGGCCAGATACTCGTCGGTCACGGTCATGTGAACTCCTCCAGACGGCGCGGAAACCCGCAGCAGCCGGCGGGGTCGTCGCACCAATCGCCGCGCCAAACTTTCCCTACCTATTAAGTAGAGAATTGGAGACGATGTCAAGAAGCCCGGCAACAGATCGTCCGCTGTCAGGCCAAGCGCCGACAGCGAACGCAGGTGGGCAGCACGACGCGGCGCGGACGATCAGTCGTCATCGCCGCCGTCATCGTCATCGCCGCCGTCGTCATCGTCCCCGGCCGCACAGCCGGCTGTGATGGCCACGGTCGAGCCGACGGCCACGAGGGTGGCGACGGCGGGAACGGACGTCGGCAACAGGGTCATGACGACGGCGAACAGGCCCTTGAACAACGCGTGCAGCAGTCTGGCCAGCATGGCAACCCTTCCTTGGGTAATAGCGATCCGAGGGTAGAGCGCCGCCTGGACGATTCGCCGTCGAACGCATGGATAACGCGTGGCTCGAAGTGGACGCCGTATCAGGGGATGACGGTGATCTTGCCGTGGGTCTGGCCTGCCTGGCTCCTGTCGTGGACGAGAGTGAGGTCGGCCAGCCGGTGGGATTCGGTGATCTCGACGGAGTCGATGAGCTTGACGATCTCGGCGAGCTGGGCGGAGTCATTGCGGGCGACGAAGTGGACGGCGGTGATTCGCGCACTGTCGGGCGGCTCGATCGGCGTGGCGATCGAGACGATGACGCCGCCCTCCCGGACCAGCGGAACGAGGTCGGCCGCCGCCGCAGGCGGGATCGCAGCGAGGTTGATGACAACGTCGACCTTGTCGTCGAGCGCGTCGGCCAGGGACGCGGCGATGTAATCGATGATCTGGCCGGCCCTCTGGGCGCGGACGGCCGCGGTGCTGCGTCCACCGGCGGTGGCGACCACGGTCGCGCCGATGCGCTTGGCGAGCTGCACGGCGACCGCGCCGACGCCGCCACCCGCGCCGTTGATCAGGACGCGTCGTCCCGCAGTGAGAGGCGGCCGATCACCTGGTCGCCCGCGGTGAGCGGGCCGGGCTCGCTTCCGGTCTGCGTGATCGTGCCGGCGACGTCCAAGCCCAGGATGTAGGACGCTCAACCGGCAGCACGTCCTGCAGGTATCCGGCACGGAGTGCGGCATCGGAGGGGTTGTAGGAGGTCGCCGCCACCCGGATCAGCACCTGATCCGGGTCGGGCACGGGTAGCGGTATCTCCTCATAGCGGATGACGTCGGCATCGCCGTACTCGTGGATACGGGCTGCTCTCATCGTGTCGCGGAAGACGCTGGAGTGGTCGACCACCCACTCGCGGAACGTGCGGGCAGCCGCCCCGGTGACCTTCTCCACTGTGGAGGTGACCGGCCCGGGGTTGGTCACCAGTTCGGCCTGGGCGTCGAGGACGCCGTCCACGGCAATGCTCGGCCAGCCGCGTTCGAGCAACTCCCGGCGCGCGATCTCCGCTGGGCTCTCAATCCACTGCGCCGGGACCTCAACGTCTGACGGCAGGCCCGCCGCTTGGGGATCACGGGCCAGTGGCCGGCCGTGGAGCGTTGGGGCGAGCTCACCTGGCTGGGATCGGGGGCGGTGGCCGTCATCGGGTGGGCGCTTGGCCAAGGCGGCTCGTGGGGGGCACGAGCCGCCTTGGCCAGGCACAAATCATCAGGCTTGCGGCCGGCCAAGAATAATCTGTTCCGCATTGGACCCTCTTTTCTCGACAAGCACATTGGAAAGCCATAAATTGAAATCTATATCGGACCTTGGCGATGTATGCCGCGTCGAAAGCGGGGGCCGGGCATGTTATTCGTGTTCCAAGGCGCGGTAATGTGCGGTGAAAGGACGAGGCGATGGAGATACCGCCGGAGGTTCTTGCGGCTAGAGAGCTGCTGGAAGGGCCACTGCTGGCGACCGGAGTCATCACCGGCATCGACTTCGGCGTCCGCGACGAGGAGCAGCCCGACCCGGACGACCTGGCGTTGCGGGTGTTCGTCGCCGATCTCGATGACGTTCCCTTCGAGGTGCAGGTCGCACTCGCAGGCTTCCCATTCCCCGTGGTCTTCCTTCAGCGGGTCTTCGTGTTCACCCAGACCACGTTGCCCGACACGGGGATCCACCGTCCGCTTCGCGGAGGGTATTCCATCGCCGCGGCCCGCTTCCAGTTGACGGATGCCGACGTGCACACCGGTACGCTGGGCGCGATCGTCACCGACACCCTCGATCCCACGATCACCTACGGCCTGAGCAACTACCACGTGCTCTGCTACGACCTCGGACGGCGGGTGGGCGACGAGATCATCCAGCCGGAGCCGGAACCGTTCGGCCGCGTCCAGGGCGACCATGCGGGCACCCTGTCCGACTGGTCTTTCCCGGAGGACACGCCGGAGGGGCCCGCCGACGCGGCGATCTTCCGTGTGGACGTCGGCGCGCTCCCGGAGATCGAGGGGATCGGCCCCGTCGGCGGAGCGATCGGCGTCCAGCACGCCATGCTCGTCACCAAACGCGGTAAGACGACCGGGCGCACTTTCGGCTGGACGTCCGGTGTCAGAGGCAGCTACCCCATCAACCGCCCTCAACTGCCCCCGGTCGGCACACCGCCCTCCACAAGGCGGAAGCTGACAGACCAGATCCAGATTCACGTCGACTTCCCTCATTCCATCGTCTGGTCCGAGTCGGGCGACTCCGGCTCGGTCGTGATCGGGGACGGGAACGGAGTCGTCGGTCTGCACTGGGCGTCGGGCTTCGACCCGGAAGAGCCGGGGAATCCGATGAGGTACGGCCTGGCCACACCGGCGATCACGGTGGAACGCGTGCTGGGCATCAGCTTCGGAGCCCCCTGAGCCGCCACCCGCTCCACGCAGCGCACCAGGGATGCCGACCTTCGACGGCGTGGGCGTGCGCGGCCCGGCGAAACGGTGAGCTGCGCCCGTCGACGAATCTGCCGCCGGAAAGGTATTGCTCGCCGCGGGTGTTAACTCGCGTCGGTTTCTACGACTTGGAATCCACCGCCCGACATCGGCGCGTTGGCATCCCCGCCGGCCATCACCCGTGCGGTCGTTCAAGCGCCTGAGCCGCTGACCTGGCTGCGCTGATGCCGGGGGTGGACGCGTTCTGGGTGTTCGTCGACGAGGGCGGACGCGACCTCAGGCCCCTGGGCACGCCTCACGTCATGCATTCGCCTTGACCGAATGCGTGCCTACGGCGTCCTCTTCGCAGGGGCTGGCTCGATGTCAGGGGCTGGTGGGCTTGCGCTGATCGTTGTCGAGTAGTGCGATGCGGGGCTCGGCGCACTGGGCCGGGCTGGGTGGTCGTGACGTGTTGTGGGCTCGTCCTGGCTTGGGGGTTCGTGCGACGATTAAGGCGATATCGTCCGGGAGGCACCCCCATGAGTGAGCGTGACCGGTCGCAGGCGTCGGACGAGGCGGAAGGCGACTTTCGCGGTGTGGTGCTGGACGCGTCCGAGGGCGTCGAGACCGTTTCCGAGCCGCCCGCTGAACCGGCCCAGCCGCCGTCGCCTCCCGGCGGCCCGGCGGAGCCGCGCTGACCGGGATGGTCCCCTCCTCGGTCGCGGCGGTCGTGGTGTTCCTGGTCCTGGTCACACCCGGGACCGCGTTCGAGCTGCTGTGGCAGCGCACCCGTCCGCGCCGCGACGAGAGCGCCTTCATCGAGGTCAGCCGCGTCGTGCTGACCGGGGTGGTGTTCAGCGCGGCGGCGACCGCGACCCTGGCTGGGGTGGCTGCGCTGGTGACGGGCTCAGCGGTGGATCCGGTCGCGCTGCTGCGCGACGGCGGCCGCTACGTCGACCGGCATCCCGCGCTGACCATCCGCAGCTTGGCCGCCCTGCTCGGGCTCGCGCTGCTGTACGCCGTGGCGGCGCACGATCTGCTGACCCCGCCGAACGCGCGGCGGATCGTCCAGGAGACGGCATGGCACACGGCGTTCAGCCGGATGGCAGGACGGGGGGCGCGGGCGTTCCTCAGTGTGCAGCTCAAGGACGGCACCACCGTCACGGGCTATTCGGCCGGCTATTCGACCGAGCCGGATCCCGCCAAACGCGATCTCCTGCTCGCGGCGCCGCTGGCCATCAGGCCGCCCGGTGACGACGAGGCGAAGGCGCTGGAGCGGGCCTGGCAGACGCTGGCGATCTCGGGCGCCGAGATCAGCACGATCGCGGCGTGCTACGTCACGCGGCCCGATCAGCCTGCGGGCTCGGGGACGAGGCCGCGAGCGCCCACCTGGCTCCGGGAACGGCCGTGGCGGTCCTGCCTGGCCGGGGCCGCCGGGATCGTCGCGCTGCTGATCGTGTTCTCGCTGATCTGACGGGAGGTGGGCGCGGTTGGGGCGCAGGATCGACCTCTTGCTGGTGGGCGCGGCCGTCAGAGCCGCCGAACGGTTATGGGCGGAATGGGACGAGATCAGCGCCCTGCCCGAGGACGAGCGCCGATCCGTCGTCGCGGAGGTCCGCAGCGGCCTGGCGGACGACGACGTCCTAGAGAGCGCCGCCGACCTGCGTTCGCGGCATCTCCGGGCCGGGCGGCGCGGCGGCCGGGGCGACCTCGACGTCCGGGTGGCCGCGCGGATCGCGCAGCTCATCTGGTACCGCTACAGGTTCCTGCCGGAACGGGCCCCCGCGGAGGAGCTCGTGTTCGCGTTCTCCCTGTTCCGCCGCGTGCACGCGCATGACCCGTCCGCGGTCCCCGCCATGATCTCGCCGTTGTTCTCCGCCGACCCGGCGACGGCGGACGGACGGTACGAGGACGACCTGCACACGCTGATCGCCGCGGCGGGCGACCTGATCGGCCACGGAGGCGACGAGCACAGGCGCCATGCGGCGGCGCTCGCGCACGGCGCGGTGGATCTCGCCCTGCGGACGCGTGGGGTCGGCCCGGCTCTCCGCGCCGAGCTGACCGGGCTGCTATTCGACGCCCACGTCGGCCGTCCCCGCGACGACCTTCTCGGGCTGGCTCTGCCCTGCGCGCGGGCGGCGGTCCTGCTGGCCCCGGCGCACGCCGGGCATCTGGTGCGCCGGATCGGCGCGCTCGCCGTCGCCGCCGGGACCTCCGCGCCCGGCGGTCAGGACCGGCTCCGGCTCGGGGAGGCGCTCGAACGGCTGGCGTCGGCGGCCCGCGTCCTTCCGCAGCCGTCCCCCTCCCACTCCGGTGACGAGGGGGCTTCGCTGCGGCGGTCGCTCGGCGCGCTGGCGTCGGTGATCCACCGCCGTCCGCGCACGGATCCGTCGCTGTCGCTCTCCGCCAAGATCCTGACCTATGGCGTGGTGATCGGCTGGTCCCGGAGCCCGGCGGTGACGTACCGGTCGGTGGTGGAGGCCAGCCGGGTGCTGGACCTGATCGGCGCGGACGATCCGGACCGCGACCGCACGGTCATGGACGCGCTCCTCGCCGGCGCGTTCCACGTCCTGTCCCCGGACGACGCGGGACCGCCGGGCGAGGTACGGCGCGCGATCGAGGAGCGGCTCGGCCGCGGATTCCCTCCGGCGGCAGGGCTGGACCCGGCGTTCGACCTGGAGGTGGCCAAGGAACTCGCCGGCCTCTGCTGGGACCGGTACACGTCCGCGCCGGACGACGTCCCGGAAGACCGGACGGCGTTCGCGATCTCGCTGTTCGGGCACCTCCACGCGATCGACCCGGGGCTCGTCCCGTCCGTCCTCGTGCCGTCGTACGACCGGGACGCGCCGGAGACCGCGCGAGACCAGGCCGATCTCTCGCTGCTGTCGTCGTGCGCGCGCGACCTGCTCGCGTCCGCCGCCGACCTCCCCGCGGGCCGGACGGGCGCCGAGATCCGCCGTCACGCCGTCATCCTGATCGAGCGGGCCAGAGCGCTCGGACGCCGGCTGGGGCCGGTCGATCCGGCCGTCCAGGCCATGCTCGTCTCGGCGCTGGCGAAGCTGCTCGACGACACCCTCGACGCCGCCCTGCTCGACGAGATCGACGAGCTGGCCGCCTCCTTCGAGCTGACCGCGCTGCGCAGCCTGACCGGGGACGGGACGGCGGACTCGATCGAGCGGCTCCGCGAGGACCTGGTCCGCCGCCCGTACGCGCAGCGCCATGGGAGGGGCAGGGCACGGGAGTCCGATCTCCGCCTCATCATCGTGCTGGCGGCCGTCTATTTCGCCCGCTACCGGTTCCGCGCGGGCGAGGGGGGCTTCCAGCTGGAGTTGGCGCTCGCCGTTTACGGGCGCCTGCACACGGTCGACCCGGGGCTGGTGCCGTTCAGCCTGCGCCGCGTGTTCGACCCGCGCTACGAGCGGCCGGACGACTTCACCGACCAGGACGTAGAGGCCAGCATCGCGTGGGCCGACGACCTGTTCACATACGCGCAGTCGCTCGCGGGGACGCCCGGCGCCCAGGACGAGCTTCGCGGCCGCTGCCTGAGACACGCCGCCGCGCTCCTCGGGCAGGCGCGGGAGCACGCCGACCGGCTCGCCGATCTCACCCCGTCCACCCGGGCCGAGCTGGCCTTGAGCATGGTGAACTGGCACGAGCATCTCAGCGGGGAGCCGGTGCTCGACCGCGCCGTGGCCGATGCCCGCCGGGCGCTGGCGGAGACCGCCGACGACGAGGAGCGGCTCGACCGGCTGGGCGTCCTCGGCTTCGCGCTCGCGCAGGTCGCCGAGACGAGGGGGGACCCGGACGCACTGCGGGAGGCGATCGGCCTGCTGCGTCCCGCGATCAGCGCGGCCGGTCCGGAGCATCCGCACATCGTGCGGGCCGCCCTCGGGCTGCTCCGGGTGCTGACCCAGCGGGGCGCCTGGAACACCGGGCTCGCGGCGACGGCCGAGACGGCCGTCGAGCTCCGCCCGCTGCTCGACCTCGTCCCGGAGGACCATCCCGGCCGGAAGCTGCTCCTGCTGCCCGTGCTGGTCGCCGAGTTGAGCCACCTGTTCCAGATCGGCGACTACAGCGGAGCGCGGGAGCGGCTCCGCGCCGTCGACCTGGCCGTCCGGGACCTGCCGGAGGACGAGCCGCTCCGCGATCTCTACCGGCTCATCCTGGCGTCCCACGTGGTCCTGGAGCGCATGCTCGCCCAGGAGCCCGGGCTCGAAGAGGCCCTCGCCGACTACCGCGAGACCTTCGACCGCGTCGGCCGCACGATGGACCCGCGGGACCGGGCGGCGCAGCTCGACACGATGATCACCGTGCTGCTGGAGGCGGACTCCACGATGGGCCTCCCCGGCGTCGCCGACGGATGCGCCGCCATGCTGACCGAGGCGATGGACGGCATCGCCGACGACACCGAGGAGTACCAGGCGCTCAAGGCCCAGCTCGGCACCGTGCTCACCGCCCGGTTCCCAGCCTCGGGGGAACGGGACGACCTCGAACGCGGCATCGGGATGCTGCGCGAACGGCTGACCGGCCTGCGGAATCGCCGTGCGGAGATCAGCGACCCGACGAGCCGGTTCCTGGTCGCGTCCTCCCTGGGGGAGGCGCTGGCCAAGCAGCACCGGCTGACCGGCGACGAGCGGTCCTACCGGGAGGCGATGTCCCTGCTGGAGGCGAACGCCCGCGACCCGGACCACCTCGTGATCGGACGGTTGAGCGACACGTGGAAGGCCGGGCGCATCGCCGCGGAGGCTGGTCGCTGGAACGACGCGCTGGGCGTCCTCGCCGACGGCATCGCGCTGTCGGCCGAGCTCGCCTGGCGCGGCCTCGACCGGCCGGACCAGGAGCAGGCGCTCGGCCTGTGGAGCGGGACGGTGAACGAGGCCGCGGCCGCCGCGATCCGGGCCGGCGACCCGGGCCGGGCCGTCGAACTGCTCGAACAGGGCAGGGCCGTGCTCATCCACCGAACACTCGACGTGCGCGGTGACGCCGCCCGCCTCCGCGCCGCGCACCCCGGACTCGCCGACCGGCTGGAGGCGGTCGGACGGGAGATCGACGCGACCCGCGACCGCGACCGGCGGCACGCCCTCGGCCGCGCATGGGACGGCCTCGTCGCCGAGATCCGGGCGCGTCCCGGCTTCGGCGGCTTCCTGCGTCCGCAGGGGTTCTCCTCCCTGCGCCCGGCGGACGGGCAGACGGTCGTCATCGTCAACGCGGCCGAGTTCGGGTCGGACGCGCTCCTGGTCACCGGCGCCGGCGTGCGGGTCGTCGAGCTGCCGGGCCTCACCGTCGAGGAGACCAGGGAGCGGGTCACCGCCTTCCTCGACGCACTCGACCAGCGCACCAGACCGACCGGCCCGGCCGGCCCGGCCGCGCGAGCGGCGGCCGACGCGACGATCGGCGACGTGCTGGACTGGCTCTGGCGCACCACCGCCCGGCCCGTCCTCGACGCGCTCGGCCACACCCGTCCGCCCGCGCCCGGACGGCCCTGGCCCCACCTGCACTGGTGCCCGACCTGGCTGCTCACCTTCCTGCCCTTCCACGCGGCCGCGGCCGCCGACCCGTCCGGCGACGGCGACGGCGACTCGGTGCTGGACCGGGTCATCTCGTCCTATGCCGTCAGCCTGCGCACACTGCGCTCGGGCACCGAGCAGGGCGACCCGCCGCCATCGAGAAGGTCGCTGCTGGTGATCTCCATGCCCGGCACGCCGGACCTGCCGTCCCTGCCGGGTGCGCTGCGGGAGTCGTCGCTGCTCTCGGGCCTGCCGGTCCCGACCCGGACGCTCACCGGCGACCAGGCCGACCGCGCGGCCGTCCGGCGCGCCTTGGACGAGCACGCGTGGGCGCACTTCGCCTGCCACGCCGCGCAGGACCTGCGGCACCCGAGCCGGGGGCGGCTTTTCCTGCACGACCACCGGACGCGCCCGTTCACCGTGCTGGACATCTCGCGGATGCATCTGCGGCACGCCCGGTTCGCGTTCCTGTCGGCCTGCGAGACCGCCCGCGGCGGACGGCGCCTGCCGGACGAGGCGCTGCACCTCGGCGGCGCACTCCAACTCGCCGGATACCAGCACGTGATCGCCACGCTGTGGCCGGTCAAGGACGCCGTCGCGGCAGAGGTGACCGCCGACGTGTACGCCAGGTTGCACACGTCCGAGGGCTCGATCGACACGGCGCGGGCGGCGGCCGCCGTCCACGAGGCAATGCGGACCCAGCGCGACCGCCACCCCGACGACCCGGCGCTGTGGGCCGGCTACGTCCATTTCGGCCCTTGAACCAGCTCAGGGCACGGCGAGGACGTCCCTGCTCGTCACCTGCGGTGTTCCGCCGGGAGGACGGTGATCTGGGGGTGGCCGCTGCGGGGGTGCTCGACGACTTCGGCGTCGACCCGGTAGACGTCGGCGAGCAGGTCCGGCGTGAGCACGTCCCCCGGCGGTCCCGTCGCGACGGTCCGGCCCGCGTTCAGGACGTGGAGGCGGTCGCAGAACGAGGCGGCCAGGTTGAGGTCGTGCAGGGCGGCGACCGCGGTGACGCCGAGCCGGCGGACGAGGTGGAGGGCGTCGGTCTGGTGCCGCAGGTCCAGGTGGTTGGTCGGTTCGTCCAGGACCAGGACCCCGGTTCGCTGGGCCAGCGCGCGGGCGATGAGGACGCGCTGCTTCTCACCGCCCGACAGCCGGTCGAAGGGCGCGTCGACCAGGTGCGCGGCCTCCAGCTCCGCCAGCGACCCGGTGATGATCTCGCGGTCGTCCGTGTCGTCGCCTTGGAAGGCGCGTTTGTGCGGGGTGCGGCCCATCGCGACGACGTCGTACACGGTCAGCTCGAAGTCGCCGGGTGTCTCCTGCAGGACGGCGGCCAAGCGCCGGGCTAGGTGCTTGCCCGGCATGCGCCAGATGTCCTCGCCGTCCAGCAGGACCCGCCCCGAGGTGGGGCGCCGGGCCCGGTAGAAGGTGCGCAGCAGGGTGGACTTCCCGGCGCCGTTGGGGCCGACGAGCCCGACGATCTCCCCCGGCGCCGCCGTCAGGGAGACGGCGTCCACCAGCGTCCGGCCGTCGACGACGACCGTCACCGCTTCGGCCCGCAGCGTCCCGGCCGGTGGCCCGGCGCCCGTGGCGGGCGTGCCCGTGGGGGTCGCGTCCATGCTCACCGCGCCGCCTTCCGCCGCATCAGGAAGAGGAAGAAGGGGCCGCCGACGAGCGCGGTGAGGATGCCGACGGGGATCTCCTCGGGACTGATCAGGGTCCGCGCCGCCAGGTCGGTGACGATCAGGAACGCGGCGCCCAGCAGGGCCGCGGCCGGCAGCGCGCGGCGGTGGTCGGCGCCGACCAGCAGCCGCACCGCATGGGGCATGATCAGCCCGACGAACCCGATCGAGCCGCTGACCGCGACGATCGCGCCGATCATCAGGGCGACCAGCGCGAACAGCGCCCCGCGGAAGCGGTGCACGTCCAGTCCGAGGGCCGCGGCCGCCTCCTCCCCGGCCAGCAGCAGGTTCAGGGGACGGGACAGGCCGAGCAGGACCGCCGTGCCCGCGAGCACCACGGCCGCGGGGATCCACAGCACGGTCCAGGTGGTGCCGGCCAGGCCGCCGAGCATCCAGCGCAAGGCCGACTCGGCGGCGCGCGGGTCGCCGGAGGTGAGGACCAGGTAGCTCGCGACCGCCGTGAGCACCTCGGCGGTGGCGACTCCCGCCAGTACCAGGCGCACCGTGGTCATCCGCCCGCCGGAGCGGGCCAGGAAGTACACCAGCACCAGGGCCAGCAGGGCGCCGCCGAACGCGGCGAGCGGCAACGAGAACATCCCGAACCACGCCATGGGGAACACCACCACGAGCACCGCGCCGACCATCGCGCCCGAGGACACCCCGAGCAGCATGGGGTCGGCCAGCGGGTTGCGGACCACGGCCTGCAGGACCGTCCCGCAGACCGACAGGCCCGCCCCGACCGCCGCGCACAGCAGCACCCGCGGCAGCCGGACGTCCATCACGATGGTCTCGCGGACCGGCGGCCAGTCCGGGTCCGCGAGCGCGGGATGCACCTGGTGGAGCAGGATGCCCCAGACCTGGCCGGGCGGGATCCGCACCGAGCCCGCGGCGATTCCCGCCGTGGCCGCCACCAGCACCAGCGCGCCGAACAGCGCCAGGACCAGCGGATAGGGAACGCGGACGCGGCCGCGAGGGGCGGCGGCGACCGCCGTCCGTCCGCGGGAGACGCGGGGCTCGGCGACGCCGGTCATGTGAAACGGTCCGGGTGCAGCTGCCGGGCGAGCGACTCGACCGCTCCGGCCGCCCGGACGCCCGTCACCGTGGACGACAGCGGCAGGACCGCGAACCGCCTGTTCTTGATCGCTGGAACGTCCTTCAGCGCGGGGCTGGCCAGCAGGAATCTCCGCTTGGCGTCGGCGGACTGGTCTCCGTAGTCGTAGATGACGATGACCTCGGGCGCCCGCGCGGCCAGCTGCTCGAACGAGACGTCCCCGTAGGCCTTGCGCACGTCGGAGAACAGGTTGGTCCCGCCCGCCAGCCGGATGATCTCGTTGCCGATCCCCGCGCCGCCCGCCGTGAACACGGTCTTGTCGCCGCTGTCGTAGACGGCGACCTTGACCGGCGTCGCGGCGGGCGCGGGTTCGGCGAGCCGGGCCTCGACCCGGTCCAGGACGGCGCGCAGCGAGGCGATGCGCCGCTCCGCCCGGTCCGGCACGCCGAAGATCTTGGCGACGGTCCGGATCTCCTCCTCGACCGTGGCCATGGTCACCGGGCCCCTGGGGCATTCCTCGACGTTGAGGTGGGTGTCGATCCCGGCCTTCTTCAGGGCGGCCCGGCCGCGGCCGTCCTTCTCCTCGAACGTGCTCGCCCATCCGCCGTAGACGAAGTCGGGCTCGGCCGCCAGCAGCGTCTCGTAGGACGGGTACTCCTCGGACAGCACCTTCACCCGGTCGAAGGCGGCCTGGAACTCCGGGAGGATCCGGTCGTCGAGGTAGCCCGTCCCGACCATCGACTTCTCCAGGCCGAGCGCCAGCATCACCTCGGTCGCGTGCTGGTTCAGCGACACCGCGCGCCGCGGGGGCCGCTGGTAGGTCGTCGTCACCCCGCAGTTGGCCACCGTCACCGGGAAGCCGGGCGGGGCCGCGTCCGCGCGGTCGTCTCCGGCGCGTCCGGTGTCACCGCCGCATCCGGCGATCAGCAGGACCGCGACGAGCGTCGCCGACGCCCGGGCGCGGATACGGGTGCCGAAACCGACGGTCGCCACGGCAGTCCGGCGTGCGGTCGTCCGGCGTGCGGTCGTCCGGCGCGGCGCCGGGCGTGTCGAGCCCTTGGGCATGCAGCCCTCTCCTCTCTGGGGAGATCCGCCCCAGTCCTGTCGAGGAGGCGACCGCGTGAGTCTCCTGGCTCTCGGGTCGATGCTCGTCCCGGCCTTCCCGCCCGCTCGCGCGGGCAGTGGCGTCGTCGGGATCCGCTCGCCGATCACAGTGGCGGGACCGCGCCGGAATCGCACCGGCTTCCTCGTCCGCCATCGCCTACACCGCACATGGTGACACATGTCATGGCAATGAGTACGGAAGTGTTACCCGTCCCGGCCCATGACCTGGGTATGCGTGATCTTGACAGCCGCGGGAGCGGGACCGTACCGTCCCCCCTGTTCCGCGGTTGTCCGAGGGAAATCCGGTGAGAGGCCGGTGCGGACGCGCCACTGTATCCGGGTCGGCGAACCCGGGAGCCAGGTCACTCGGACCACCGCGACCTCACCTGTCCGGGACGCGCAAGATCCCTCATGGAGGTGCCGTGGGTTCGCCGCCGGTTCCAGACGGCCGCCTGAACGACGCCTATCCGTTCACCGCCGTCGTCGGCCTGGACGACCTGAAGCTGGCGCTGCTGCTCAACGCCGTCTCCCCGCGGGTCGGCGGCGTGCTGGTGCGCGGCGAGAAGGGCACCGCCAAGTCGACGGTCGTCCGCGCGCTTGCTGCGCAGCTTCCCGCCGTCGACACGGTGGCGGGCTGCCGGTTCGCCTGCGATCCGGACGCGCCCGACCCGTCCTGCCCGGACGGCCCGCACGAGCGGGGCGTCCAGCCGGTGCGGCGGCCGTCCGCGCTGGTGGAGCTGCCGGTCGGCGCGTCGGAGGACCGGGTCGCCGGGTCGCTGGACGTGGAGCGCGCGCTGACCGAGGGCGTCAAGGCGTTCGAGCCCGGCCTGCTCGCGGCGGCGCACCGCGGCGTCCTGTACGTGGACGAGGTGAACCTGCTGCACGACCACCTCGTCGACCTGCTCCTCGACGCGGCCGCGCTCGGCACCTGCTACGTGGAGCGCGAGTCGGTCTCGGTCCGGCACGCGGCGCGGTTCCTGCTCGTCGGGACGATGAACCCGGAGGAGGGCGAGCTGCGCCCGCAGCTGCTCGACCGGTTCGGGCTGACGGTGGAGGTGCGGGCGTCGCGGGAACCGAAGGAGCGCGCCGAGGTCGTCCGGCGGCGGCTGGCGTTCGACGCCGACCCGGCGGGCTTCGCGGCGCGCTGGGCCGCCGACGAGACCGCTCTCGCCGGGCGCATCGCGGCCGCCAGGGAGCGGCTGGCGGGCGTCCGGCTGCCGGACGAGCGGCTGGAGCAGATCGCTGCGGTGTGCGCCGGGTTCGAGGTGGACGGCCTGCGCGCCGACCTCGTCACGGCGAACGCCGCGCTCGCGCACGCCGCCTGGCACGGCCGCGACGAGGTGACGACGGACGACGTCCGCGCCGCCGCCCGCCTGGCGCTGCCGCACCGCCGCCGCCGCGACCCGTTCGACGCCCCGGGGCTGGACGAGTCGCTGCTGGACGACCTGCTCGGCGAAGCCTCTCCCGACGATGACCCGCCACCCGGCGGCGACGATGGAGGCACGGGCGGGAGCACCCCTCCTCCCGAGGGCGGCGAGGGCGGAGCCGAGCCGCCCGCATCGGCGCCGGAGGACGGCGACCGGCCCGGCGGGGCGAACGGAGGCGGCGAGCGGGTCGCGTCCGCCGCCGAGCCGCACGCGGTGCCGCTGCTGGAGGTTCCCGGGGTCGGCGACGGCGTCGCGGGACGCCGGTCGCGGTCGCGGACGCCGCGCGGCCGCGTCGTCGGAGCGCGCCGTCCGGCCGCGAAGGTCCGCGACCCGCACGTGGTGGCGACCATGCTGGCCGCCGCACCGCACCAGCGGGCGCGCGGCCGGACGGGCGCCGGGCTCGTGCTGCGGCCGGACGATCTGCGCGAGTCCGACCGCGAGGGCCGCGAGGGCAACCTCGTCCTGTTCGTCGTGGACGCCAGCGGTTCGATGGCCGCGCGCCGCCGCATGACGGCGGTGAAGACGGCGGTGCTGAGCCTGCTGCTGGACGCCTACCAGCGCCGCGACAAGATCGGCCTGATCACCTTCCGGGGCCGGACGGCCGACCTCGTGCTGCCGCCGACGTCGTCGGTCGAGGCGGGCGCGGCGCGGCTCCGCGCGCTCCCCACCGGCGGGCGCACGCCGCTGGCCGCCGGGCTGGTCCGGGCCGCCGAGGTGCTGCGCGCCGAGCGGCTGCGCGACCCGGCGCGGCGCCCGCTGCTCGTGGTCGTCACCGACGGCCGCGCGACCGCCGAGGGCGACGTGGCGCGGGCCGCCGGGCTGCTCGCCGGGACGGCCGGGATCGTCGTCGACTGCGAGGACGGCCCGGTCCGGCTCGGTCTCGCCGGACGGCTCGCGGTCCGGCTCGGGGCGCGGCTCGTCCCACTCCGCGACCTCGACGGGGTCGTGCGCGATCAGCGGAAGGCGGCCTGAGATGCCCCAGGGGAAGCCCGTGTCCGTCCCCGACGACGGCCTGACCACGCGGCAGCGCCGCAACCGGCCGCTGCTGATCGTCCACACCGGCGCCGGGAAGGGGAAGTCGACGGCCGCGTTCGGGATGGCGCTGCGGGCGTGGAACCAGGGCTGGCCGATCGCGGTGTTCCAGTTCGTGAAGTCGGCGAAGTGGCGGATCGGCGAGGAACGCGCGCTGCGCGTGCTGGGCGACAGCGGCGAGGGCGGCCCGGTCGCGTGGCACAAGATGGGCGAGGGCTGGTCGTGGATCCGGCGGCCCGGCGCCGAGGACGACCACGCCGCCGACGCGCGGGAGGGCTGGGCGCAGATCAAGCGCGACCTGGCCGCCGAGGCGCACCGCTTCTACGTGCTGGACGAGTTCACCTACCCGCTCAAGTGGGGCTGGCTCGACCTGGACGACGTGGTCGGGACGCTCACGTCCCGCCCCGGCGACCAGCACGTCGTCATCACCGGGCGGGACGCGCCCGCCCGGCTCGTCGAGGCCGCCGACCTCGTCACGGAGATGGGCAAGGTCCGGCACCCGATGGACGCCGGGCAGAAGGGCCAGCGGGGCATCGAGTGGTGACCGCCCGCGTCCCGCGGCTGGTGGTGGCGGCGCCGGCGTCCGGGAGCGGGAAGACGACGGTGGCGACGGGGCTGATCGCGGCACTGCGGGCGCGCGGCCTGAGGGTGTCCCCGCACAAGGTCGGCCCCGACTACATCGATCCGGGTTATCACGGGCTCGCGGCCGGGCGCCCCGGCCGCAACCTCGACCCGTGGCTGGTCGGTGAGGAGCGGATCGCGCCGCTGTTCCTGCACGGCGCCGCCGGGTGCGACGTCGCCGTGGTCGAGGGCGTGATGGGCCTGTTCGACGGGCGCGGCGACGGCGACTTCGCGTCCACGGCCCATGTCGCGAGGTCGCTCGCCGCGCCCATCGTGCTCGTGGTGGACGCGGCGCGGCAGAGCCGTTCGGTCGCGGCGCTCGTGCACGGCTTCGCGTCGTTCGAGCCGGGCGTCCGGGTGGGCGGGGTCGTCCTCAACCGGGTCGGGTCGGACCGGCACGAGGAGCTGTGCCGGGGCGCGCTGGAGGCGGCGGGGACGCCGGTGCTCGGCGCGATCCGCAGGGACGACGCCGTCGTGACGCCGTCCCGGCATCTGGGCCTGATCCCGGCGGCCGAGCGCGGCGCGGAGGCCGTGCGCGCGGTCGACCGGCTCGGCGGCCTGGTCGCCCGCTCCTGCGACCTGGACGCGCTGCTGCGCCTGGCCGCCACCGCTCCCCCGCTGCCGGGCCGTCCCTGGGACCCCGCCGCGCAGGTGGAGCCGGTGCCGGGCGGCCCGGTCGTCGCGATGGCGGGCGGGAAGGCGTTCACCTTCTCCTACGCCGAGCACGCGGAGCTGCTGCGCGCGGCGGGCGCCGACGTCGCCGTCTTCGACCCGCTGCGCGACGAGGCGCTCCCGGACGGCGCCGCCGCGCTGGTCATCGGCGGCGGGTTCCCGGAGGCGCACGCGGGCGAGCTCGCCGCGAACACGGCGATGCGCGCGGCCGTGGCGGGGTTCGGCGGCCCGATCGCCGCCGAATGCGCGGGCCTGCTCTACCTGTGCGAGGAACTCGACGGCGAGGGCATGTGCGGGCGGGTGCCGGGACGGGCGCGGATGACGTCCCGGCTGACGCTCGGATATCGGGACGCGGTCGCGACGGCGGAATCGCCGCTGACCCGGCCGGGCGAGCGGTTCCATGGCCACGAGTTCCACCGGACGGCCCTGACCGCCGCCGCGGACCCGCTCTTCCGCTGGGCGGACGGCGGCGGAGACGGGTACGGCGACGGGTACGGCGACGACCGGATCACCGCGTCGTACCTGCACCTGCACTGGGCCGGGCATCCGGAGGCGGCTCAGCGGCTGGTGTCGTCCTCGTCGTCCTCCAGGTCGCCTTCCGCTTTGAGGTAGGCCGCCTGCAGCGCCTGGAGGATCTCCGGGTCCGGGTGCTCCCACATGCCGCGCTCGGCCGCCTCCAGCAGCCGTTCGGCGATGCCGTGCAGCGCCCACGGGTTGGACTCCTGCATGAACGCGCGGTTCTCCTTGTCCAGGACGTAGGCGGCGGTGAGCCGGTCGTACATCCAGTCGGCCATGACGCCGGTGGTGGCGTCGTAGCCGAACAGGTAGTCGACGGTCGCGGCCAGCTCGAACGCGCCCTTGTAGCCGTGCCGGCGCATCGCCGCCAGCCAGTTCGGGTTGACGACGCGGGCGCGGAAGATCCGCGCGGTCTCCTCCGACAGCGTCCGGGTGCGGACCGCGTCCGGGCGGGTGCTGTCGCCGACGTAGGCGGCGGGGTCGCGGCCGGTCAGCGCGCGCACGGTCGCGATCATCCCGCCGTGGTACTGGAAGTAGTCGTCGGAGTCGGCGATGTCGTGCTCGCGCGTGTCGACGTTCTTGGCGGCCACGGCGATCCGCCGGTAGGCGCTCTCCATGTCGGCGCGGGCCGGGACGCCGTCCAGGTCGCGGCCGTAGGCGTGGCCGCCCCACACCGCGTAGACCTCGGCGAGGTCGGCGTCGTCGCGCCAGTTGCGGCTGTCGATGAGCGGCAGCAGGCCCGCGCCGTAGGCGCCGGGCGCCGACCCGAAGACGCGGAGGGTGGCGCGCCGGTCGTCGCCGTGCCGCTCCCGGTCGGCCCTGACGTGCGCGCGGACGTGGTTGTCGGCGTCGGGTTCGTCGAGGGCGGCGACGAGCCGGACGGCGTCGTCCAGCATCGCGACGACGTGCGGGAACGCGTCCCGGAAGAACCCGCTGATGCGGACGGTCACGTCGATGCGCGGCCTGCCCAGCTCCGCGACCGGGACCGGCGTCAGGGCGGTGACGCGGCGGGACGCCTCGTCCCACTCCGGGCGGACGCCCAGCAGCGCCAGCACTTCGGCCACGTCGTCGCCCGCCGTGCGCATCGCGCTCGTCCCCCACACCGACAGGCCCACCGAGCGCGGCCATTCGCCGTGGTCGGCGCGGTAGCGCTCCAGCAGCGACCCGGCCATCGCCTGCCCGGTCTCCCAGGCGAGGCGGCTCGGCACGGCGCGCGGGTCCACGGAGTAGAAGTTGCGGCCGGTCGGCAGGACGTTGATCAGCCCGCGCAGCGGCGAGCCGCTCGGCCCGGCCGGGACGTAGCCGCCGTCCAGGGCGTGCAGGACGTGGTCTATCTCGTCGGTCGTGCGGGCCAGGCGCGGGACGACCTCGGTCGCGGCGAACGCCAGCACCCGTCCCACGAGGTCACGACGCTCCTCGGGCGCCTGTGCCGCCACCTGCGGGACCGCGTCCGGTCGCCAGCTGGCGTCCTCCATCGCCTGGACGAGCGAGCGGGCCGCGGCTTCGGCGGCGTCCACGTCGGCGAGCGCCTCGCTGCCGTCCTCGGTGAGGCCGAGCGCCTCGCGCAGGCCGGGCAGCGTCTCGCGCCCTGACCACATCTGCCGCGCCCGCAGCATGGCCAGCACCAGGCCGACGCGGACCGACCCCTCCGGCGCCTCGCCGAGGACGTGCAGGCCGTCGCGGATCTGCGCGTCCTTCACCTCGCACAGCCAGCCGTCGACGTGCAGGATGAAGTCGTCGAACTCGGCGTCGTGGGGACGGTCGTCCAGGCCGAGGTCGTGGTCGAGTTTCGCGGCCTGGATCAGCGTCCAGATCTGGGCGCGGATCGCGGGGAGCTTCGCGGGGTCCATCGCGGCGATGGTGGCGTGCTCGTCGAGGAGCTGTTCGAGGCGGGCGATGTCGCCGTAGGTCTCGGCGCGGGCCATCGGCGGCACCATGTGGTCCACGAGCACGGCGTGCGCGCGGCGCTTGGCCTGCGTGCCCTCGCCGGGGTCGTTGACGAGGAACGGGTAGATCAGCGGGACGTCGCCGAGCGCCGCGTCGGTGCCGCACGACGCCGACATGCCCGCCGCCTTGCCGGGCAGCCACTCCAGGTTGCCGTGCTTGCCGACGTGCACGATCGCGTGCGCGCCGAACTCGTCCGAGAGCCACCGGTAGGCGGCCAGGTAGTGGTGGCTGGGCGGCAGGTCGGGGTCGTGGTAGATCGCGATCGGGTTCTGCCCGAATCCGCGCGGCGGCTGCACCATGACGACGACGTTGCCCGCGCGCAGGGCCGCGAGCACGATGTCGCCGTCCTGGACGAACAGCTCGCCGGGCGCCGGGCCCCAGTGCCGCTCCATCTCCTCCCGCAGATCCGGTGGGAGGGTGCGGTGCCAGCGCTCGTAGGACGCGGCGGAGATCCGGACGGGGTTGCCCGCGAGCTGCTCCTCGGTGAGCCAGTCCTCGTCCTGCCCGCCCGCCGCGATCAGCGCGTGGACGAGCGCGTCCCCGTCCTGCTCCGCGACTCCGGGGAAGCCCTCGCCGAGGTCGTATCCCGCTTCGGCGAGCCGGGCCAGGAGCCGGACGGTGCTCGCCGGGGTGTCCAGCCCCACGGCGTTGCCGACGCGGGAGTGCTTCGTCGGGTACGCCGACAGCATCACCACCAGGCGCCGCTCGGCGGGCGGGGTGTGCCGCAGGCGGCCGTGCCGGACGGCGATGCCCGCGACCCGCGCCGCCCGCTCGGGGTCGGCGGCGTAGACGGTCAGGCCGTCCTCGCCGGTCTCCTTGAACGAGAACGGGACCGTGATGATCCGTCCGTCGAACTCGGGGATGGCGACCTGCGACGCGGCGTCCAGCGGGGACAGGCCGTCGTCGCTCGCCTCCCAGTCGGCCCGGGGCATGGTGAGGCAGAGTCCTTGCAGGATCGGGACGTCCAGCTCGGCGAGTGCGCCGACGTCCCACGCCTCGTCGTCGCCGCCCGCCCCGGCCGCCGCGGGCCGCGACCCGCCCGCCGCGAGGACGGTCACGACCAGCGCGTCCACCTCCCGGAGGGTGGCCAGCAACTCCGGCTCCGCCGCGCGCAGGGACGAGCAGAACACCGGCAGCGGCCGTCCGCCCGCGTCCTCCACGGCGGCGCACAGCGCCTCGACGAATGCGGTGTTCCCGGCCACGTGATGGGCGCGGTAGTACAGCACCCCGACCACGGGGCCGTCGGAGGCGCGGGACGCGCGCTCCAGCCGTCCCCAGGTGGGGGTGGGCTGAGGCGGCGCGAAGCCGCGGCCGGTGAGCAGCACGGTGTCGCAGAGGAAGGCGTGCAGCTCCGTCAGGTTGCCGGGGCCGCCGTGCGCGAGGTAGGCGTGCGCGTCGGCGCACACGCCGCCGCTCACCCCGCCGCCGAGCCGGGACAGCTCCATCAGCTCCGCGTCGGGCGCCTGCTCGCCGCCGAGCACGACCACCGGCCGCGGGCCCGCCAGCAGCGCGTCCAGCCCGTCCTCCCAGGCGCGCCGCCCGCCGAGCAGCCGGACGACGACGAGATCGGCGCCCTCGACCAGCTCCGGCAGGTCGTCCACGGCGAGCCGCGCGGGATTGCCGAGCCGGTAGGCGGCGCCGGACGCGCGGGCGCTCAAAAGGTCGGTGTCGGATGTCGAGAGCAGCAGCACAAGTCGTTCCGGGGGGTGTGGGGGGTCGGCCCCCCACGCGTGACGGGTGCGCTCCTGCGCGGACGTGTCGGCGGACACGGCGGATCCTCCCCTGGGGTCCTCGCCCCGGTCGCGGGTGTCACGACGGCGGGAGTGTCCTGGCTTCCGGATCAGCGCTCGCCCCGGCCTTCCCGTCCACGAGGGACAGTGGCCTCAAGCGGGGGTCGCTCCCCGGTGACAGTGGCGGGACCGCGCCGGATTCACACCGGCTTCCTCCATTGTCGTCGTCGTGCAGAAGCGTACGGCAGCGCGAGCCGCCCGCAAACGGGGGTTAGCATCCTCATCGTGCCGAATGTCCATGCGGTGGGGAGAGCGCGCGCCGACGCGTGCCCCGGAGCTCTGCAGACGCACGACGCAGCCGACGGCCCGCTGGCGCGCGTCCGCGTCCCCGGCGGGGCGGTGTCCGCCGCGCAGCTCCAAGTGCTCGGCGCCGCCGCGCGCGAGCTGGGCCGGGACGTCATCGAGCTGACGTCCCGCGCCAACCTCCAGCTGCGCGGCGTGCGCGACCCGGCGGCGCTCGCGGCGCGCCTCACGGCCGCCGGGCTGCTGCCGTCGGCGTCCCACGAGCGGGTGCGCAACATCGTCGCCTCGCCCCTCGGCGGGCGCGGACGGCACGGCCGCCTCGCGACCGACCCCCTGGTCGCCGCCCTCGACCGGGCGCTGTGCGCGCGTCCCCGGCTGGCCGGGCTCCCGGGCCGGTTCCTGTTCGCGCTGGACGACGGCACCGGCGACGCGGCGTCCCTGGACGCCGACCTGACGATGACCCCCGACGGCCTCCTCCTGGCCGGAACCCCGCTCGCCCCGGCGTCCGCCGATCCCGTCCAGACCATGATCGCGGCGGCGGAGGCGTTCCTCGACGTCCGCGGCGGCGCCTGGCGGCTGGCCGAGGTGCCCGGCGGGGCGGGCCTCGTCGCGGAACGGCTCGGCGGAGTCCCGGCGGACGGGAGGCACGTCCCGGACCCGCCCGCCCCGCACGCGGGGATCATCCGGCAGCGGGACGGGCTCGCCGCGCTGGAGGTCGTGCCGCCGCTCGGGCGGATGTCGGGCGC
Organism: Actinomadura sp. 1N219; assembly: GCF_044326405.1. Classification (NCBI taxonomy): domain Bacteria; kingdom Bacillati; phylum Actinomycetota; class Actinomycetes; order Streptosporangiales; family Thermomonosporaceae; genus Actinomadura; species Actinomadura sp. 1N219. The sequence goes on along the minus strand of NZ_JBIRAY010000024.1, from coordinate 21,400 downwards.
GCAGGCCGAGGCGCTCGCCGACGTCGCGGGCGAGGCGCGCCTGACCCCGTGGCGGAGCGTCGTCCTGCGGGACCTGCGACGGGACGAGGCCGAACGGGACGCGGCCCGCCTCGCGCGGCGGGGATTCGCGACCGATCCCGGCTCGCCGTGGGTCGGGGTGACGGCGTGCACCGGCAGCCCCGGCTGCGCGAAGTCGCGCGGCGACGTGCAGGGCGAGGCCCGCCGCTGGGTGGACGGCCTCGACCGCGCCGCACCGATCCCCGTCCACTGGGCGGGCTGCGACCGGCGCTGCGGGATGCCGCGCGGCCCCGTCACGCTGAAGACCGTGGACGGCGAGGAGCGATGACCGACTACATCCGCGACGGCGCGGAGATCTACCGCCGGTCGTTCGCGACCATCCGCGCGGAGGCCGACCTGTCGGATCTGCCGGACGACGTGGCGCGGGTCGCCGTCCGCATGATCCACGCCTGCGGGATGACCGACCTCGTCGACGACCTCGCCTGGTCGCCGGGGGTCGTCGCGCGGGCGCGGGCCGCGCTGCTGGACGGCGCGCCGATCCTGTGCGACGCGCGGATGGTGGCGGCCGGGATCACCCGGGCCCGGCTCCCCGCCGGGAACGAGATCGTCTGCACGCTCGGCGACCCGCGCGTCCCTGAGCTGGCGGCCCGGCTCGGCACGACGCGCAGCGCGGCGGCCCTCGACCTGTGGCGGGACCGCCTCGACGGCGCCGTCGTCGCGGTCGGCAACGCGCCGACCGCGCTGTTCCGGCTGCTGGAGCTGGTCGGTCAGGGCGCGGCGCGTCCGGCCGCGGTCCTCGGGATCCCGGTCGGGTTCATCGGGGCGGCCGAGTCCAAGGAGGCGCTCGCCGCGAGCGACCTGCCGCACCTGGTGGTGCGCGGGCGGCGCGGCGGCAGCGCGATGACGGCGGCGGCGGTCAACGCCGTCGCCAGCGAGGCGGAGTGATGACGGGACGGCTCTACGGCGTGGGCGTCGGGCCCGGCGACCCCGAGCTGGTCACCGTGAAGGCGGCCCGGCTGATCGGCGCGGCGGACGTGGTCGCCTACCATTCCGCGCGGCACGGCCGCAGCATCGCCCGCGCCATCGCGGCGCCCTACCTGCGCGGCGGCCAGGTCGAGGAGCAGCTCGTCTACCCGGTCACCACCGAGACGACCGATCACCCCGGCGGCTACAAGGGCGCGCTGGAGGAGTTCTACGCCGACTGCACCGCCCGGCTCGCCGCGCACCTCAACGCGGGCCGGACGGTCGTCGTCCTGAGCGAGGGCGACCCGCTGTTCTACGGCTCCTACATGCACCTGCACAAACGGCTCGCTCCCCACTACCCGGCCGAGGTCGTGCCGGGCGTCACCTCGCTCAGCGCCGCCGCCGCCGCGGCGGGACGCCCGCTGGTGGAGCGCGAGGAGACGCTGACCGTACTGCCAGGCACGCTCCCCGGCGACGAGCTGACCGAACGGCTGCGCTCGGCGGACGCGGCCGCCGTCCTCAAGCTCGGCCGGACGTTCCCCAAGGTCAGGCAGGCGTTCGAGGACGCGGGGCGGCTCGGCGACGGCTGGTACGTCGAACGGGCCGCCACCGACCGGCAGCGGGTCGAACCGCTCGCCGACGTCGACCCGGCGGACGTCCCGTACATGTCGCTGGCGTTGCTGACGAGCCCGGCGGAGCAGACGTTCACCGCGCCTTCCCCGGCGCGGCCGGAGGGGCCGGGAGGGGTCGCGGTCGTCGGGCTCGGCCCGGCGGGACGGCCGTGGCTCACCCCGGAGGCGCAGGACGTCCTGGCGTCGGCCACCGACCTCGTCGGCTACGGCCCCTACCTGGACCGCGTGCCGCCCAACCCCCGCCAGCGGCGGCACTCCACCGGCAACCGCGTCGAGGCCGACCGGGCCCGGCACGCGCTGGCGCTCGCCCGGGACGGCGCCCGCGTCGCCGTCGTCTCGTCCGGCGACCCGGGAGTGTTCGCGATGGCGACCGCAGTGCTGGAGGCGGCGGCGGAGGACGAGTTCGCCGGCGTGCCGGTGCGGATCGTCCCGGGCCTGACCGCCGCCCAGGCCGTCGCCGCCCGTGCGGGCGCGCCGCTCGGCCACGACTTCTGCGTCCTGTCGCTGTCGGACCTGCTCAAACCCTGGGACGCGATCGCCCGGCGGATCACCGCAGCGGCGGAGGCCGACCTGGTGCTCGCCCTGTACAACCCGTCGTCGAGCCGCCGCAGGCACCAGCTTCCGGCTGCCCGCGACCTGCTGCTGGAACACCGTTCGCCGGAGACGCCGGTGGTGATCGGACGCGACGTCGGCGGCCCCGAGGAGAGCGTCACCGTGACGACGCTCGGCAAGCTCGACCCCGACCTCGTCGACATGCGCTGCCTGGTCATCGTCGGATCGTCCACGACCCGGGTCACCGGCCGCGGCGTGGTCTACACGCCCCGCCGCTACCCCTGAGCCCAGCGCGCGGCGGCGGCCGCGTCCCCGGTCTCCGCGACGCCGCCCGGGACGGGCGGGCGATCGACCATGATCACCGGCAGCCCGGCGTCCCGCGCGGCGGCGAGCTTCGCGCGGGTCATCGCGCCGCCGCTGTCCTTGGTGACCAGCACGTCCAGCCGGTGCTCGCGGATCAGCGCACGCTCGCCGTCCACCGTGTAGGGGCCGCGGGAGAGCAGCACGCGCACGTTGGACGGGACGGGCGGCTCCGGCGGATCGACCGACCTGGCGAGGAACCACACGCCGGTGCGGGCCGCGAACACCGGGAGGCTGCGCCGCCCGGTGGTGAGGAACGCGCGGGCGCCGTCCGGCAGCGCGGCGGCGGCCTCGCCGAGCGAGGGGACGCGGTGCCACTCGTCGCCGTCCCCCTCACTCCAGCCGGGGCGGCGCAGCGCGAGCAGCGGCACGCCGGCCAGCTCGGACGCCCGCGCCGCCGAGGCGCTCATCCGCTCCGCGAACGGGTGCGTGGCGTCCACGAGGCGGTCGATCCGGTGCGCGCGGAGCCACGCCGCCAGCCCGTCCGCGCCGCCGAAACCGCCGACGCGCACGTCCCCGGCGGGCAGCCGCGGGTCGGTGACGCGCCCGGCGAGCGACGACACGACGTGCACGCCCGGGACGCCGGACAGCCGCGCCGCGAGGTCCCGGGCCTCCGCCGTGCCGCCGAGGATCAGGACGCGCCTCACACCCGCTGCCGCCCGGCGCTGTAGAGGTGGCTGTCGGGGAACGCCGACGCCGTCAGCACCCGCCCGACGACGATCACGGCGGTGCGCTTCACCCCGGCTTCGCGCACCAGGCCGGCGATGTCGGCGAGGGTGCCGCGCAGGATCAGCTCGTCCGGGCGGCTGGCGCGGGCGACCACCGCGACCGGGCAGTCCGCGCCGTAGTGCGGCAGCAGCTCGGCCGTCACCTCGCCGATGCGCTGGACGGCCAGGTGCAGCACCATCGTCGCGCCGCTCGCGCCGAGGGTGGCGAGGTCCTCGCCGGCCGGCATCGGCGTGGCCCGCGCCGCCGTCCGGGTCAGGACCACCGTCTGCCCGACGCCCGGCACGGTCAGCTCCCGCCCCAGCGAGGCCGCGGCCGCCGCGAACGCCGGGACGCCCGGGACGATCTCATGCGGCACGCCAGCCGCGTCCAGCCGCCGCACCTGCTCGGCCACCGCGCTGAACACCGACGGGTCGCCCGAGCACAGGCGCGCCACGTCCAGCCCGTCCCGGTGCGCGGCGATCAGCTCGGCGGCGATCTCGTCCAGCGTCAGGTTCGCGGTGTCGACGAGCCGGGCGCCCGGCGGGCAGGCGTCGAGCAGGTCGCGCGGCACCAGCGACCCCGCGTACAGGCACACCGGCGCGGACTCCAGCACCCGCAGCCCCCGCACCGTGATGAGGTCGGCGGCGCCGGGACCGGCCCCGACGAAGTAGACGGTCATCAGGCGTCCTTCCGTGTCGTCCAGATGGTGACGGGCATCGCCGGGCGCCACCCGGTGAACCCGCCCAGCGGCCCGGCCCGCTCGATGCCGACGCGGACGAGTTCCCCGCCGTGCGTCTCGCGCGCCTGGGCGACCCGGACCTCCCCTTCGAGGGTGACGGCGTTGGCGACGAGCCGCCCGCCGGGTCTCAAGGCGTCCCAGCAGCGTTCCAGCAGACCGGGCACGGTGAGGCCGCCGCCGACGAAGACGGCGTCGGGGGGCGGCAGCCCGTCCAGCGCGTCCGGCGCCCGGCCCGTCACGACCCGCACGCCGGGGACGCCGAGCGCGGCGGCGTTCCGGCCGATCCGCTCCGCCCGCTCCGGACGGCTCTCCACCGCGACCGCCGCGCAGGACGGATGCGCCCGCGCCCACTCGATCGCGACGCTGCCCGCACCGGCGCCGACGTCCCACAGCAGCTCGCCGGGCAGCGGCGCGAGACGCGACAGGGTGACCGCGCGGACCTCGCTCTTGGTGAGCTGCCCGTCATGGTCGAAGGCGTCGTCGGGAAGCCCGGACGTGCGGGGAAGCGGCGCCGCGCCGGGACCGGGCGCGCACTCCACGGCGACGATGTTCAGCGCGGACGCGGCGGGCTCCGTCCATTCCCCGGCGGCCCCGTGCCGCACCGTCTCGGCCTCCGCGCCAAGGTCGCACAGCACGGTCATCCGGCTGGGCCCGAACCCGCGCCCGGCGAGCAGCGCCGCCACGACCGCCGGCGCCTCGCGGCCCGCGCCGAGCACCAGGATCCGCCTGCCGGGCGCGACGACCGCGTTCAGGGTCTCCGCCGGGCGGCCGACGAGGCTGACGACGTCCGCCCGCTCCAGCGGCCAGCCGAGCCGCGCGCACGCCAGCGACGCCGACGACGGATGCGGCAGCACCCGCAGCCGCGCCGGGCCGAGCAGCTCCGCGAGCGTGGACCCGATCCCGTAGAACATCGGATCACCGCTGGCCAGGACGGCGACGGCACGCCCTTCGTAGCGCCGGATCAGGCCGGGCAGCGCGGGCAGGAGCGGCGAGGGCCAGGGCACCCGCTCCGCCCTCCCGGCCGGGACGAGCCCGAGCTGGCGGCGGCCGCCGAGCAGCACGTCCGCCGCCCGCAGCGCCTCCCGGGAGGCCTCCGCGAGCCCGTCCCACCCGTCGGCGCCGATGCCCACGACGGAGACGGCACGCGCGTCCAAGGGCCTCCTTCCACCGCCGGGAAATGCGGCGACAAGCCTATATGAGCGGTTCTGGCACACTTGTCCGGGTGAAGCGGCTCCTGATCATCGGCATCGGGGCGGGCGACCCCGGCCACCTCACCTTCCAGGGCGCCGCCGCCATCGCCGCCGCCGACGTCTTCCTCCTCGTCGGCAAGGGCGAGGCCAAGGACGACCTGACCCGGCTGCGGCGCGACCTCATCGCCGCGCACGGCCGCGAGCCGTACCGGATCGTGGAGGCCCGCGACCCCGAACGCGACCGCGCCGCCCCCGCCTACACGGCGGCCGTCGAGGACTGGCGCTCCCGCCGCGCCCGGATCTACGAGTCCTTCATCGCCGACGACCTCGCCGACGGGCAGACGGGCGCGCTCCTCGTCTGGGGCGACCCCGGCGTCTACGACAGCACCCTCGCCGCCCTGGAGGAGATCGACGCCGGGTTCGAGTACGAGGTCGTCCCCGGCATCAGCAGCGTCTCGGCGCTCACCGCCCGCCACCGCGTCGCCCTCACCCGCGTCGGACGCCCCGTCCACATCACCACGGGCCGCCGCCTGGCCGCCGAGGGCCCCACCGCCGACGACGTCCTCGTCATGCTCGACGCCGCCTGCTCCTTCACCGGCGCGGGCGACGACTACCACATCTACTGGGGCGCCTACCTCGGCACGCCCGACGAGATCCTCATCGAGGGCCCGGTCACCGAGGTCGCCGACCGCATCCGCACCGCCCGCGCGGACGCCCGCGCCCGCAAGGGCTGGATCATGGACACCTACCTCCTCCGCCGCGACCTGAGCGGAGACGGCCGCGATGTCACGGGGTCAGCGTCCAGGACACGAGGCTTCCTGCGTCGAGTTTGTAGGCGTCTCGTACGCGCAGGCGCCAGGCGCCCGCGCGGGGCTCGGAGCTGAGGTCGGCGGTGTGGTCGGCGGTCAGGTCGGCGGCGGAGTCGTCGGGGTCGGCGGCCTTGAGCGGGTAGACGGTGCCGTCCGGGGCGATCAGGTCCAGGACGAGGTCTCCGCGGTAGGTGTGCCGGATGTCGACGGAGACCTTGGCGGTGGCCGAGCCGTTGCCGGCGCAGCCGGTGGCGGTGATCGACCGCTCGACGGTCTCCCGGTCGGCCAGCTGGACGGACGGCGCGTCGGTGAACGGGCCGCAGGCGGTCGGCGCGATGGGCGGGACGTAGAGCAGCCGGTTCGGGGAGCCGCTGCCCGCGCCGGTCACCTTGCCGGGCGTGGCGTCGGCCACGATCTTCTGGGCGATCTGGGCGGGGGTGATGCCGGGAATGGCGGCGAGATGGATTGCCGCGGCCCCGGCCACGTGGGGTGACGCCATGGACGTTCCGCTGATCGTGTTGGACGCGGTGTCGCCGGTGTGCCAGGCGGAGGTGATGCCGCCGCCGGGGGCGAACAGGTCGAGGCACCGGCCCCAGTTGGAGGTGCTGCGGCGGGCGTCGTCGCTGTTGGTCGCGCCTACGGTGACGACCTCGGGGACGTTCGCCGGCCCGACCTGGCAGGCGTCGGCGTCGTCGTTGGCGGCCGCGGCGACATAGGTGTAGCCCTTGGCCACCGACGCCTGGATCGCGGCGGTCAGCGCCGTGCTCCGGGAGGTCTTCACGCTCACGTTGACCACGGCGGGCCCGGTGGAGTTGGCCGCGATCCAGTCGACGCCGCCGAGGACGCTGGAGTTCGGCCCGGTGCCGTCGCAGCCCAGCACGCGCACGGCGATGAGCTTGGACTTCTTGGCGACGCCGTAGCGGGCGCCGCCGGCGGTCGCGGCGACGTGGGTGCCGTGCCCGTTGCAGTCGCCGGCGTCGCCGTCGCCGTCCTTCAGGTCCGTGCCGTAGGAGGCGCGGCCGCCGAAGTCGGCGTGGGAGATCCGGATGCCGGTGTCGATCACGTAGATCCGTACGCCGTCGCCGGCGCCGCCATAGGTGTACGACTTCGACAGCGGCAGGTCGCGCTGGTCGATCCGGTCCAGGCCCCAGCTCGGCGGGTCGTCCTGGCGGTCGGAGATCGTGGCGAGCCGGTCCTCCTCCACGTAGGCGACCGCCGGGTCGGCGGCCAGCCGCCGGGCCTCGGCCTGCGACAGTGAGACGGCGAAACCTTGGAGGGCGCTGGAGTACGTCCGGGAGAGCAGTCCGCCGTAGTCCGCGGCGAGCCTCCTCGCCGTCGCGGCGACGCCCTCGGCGCGCAGGCCCGGGGTGTTGTTCAGAACGACGATGTAGCGGTCCGGGATGGCGTCGGGCCCGGCCTTGACGAGGGTGCCCTGCGGGGCCGGCGGGGATGCGGCGAGCGCCGTCCCGCTCGGGGTGGTGGGTGCAGCGGCCACCGCGATGACGGTGACCAGTGCGCGGATGCGTCGTTTCATACGCCGAAGGTCCCGCGAAATCGTTCAGTTGTGGGACTCGTAGTGCCAGCGGCACCAATGCGCCACCATTGCCCTCTAAAAACAGACACATATGCCGTTAGTGGGGCATAGCGCGCAGCACCCGGTCGTCAATTCACGGAACAGCAAGCGTCTGGCCACCGCGCTGCGCAGGCAGGACTCCGACTGACCTGCACTTATACGCGCCCTTCTATTCACTGAATGGCTCTCTGTCAACAGGCTCGGCCATTGACAGCGCGACCACGCCAAGTAGCTTTCCAGTCGCCGTGGGCCCACGGATCCGTATCGGCCTCTACCCCCCGTCCCCCCCGCCGAGAGGAAAACGATCGTGATCCCTCACGACAAGCGGCACCGGCTCATCGCCGGCACCGCAGGACTCGTGCTGGTGCTGGCCGCACTCAGTGCGGCGCCGGCGCACGCCCTCAAGGGCCAGGCCCAGGAGAAACCGGCCGCTCCCCCGGCCCCGCCGCTCCCCGCCGCCAGGGCCGTCGTCCCGCAGCTGTCCGAGAAGAACACGCGCACCCAGGCCGTCGCCCTTTCCGGCACGTCCTCCCGGGCGTCCGCCCGCGAGATCTGCAGCCCCGGAGCCAAGTGGCTGAGGCTGCGCTTCACCGAGCTGGACCTGCGCGGCGCCGACAGCCTCACCGTGGCCGGGTCCTACGGCGGCTTCGGCTTCACCGGCGGCAAGTGGCGCGACCGGGTGTTCACCACCCGGGCGTTCCGCGGCGAATGCGTCAAGGTGCGGCCGAAGTTCGCCGATCCCGGCAGCAGGTACGCCGTCGACAGCTTCCAGGCCGGCGCCCGCGACCTGGCCCAGGCCGACGCCGTGGTCGCCGGAGCCGGCGACATCTGCGGCAGCGCCTGCGCCGACACCGCGAAGCTGATCACCGGCATGAACCCGGACGCGGTGTTCACCGCCGGCGACAACGCCTACGACAGCGGGACGCTCAGCGAGTACAACGGCCCCTACAAGCGGACGTGGGGCGCCTTCCTCGACAAGACCCGTCCCACGCCCGGAAACCACGACTACAAGACCAGCGGCGCCAGGGGCTACTTCGACTTCTACGGCGCCCGCGCCGGCGAACCCGGCAAGGGCTGGTACAGCTGGGACGTCGGCGACTGGCACTTCGTCGCGCTCAACAGCAACGTCTCGATGAGCGCCGGCTCGGCCCAGGAGCAGTGGCTGCGCCAGGACCTGGCCGCCAACACCAAACCCTGCACCGCGGCCTACCTGCACCACCCGCTCTACAACATCGGCAACCACAGCCCGTCCACCGGCACCCGCCCGCTGTGGAAGGCGCTGTACGACCACAAGGCCGACCTGATGCTGGCCGGTCACGACCACAACTACCAGCGGTGGGCCCTCCAGGACCACCAGGGCAAGGCGGACCCGAACGGCATCCGGGAAATCCTCGTCGGGACGGGCGGGAAGAGCTTCTACTCCGTGAGCTCCACCAACCCGCCCAACCTCCAGGCCAAGAACGCCAACACCCACGGCGTGCTGAAACTGACGCTGTCGAGCACCGGCTACAAGGCCGACTTCGTCCCGATCGCCGGCCGCACCTTCACCGACACCAGCTCCGCGACCTGCCACAAGGCGGGCTCGAACCAGGCCGACTTCGGGATGACCGCCGCCCCGGCCGACCTGAACGTCGCTCCCGGCGCCTCCGGCGGCTCGACGGTGAAGGTGACCAGCCTCAACGGCTTCGCGGGCAGCACCCAGCTCAGCGTCTCCGGCCAGCCGTCCGGCGTCACCGCGACGGTGGCCCCGTCCTCGGTGGACGTCACCGGCGGCGGCAGCGCCGACGCCAAGCTGAACGTGTCGGTGCCCGAAGGGACGCCGAACGGCAGCCACACCCTGACGGTGACCGGCACGTCGGGTGCGCTCACCCACACCGCGGCCGTCAGGCTCACCATCGGCGTCCAGCCGCCGGGCTTCTCCGACGACTTCGAGTCCGACAAGGGCTGGACCGTCAACTTCGCCCAGACCGACACCGCCACCGCCGGCGGCTGGGAGCGGGGCGACCCGGAGGAGACCGCCGAAGCGGGCGTCAAGCAGCTCGGCACCACGCCGAGCGGCGCCAACGCCCTGGTCACCGGCAGGCTGGCCGGATCGGGGCCGGGCATCCATGACGTCGACGGCGGCGTCACCAGCGTCCAGTCCCCGTCCATCGCCCTGCCCGCCGGAGCCGGCGCCGCGTTGAAGTTCTCCTACAACTTCGCGCACCGCGACAACTCCGGCCCCGACGACTTCCTCCGGGTCAAGGTCGTCGGCTCGACCACCGCCACCGTCCTGAACGTGACGGGCACCGCCTCGACCGACCTGGACGGCTCCTGGAAGGCGGCGACCGCCGACCTGTCCGCCTTCGCCGGGCAGAGCGTCCGCATCGTCGCCGAGGCGGCCGACAACGGGACCGGAAGCCTGATCGAGGCGGCGATCGACGACGTGAGCGTCACCACGGCGCCCACCGGGACCACCTTCCGCAGCGACACCCCGTTCCCGATCCCCGACCGGGGCACCGCCGAGAGCCCGATCACGGTCTCGGGCCGGACCGGCAACGCCCCGTCCGACCTGCGCGTCAACGCGCGCATCACCCATCCCTACGGCGGCGACCTGGCGGTCGAGCTGGTCGCGCCCGACGGGCGCACCTTCCCGATCAAGGCGTCCCGCAGCAAGGAGGACGGAGCCGATCCCGCGATCAACGCGACCGTGGACGGCTCGGCGACGGCCGCCGCGGGGCAATGGCGGCTGCGGGTGAAGGACACGCTCGACCAGGACGACGGCGTCCTGAACTCGTGGAGCCTGACCTTCTGACCAGGCCCCGGGGGCGCGGCACCGCTGGCCGCGCCCCCGGACCCCCGCCGGGGCCGTGCCCCGAGACCTCGCCGGCCCCTGTTCCTGAAGGCGAGCTGAGCCGTGTATCTGTCCAACGTGCGCGCCACCGGCGCCTCCCCGGCCGCCCGGCGTCCGACGGCGCGGGTGCCCGCCACCGTGGTGGCCCTGGGCCTGGTCAGCTTCTTCACCGACGTCTCGTCCGAGATGGTGGCCGCGTTCCTGCCCATGTACGTGCTGTACGGCCTGGGCGCAAGTTACGTGCACCTCGGCGTGCTCGACGGTCTCTACACCGGTGCCAGCGCGCTGCTGCGCCTGGTCGGCGGCCACCTGGCCGACCGGTCGGCCAGGCCGAAGGCCGTGGCCGTGGCGGGCTACGGCCTGTCGGCCGCGAGCAAACTGATGTTCCCGCTCGCGGGCGGGATGCTGGGCGGCATCGGCACGGCCGTCGCCGTGGACCGTGCCGGAAAGGGGCTGCGGACCGCTCCCCGCGATGCCCTCATCACGGCCGCGGCGCCCCCGAAGCAGGTCGGGGCCGCCTTCGGCGTGCACCGGGCGCTGGACACCGCGGGCGCGCTGCTCGGCCCCATGGTGGTCTTCGCGCTGGTGGCCGGCGTCGGGCAGGCCTACGACGCGGTCTTCGCCGTCAGCTTCTGCCTGGCGATGACCGGCCTGATGATCCTGATCTTCTTCGTCCGGGACCGGACGGTCGCGCCGGGCGCCCGGCCGCGCGTGCTGCCGCGGGACGGATGGCGGCTGCTGGCGCGGCCGCCGCTGCGGCGCGCCGCTCCCTACGCGGCGCTGCTGGGGCTGGCGACGGCCGGCGACGCCTTCGTGTTCGTCGCTGTGCAGCGGCAGTCCGGTCTCGGCGTGGCCGCGCTGCCGCTTCTGCCGCTGGGCACCTCGCTGGTCTTCCTGGCGGCCGCCGTCCCGGCGGGCCGGCTCGCCGACCGCGTCGGCGGCTGGCGGGTGTTCCTGGTCGGGCATGTCCTGCTGGCGACGGCCTATGGACTGCTCGCGGGCGGGCCCGGCGGAGTGGGCGTGGCGCTGGCCGTCCTGCTGCTGCACGGGCTGTTCTACGCCTCCACGGATGGCGTCCTGATGGCCTGTCTCGCCCCGCGACTGCCCGAGCACCTGCGCGCCAGCGGTCTGGGCATCACCCAGGCCGGGCAGGCCATGGCCCGGATGTGCGGCGCGATCGGGTTCGGCGCCCTCGCCAGCGGCTGGGACCTCCGGACGTCCTTCACGGTCTTCGCCGCACTCCTCGCCGCCGGGCTCGTCCTCGCGTCCGCCTTCCCACCCCATGAGCTGAAGGAGCAGCCGTCGTCATGAAGATCCCCCCACGCGCGATCGCCGGGTTCAGTTCGATCGTGGCCCTGCTGTGCGCAGGCAGTGGCTACGTGACGTGGTCGGTCTCCAAGAACCAGGGCCCGGTCGGGTCGGCCGCGCTCGCCGCCGAGCCGGGCACCCTCATGTTCCTGGACGGCGGCCGCGACCTCGTCCAGGTGCCCGCCGGACGGGCCGCCTCCGCACCGGTCCGGCGCGGGCTCGCGTGCCTGCGCGCCTACACCGCCCGCGACACCACGATCTGCCTACGCCCGGTCGCGATGCCCGCCGGTTTCGAGGCCGCGTTCCTGCGCGGAGGGAAGGAGATCGCCGATCCGACGCGCATCGACGGCACGCCCAGCCGGGCCCGAGTCTCCCCCACCGGACGGCTGACGGCCTGGACCGTGTTCCGCTCCGGCGACTCCTACGATCCCGGCGCGTTCGCCACCACCACCGGCATCTACGACACCGTGACGAGGAGGCTGCACGGCTCGCTGGAGGACTTCACCGTCATCATCGGCGGCCGTCCGTACCAGCGCGAGGACAGGAACTTCTGGGGCGTCACGTTCGCCGCCGACGACCAGACGTTCTACGTCACGATGAGCTCGGCCAAGCGGATCTGGCTGCTCCGCGGGCAGTTGTCCACACGGACGCTCACCGCGATCGGCCGCGACGCCGAATGCCCTTCGCTCTCCCCCGACGAGACACGGCTGGCCTACAAGAAACGGGCGGGCGAGCACTGGCGCCTCCATGTCCTGAATCTCCGGACCGGGCGCGAGACGCCGCTCGCCGAGACGGCGGACGTGGACGACCAGGCCGCCTGGGTCGACGACACGTCCGTCGTCTACGGGCGTCCGACCGGCGGCGGGCGGCGGTCGCTGTTCACCGTCCCGGCCGACGGAACCGGCGCGCCGCGCCTGCTCCGCCACAACGCGACCTCGCCCTCCGTCCTGCGGTGAGCCGCGGCCTCGCGGCCCGGGTCACTCCCACTCCCAGTCGACGCCGTGGAGGCCCGGCTCGGGATCGAAGACGATGAGCGCGGCCGTGCAGGAGCCGATCCACAGGTCCTCGGCGGTGACCTTCGGATGGGCGATGGACGGCTGGAAGAAACTCCGGCACCGGGCGGGCAGCGCCGCCCGGTCGAACGTCACCTCCACGGAAAGCTCGCGCGTGCCGGGCTCCACCCGGTGGCGCGAGTGCGGCTCCAGGTGGCCGGGCGGGTAGGCCAGCGTGTACTCCACCACCGCCCGCTCCCCCATCGCCAGGGGGCGGTCCAGAATCATCTCGTGCACCTCGAAGCCGGTTTCGTGGTCGCTTCTGACCCGGCCCGCCCGCCAGCCGCGGGCGTCCTCGATGACCGGGCCCCGCACCCCCGCCATGTGAAAGTGGTGGACGATCAGCGCGCGCCGCACCTGCGGGCGTCGCGACTCCACCACCATCTGCATGGTCAGCGTGCGGACCTGGCGATGCGCGTCGAGCCGCTCCTGCACGCTCCGGCGCCGCTGCAGCAGATGGGCCAGGTGCTCGGGCGCCGCGCCGACCTGGGCAAGCACGCGCAGCACGCCCTCGGGCCTGGCCCACGTGCGGTCCGGTCGCGGCGCCTGGGCCGCCGGGTGGGCGCTCCACCGGCCGCGCGGACGCGGTGGCCCGAGCAGGCCGGTCAACGCCCCTTCCGGGACGTCCAGCACGTCTTCGAGGAGGCGCACGGCGCGCACCGACTCGGGCCGCTCCGGCTGGGTGCGGCCGGACTGCCAGTAGCTCAGCGTGGTCCTGCTCACCGAGATCCCCCGGCCGTCCAGCCGGCGCTGGAGCCGGTCCAGGCTCAGCCCGCTGGCCTGGATCGCCAGCCGGAGCGCCACGCTGAACGGCCCGTCGTCCAGCGCCTGCGCGAGGGAATTCCGCAACGTGTCGGGCGACTGCCTGTTCACTCTCCGCTCCCTTCCAGCCCGTCCGGCCCGTCCGGCGCGCGTCCGGCGCGCGTCCGGGCCGGAGTCACAGCCAGCCGTTCCGCGCCGCCGCGACGGCCAGCTGGAACTTGCTCGTGGTCGCCGTCAGGGCCATCAGCTGCTCCACCCGGCGGTAGAACGTCCTCCTGCTGATTCCGAGCGCCTCGGCCGCGCGGGAGTCGCTGACCCCGGCGTGCAGCAGTGCGAGCAGCCGGCGGTCCTCGGCCCTGATCGTCGTCTGGGGGCCGCCCGACTGGTGCAGCGGGACGGCCACCTTCCAGCAGATGTCGAACAGGCCGATCAAGGCCTCCAGCAGCCCGCCCGAGTAGACGATCGTCAGCGTCGCGTCCAGGCCGTCGCTGGGCCTGGCCATCCAGGCGAGGTCGTGGTCGAGGATGGTCATGTTGACCGGCAGCTCCTCCGCGACCCGCGCGAGCTCCCCGGCCTCGACGCACGGCATGACGTTCCCGGACAGGTAGCCGGGCTGCTCCAGACTCTGCGGCGAGTACACCACCCGGTAGACGATCCCGCGTTCCAGCTGGTCGAGCTCGGCGCGGTTGACGGTGCCGAACAGGTGCGGGGGGCGGTCGAGCCTGCGGATCTCGTGCCGCACGCTGCTGACCAGCTGACGTATCCGCTGCTTCACCGCCGCTCCGGTGACGACCTCGACCGGCGACTCCACGTCGTTCTTCCACGCGGACCTGCGATGGGTCTCGAAGGCGTGGCCCACGGCGACCCTGGCACGCTCCACATCCGCCTCACGCTGCCGCGCCAGCGCGCCCAGCCCCACATCGGGCATCACCGCCCGGTACTCGTGCTCCGCATGGCGCCCGGCCAGGCCCCAGGTGGTCAGTTCCTTGAGCGCGGAACGCACCCGGTCGGCCCGCAGCCCCAGCGCGCCCGCCAGTTCCGTGTCGGTCGCCTGCTTCAGTTTGAGCAGGTGCCCGTACACCCGGGCCGCATTTTCTCCGAGGCCGAGGAGAATAAGCTGATCAAATAGACCATCCTGCTCCACGCGTGCACTATACGTAGCGCCCCCATCCGGTTAAAGGGCTCCCCTGCCCGCACCGCCGATCGTCGTTAAGTTGTGACCATGGAGACGCGGCGGCCGCGCGGCGAAATACCCGCCCTCCGGCGGCCTGACGTTCAAGCCGTCCATTGTCTATCGGGTTTCCGCGCGAGATGATGTCCCTCCGACGCCAATGGCGCAAATGAGGCGCGCCGACCGCGAAGCACGCCTCGCGACAGGGCTGGATCTGAAGCCTTCCACGGCGAATCCCGCGGCCGCACGGCCGCCCTTCACGACCGCAACGCCATACCTCGAAAGGCTTATTGTCGCCAATGGCGTAAGTGCGCAACAGAATGCGTGATCGCGGCTTTACCTTGAGGGCGCTCTCACCCCGTCCCCCGCAAGGAGTCGCACATGACCGTCCGCCGAGCCGTCACCGTCCTGGGCGCCGCGCTGGCGCTGACCAGCGCAATGGCCCTCCCCGTCGCGGACGCCGCCCCGCCGCCGATCATCGGCGGCCAGACGGTCACCGACGCCCCATGGGCGGCGTCGGTCTACCAGAGCGGGACGTTCGCCTGCTCGGGCTCCATCGTCGCGCCGACCTGGGTTCTGACCGCCCGCCACTGCACCAGGAGCAGCAGCCTCTCGGTGCGGGTCGGCAGCGTCCACCGCTCCCAGGCCACCACGATCAGCGTGACCGAGGTCTCGGTGCCGCCGAGGGGAGACCTGGCCCTGCTCCGGCTGTCCCGTCCGCTCCAGACGACCTACGCCCAGCTCCCCGAGACCGACCCGCCGACCGGCTCCACCAACCAGATCTGCGGCTGGGGCCGCACCGGCTACCCCAGCGGGCCCACGTCCGACCAGCTCAAGTGCGCCGACGGCCCCGAGCTCCACAACGGGCAGCAGGTGGGCGTGGCCTCCACCGCCGACGGCAAGACCCGGCAGACCTACGCCAGCGTCCCGGCCGGACGGGCCTGGATCCGCTCCATCGCCGGCGTCTGACCCCGCCGGACCCGTCCATGTTCGCGGGGTGGTGTGTGGGTGCTGTGTGCAGATGTTCGCAGACGGTGAGTGGTCGGCTGGACGACCATGGCCGCTGACGTGCCGGTGTGGACGAATTGATCCCAGGGAGCCGGGAGGATCGCCGTGTCGGAGCCGCTTCGCCCTGGAGATCCGCACCAGCTGGGGGACTACTATCTCGACGGCCGGCTCGGCTCGGGTGGTCAGGGCGTCGTCTACGAGGGCTTCGGGCCGGACGGGGCGCGGGTCGCCGTCAAGGTTCTGCGCCGGGTGAGCGACGCCGATCTCGCGACGTTCGACAGGGAGATCCGGGCCTGGCGGCGGGTGGAGCCGTTCTGCACCACCAAGGTGCTCCATGCCGATCTCAGCGGTCCGTTGCCCTATGTCGTCAGCGAGTATGTGCCAGGTCGCGACCTGGGCCGCGATGTGTGGGAGAAGGGGCCTTTCGGGCCTGAGAATGTGCGCCGCCTGGCGCTGGGCGTGGCGACGGCGCTGGTGGCGGTGCATCGGGCCGGGGTCGTTCACCGGGACCTCAAGCCGGAGAACATCCTGCTCGGGCCGGACGGACCGCGTGTGATCGACTTCGGCATCGCCCGGATCGAGGAGCCGTCCGACACCACGGCCGTCGTCATGGGGTCGCTCCGCTACATGCCGCCCGAGCGGTACCGGAGGGAACGCGGTGACGCCAAGGTCGACATCTGGGGCTGGGGCGCCGTCGTCCTGTTCGCCGCGACCGGTCACGACGCCTTCGACGGAGCCACCCTCGATCAGCTCCGCGACCAGATCGAGCACCGGGATCCCGACACCTCCGCGCTCGACGAGCCGCTGCGCGGTCTGGTGCGGTCGGCTCTGGCCAAGGATCCGGCCGGCAGGCCGACGTCCGAGCAGCTCCTGCTGACCCTCGCGGGACGCGCCGATCTCGCCGAGGTCGTGGACCAGACCGTGCCCGTCGATCGGTCCGTTCCGTCCGACCCGTCCCGGGCGGAGAAGGCCGAGCGCGTGTTCGGGGAACTCGGCGCCGGGGCCCGCGACGCCGTGCCGCGGATCATGCTGCGCATGGTCGCCGGCGGCGAGCAGGCGGAGGACGCGCTGCGCTCCGCGTCCCGGGCCGAGTTCGTCGACGAGTCGACCGGCGCCGAACTCGCCGGCGAGGTCCTGGACGCGTTCATCGGCGCCGACGTTCTGGTCCGGCGCGACGACGGGGCCGTCACCCTCCACAGCGCCGCGCTGCTTCGCTCCTGGGTGCGGTTGGGCGAGTGGGTGCGGGCCGACCGCGACGGGCTGGCCGTCCACCATGACCTGACCGTCGCGGCCCGGCGCTGGGACGAGAACGGCCGCAAGCCCGGCGACCTCTATCAGGGGTCGGCGCTGGCGCGGGCACTGTCCTGGCTGACCTCGGGTCGTGTCCACCTGGCGCCGAACCACGCCGAGCGCGCCTTCTTGAACGCTTCGCTGGCGCTGTCGCAGCGGCGCGGCCGGGTGCGCACCGTGCTCACCGCCGTCCTGGCCGCTCTGCTGGTCCTCGCGGTCAGCGCCGCCGCGATCGCGTTCGACCAGCGGCAGACGATCGCCGGCCAGCGCGACCGCGCGGCGTCCGCGCAGGTGGCGGGCCTGGCGCAGACGCTCCGCCGCTCCAATCCGGAACTGGCCCGGCGCCTCGCCGTCGCGGCCGAGGGCCTGGCCGCGACCCCGCAGTCGTGGTCGGCGCTTCTCGCGCTGCGGCATCAGGCGGAGGCCGGCATGTTCAGACTGCCCGACTTCGCGTTCTCGGACGCCAGGCTCGACGCCGCCGGCCGCGTCCTCGCCGCGGCGGGAGGCGGCATCGGGCAGGGCAGCGTCCGCGTCGAGTTCTGGGACCTCGACGCCCGGCGGCGGATCAGCGCCTATGCCCCGCCGAAGGCGACGGTCAACGGCGTCGCCCTGTCCGCCGACGGCCGGACGGCCGCCGTCAGCACCAAGGAGGACGGGCTGACGCGGCTGGTGGACACCGCGACCGGCCGCCTCCGCGACGGCCGTACCTATCCGAGCGCCCGGGGCCAGTACGGCCCGACGGTGTCGATCAGCCCGCTGGGCACCTACCTGCTGATCGGCGAGCTGACCACGGATTCGGAGGGCCGTTCCCAGCGGGTGCTGGGCATCTGGGACACGCGCAGACCCAAGAAGATCATCACCGTGTCGGGCGGATTCGCCGACCTCAACGCCTCGTTCTCCCCGGACGAGAGGATCGTGTCCCTGCCCGCGTCCAGCGGCAAGGGCAGGCCCTTCACCTGGTACGACACGCACACCAAGAAGAAGATCACCGCTCCCCGCTTCGACCTGGACGGGGGCGAGATCTCAGGCCCGGTCGTGTTCAGCCCGGACGGCCTGCGCGTCGCGGTCAAGATCGGAAAAGGCGACGTCCGCGTCCACAACCTGCAGTACGGATACAACGAAATCGATCTGGACACGCCGCTGGAAGACGGGGTCTTCGGCTTCGCCCCGGACGGGCGGCACGCGGTCTTCAACGGAAGGCTCTGGCGGCTCAGCAGCAGTTTTCTGGTGAGCGGGCAACCCATTCTGAACTATTCGACGACTCAGGGAGAGTGCCGGCCCGACGCCGGTTTCCGGCTCTCTGCCGACAGTTCCGAAATGCGGTGCGTGGGTGAGGACGGCGCGTATCGGTCGCTCGACATCAGCGCCCTGACCAAAGCGAAGAAGCTGGGCACCGAGAGTCTGTACACGCAGGGCGGGTTCACCGAGGACGGGTCGACGGTCGGCATCGCCACCACCTCCACGACCGAGCTCTGGTCGCTGCGAACCCACACCTTGCGGGCGACCTGGGACGGCGCCGCCCACCAGATGTCCGAGGCCCTGTTCAACCGTGACGCGACCATGCTGGCGGGCCTCGCCGCCGACCACTCCGCCATCGAGATCTGGGATGTGAACAACAAGTCCAGACTCGGGCGGTTGACGACCCCGCTCAACGGCGAGCCGCTCGAACGGACGACGCAGACGATGGCGTTCTCGCCCGACGGGAAATCGCTCGCGTTCTACGTTGTCCGGCCGAACGGAAAACACAGCCTGACGTTCTGGAACCTGACCACGATGAAGAAGGTGTACGAGACGACCGAGCAGATCGGATGCTATTCGGCCCTGACGGCGATCCTGGGCACGTCCGAGGTCTCGCTGACCTTCCGCCCCGACGGCGGATCCGTCCTCGCCGCGCCCTGCTTCGGCCTGGTCGAGCATCCGAGCGGCCGGCTCGTCCGGACCAAGGGCCCCGTCGGCGCGATCGTCGACGCGGTCAGCCGCGACGGCACGACGTTCTACACCTTCCCGCGAGGGGGCGCGCCGTGGGTCAGGTTCTGGGACGCGCGGACCCTGCGTCCCAAGGGCGAGGACCTGCGCACGGGACCGGTTTCCGCAACGGACGCATCGGGAACGGCCCTGTCACCGGACGGGGGCATGGTCGCCACCGTCCACCAGACCGGACCTCTCATCGGCGAGACCTATCAGATCAAACTGTGGGACGTCCGCTCCCGAACCCAGCTTGGCGTCCCGCTCACCGGATCCATCGGAGAGATAACCGCACTGGCCTTCTCCCCCGACGGCAAGGCATTGACCAGCGTGGACAAGAACGGCCGGATCAATGTCCATGACATAGCGCGCACCCGCCTCGTCCGGGCCCTCTGCTCTCAGTCCGGTCGCCTTTCCAAGCGGGAATGGCAGCAGCACATCCCCGACATCCCCTACCGCAAATCCTGCTGACCGCTTTCTGGGCGAGCTGGCCGTGCGGCTCTGGGCAGCGAGCGGCAAGCAGGCACATCGACGCCGCGGCCTCTGGCCTGCCCTCACCGATCACTGAACCCGCCTCCCCGGCGGCCGAAGCCCGTCCGGCGGGCTTGACCGCGCCAGTTCTCTCAGCAAGTATTGACTCAATCATGGTTGAGGCAAATGAGATCGAGCGGCGGGCGGCCGTCCATGCGGCGCTGGGTGAGCCGGCCCGGCTGGCCATCGTCGATCACCTGCTGCTGGGCGACGCCGCGCCCGGTGAGCTGGGGGCGGTGCTGGGCATGCGCTCCAACCTGCTGGCCCATCACCTGCGGGTTCTGGCCGAGGCCGGGGTGGTCGACAGGACGCGGTCAGAGGCCGACCGGCGGCGCACCTACGTGCGGCTGGCGCCCGGGGCGCTCGCCGCGCTGGCTCCGGCCGCATGGGTTCGGGCGGTCGCGGCGTCGCGGGTGGTGTTCGTGTGCACCCGCAACTCGGCGCGCTCGCAGTTGGCCGCGGCCTTGTGGACGCAGCGCAGCCCGATCCCCGCGACGTCGGCCGGCACCCGTCCCGGTCCGCGCGTGCACCGGCGCGCGGTCGCGGTCGCGCGCCGGCACGGGCTGGCCCTCCACGGGCGCGGGACGCGGCACGTCCGCGACGTGGTCGACGCAGACGACCTGGTCGTGGCCGTCTGCGACAACGCCTACGAGGAACTCGACCCCAAACCGCGACTGCACTGGTCGGTGCCCGACCCGATCGGCGCCGGCACCGACACCGCGTTCGAGACCGCGTTCACCGAGATCGCCTCCCGCGTCGACCGCCTCACCACGGCGGTTCGTCCCCGGGACGGCGATTGACCGTCCGTGAGTGACCGACCATCCCCTGGGAGGGTGTTCCGATGCCCAGCAACTCGTCGTCCAAGAGCCCGACGTCCGAGAGCCCGGCCACCGAGGCGTACCGCCGCGCCGGACTGAGCGTCGATCAGCAGCATGCCCTGTTCACCGCGGCCCGCCGGCTGGCCGACGAGTTCTCCGGCACCTTCGGCGCCGAGACCATCGACCGGTACCTGCACACCAGTTATGACCAGTTCGCCGGACGCGCCACCGTGCCGCACTTCCTGCCGCTGCTCGCCGAGCGGTTCGCCCGCCAGCGCCTCCACGCCCTCGCCCGCGTCGAGGGCAAGGACACCGGCGCGACCCCGATCGTGCTGTTCCTGTGCGTGCACAACGCCGGACGCTCCCAGATGGCCCTGGGCTTCTTCACCCACCTGGCCGAGGACCGGGCGATCGGCTGGTCGGGCGGGTCCGAGCCCGGCGACCAGATCAACCCCGCCGCCGTCCAGGCGATGCGCGAGGCCGGCATCGACATCACCGCCGAGTTCCCCAAGCCCTGGACCACCGAGATCGCCCAGGCGGCCGACGTCATCGTCACCATGGGCTGCGGCGACGCCTGCCCGGTCTTCCCCGGCAAGCGCTACCTGGACTGGGCCCTCGACGACCCCCGGGGCAGGGATGTGGCGGCCGTCCGTCCGATCCGGGACGAGATCGAGCAACGCGTCCGCGCCCTGCTGGACGACCTGAAGGTCCCCGTCCGGGAGTGATCCGAGCCCACCGGCGATCACTTGCCCACACGACTCGGGGCTGGTCGGGATTTTGAGTGAATAGTCCGATTTTAGCCCTGTTCGCTTCCACCTTACTTACGATGTATTGAGACCTTACTCTATGGGTAATGGTGACCAACTTCTGGGCGTCGGTACTTTGTATTCGACAGGACTCGGACCCCGGCAAGAAGGGAGGTCACTCATGAACCGGGAAAAGGAGAATTACGAGCCGCCGCTGATGGTGGAGGTGGGCGACTTCATGGACGTCACCCTCCGCCAGGGCACCTGGGGCTGGGACAAGTACGACCAGTGCAAGTGGCTCTGCTGACCGGGAACTGACCATTAGGTAGAAATGCCGAAGTGGATCCGGTTGTCGTGTGGCGGCGCCCGCAA
>NZ_JBIRAY010000023.1:0-103876 GCF_044326405.1 Actinomadura sp. 1N219 | reverse complement strand
CTTCGGCATCTCCGGCACCAACGCCCACATCATCATCGAACACACCCCAACCCCGACCCCCAACCCCACCCCGGCCACCACCCCGACCCCACTCCTCATCACCGCCAAAACGCCGACCGCGCTACGCGACCAAGCGGCCCGCCTTCACGAACACATCACCGCACACCCGGAACTGCGCGCCGCCGACATCGGCCACACCCTCGCCACCGCCCGCACGACCTTCGACCACCGCGCCGTCGTCACCGGTGACACCCGCGCCGAGCTCCTCACCGGGCTCCGCGCACTCGCCGACGGCCACACCACCCCCACCCACGTCCCACACCCCGGCAAACTCGCCTACCTCCTCACCGGCCAAGGAGCCCAACGCGCCGGAATGGGCCGCGAACTCTACGACACCCACCCCGCCTTCGCCCACGCCCTCGACCACGTCTGCGACCACCTCGACCCCCACCTCCCCCACCCGCTCAAACCGGTCATCTTCGCCGAGCCCGGCAGCCCGCAGGCCCAGCTCCTGGACCAGACGCTCTACACGCAGACGAGCCTCTTCGCCCTGCAAACGGCGCTCCACCACCTGCTGCAAACGTTCGGCATCACCCCCGACTACCTCCTCGGACACTCCCTCGGCGAACTCACCGCCGCACACCTCGCCGGAACCCTCACCCTCACCGACGCCGCCACCCTCATCACCACCCGCGCCCGCCTCATGCAACAAACCCGGCCCGGCGGCGCGATGGTGTCGATCCGGGCCGGCGCGGACGAGGTCGCGGGGACGCTGCGCGGCGACGTCTCGATCGCGGCGGTGAACGGCCCTCACGCCACGGTCGTCTCCGGCGACGCCGACGCCGTCCTGGCCATCGCGGACGAGTGGAAGGAGCGCGGCGTGAAGACGCATCGGCTGCGCGTCGGCCACGCCTTCCACTCCCCCCACATGGACGGGATGCTGGAGGAGTTCGGCGAGGTCGCGGCGCGGTTGGAGTACCGTCCGCCGGAGATCCCGATCGTGTCCAACCTGACCGGCGACCTCGCGGGGCCGGAGATCGCGTCCCCCGGCTACTGGGTGCGGCACGTGCGCGAGGCCGTCCGGTTCCACGAGGGCGTCCAGGCCCTGCACCGGGAAGGCGTCACCGCCTATCTCGAACTCGGGCCGGACGGCGTGCTGACCGCGCTCGCGCGGACGGCCGTCACCGAGACCGACCCTGTGATGGAGCCGGTGCTGCGTCCGGGACGTCCCGAGGCGCAGACCCTCACCGCCGCCCTGGCCCTCGCGCGCGGCGGCGACGTGGACTGGTCCGCGGCTGCGGTCGGCGAGGGCCGCCGCGTGGAATTGCCGACGTACCCGTTCGAGCGGCGACGCTACTGGCTGGACGCACCGGCCCCGACCGGCAGCGCCACCGGAATCGGGCTCGACGCCACCGGCCATCCGCTGCTCGCTGCCACCACCGAGCTTCCCGACGGGGGCCGTCTGCTCACGGGACGGATCTCCCTGGACGCCCAGCCCTGGCTCACCGACCACACCATCATGGGCACGGTCCTGCTGCCCGGCACGGCGCTGGTCGAGCTCGTCATGCACGGCGCGTCGCTCACCGGCTGCGACGAGATCGAGGAACTCGTGCTGCACACCCTCGTCACGTTCGACGCCCGCGGCGCCGTCCTGCTCCACCTGCTGATCGGCCCGGCGGACGCGTCCGGCCGCAGGTCGATCATCGTCCGGACGCGGAGCGAGGACGACACGTCCTGGACGCAGAACGCGGACGGCACACTCGCCCCGGCGACCATGCCCGTCTAGACGAAGAGAAACGGCTTGGGGCCCTCATCGACCTCGATGAGGGCCCCAAGCCGTTGGACGGGTCGGCGGGTCAGGCGGTGGCGGTCGTGAAGCGGGACGGGGAGAAGGGCTTGGCCGACTCGGGAAGCTCGCCGGTGGTCAGCAGCGCGACCAGCGCGTCGGCGGTCGCGGGCGTCAGCTGGACGCCGATGCGGAAGTGGCCCGTGCAGAGCAGCAGACCGGGAACGTTGGTCTCGCCGATGACCGGAAGGCCGTCCGGCGCCGCCGGGCGCTGGCCGGTGCTCGCCTCGGCGAACTCCAGCGCGGTCGCTCCGGGCAGGACGGCGGTGGCCCGGGCGAGCAGGTCCTGGACGCCGCCCGCCGTGACGGCCGTGTCGTCGCCGACGTCCTCGTAGGTGGCGCCGACGACCAGCTCGCCGTCCAGGCGCGGGACGAGGTACACCGAGGCGCCCGCGACCACGCCGCGGGTGGTGCGGGTGAGGAACGGCAGGTCCGAGCGCAGCCGGAGGATCTGCCCCTTGACGGGCCGGATCTCCGGGACGGCGCCTGGCGGGAGGCCGCCGAGGCGGTGCGTCCAGCAGCCCGCCGCGAGGACGACCCGGTCGCCGGAGACGGTGCCGCCGGAGCGGAGCCGGACGCCGGTCGCGCGGCCGCCGGCCGTCACGACGCCGGTGACGGCGTCGGTGACGAGGTCGCCGCCGCGCCGCAGGACGGCGTCGATCAGCGCGGCGGTCAGCCGCCGCGGGTCGACGGACCCGTCGTCGGGGGCGAACAGTCCGCCGTGGACGGTCGGCGCGAGCCGCGGTTCGAGGGACAGGCAGTCGCGGGCCGCCAGGGTCTCGGTGCGGATGCCGAGGGAGATCTGGAAGTCCCGGAGTTGGTGCAGCCCGGCGAGGTCGGCGTCGTCGAAGGCGGCGTCGAGGACGCCGTCGCGGCGGTACCCGGCGGGGCGGCCCGCGTCGTCCTCCAGCTCCGCGACGAAGGACGGGTAGCGGTCGCGCGAGTCCAGGTAGAAGCGGAGCAGCGGGCCGCGGTCGTGGACCTGCTCGGTGACGGGCGGGAGCATGCCCGCCGAGACGTGCGACGCCTTGCTCGCGGGCGCCGGGTCGATCACCGTCGCGGTCAGCCCGGCGGCCAGCGCGCGCCACGCGGCGGCGAGCCCGATCACGCCGCCGCCGACGATCACCACGTGCATGGTCGGGTCCCTTCGTCGGGCGGACGGCCGCGCCGTCCGGGATGCTGCCTGGTCAGGTCAGGTCAGGTCAGGAGCCGGTGCAGGTGGCCGGCCAGCGCGGCGGCGCTCGGATGGTCGAAGGCGACGGTGGCGGGCAGCCGCAGGCCCGTCGCGGCGGCCAGCCGCCTGTTCAGCTCGACCGTGGTGAGCGAGTCGAGGCCGAGCTCGCCGAACTCGCGCGCCGGGTCGACGTCGTCCGCCGAGCCGTGCCCGAGGACGGCGGCGACCTGGCCGCGGACGAACGCCACGACGGTCTCCTCCCGTTCCGGGCCGTCCAGGCGCGCGAGATGTTCACGCAGCTCGGGGGCCTCCTGCGGGCGGGACGCGCGGCCGGGGCCGGCGAGGTCGAGCAGCAGCGCGGGAAGCGAGCCCGAGCCCTCGCGCAGGACGTCCTCGTCGAGCCGGACGGGCGCCACCACGGCCAGGTCGTGGCCCGCGGCCGCGTCCAGCAGCGCGAGGCCCTGCTCGGCGGTGAGGGCGGCGAGGCCCGACCGGCGGAGGCGGGTCAGGTCGGCGGTGCTGAGGCCGCCCGCCATCCCGTCCTCCCACAGCCCCCAGGCCAGGGACGCGCCGGGCAGCCCGAGCGCCCGGCGGCGGTGCGCGAGCGCGTCGAGGAAGGCGTTGGCCGCGGCGTAGTTCGCCTGCCCGGCGCCGCCGAGGGTGCCCGAGATGGACGAGAACAGGATCAGCTCGCAGCCCGGCAGGTCCCGGGTCAGCTCGTGCAGGTTCAGCGCGGCGTCCGCCTTGGGCCGCAGGACGCGTTCGAACCTGCGGGGTGTGAGCGCGGCGACCGTGCCGTCGTCCACGGCTCCGGCGGCGTGCACGACGGCGGTGAGCGGGTGCCGGTCCGGGATCGCGGCGATCACCCGTTCCAGGGCGGCGCGGTCGGCCGCGTCGCAGGCGGCGATCTCCGCGTGCCCGCCGAGCGCGGCGATCTCGCCGGCCAGCGCGGCGGCGCCCGCGGTGTCCGCGCCGCGGCGGCCGAGCAGCACGAGCCGCCGCGTCCGCCCGCTCCGGACGAGGTGCCGGGCGACGTGCGCGCCGAGCGCGCCGAGGCCGCCGGTGATCAGGACGGTGCCGTCCGGGTCCCAGCGCGTCGCGGCGGCGGAGGCGGCGGGCGGGCAGCGGACCAGGCGCGGGCGGAGCAGGCCGCCGTCGCGGACGGCGAGCTGCGGCTCCCCGGCGGCCGCGGCGGCCGCGAGCGCGGGCCCGGCCGACCCGGCGTCGTCGAGGTCCACCAGCGCGAACCGGCCCGGGTGCTCGGCCTGCGCGGCGCGCACCATCCCCCAGACGGCGGCGCCGGCGAGGTCGGGGACGTCGTGCCCGTCCCGGACGGCCACCGCGCCCCGCGTGACGAAGACGAGCCGGACGTCGGCCAGCCTGGCGTCGGCCAGCCATTCCTGGATCAGCACGAGCGCCCGCTGGGTCGCGGCGCGCACCTCGGCGGCCTCGTCGGTGCAGGAGACCAGGACGGCGCCGGGGACGGCGTCGCCGCCCGCGCGCAGCCCCTCGTCGAGGGACCGCAGCGACGGATGGACGTCGACGCGCCGGCTCGCCGCCTTCAGCGCGCCGGTGACGCCGAGGTGGTCGGTGCCGAGGAAGGCGAGCGGACGCGTGTCGTCCGCAGTGGCTGCCGATGTGCGCGGCACGGCGTTCCAGGCGAGGCGCAGCAGCGCGGCGCCGTCGGCGTGGCCGCCGCCGCCGAGCGGGCGCAGCGCGAGCGAGGCGACGGAGGCGACCTCCCGCCCCTCGTCGTCGGTGACGGTCAACGACACGGCGTTGTCGCCGTCCGGCGCCATGCGGACGCGCAGGCGGCGCGCCCCAGAGTTCCGCAGCCGCACGCCGCGCCAGACGAACGGCAGGCGCGGCGCGTCCTGCCCGTCCCCGGACGGCAGCAGGGTGGTGTGCAACGCTCCATCGAAGAGCGCCGGGTGGAGGAGGTAGGAGGCCGCGGCGCCGCCGAGGGCGCCGTCCAGCGTGACCTCCGCGAAGATCTCCTCGCCCCGGCTCCACGCGGCGCGCAGCCCGCGGAACGCGGGCCCGTAGCGGAAGCCGCGGTCGGCGAGCCGGGAGTAGAAGTCCGCGGTGTCCACCGGGACGGCCCCCGGCGGCGGCCATACCCCCGCGGCCGCATCTGCCGTGTCGTTCAGTGCCGTGTCGTTCACTGCTGCCTCGTCGTTCACTGCTGCCTCCGGATCAGCCGCCGGACGGCGGCGGGTTCAGGATCGCGGCGGTGACCTCGCCGTGGCTGTCGCCGCCGTGCTCGTCCCAGTACCGGCAGGTGGTGCGGATGACCACGAGCGCGTCCCTGATGTCGCTGCCGTCCCATTCGGCCACGTCGACGAGGTCGATCTCGCCGCGGAAGTGCCGCCCGCGCATCTGCGTGCGGAACGCGCTGCGGAAGTCGGTGATGAGGATCTCGCCGAGCTGGCGCGTCCAGAAGTCGTCCATGCTCCAGCGGGAGAACGGCGCCGTCAGCCGCTCCTTCACCGACTTCGCGACCAGGTAGTAGAACATCTGGTTGAAGCAGATGTTGAACTCGACGGCGTTGAAGTGCCCGGTGTCGTCGATGTAGCAGGACTCGGGGATCTCGAAGGCGCAGGCCGCGCCGAGGCGCCCCTGCTCGGCGGGGTCGCCCGCCACCGTGATCTCCGCCGAGGTCAGGTACTCGCAGTTCTTCGCCCGGTACGGCCGCAGCACCCGGGTGAGCAGCTCCGGGTCGTTGGCGTGGCGGACCGGGTCCGTCACCCGGCCCGGCCGGTCCATCACTTCCGCCATGTCCGCCTCACTCCATCTCAAGGTCGCAGGTGTCGGGGGCCGCGGGCCGGTCAGCCCGGGCCCGCGCGCCGGGCCGCCCGGAGCAGGTCGTCGACGCCCATGTCCCTGATCGCCTCGATCGCGTCCCCGGCCTGGGCGTCGTCAGTGTCGGTGTCGGGGTCGGCGCCGGGTGCTTGCGGGGTCTCCGGCTCCGGGAGCAGCTCGGCCAGCAGGAACCGCGCGAGCAGCGCGGGCGTCGGGTGGTCGAAGACCAGCGTCGCCGGGAGCCGGACGCCCGCCGCGGCGCCCAGCCGGTTCCGCAGCTCCACGGCCGCGAGCGAGTCGAGCCCGAGGTCGCCGAACCGCGCGCCGGGCTCGATCGCGGCGGGGTCGTCGTGGCGCACGGCGGCGACCTCGGCCCGGACCACGTCCAGGACGGCCCGCTCCCGCTCGTCCGGTTCCAGGCCGGCCAGGCGCTCGGCGAGCGACGGTCCCGGCGCGTTCGCGGGACGCGGCGCCGCCCTCCTGGCCGGCGGCCGGACGACGTCGCGGAGCATCGCGGGCAGCTCGTCGTGCCCGGCGCGCAGCGCGGCCGGGTCGAGCCGGACGGGCACCAGCGCGGGCGTTCCGGCGGCCAGCGCGGCGTCGAGCATCGCCAGGCCCTCGTCCGGGGACAGCGCGGGCATCCCGGCGTCGCGGGCGCGGCGCAGGTCGGCGTCGCCGAGCCTGCCGCCCATCCCGCTCCGCTCCGCCCACAGGCCCCAGGCGAGGGACGTCGCGGGAAGGCCCAGCGCGCGGCGGTGCGCGGCGAGCGCGTCGAGGAACGCGTTCGCCGCCGCGTAGTTGCCCTGGCCCGCGCCCATCAGCACGCCGCTCGCGGACGAGAACAGCACGAACGCCGACAGGTCCAGGTCGCGGGTGAGCTCGTGCAGGTGCCAGGCGGCGCCCGCCTTGGGGAGCAGCGCGGCGTCCATCCGGGCGGGCGTCAGGGAGCCGATCACGCCGTCGTCCAGGACTCCGGCGAGGTGCACCACACCCGTCAGCGGCCGGTCGGCGGGGATCCGCGCCAGCAGCGCGGCGAGCGCGGCACGGTCTGCCACGTCGCAGGCGACGACGTCCACGTGGGCGCCGAGGCCGGTCAGTTCGGTGCGCAGGTCGGCCGCGCCGGTCGCGGCGGGGCCGCGCCGTCCGGCCAGGACCAGGCCGCGGACGCCGTGCGCGGTCACCAGGTGCCGCGCGACGAGGGCGCCGAGCCCGCCGGTGCCGCCCGTGATCAGGACGGTGCCGCCGGGCGTCCACGGCGGGGTCGCGCCCACCGCCGGGGCCGGGGCCTCCGCCAGTCGGGGGACGCGCGGCTCGCCGTCGCGCAGCGCCAGCTCCGGCTCGTCTGGGCCGGACGCGAGCGCGGAAGGCAGCGCGCGGAGGGACGCGGCCGCGCCGTCGAGGTCGAGGAGCGCGAACCGGTCCGGGTTCTCGGCCTGCGCCGCGCGGACGAGGCCCCACACCGCCGCCTGCCCCGGCTCGGCGTCGGCGCCGGTGGCGTTCCGAGTCACGACGGCCAGGCGCGACTTGGTGAACCGGTCGTCGGCCAGCCATGTTTTGAGGGTGTTCAGGACGGCGGCCGTCGCGGCCCGGGCGTCCGTCACGGGGTCGTCGGCGGTCGCGGGCGGGCAGCCGAACAGGACGAGGTCTGGCGTCGGCATCGTGCCCGCGCCGACCGCGTCCGCGAGCGCGGCAAGGTCGGTGAACAGCGGGACGCGGTCGTCCAGGCCGAGCTTGTCGGCGCCGAGGACCGCCCACCGGTCGGTGTCGGCGGGTGTCGAAGGCCGCGGCGGCGTGACCCAGTCGACGCGGTACAGCGGCGGACGGCGGCCGCCCGCGAGCTGCCCGGCGGACACCGGGCGCGTGACCACGGACTCCACCGTCGCCACGGGACGTCCGGCCTCGTCGGCCAGCTCCACCGTCAAGGCCCCGGTGTCCGCGCGGCGGCTGCGGACGCGCACGACGAAGGCGCCCTCGGCGTGCAACGTCACGTTGCCCCACACGAACGGGGCGCTCGCCGTTCCTTCGTCGTCTGTGCCGTCCTCGCTGAGGGCGTCGGCGTGGAGCGCGGCGTCGAGCAGCGCGGGATGCAGGCCGAAGCGCGCCGCCTCGCCGCGCACCGCGTCCGGCAGCGCGACCTCGGCGTAGACGTCGCCGTCACGGCGCCATGCGGCGCGGAGCCCCTGGAAGGCGGGGCCGTAGCCGTAGCCCATGCCGGACAGGCGGTCGTAGGCGTCCGTCACGTCCATCTGCGTCGCGCCGGGCGGTGGCCACTGGGCGAGGTCGAAGGTCGGTGCGCCGCCGTCCGGTCCCAGGACGCCGGTCGCGTGCCGCGTCCACCCGGGCCCGGCTTGCTCGCCGTCCGGGCGGGAGTACAGCGTGACCGTGCGGGCGCCGTCGCCGTCCGGTTCGCCGACCACGACTCGCATCGCGTATCCGTTCCGCCCGTCAAGGACGAGCGGGGTCTCCAGCGTCAGCTCCGCGAGCGTGCCGCAGCCGACCCGTTCCCCGGCCCGCAACGCCATCTCGACGAAGCCGGTCGCGGGCAGCAGCACCGAGCCCAGCACCGCGTGGTCGGCCAGCCACGGCTGCGTCCCGGCGGACAGGCGGCCGGTCAGCACCAGCTGGTCCGAGCCTGGCGCGTCGATGGCGGCGCCCAGCATCGGGTGCCGGACCGGGTCCAGCCCGGCATGGCCGACGTCGCCCGCGGGCGCGCCCGCGTCGAGCCAGTAGCGGCGGCGCTGGAACGCGTACGTCGGCAGCTCGGTCCGGACGCCGCCGGAACGGCCCGGCAAAGTGGCGAAGAAGGCGTCCCAGTCGACATGGGCTCCGCGGGCGAAGGCCGTGCCCACGCCCGCCACCAGCTCGGCCTCCTCCGGACGGTCGCGGCGCAGCAGCGGGACGAACGCGGCGTCCCCGCCCGCGCACTCCCGGCCCAGCGCCGACAGGACCGCGTCCGGGCCCAGCTCGACGAACGTCGCCGTGCCCGCCGACTCCAGGAAGCGCACGCCGTCGGCGAACCGCACGGCCTCCCGGACGTGCCGCACCCAGTAGTCGCCCGATCCCTGGTCGGCGAGCGCGCCGGTCAGGTTGGACACCACCGGGATCTCCGGCGGCCGGTACTCCAGCCGCTCCACGACTTGGCGGAACTCGTCCAGCATCGGGTCCATGAGCGGCGAGTGGAAGGCGTGCGAGACGCGCAGCCGCCTGGTTCGGCGGCCGTCGGCGTCCAGCCGGGCGGCCAGCGCGAGCACCTCGTCCTCGTCGCCGGACAGCACGATCGCCGACGGTCCGTTCACCGCCGCGATCGCGACGCGCCCGGACGTCAGCAGCGGCGCGACCTCGTCCTCGGCCGCCTGCACGGCGACCATCGCGCCGCCGCGCGGGAGCGCCTGCATCAGGCGGCCCCGGGCCGCGACCAGCGTCGCGGCGTCGTCGAGCGGCAGGACCCCGGCGGCGTGCGCGGCGGCCACCTCGCCGATCGAGTGCCCGGCCAGGTGGTCGGGGCGCATGCCCCACGACTCCAGCAGCCGGAACAGGGCGACCTCGACCGCGAACAGGGCGGCCTGGGCGTGGACGGTCTCGTCCAGGCGGTCTTGGCCGTCCCACACCACCTCGCGCAGCGGGTGCTCCAGGTGCGGGTCCAGCCGGGCGCACACGGCGTCGAACGCCGCCGCGTACGCGGGGAACGTCTCGTACAGCTCGCGGCCCATCCCGGCGCGCTGCGCGCCCTGCCCGGTGAACAGGAACGCCAGGCCGCCATCGGGCACCGGACCGCGCGCGACGACGGGCGGCGCCAGTGTGTCCTGGCCTGCCAGCGTTTCGAGGCCGCGGACGAGTTCGTCCTGGGCGCTCCCGACGAGCACCGCGCGGTGCTCCAGCGCGGCCCGGGTCGTCGCCAACGCGCGGCCGACCGCCGCCGGGCCGCCTTCCTGCAGCTCCAGGTGGGCGCGGAGGCGCTCGGCCTGGCCGCGCAGCGCCGGGGCGGTCTTGCCCGCGACGACCCACGGCACGACCCTCGTCCCGCCCTCGGCCTGCTCAGTGTTTCCGGGCTCCGGGCCCTGCTCGATGATCACGTGGGCGTTGGTGCCGCTGATCCCGAAGGACGAGATCCCAGCACGGCGCGGACGCCCGTCCACCGGCCAGTCCCGTGCCTCGGTGAGCAGTTCCACGTCGCCTTCGGACCAGTCCACCTGCGGGGTCGGCTCGTCCACGTGCAAGGTCTTCGGCAGGATGCCGTGCCGCATCGCCTCGACCATCTTGATGATCCCGGCCACTCCGGCGGCGGCCTGCGCATGGCCGATGTTCGACTTGATCGACCCCAGCCACAGCGGACGCCCCTCCGGACGATCCTGGCCGTAGGTCGCCAGCAGCGCCTGCGCCTCGATCGGGTCGCCGAGGGTCGTGCCGGTGCCGTGGCCTTCGACCGCGTCGACGTCTCCCGCGCCGAGACCGGCGTCGTGCAGGGCCTGGCCGATCACGCGCTGCTGCGACGGGCCGTTCGGCGCGGTCAGGCCGTTGGACGCGCCGTCCTGGTTGATCGCAGACCCGCGGACCACCGCCAGCACGCGGTGCCCGTTGCGCCGCGCGTCCGAGAGCCGCTCGACGAGCAGCATCCCGGCGCCCTCACCCCAGCCGGTGCCGTCTGCTGCGGCGGCGAACGACTTGGCCCGGCCGTCCATCGCCAGGCCGCGTTGCAAGCTGAAGTCGACGAAGGTGTCCGGCGTCGCCATCACCGTCACGCCGCCCGCGAGGGCCAGCGAGCATTCGCCGCGGCGCAGGGCCTGCATCGCCCAGTGCAGCGCGACCAGCGACGACGAGCACGCCGTGTCGACCGTCACGGCCGGGCCCTCCAGCCCGAGCGCGTAGGCGACGCGGCCCGAGGCGATGCTGCCCGCGCTGCCGTTGCCGAGGTATCCGGCCAGGTCCTCCGGCACGTCGCCGAGGCGGGTGGCCCAGTCGTGGTACATGACGCCCGCGAACACGCCCACCGGCGCGCCGCGCACCGACAGCGGGTCGACGCCCGCCCGTTCCAGCGCCTCCCAGCAGGTCTCCAGCAGCAGCCGCTGCTGCGGGTCCATCGCCAGCGCCTCGCGCGGGCTGATCCCGAACAGGTCGGCGTCGAAGTCGGCCGCGTCGTGCAGGAAGCCGCCCTCGCGGATGTAGCTCTTGCCCGGCAGACCGGGCTCCGGGTCGTACAGCTCCGCGACGTTCCAGCCGCGGTCCTCGGGGAACAGCGTGACGCCGTCCCGCCCGCCCGCGACGAGTTGCCAAAGGTCCTCCGGGGAGGCGACGCCGCCGGGGTAGCGGCACGCCATTCCCACGATCGCGATGGGCTCGTCCGCCGTCCCGGCCTTGTCCGCCGGACGCGCGGTCACGGCGGCCGGGGCCGCGGGCAGCGCCTTCGCCAGGATGTGGGACGCGAGGGCGCGGGGCGTCGGATGGTCGAAGACCAGGGTCGAGGACAGCCGCAGCCCGGTCGCCGCGTTGAGCGCGTTGCGTAGCTCGACCGCGGCGAGCGAGTCGAACCCGATCTCGTTGAAGGCGCGGGCGGGGTCGATCGCGCCGGCGCCGTCGTGCCCGAGGACGGCGGCCACACTGGCGCGGACCAGGTCCAGCACGACACGGTCCCGCTCGGCGCCGGGCAGGTCGGCGAGCCGCGCCGCGAGCGACGTGCCGCTGGTGGGCGTCTGGGCGGGCCGGTTCCGGGACGGGCCGCGCACCTGGCCGCGGAGCATCGCCGGGACGCCTTCGGTCCGGGCGCGCAGCGCCGCCGCGTCGACCCGCACCGGGACGAGGTCGGGGTCGCCGGAGCCGAGCGCCAGGTCGAACAGCGCGAGGTTCTCGTCCGCTGACAGCGCGGCCAGGCCGGACCGTTCTGCCCGGCGCAGGGTGAGGTCGTCCAGGCGGCCGCCCATGCCGTCGCCGCCGGCCCACAGGCCCCACGCCAGCGACGTCGCGGGCAGCCCCGCCGACGCGCGGTGCCGGGCCAGCGCGTCGAGGAAGACGTTCGCCGCCGCGTAGTTGCCCTGTCCGGGCGCGTCCAGCACGCCCGCGGCGGAGGAGAACAGCACGAACGCCCGGAGGTCCAGTTCGCGGGTCAGCTCGTGGAGATGCCACGCCGCGTCCGCCTTGGGACGCAGGACGGCGTCCACCTGCTCGTGCGTGAGGGAGCCGACCAGGCCGTCGTCGACGACGCCCGCCGTGTGCACTACGCCGGTCAGCGGGTGTTCGGGCGGAATCGCGGCCAGCAGCGCGGCCAGTGCCGCGCGGTCGGCGACGTCGCAGGCGGCGATGGTGACGGTGGCGCCGAGACGGGTCAGCTCCGCGTCGAGTTCGGCGGCGCCCGGGGCGTCCGGGCCGCGCCGGGACGTGAGGACCAGATGCCGGACGCCGTGCTCGGCGACCAGGTGCCGGGCGACGAGCCCGCCGAGCCCGCCCGTCCCTCCGGTGATGAGGACGGTGCCCGTGTCGTCCCACAGCGGCTTCGGGGCGGTGCCGGACGCCCGCACAAGTCGGGGGCGGTGCGGCGTGCCCGCGCGGACTGCGATCTGCGGTTCGCCGGTGGCGAGGGCCGTGCGGAGGGAGCGGGACGCGTCGCGGTCGCCGTCCGCGTCCAGGTCGACGAGGACGACGCGTCCGGGATGCTCCGCCTGGGCCGAGCGCGCCAGGCCCCACACCGGGGCGGTGCCTAGGTCAGGTGTCTCTTCGTCGGTGGCCGCGACGGCGCCGCGCGTGACCACGGCCAGCCGGGTCGAGGCGAGCCCGTCGTCGGCCAGCCACTCCTGAAGCAGGTCGAGCAGCCGGACGGTGGACGCCCGCGCCGCAGCCGAGGGCTTGCCGGACGCCTCGTCCGGCGGGAAAGGCGCCACGACGACCTCGGGCACCGCCGCGCCGGACGCGATCGCCTTCCGCAGCTCATCGACGCCCGCGAAGACCGGGACGCCCGTCAGGCCGAGTTCTCCACCGCCGAGGACGGCCCAAGCGCCCTTCGAAGCGGGCGGCGATGCAACGGGCTCCCACCGGACCCGGTGGAGCGGCGCGTTCTGGGCCTGGCCAAGGCCGTCGAGGCGGTCGGCCGGGACGGGGCGCTGCACGATCGAGGCGATCGACGCCACGGGAGCGCCCGCCGCGTCGGCGACGTCCACCGACACGGCGTCCGGGCCCGCGGGCGCGATCCGCACCCGCACGGACGAGGCGCCCGCGGCGTGCAGGGTCACGCCGGACCAGGCGAAGGGCAGCCGGATCTCGCCGCCGTCCCCGGCCGGGTCCCCGGCGAGGTCGGCGGGGCGCAGCGCAGAGTCGAGGAGCGCCGGGTGCAGGCCGAACCGCCCGGCGTCGTGCCGCGCCTCCTCGGGCAGCGCGGCCTCGGCGAAGATCTCGCCGTTCCCGCGCCAGGCGGCGCGCAGATTCTGGAACATGGGCCCGAAGTCGAGGCCCGCCGTGTCGAGGTCGGCCAGGTCGACCGGCTCGGCGCCTTCCGGCGGCCAGACCGTCATGCCGGACGGCTCCGCAGGCGCCGTTGTGGCCAGCGTGCCCGTGGCGTGCCTGGTCCAGGGCTCGTCCGCGCCGGCGTCGCCCGGCCGCGAGAAGATCTCCACCGGTCGGCGTCCCGGTTCGGCGGCCGGGCCGACCACGACCTGCACCGCCGCCTCGCCGCCGGTCGGCAGCGCCAGCGGCGACTCCAGGGTCAGCTCCGCCACGGCCGCGCAGCCGGACTCGTCCCCGGCGCGGAGCGCCATGTCGACGAACGCGGTGCCCGGCAGCAGCACCGTCCCGGCGATGACGTGATCGGCGAGCCACGGCTGGGCGCGCGTCGACAGGCGTCCCTCCAGGACGACTCCACCGGTCTCGGCCAGGGTGATGACCGTGCCCAGCAGGGGATGCGCGTTCGGGTCGCGTCCGGCGCCCGCGGGTCCGGCGTCCAGCCAGTAGCGCCGCCGCTCGAACGGGTAGGTCGGAAGGTCGACGCGGCGGGCGGCGCGGCCGGCGAACACGCCGTCCCAGTCCACGTGGCCGCCGTGCGCGTGGACGAGCCCCACGGCCGACACGAGTTCGCGTTCCTCGTCGCGTCCTTCGCGCATCACCGGCACGAAGACCGCGTCCGCGTCGTCTCCGGTACCGGCGTCGAGGCAGGCGGGGCCCATCGCCGACAGGACGGCGTCGGGCCCGACCTCGACGAACGCGGTGACGCCCTGCGAGCGCAGCCAGCGGACGCCGTCGTGGAACCGGACGGCCTCGCGGACGTGCCGGACCCAGTACTCGGCGTCGGGCGCGACCGGGCGTCCCGTCACGTTCGACACGAGCGGGACGCGCGGCGGCGAGTACTCCATGACCTGGGCGATCCGCCGGAACTCGGCCAGCATCGGCTCCATGAGCGGCGAGTGGAACGCGTGCGACACCCGGAGCCGCCGGGTCCTGCGCGGCCCGCGCCCGCTCGCGTCGCTCCCCTCGCTCAGCCGGTCCGCCAGGCGAGTGACCGCGTCCTCGTCGCCGGACAGGACGACGGACGCCGGTCCGTTGACGGCCGCGATGCCCACCAGGCCGTCCAGGTGGGGGGCGACCTCGTCCTCGGCGGCCTCGACCGCGATCATCGCGCCGCCGGGAGGGAGCTCCTGCATCAGCCGTCCGCGCGCGGCGACCAGCATCGCCGCGTCCGCCAGGGACAGGACGCCCGCGACGTGCGCCGCGGCCAGCTCGCCGACCGAGTGGCCCGCCACGTGGCCGGGGGTCACGCCCCACGACTCCAGCAGCCGGAACAGCGCCACCTCGACGGCGAACAGCGCGGGCTGCGCGTAGGCGGTCTGGTCGAGCAGTGCGGCGGCGTCCGGGACGGTTCCGAAGAGCACGTCCAGCAGCGGCACGTCGAGCTGGACGTCCAGGTGCCCGGCGGCCTCGTCCAGGGCCTCCGCGAACACCGGATACGCGGCGCACAGGCCGCGTCCCATGCCGAGGCGCTGGCTGCCCTGTCCGGTGAAGAGGAAGGCCGTCCCGCCGCGCGCAGGCGGAACGGAGCCGCGCACCACACCGGTCGCCGCTTCGCCGGCGGCCAGCGCGTCCAGGCTGCGCAGTGCGTCGTCCCTGCCGGCGGCGACGATGACGGCGCGGTGCTGGAAGGACGCGCGGGTCGTGGCCGCCGAGTACGCCGCGTCGGTCCAGGGCGGGGCCTCGGGAGAGTCCGGGTCCGCGAGCAGCGACCGCAGCCGCGCCGCTTGGGCGCGCAGCGCGGGCTCGCTCTTCGCGGACAGCGGCAGCGGAGTGATCCGGCCCTCGGCGGAAGGCGGCGGCGGCTCGGCGGGCGTCGCCGGGGCCGCGTCGTCCGGGGCCTCCTCGATGATGACGTGCGCGTTCGTGCCGCTGGCGCCGAACGACGAGATCCCGGCGCGGCGCGGGGCGTCCGCCTGCCCCTCGTCCGGGTGCCAGGGGACGGGTTCGGTCAGCAGCCGGACGGTTCCGGCCGACCAGTCGACGTGCGGGGTCGGCGCGTCCACGTGCAGGGTCGCGGGCAGCACGCCGTGCCGCATCGCCATGATCATCTTGATCAGCCCGGCGGCGCCCGCGGCGGCGCCGGTGTGGCCGATGTTCGTCTTGACCGACCCGAGCCACAGCGGCCGGTCCGGCGCGCGCTCGCGCCCGTAGGCGGCGATCAGCGCGCCCGCCTCGATGGGGTCGCCGAGCCTGGTCCCGGTGCCGTGCGCCTCGACCGCGTCGACCTGCGCGGCGGCGAGCCCGGCGTCCGCGAGGGCCGCGCGGATGACGCGCTGCTGGGACGGGCCGTTCGGCGCGGTCAGCCCGTTGCTCGCGCCGTCCTGGTTGATCGCGGTGCCCCGGACGATCGCGAGGACGCGATGCCCGGCCCGGCGCGCGGCCGAGAGCCGGGTCAGGACGAACACGCCCACGCCCTCGGCGAAGCCGGTGCCGTCGGCCGCCGCGGCGAACGCCTTGCACCGGCCGTCCGGCGCCAGGCCCCGCTGGCGGCTGAACGTGGTGAACGTGCCGGGGCTCGACATCACCGTGACGCCGCCCGCCAGCGCGAGACCGCACTCGCCGCGCCGCAGCGACCGCACCGCGAGGTGCAGCGCGGTCAGCGACCCCGAGCAGGCCGTGTCGACGGTCAGCGCGGGCCCTTCGAGCCCGAGCGTGTAGGCGACGCGGCCGGACACGACGCTCGGCAGGGTGCCGAGCATCAGGTGGCCGTCGAGCCCGTCCGGCGCCTCGTGGACGCGCGGGCCGTACTCGTGCGGCTCCACGCCGACGAACACGCCGGACTCGGTGCCGCGCAGCCGGGCGGGGTCGATCCCGGCCCGTTCGAGCGCCTCC
Source organism: Actinomadura sp. 1N219 (assembly GCF_044326405.1). NCBI lineage: Bacteria > Bacillati > Actinomycetota > Actinomycetes > Streptosporangiales > Thermomonosporaceae > Actinomadura > Actinomadura sp. 1N219. The sequence continues at coordinate 87,737 of NZ_JBIRAY010000023.1, read as the reverse complement.
CAGCAGGCCTCCAGCAGCAGCCGCTGCTGGGGGTCCATGGCGAGCGCCTCCTTCGGGCTGATCCCGAAGAAGGCGGCGTCGAAGTCGGCGGCGCCGTCCAGGAAGCCGCCCTGGTCGACGTAGCTGGTCCGGGGCGTGTCCGGGTCCGGGTCGTAGAGCGCGCCGAGGTCCCAGCCGCGGTCGTCCGGGAAGCCGGAGATGACGTGGACGCCGCCGTCGACCAGCCGCCACAGGTCCTCCGGGGAGGCGACCCCGCCGGGGAAGCGGCAGCCGATGCCGACGATCGCGATCGGGTCGTCGTCCTCCCCCGGGGGCGCCGGCCGCTCCGCCGCGGCGGGGGCCGGCGCGGCGCTGCCGCCACGGGCGCCGCCGCCCGACTCGGCGAGCAGGAAGTCGGCGAGCGCTCCCGGGGTCGGATAGTCGAATCCGACCGTCACCGGCAATTGCAGGCCGGTGGCGGCCGTCAGCCTCGCATGCAATTCCACCAGGCCCAGGGAATCCAGACCTATTTCCAGGAAAGGGCGGTCGTCGGTGACGGTGTGCCGGCCGGAAGGATCCATTTTCCGCAGCACGGCGAGCGTCTGGGAGATCACCGTGTCGAGCGGCCGTTCCGGCGTGCCGAACTCAGTCATGCGCGCACTCCACCATTCTTTCCTGCCCCGGGCCGGCGCGGCGCGTCAGGACTTCCAGACCCCGGCCATCTCCGCGGCGAACTCGGCGAACGAGCGCGGCGCGTGGCCGAGGAGCTTGGTCAGCCGGTCGACGTCCTCGGCGGCGGCGACCTGGCCGTACCGGTCGTAGTACTCGTAGGTCAGCCAGATGTCGCGGGCGAGGTGCTGCGGCATCATCTGGTTGAGGATCATCGAGCAGGACGCCAGGTCGTCGCCGACGTAGGCGATCTCCACGCCGAGGGCGCGGCTCCAGATGTCGGTCACGGCCTGCCCGGTGAGCGGCTCGGGGCCGCTGACGACGTAGGTCTCGCCATAGTGCCCCGGCGTGGTCAGGACGATCGCCGCGGCCTCCGCGACGTCGCGCACGTCCACCCGGGAGACGCCGACGGCGCCGAGCGGGATCCCGTTGACCCCGGCGAGGAACATGTCCTTGGCCAGGATGTCGTTCTGCATGAACTCGTTGAGCCGCAGGATCGTGTACGGGACGCCGGACGCCTTGACGGCTTTCTCGACGACCAGCTTCACCGCGCAGTGCGGCGGCGTGAACAGCGTCTCCGGGTCGTGGGTGGACACGTACACCAGGTGGCCGACGCCGGCGCGCTTGGCGGCGTCCACGGCCAGCATCGCCTGGAAGGTCTCGGTCTCCCCGATGGGGAAGTTGAGGAACACCGCGTCGGCGGCGGCGAACTCCTCGCCCAGCAGCTTGAGGTCGAGCAGGTCGCCGACGACGCCGCGGACGCCGTCCGGCAGCGCGGCGGCCTTGTCCTCGCTGCGGGTCAGCACCGACACCTCGGCGCCGCGGTTGCGCAGCTCGCCGACCAGCGCCGTCCCGATGGTCCCGGTGCCGGCGGTGACGAATACCTTCATCGCTTTCCTCCGTGTGCTCGTACTCGCATCCCGGTTGAATGCGGACGCTTTTGCCGGGCCATGGGAATGGCGCGGAGTCTGTTCAGGACGCTACTGGCCGCCCCGGGGCGCACCAACCCTTATGGCCCCCTAGCGCATTGCGGCGAGCCGGGCCCGGTCGACCTTTCCGTTCGCCGTGAGCGGGAGGTCGCCGACGACGATATGGAGTTCCTGCGGGACCATATAGTCGGGCAGCGCCTCGGCGCAGAAGGAGCGCGCGGCCATGCGGTCGAGACCGGGCGGGGCGGCGACGAACGCGCAGAGGACGGGGTCGGCGCCGGCGCCGGCCCCCGGCAGCACCAGCGCGCAGGCCGCGCCGACGCCGGGGAACTCCGCGAGCCTGCGCTCAACCTCGGCCACCTCGACCCGGTTGCCGCGGATCTGCACCTGCGAGTCGGCGCGGGCGCGGAAGTACAGCTCCCCGCCGGGACCGCGGTGCGCGAGGTCGCCGGTGCGGAGGACGACCTGCCCGGACAGCGGGCTCAGCGGGTCGGGGACGAGCGCGGCGGCGGTGGCCTCCGGGTCGTCCCAGTAGCCGCTGAACAGCGCGGGGCTGCGCAGGTAGATCTCGCCGGGGACGCCGGTCTCCTCGATCGGGCGGCCGCGCTCGTCGGCGATCATCATCTCGGCGCCGGGGTGCGCGAACCCGATGGACAGCAGGTCCAGGTCGTCGGGGATCGGCGCGGGCACGTCGGTGAACGAGCACGCCATCGACTCGGTGGCCCCGTAGCAGTTGACCAGGCGCGTGCCCGGCGAGATCGACTGGAGGAGCCGCAGTTCGTGCATCGGGAAGTGCTCGCCGCAGAACAGGACGCCGCGCAGCCCGAGCGAGCCGAGCAGCTCCGGTTCGTTGCGCAGCGCCGGGCGCCAGATCGACGGGACGCCGTGGACGTGCGTCGCGCCCGTGTCGCGCAGGACGCCGAGGAACCGGCGGGGCCAGCGGAGCCGGTCGCGCGGCACCGGCACGACGGTGGCGCCGCTGCCGAGCGCGATGCCGATGTCGAACAGGGCGAAGTCGAACTGGAGCGGCGAGGTCGTCGCGACGCGGTCGCCGGGCCGGACGAGCCCGAGCCGCCGCACGGCGCGGAAGAACGCGGTGATGGCGCGGTGGCTCATCACGACGCCCTTGGGCCGGCCGGTCGTGCCGGACGTGAAGATGATGTAGGCGGGGTCGGTGGCGACGACCTCGCGGCGGCGCCGGGGCCGCGGGACGGGCGGGCGCTCGGCGCGCAGCCCGTCCGGGCCGAACCTGGCGGCGCCGACGTCCGGCGGGATCCCGTCCCGCTCGCCGTCCTCGGCCTGCAGGAACAGGGCGGGCCTGGCCGACTCGATGATCGCCAGCAGCCGCTTGGCGGGCGTCTCCGGGCTCACCGGGACGAACGGCAGCCCGAGCAGGCAGCAGGCGAGGTAGGCGGCGATGGCGGACGACGTGGTGTCGGACTCCAGGACCACCCGGTCGCCGACGTCGAGCCCGAGCCCGCCGAGCGCGGCGGCGTACTCCTCGACGCGCTCGCGGAGCTCGCCGTAGGTGACGACGGCCGGCTCGCCCCCGGGGGCGCCGGCCTCGACGACGGCGGCCGCGCCGGGGTCGGCGTCCGCGCCCTCCATCATGAACCCATAAAGGTTGTCGACCGAACTCCGTACGCGAGCCGGTGCTGTGTTCACGCTCATTAGAGTCACCTTTGATATCGCGGGCCGCGGTCCTGGACCGCGCGGTTCGGCCGATGCGAACACGCCTATCACGAGAAAATCAGGCCGGCCGGGGTTCGGCCACCCGCACGCCGCTCCCTAGGGGGGCTTAGGGGGTTTTCCGGATGTGCGCGGACCGGCCAGACTTGCGGCGTCACGCCGTCTCTCGGCGGCTGGACCGGCGAGGAGAATGGATATATGGACACCGCGATCGTCTTTCCCGCGATCAAACCGTTCGACTTCGCGGACGTGGCCAGGTTCCTGTTGCTGAACCCGGCCGCGCGCCGCCTCGTGGCGCGGGCCGACGAGACGCTGGGATACTCGCTGATCGACCGTTTCCGGGAGGACCCGGAGGAATACTCCGAAGCGGCCCGCGTCGCGTTCATGGTGACCTGCCTGGCGCTGGCGGAATGGGCCGCCGAGGAACTCGGCACGGCGCCGGGGATCTGCGCCGGGCCGAGCTTCGGCGGGACCCCGGCGGCGGTGTACGCGGGCTCGCTCGACTTCTCCGCCGCGGTCGCGGCGACCGCCGGGTGGGGCCGCCGCACGGCGGACTACTTCGCCCGCGAGCACCGCGACGTCGTCACGCAGTCGTTCGCGCGGGTCCCCGAGGACAGGCTGGCCGAGGTGCTGCTCGACCTGGACGAGCGGGGCGGCTGGTACGACATCGCCTGCCACGTCGACGACGACTTCCACATGCTGTCGGTGCACGAGCACCGGCTCGACTGGCTGAAGGAGCGGCTCCGCGCCGCGGGCGGCCTGCCCCTGTACACGATGCGGCCGCCGATGCACTCGGCCGCGTTCGCGCCGCTCCGGGACGTGATCGAGCTGGAGGTGCTCGACGGCGTCCCGTTCGCCGACCCGCAGCTGCCGATCGTCTGCGACCACGACGGGACGGTGCTGCGCACGGCCGCCGAGGTGCGGACGATGCTGCTGGACGCGGTCGTCCGGCCGGTGCGGTGGCCCGCGGTCGTCCGGACGCTGCGGGAGGCGGACGTCCGCACCGTCCACGTGTCGGGGCCGGACGACCTGTGGGGCCGGGTGAGCTGCACCACCGACAATTTCGAGGTCGTCGCGCTGAAACCGGAAATGGCCCTGCGGCCGCGCCGCCGGGACCCGGTCGGATGAGCGCCGCGGCGGCCGGCCGGCGCGGCTCAGGAAGCCTTTTCGGTCTTCTCCATCATGGTGGAGAGGGTCTGCCACAGCACCGCGGGAGTTTCGAAGTTCGCCATGTCGAGAGCGTCGTCGACGAACCGCACCGAATAGGTCTTCTCCAGCGAGGAGAGCAATTCGACGGCGCCGATCGAATCCAGCCCGAAGTCGCGCAGGCTGAGGTCCTCGCCGACGCCTTCGCCGGGCTGGAGGAACGGCAGCCTGGCGCGCAGAATTTCCTCGAACCGGGGGTCCCACATGGTGGCTCCTGAAAGATGTCGACGCTCGGGCAACGACCGTTGCCGCGCTCAACGCTAAGCAGCCGCCCGCGCCGCGGACAACCCTTATCGACCCCACTCCCAGGACATGGAATGAACGACGTTCCCGAGCACGCTCTGCACGCGCGGTTCCTGCGCGGCCTGGCCGCCTCGCCCGGCCGTCCCGCGATCCGCGCCGACACCGAGACCGTCACCTACGAGGCGCTCCACGAGCTGGCGCTGGCCTGGGCGGGCGCGCTGCTGGCGGGCCCGGCGGGGCCGCCCGCGGCGGTCGGGGTCCTGGCAGAGAAGGGCCGGACCGCCTACGCGGGGCTGCTCGCCGCGCTGTACGCGGGCGCGGCGGTCGTCCCGCTGAGCCCGGACTTCCCGGCCGAGCGCACCCGGCAAATGCTGCAGGCCGCAGGCGTCCGGACGCTGATCGCCGACGAGGCGGGCATGGCCGGGCTCGCGGCGGCGGAACTGGACGCCGCGGTCCTCTCGGCGGAGCCCGCCACGGCCCGGCGGCACGGCTTCACCGCGGTGCCGTCCGAGCGCCGCGACGCCCTCGCCGCGCCCCGTCCCGCCGAGGCGTCCGACGTCGCCTGCGTGCTGTTCACGTCCGGTTCGACGGGCCGGCCCAAGGGCGTCCCGATCACGCACGGCAGCACCCGGCACTACTTCCGGCTGATGGACGAGCGGTACGACTTCCACGCCGGGGACGTGTTCTCGCAGACCTTCGGCCTCAACTTCGACTGCGCCATGTTCGACCTGTTCTGCGCCTGGGGCGCCGGGGCGAGCGCGCACACCGTGCCCGTCCGCGCGTACACGGACCTGCCCGCGTTCATCGCCGAGCGGGAGATGACGGTGTGGTTCTCCACGCCGAGCGCCATCGCGCTCACCCGCCGGATGGGCGGCCTGTCCGCGACCCCGCCGTCGACCGGCACGATGCCGTCGCTGCGCTGGAGCTTCTTCGCCGGGGAGGCGCTGCGCTGCGCCGACGCGGCCGACTGGCAGGCCGCCGCGCCCGGCTCGGCTGTGGAGAACCTCTACGGGCCCACCGAGCTGACCATCACCGTCTCCGGGCACCGCTGGTCCCCCGGCGTGTCGCCGGAGCTGGGCGCCAACGGGCACGTGCCGATCGGCGCCGTGCACGACGGGCACGACCATCTGCTGCTCGGCCCGGACGGCGGCGTCGACGACGCCGAGGGCGAGCTGTGCGTCACCGGCCCGCAGATGGCGGCGGGCTACCTGGACCCGGCGGACGACGCGGGCCGGTTCCTGGAGCACGGCGGCCGCACCTGGTACCGGACCGGGGACCGGGTCCGCCGCGCCGGCGGCGAGCTGGTCTACCTCGGGCGGCTGGACTCGCAGGTGCAGATCCACGGCTGGCGGGTCGAGCTCGCCGAGGTGGACGAGGCCGTCCGGGCCTGCGGCGGCGTCGAGGACGCGGTGACGGTCACCCGGCCCGCGGCGGACGGCGGCCTCGAACTCGTCGTGTTCTACACCGGGACGCCCGCGTCCCCCGCCGTCCTCACCCGCGAGCTGCGGCGGGTCCTGCCCGAGGGCATGATGCCCCGCCTGTTCAGGCACGTGGCGGACTTCCCGCTGAACGCCAACCGGAAGATCGACCGGGGCAGGCTCGCCGGCACGGCGGCCGGCCCGCCCTGACCCGCCCTGACCAGCAACGACGGAGGACCATGTTCACCACCGAAAGTCACTCGCGGGCCGGCCGGCGGGAATGGGCCGGTCTCGCGGTCCTCGTGCTGGCCAACCTGCTCATCTCGATGGACGTGTCGGTGCTCTACCTGGCCGTCCCGTTCGTCAGCGCGGAGCTGGAGCCGTCCAGCGCGCAGCAGCTGTGGATCCTCGACATCTACGGGTTCCTGCTGGCCGGGCTGCTGATCACGATGGGGGCGCTCGGGGACCGGTTCGGCCGCCGCCGGCTGCTGCTGTGCGGCGCCGCCGCGTTCGGCGCCGCGTCCGTCGCCGCCGCGTACGCCGACAGCGCGGGCATGCTGATCGGCGCCCGCGCCGCGCTCGGCGTCGCGGGCGCGGTGCTGGCCCCGTCGACGCTGGCGCTGATCCGCACCATGTTCACCGACCCCGTCCAGCGCCGCACCGCGATCGCGGCGTGGACGGCCGCCTTCTCCGGCGGCGCGGCCGTCGGCCCGCTGGTGTCCGGGGTGCTGCTGGACCATTTCTGGTGGGGCTCGGTCTTCCTGATCAACGTGCCGCCGATGGTGCTGCTGCTGGTGCTGGCGCCCGTCCTGATCCCCGAGTACCGCGCGCCCGAGCCGGGCCGCCTCGGGCCGCTCGGCGCGGTGCTGTCGCTCGCGGCGGTGCTGCCGGTGGTCTACGGGATCAAGGAGCTGGCGCAGGACGGCGTCGGCGCCGTCCCCCTCCTGTGCGTCGCGGCCGGGGCGGTGGCGGGCGCCGCGTTCCTGCGGCAGCAGCGGCGGGCGGACGCGGTCATCGACGTCGCCCTGTTCCGGCTCCGCGCGTTCAGCGCGCCGATGGCCGTGAACCTGGTGGCGCTGTTCGCGATGGTCGGGTTCGCGCTGTTCACGACGCAGTGGCTTCAGCTCGTGCACGGGATGGGACCGCTCGAGGCGGCGCTGTGGTCGCTGCCCGCGCCGCTGTCGGTGGCCGTGACCACCGGCGTCGCGGCGGCGCTCGCCCGGACGGTGCCCCCGGCCCGCGTCATCGGCGGCGGGCTGCTGCTGTCGGCCGCCGGGTTCCTGCTGCTGACCCAGGTGACGGCGGACTCCCCGCTGGCGCTGGTGGTCGTCGGCGCGACCGCGGTGGCCGCGGGCCTCGGCGCCGGCCTCACCTTGACCGCCGACCTGATCCTCGGCGCGGCCCCGCCGGAGCGGGCCGGCGCCGTCTCCGCGCTCGCGGAGACGGGCAACCAGCTCGGCGGCGCGCTCGGCGTGGCGGTGCTGGGCAGCGTCGGCGCCGCGTTCTACCGCCACGGCGTCGACGGCGCGGTCCCGGCGGGCGCGCCCCCGGCGGCCGCGGACGCGGCGGGCGACACGCTCGGCGGCGCCGTCGAGGTGGCCGGGCGGCTCCCGGAGCAGCCGCGGGCGGAACTCCTGGACACGGCGCGCGAGGCGTTCGTCCAGGGCATGGCCGCCAACGCCGTGATCGGCGCCGCGCTGATGGCCGGCACCGCGGTCGCGGTCATGATCCTCCTGCGCGACCACGCCGCGCCCGTGGCCGTGGCGGAGGCCGCGCCCACCAAGGCCAAGCCCAGCACCGCCGAGCCCAGCACCGCCGAGCCGCAGGACCATCCGGCCGGCTGAGAACGTCGGAAACCCGGGTGGAGGCACCGCCTCCACCCGGGTTTCCGGCCCCCTGGCCCGGGCCGCGGCCGGCGTACCCCCGCGCCGGCCGGGTCCGGGTCAGGCCGGTGTCTCCAGTTCGCCGTCGAGGATGTCGAACAGCTCGCCCGCCGTCACCGCCGCCAGGTCCTCGCCGGGCGGGGCCTCGTCCGGCACGTCCCGGCGGGTCTCGACCCAGCGGGCCGCCATGGCGCGGAGCCGGGCGGCGACGCGGGCGTGCTCGGCCTCGTCCGGCCGGACGGCGGCGAGCGCGCGCTCCAGCCTGGCCAGCTCGGCGTCCAGCGCCGGTTCCGCCGCGTCGCCCGCGCCCAGCTCCTCCTGGAGCAGCCCGGCGATGGCGGCGGCCGTCGGATGGTCGTACACGAGCGTGGCCGGGAGCCGCAGGCCGGTGCCGGCGTTCAGCGCGTTCCGCAGTTGCACCGCGGTGAGCGAGGTGAAGCCCAGCTCGCTGAACGCCCGCTCGGGCTCCACGGCGTCCCGGTCGTCGTGCCCGAGGACGGCGGCGACGTGGCCGCGCACGAGATCCAGCAGGAAGCGGGCGCGTTCCTGCGCGTTCAGGCCGGCGAGCCGCCGGTCGAGTGACGGCGCGCCGCCCGCCTCGGCGGTCCGGCGGGCGGGGACGCGGGCCAGGCCGTGCAGCATCGCCGGGACGCCCCCGGACGCGGCGTGGGACCGCAGCACGCCGACGTCCAGCCGGACGGGCGCGAGGACCGGCGCGCCGGTCTGGAGCGTCCGGTCGAACAGCGCCAGGCCGTCCCGCGTGGACAGCGCGGGGACGCCCGATCGTTCGTGGCGGCGCAGCTCGTCCTCGCCGAGCCGGCCGGCCATCCCGCCGGCCTCCGCCCACGGGCCCCAGGCCAGCGACGTCGCCGGGAGCCGCAGCCCGCGGCGGTGGGCGGCGAGCCCGTCCAGGAAGGCGTTCGCCATCGCGTAGTTGCCCTGCCCGGCGGCGCCGAGCGTCCCGGACACCGAGGAGAACAGCACGAACGCGGCGAGGTCCCGCTCCCTGGTCAGCTCGTGCAGGTTCCACGCGGCGTCGACCTTGGGGCGCAGGACGGCGTCCATCCGCTCCGGGGTGAGCGCGGAGATCACGCCGTCGTCGAGCACGCCCGCCGCGTGGATCACGGCGGTCAGCGGATGCCCGGCCGGGACCGCCGCCAGCAGCGCGGCGGCGGCGTCCCGGTCGGCGAGGTCGCAGGCGGCCACGTCGGCGTGCGCGCCGAGCGCCGCCAGCTCCGCGCACAGGTCCGCGGCGCCCGGCGCGTCCATGCCCCGGCGTCCCGCAAGCAGCAGCCTGCGGACGCCGTGCGCGGTCACGAGGTGCCGGGCGATCAGCGTGCCGAGGCCGCCGGTCCCGCCGGTGATCAGGACGGTGCCGTCCGGGTCCCAGCCGGGCGGCGCCGGGTGCCGGGACGGGACGGCGGCGGCGAGGCGCGGCCGGTGCGGCACGCCGCCGCGCAGCGCCAGCTCGGGTTCGGGCAGTCCGGCGGCCGCAGGGAGCGCGCGCGCCGATTCGGCGGCGGTGTCGACGTCGAGGAGGGCGAACCGGTCCGGGTTCTCGGCGTGCGCGACGCGGACGAGCCCCCACAGCGCGGCCCCGGCGAGGTCGCCGGGATGCTCGCGGTCGGTCGCCGCCACCGCGCCCCTGGTCACCACGACCAGCCGGGACGCGGCGAGGCGCTCGTCGGCGAGCCAGTCCTGGATCAGCCGCAGCACGTCGTGCGCGGCCCGGTGCACGGCGCCCGGGATGTCGGCGGTGGCTTCGGGGGTCGCGGGCGCGGGGCCGAACAGCACCGTGTCCGGCGGCGGGGATCCGGCGGCGGTCAGCGCGGCCAGGTCAGGGAACCGCGGGACGGTTCCGTCCAGGCCGAGCGTGTCCTCGCCCAGCGCGGCGCAGCTCGCCGCTGCCGCGGTATCCAGGGTGAACGGGGCCCAGCCGATCTCGAAGAGGTCGTCGGGGCGGGCGTCCGCGGCGTCGAGCAGCGCGGCGGGCAGCGGGCGCGTCGACATGGCGCGGCAGGTGAGCACGGGCTTCCCGGACTCGTCGTCCAGCGACAGGCTCCAGGCGCCGTCCCCGGCGGGCGAGAGCCGGACCCGCGCCGCCGCCGCGCCCGCCGCGTGCAGGCGCACCTGTCGCCAGCCGGCGGCCAGCACGGCTTCGCCGGGTTCGGCGCCGCCGGCGCCGTCGAGCAGGAGGACGTGGGCCGCCGCGTCGAGCAGCGCCGGGTGGACGCCGAACCCGCCCGCCTCAGCGCCGACGCTCTCGGGCAGGGCGACCTCGGCGAACAGGTCGTCGCCGCGCCGCCACGCCGCGCGCAGCCCCTGGAAGACCTCCCCGTAGGCGTGTCCCCGGGTGAGGAGCCGCTCGTAGGCGCCGTCGACGTCGAGGGGGTCGGCGTCCGGCGGCGGCCATTCCGCCGGGCCGGGCTCCGGGTCCGGCCCCGGTCCGGGGGCGAGGGTCCCGGTGGCGTTGCGGGTCCACGGCCGGTCCGGCGGGGCGTCGGCGGGACGGGAGAACACGCTCACCGGACGCTCGCCGGACGCGTCCTCCTCCCCCGCGACCACCTGGACGGCGACCGCCCCGCCCGCGGGCAGCACCAGCGGGTCGTGCAGGGTCAGCTCCTCGATCACGCCGCAGCCGACCTGGTCCCCGGCCCGCACCAGAAGCTCCACGAACGCGGCGCCGGGCAGCACCGCGTGCCCGAGCACGTCGTGTCCGGCCAGCCACGGCCGCGCGCCCGCCGACAGGCGTCCGGTGAGGACCGCGCCGCCGGACTCGGGCGCCGCGACCACGGCGCCGAGCAGCGGATGCCCGGCCGGTTCCAGCCCGGCCGCGCCGACGTCGCCCACGGGGCCCGCGGCCGTGTCGGGCCAGTACCGCTTGCGCTGGAACGGGTAGGTCGGCAAGTCCACGCGTCGCGCGCCGGTCCCGGCGAACACGGCGTCCCAGTCCGGGCGGGCGCCGCTGACGAACAGCCGCCCGATCGCGGCGAGGAGCGCCGCCGGTTCCGGCTGGTCGGCGCGGAGCACCGGGACCGCGGTGACGCGGGCCGCGTCCTCGTCGTCCAGGCACGCCTGCGTCATGGCCGCGAGGACACCGTCGGGTCCCAGCTCGGCGAACCGTGCCACGCCCTCGGACCGCAGGGTGCGGACGCCGTCGTGGAAGCGGACGGCCTCGCGGGCGTGCCGTACCCAGTAGCCGGGCGTCGTCAGCTCTCCGGCGGCGGCGATCCGTCCGGTCACGGTCGAGCAGACCGGCACGGACGGCTCCGCGTAGGCGAGGCTTTCGGCGACGCCGCGGAACTCGTCGAGCATCGGGTCCATCAGCGGCGAGTGGAACGCGTGCGAGACCCGCAGCCGGGTCGTCTTCCGGTGCCGCGCGGTGAAGTGGGCGGCGATGCGGTCGACGTCGTCCTCGGCCCCGGAGACCACGACCGAGTCAGGGCCGTTCACGGCGGCGATGGCCACCGGCCCGTCCCCGAGCAGTTCGGCGACCTCGTCCTCGGACGCCTGGACCGCCGCCATCGCGCCCCCGGCCGGAAGCGCCTGCATCAGCCGGCCGCGCGCCGCCACCAGCTTCGCCGCGTCCGGCAGCGAGAACACCCCGGCGGCGTGCGCGGCGGCCAGCTCGCCGATGGAATGCCCGGCGACGAAGTCGGGCCGGACGCCCCACGACTCCAGCAGCCGGAACAGCGCGACCTCGACCGCGAACAGCCCGGCCTGCGTGTACATCGTCTGGTCGAGGAGTTCGGCGCCGGACCACATGACGTCCCGCAGCGGGCGGTCCAGGTGCCGGTCCAGTTCGGCGCAGACCGCGTCGAAGGCGTCGGCGAACACCGGGAAAGCCTCGTGCAGGCCGCGTCCCATGCCGGCCCGCTGCGCGCCCTGTCCCGAGAAGAGGAAGGCCGTCGGGCCGTCGGCCGCCGTGCCGGTCTGGACGTCCGCGCGCGCCTCCCCGGACGCGACGGCCGCCAGGCCCCGCAGCCCCGACTCCGCGTCGCCGGCGAGCACGACCGCCCGATGCTCCAGCGCCGCGCGGCCGGTCGCGAGCGAGTATCCGACGTCGAGCGCGTCGGCGACAGCGCCCCCGTCCAGGTGCGCGCGGACGCGGTCGGCCTGGGCGCGCAGCGCGGCGGGCGTGCGGGCGGACACCGGCCAGAGCACCGGAGCGGCGCCGGACGCCGGTTCGTCGCGGGCCGGTTCCTCCTCCGGCGCCTGCTCGATGATCACGTGGGCGTTGGTGCCGCTGACGCCGAACGAGGAGACGGCCGCCCGGCGCGGCCGCCCGGTCTCTGGCCACGGCACCGCCTCGGTCAGCAGCCGGACGGCGCCGTCGTCCCAGTCGACGTGCGGCGACGGCTCCGACACGTGCAGCGTCTTCGGGAGCGTCCCGTGCCGCATCGCCATCACCATCTTGACCAGGCCGCCCACGCCCGCCGCTGCCTGCGCGTGCCCGAGGTTCGACTTGATCGACCCGAGCCACAGCGGCCGCTCCCCTGACCTGTCCCGCCCGTACGTCGCGAGCAGCGCCTGCGCCTCGATCGGGTCGCCGAGCGTCGTGCCGGTGCCGTGCCCCTCGACGGCGTCGACGTGCGCGGCGGGCAGCCGCGCCTCCGCCAGCGCCCGCCGGATCAGCCGCTGCTGCGCGGGGCCGTTCGGCGCGGTCAGCCCGTTGGACGCGCCGTCCTGGTTGATCGCCGAGCCGCGCACCACCGCGAGCACGGGGTGGCGGTTGCGGCGGGCGTCCGACAGCCGTTCCAGCAGGAGGATCCCGGCGCCCTCCGCCCAGCCGGTGCCGTCGGCGCTCGCGGAGAACGCCTTGCAGCGCCCGTCCGGCGCGAGCCCGCGCTGCCTGCTGAACGCGATGAACGGCACGGGCAGCGACATGACGAGGACGCCGCCGGCGAGCGCGAGGTCGCAGTCCCCGTTCCGCAGCGCCTGCCCGGCGAGGTGCAGCGCCACCAGCGAGGACGAGCAGGCGGTGTCGACGGTGAGCGCGGGCCCCTCCAGGCCCAGCGTGTACGCGATCCGGCCGGAGATCACCGACGCGGCGTTGGCGGTGCTGAGGTACGCCTCCTCGGTCTCTGGCATCGCGTCGAGCACGTAGGCGTAGTCCTGGCCGCCCGACCCGACGAACACGCCGACGCGTCCCTCCCGGAGGGACTCCGGGTCGATGCCGGCGCGTTCGCACGCCTCCCACGACAGCTCCAGCGCGATCCGCTGCTGCGGGTCCATCGTCAGCGCCTCGCGCGGCGAGATGCCGAAGAACCCGGCGTCGAAGTCGCCCGCGTCGTGGACGAAGCCGCCCTCGCGGACGTAGGTGGTGTTCGGGCGGTCCGGGTCGGCGTCGAACAGCGCGCCCGTGTCCCAGCCCCGGTCGGACGGGAACGCGGAGATCGCGTCGCCGCCGTCCGCGACGAGCCGCCACAGGTCCTCGGGCGAGCGGACCCCGCCCGGGTACCGGCAGCTCATCGCGACGATGGCGATCGGCTCGGGCTCGGCCGCCTCCGCCTCCCGCAGCCGCTCGCGGGTCTGGTGCAGTTCGGCGGTCACCCGCTTGAGATAGTCCAGGAGCTTCGCGTCGTTCGCCATTGCAGCCTTTCCGGTCAGGCCATGCCGAGGTCTTTGTCGATGAAGTCGAAGATGTCGTCGGCGCTCGCGTGCTCCAGCCGGTCCGCCACCGCCGCCGCGTCCCGCTCCCCGGCGGGCTCGGTCAGCCGCGCGGCCATGCTCTGCAGGCGGGCGGCGAGCCTGCCGCGTTCGGCCTCCTCCGCCGGGAGCGCGGCCAGCGCCGCTTCGAGGCGGTCCAGCTCGGCGCCGATCGGACGGTCGCCGGGGGCGTCGCCGCCCGCGCCGCCGTCCGGCCGCAGCAGGTCGGCAAGGTGCGCCGCGAGCGCCGCCGGGGACGCGTGGTCGAAGGCCAGGGTCGCGGGCAGCCGCCGGCCGGTGGCCGCGCTCAGCCGGGACCGCAGCTCCACCGCGGCGACGGAGTCGAGCCCGAGGTCGGTGAACGCCCGGCCCGGTTCCAGCGCGGCGGCGTCGTCGTGGCCGAGCACGGCGGCGACGTGCGCGCGGACGAGGTCGCGCAGCGCACGCCCGCGTTCCGCGTCGGACATCGCGGCGAGCCGCGCGGCCTGGTCGTCCGCCCCGGACGGCGCCGCCTCCGCGTCCCCGTGGAGGGCCTCCCGCACCTCGGGCAGGTCGTCCAGGAGCGGACGGCGCCGCGCGAGCGTGTACGCGGCGGCGAACCGGGTCCAGTCGATGTCGGCGACGACGAGGTGGCTCTCGTCGCGGTCGAGCGCCCGCTGGAGCGCGCCGATCGCGGCCCGCGGGTCCATCGCCGCCAGCCCGAGCCGCCGGGTGGCCGCGCCGACCTCGGTGTCGACCATCCCGGCGTCCCAGGCGCCCCAGGCGACGGCGGTGGCGGTCAGCCCGCGCGCCCGCCGCCGGTGCGCGAGCGCGTCCAGGTAGGCGTTGGCGGCCCCGTACGCGGACTGCCCCGCGCCGCCCCAGGCCGCGGCGCCGGACGAGAACAGCACGAACGCGTCCAGCTGCCGGTCGCCGAGCAGCTCGTCGAGATGCCGCGCACCGGCGATCTTCGCGCGGCCGACCTCGGCGAACTCCTCGACCGACAGGTCCGCCAGCGCCTTGCCGTCACCGAGGACGCCCGCCGCGTGCACGACCGCGCTCAATGGAAGGTCGTTTCCTGCGGGCGCGTCGAGCGAGTCGAGCAGGTCGCGGACGGCGTCGCGGTCCGCGACGTCGCAGGCCGCGATCGTCACCCGCGCGCCCAGCGCCGCCAGCTCCGCCTCCAGCTCCGCGGCGCCCTCGGCGCTCGGGCCGCGGCGGCTGGTCAGCACGATGTGCCCGGCGCCGCCCCGCGCGAGCCAGCGCGCCACATGCGCGCCGATGCCGCCCGTCCCGCCGGTGACCAGCACGGTCCCGCGCGGCCGCCACGTCCCGGTCCCGTTCATGGTCCCGTCCGGCGCAGCGGCCGGGGCGCGGACCATCCGCCGCGCGGCGACCACGGCGGGACGGATCGCGAGCTGGTCGCCGTCCGCGCCCGACAGGACGCCGCAGAGGCGGCGCACCGCCCGGCCGTCCACGACGGCGGGCAGGTCGACCATGCCGCCCCAGGTCGCGGGGCTCTCCAGGCCGAGCACCGTCCCGAGCCCCCACAGCGACGCCTGCGCCGTGTCGGTCAGCTCCGCGGACCGGTCGACGGCCACGCCCCCGGACGTGACGCACCACAGCCGCGCTCCGCTTCCGGCGTCGCCGAGCGCCTGCGCCAGCGTGATCGTCCCCGCGGTCCCGAGCGTCAGCGTCGGGTGCCGCGGATGGACGCGGTCGTCGAGCGCGAGCAGCGACAGCACGCCGTCCGCATCCTCGTGTCCGGCCAGCCGGAGGGACAGCGCGGCCCGGTCCTCGTCCCCCGCCACCTCCATCGGCACGACCCGCGCGCCCTGCGCCGCGAGTCCTTCGACGATCGAGGTGACCGGCTCCCGGTCGCCGTGCCCTTCCGGGACGGCCACCAGCCAGGTCCCGGGCAGCGCGCTCTCGTGCCGGTCCGGGACCGGCTTCCACACGATCCGGTAGCGCCACGAATCGGCGGCGGAACGTTCGATCTGACGGCGCCGCCAGGACGACAGCGCGGGCACGACGTCGCCCAGCGCGGACGCTTCGAGGTCGAGCCCCTCCGCCAGCGCCGGCAGGTCCTCCCGCTCCACCGCGTCCCAGAACGCGGAGTCGACGCCATCGGCCTGCGCCTGCGCCCGTCCGCTCGCCGCCGGTTCCGTCCAGTACCGCTTCCGCTGGAAGGCGTAGGTCGGCAGTTCGACCCGGCGGGGCTCGCGTCCGGCGAACATCGCACGCCAGTCGACGTCCGCGCCGCTGGCGTGGAGGTGCCCGATCGCGGTGAGCAGCGCGGTCGGCTCGTCCTGGCCGCCGCGCAGCGCGGGGACGGCCGTGGCCTCGTCCAGGGCTGACCTGACCAGCGCCGACAACACACCGTCCGGCCCCACCTCAAGGAACCGCAGCACGCCTTCCGCGTGCAGCACCTCGACGGCGTCGGCGAAACGGACCGCCTCCCGCACATGCCGCACCCAGTACTCGGCCGTGCCGATCTGCTCGGGCGTGACGACCTCGCCGGTGAGGGTGGACACGATCGGGATGGCCGGGGCTTCGTAGTTAAGGCTTTCGGCGACCTTGCGGAAGTCGTCCAGCATCGGGTCCATCAGCGGCGAGTGGAACGCGTGCGACACCCGGAGGCGGGTCGTCTTTCGGCCCTGGGCGGCGAAGTAGTCGACGATCCGGCCGACTTCAGCTTCGGTCCCGGAGACGACGACCGACTCCGGGCCGTTCACCGCCGCGACGGCGACCAACCCATCGCCGAGCAGGTCGATAACCTCGTTCTCGGACGCCTGGACGGCCGCCATCGTCCCGCCAGAGGGGAGGGCCTGCATCAGGCGTCCGCGCGCCGCCACCAGCTTCGCCGCATCCTCCAGCGACCAGACCCCGGCGACGTGCGCGGCGGC
Organism: Actinomadura sp. 1N219; assembly: GCF_044326405.1. Taxonomy (NCBI): domain Bacteria; kingdom Bacillati; phylum Actinomycetota; class Actinomycetes; order Streptosporangiales; family Thermomonosporaceae; genus Actinomadura; species Actinomadura sp. 1N219. Next base: position 71,187 of record NZ_JBIRAY010000023.1, on the reverse strand, counting down.
CAGCTCACCGATCGAGTGACCGGCCAGGTAACCGGGCCGCACGCCCCACGAGCGCAGCAGCCGGAACAACGCCACCTCGACGGCGAACAGCCCGGCCTGCGTGAACATCGTCTGATCGAGCCGTTCGGCGTCCGACCAGATCACCTCGCGAATCGGCCGGTCCAGGCGCTCGTCCAACGCGGCGCACACCTCATCGAAGGCGGCGGCGAAGACCGGGAACGCCTCGTAGAGTTCCCGGCCCATGCCTAGCCGCTGCGCACCCTGGCCCGAGAAGACGAACGCTGTGGGCCCGGTCGTGGCGACACCGGTGACCAGGCTCGCGGACGGCTCACCTGCCGCCAGCGCCGCCAGCCCGGAGGTGTGCTCATCGGCGACGATCACCGCTCGGTGTTCCAGCGCCGCCCGGCCGGTCGCCAGCGACCAGCCCACGTCCACCGGCGAAAGCTCCGGACGCTCCGCGAGATGCGCGCGCAGCCGCTCCGCCTGGCCCCGCAGAGCCTCCGCCGTCCTGCCCGAGATGATCCACGGCACGACGCCGCCGGACGCCTCGCCGTCCCCGTCCCCCGCGCTCTCCTCGGCCGGGGCCTCCTCCAGGATCACGTGGGCGTTGGTGCCGCTGATGCCGAACGAGGACACCCCGGCGCGGCGCGGATGTCCGTTGACCGGCCATTCGCGCGTCTCGGTCAGCAGTTCGACCGCGCCCGCCGACCAGTCGACGTGCGGGGTCGGCTCGTCCACGTGCAAGGTCTTCGGGAGGACGCCGTGCCGCATCGCCTCGACCATCTTGATGATCCCGGCCACTCCGGCGGCGGCCTGCGCGTGGCCCATGTTCGACTTGATCGACCCCAGCCACAGCGGACGTTCCGGCTCCCGGTCCCGCCCGTAGGTGGCGAGCAGCGCCTGCGCCTCGATCGGGTCGCCCAGCGTGGTGCCGGTGCCGTGGGCCTCCACCGCGTCGATGTCCGTCGTGTCCAGCCCGGCGGTCGCGAGGGCTTGGCGGATCACCCGCTCCTGGGAGGGACCGTTCGGCGCCGTGAGCCCGTTGGACGCGCCGTCCTGGTTGATGGCGCTGCCCCGCACGACCGCCAGCACCGGATGTCCGTTGCGGCGGGCGTCCGACAGCCGTTCCACCAGGACTACGCCGACGCCCTCGGCCCACCCGGCGCCGTCCGCCGACGCCGAGAACGACTTGCAGCGGCCCTCCGGCGAAAGCCCGCGCTGGCGGCTGAATTCCACGAACATTCCCGGTGTGGACATCACGGTCACGCCACCGGCCAACGCCAGCGAGCACTCGCCCGAGCGGAGCGCCTGCGCCGCCCAATGCAGCGCGACCAGCGACGACGAGCACGCCGTGTCGACCGTCACCGCCGGGCCTTCCAGGCCGAGCGCGTAGGCGACCCGGCCGGTGACGAGGCTGCCGCCGCTGGTGCTGGCCGCGTCGGTGTCCAGCGCATAGTCGTGGTACATGAGCCCGGCGAAGACGCCCGTGGCGCTGCCCCGCAACGACGACGGATCGATACCGGCCCGCTCCAGCGCCTCCCACGACGCCTCCAGCAACAACCGCTGCTGCGGGTCTGTGTCGGCCGCCTCCCGCGGTGAGATCGCGAAGAAGTCGGCGTCGAACTCCGCCGCGTCGTACACGAACCCGCCCTCGCGCGCGACGCTCTTGCCCGAACGACCCGGCACGGGGTCATACAACCCGTCCACGTCCCAGCCGCGATCGACCGGGAACCCCGATACCGCGTCCACACCGTCGGCTACCAGCTGCCACAGCTCGTCCGGGGACCCGACTCCGCCGGGGTAGCGGCACGCCATTCCCACGATCACGACCGGGTCGTCGTCCTGCGCGGCGCGACCCACCGGAGCCGCCACAGCCGCGCCGGTTCCGGTGATCTCCTGGTTCAGGAAGCCCGCCACCGCACGCGCCGTCGGATAGTCGAACACCAACGTCGCGGGCAACCGCAAACCCGTCTCGCCTCGCAGCGCGTTGCGCAATTCCACCGCCGACAGCGAGTCGAATCCGAGTTCCTGGAAAACGCGGTCCGGTTCGACCTCGTTGACGGACGTGTGCCCGAGCACGGTGGCGACGTGAGTGCGCACCAGTTCGAGGAGGTGGCCGATGCGGTCTGTCTCGTCCAGTCCGGCGAGGCGGCGGCGCAGGGCTCCGCCGTCCGATGTCCCGGTCCCTGCCTGTGCCCGGACGGTCCGGCGTGCGGGTTCCGCCATGCCGCGCAGCAGTGCGGGGACGTCGTCGCCGCGCGCCTGGAGCGCCTTCTTGTCGAGGGGCAGCGGCACGAGGACGGGCTCGTCGTTGTCCAGCGCGGCGTCGAACAGCGCGAGGCCCTGTTCGGCGGAGAGCGCGGGCATGCCGAGCCGGGCGAGGCGGTCCACATCGGCGGCGGTCATGTCGTTGGCCATGCCGGTGCCGGCGTCCCAGAGTCCGAAGGCGATCGACGTCGCCGCCAGGCCCTTCGCCCGCCGGTGCACGGCCAGCGCGTCAAGGAAGACGTTCGCCGCCGCATAGTTGCCTTGTCCGGCGGCCAGCACCAGCCCGCCCGCCGACGAGAACAGCACGAAGGCCGAGAGGCCCAGGTCTTCGGTCAGCTCGTGCAGGTGCCAGGCCGCGTCCGCCTTCGGCGCCAGGACGGCGTCCAGGCGTTCGGGAGTGAGCGCGTCCAGGAGGCCGTTGTCGGCGACGCCAGCCGCGTGGATCACGCCGGTGAGGGGGTGCTCGTCCGGGATCGCGGCCAGCAGGTCCGCCAGCGCCCGCCGGTCGGACACGTCACACGCCGCGACCGTGACGTCGGCGCCCAGATCCGCCAGCTCCGCGCACAGCGCGTCCGCGCCGGGGGCGTCCATGCCTCGTCGGCTCGTCAACAGCAGGCGCCGGGCTCCGTGCGCCGACACCAGGTGCCGCGCCACCAGCGCGCCCAGACCGCCCGTCCCGCCGGTGACCAGCACCGTTCCGTCCGGGCTCGGCGTCCAAGCGCGGTCGGGGCGTGGCCCTGACGCCTCGGACAGCCTCGGCACCCACAGCTCTCCGCCGCGTACCGCCGCCTCAGGCTCGCCGGAGGCCGCGACCGCCGACGCCAGGCTCATCGAACTCGGATCGTCGTCCACGTCCATCAGCACCACACGGTCCGGATGCTCCGCCTGAGCCGCCCGCACCAGACCCCACACCGGAGCCTGCGACAACTCCACCGGCTCACCGCCAACCGACACCGCACCCCGCGTCACCACCACCAGCCGAGAGCCCGCAGACTCCTCACCGGCCAGCCAACCCTGGACCGCCGACAGCGCCTCGCCCGCGACCGAACGCACATCCGCCGGTACATCACCCGAGCGCGCCTGCGGGCACGTCCAGACCGTCACGTCCGCGTCCTCGGATACTTCGGGGAGTGGACGCCGGGACCATCCGATGCGGAGCATGGACTCGGAGGGCCCGGCGTCGACGCTGAGTTGGTCTGCGGAAACGGGCCTCGGGATCAGGGACTCCACGGTGAGGACGGCCTGGCCCGCCTCGTCGGCGACGAGGATGTTCACGGCGTCCCCGGCCAGCGGCGACACGCGGACCCGGACGGCGGACGCGCCCGCCGCGTGCAGCGTCACGCCGCTCCACTCGAACGGGAGCAGCGGCTCCCCGCCGTCGTCGAGCAGGGTCACGTGCATGGCCGCGTCCAGCAGCGCGGGGTGGATGCCGAACTCGCCCGCCGTGCCCTCCGCGGCGTCGGGCAGGGCGACCTCGGCGAAGAGGTCGTCGCCGCGCCGCCACGCCGCGCGCAGCCCGCGGAACACCGGCCCGTAGTCCAGGCCCTGGTCGGCGAGGCGGTCGTAGGCGCCGTCGAGTTCGATGGGCGTCGCGCCGGCGGGCGGCCACTGCGCCAGGTCGGACGAGGGGTCCCCGGCGGCCGCGGCCAGCACGCCTTCGGCGTGGCGGGTCCAGGGGCGTTCGGCCGGTTCGTCCGCGCGGCGGGAGTGGACGCCGAACGTCCGGCGCCCCGTGCCGTCGGCCGGGCCGACCGTCACGTGCAGGACGACGTCGCCGTGTTCGGGCAGCACGAGCGGCGCTTCGAGGGTCAGCTGCTCCAGCGCGCCGCAGCCGACCTGGTCCCCGGCGCGGACGGCGAGCTCGACGAAGGCCGTGCCGGGCAGCAGGACGGCGCCGTGAACGCGGTGGTCGGCCAGCCACGGCCTCGACCCGGGCGACAGCCGGCCGGTCAGCACGACGTCGCCGGAGCCCGGCGACTCCACGACGGCGCTCAGCAGCGGATGCGCGGCCGTCCCGAGCCCCATCGACGCGGCGTCCCCGCCCGTTCCGGGCCCGGCCTGCCAGTACCGGCGGCGCTGGAAGGCGTAGGTCGGGAGATCGACGCGCCGTGCGCCGCGTCCGGCGAGGACGGCCCGCCAGTCGACGGGGACGCCCTCGGTGTGCAGGCGTCCGATCGCGGTGAGAAGCGCGGCCGGTTCGTTCTGGTCCTTGCGGAGCAGCGGGATCGCGGTGACGTCGCCGGTGTCGTCGGTGAGGGCGGCCTGTGCCAGGGCGGTCAGGACGCCGTCCGGTCCCAGCTCGACGAGCCGGGTGGCGCCCTCGGCCCGCAGCGTGCCTACGGCGTCGGCGAAGCGGACCGCTTCCCGGACGTGCCGCACCCAGTAGCCGGGGTCGCAAAGCTCGCCGGGTTCGGCAGGCCGTCCGGTGACGTCGGAGACGATCGGGATGGACGGGTCCGCATACGACAGTTCCGCGGCGATCTCCGCGAACTCGGCGAGCATCGGGTCCATCAGCGGCGAGTGGAACGCGTGCGACACCCGCAGCCGCGCCGTCTTGCGGCCTTCGGACGCGAAATGCGCAGCGATCCGTGCCACGTCCTCCTCGGTGCCGGAGACCACGACCGATTCCGGGCCGTTCACGGCGGCGACGCCGGCGCGTCCGTCGGTCAGCAGCGGGGCGACCTCGTCCTCGGTCGCCTGCACGGCCGCCATCGCGCCGCCCGCCGGAAGCGCCTGCATGAGCCGGCCGCGTCCCGCGACGAGCTTCGCCGCGTCTTCCAGGGACCACACCCCGGCCGCGTGCGCCGCCGCCAGCTCGCCGATCGAGTGGCCGGTGAGGAGGCCGGGCCGCACGTCCCACGACTCCAGCAGCCGGAACAGCGCGGTCTCGATCGTGAACAGCGCGGCCTGCGTGTACATGGTCTGGTCGAGGAGGCCGGGCTCGGACCACATGACGTCCCGCAGCGGAACGTCCAGATGCCGGTCCAGCTCCGCGCACGCCGCGTCGAACGCGTCCGCGAACACCGGGAAGGACTCGTGCAGCCCGCGGCCCATCCCGAGCCGCTGCGCTCCCTGCCCGGAGAACAGGAACGCCGTCGTCCCGCCGGGACGGGCCGTTCCGGTGACGACGCCGTGCCAGCTGCCGCCGCCCGCGGACAGGACGTCCAGGCCGGAGAGGAGATCGTCGCGGCCCGCGCCGACGACCACGGCGCGGTGTTCCAGCGCGGTCCGGGTGGTGGCCAGGGAGTACGCGACGTCGCCCGGGTCGAGGTCCGGATTTTCCCGCACGAACGACAGCAGCCGCGCGGCCTGCGCCGGGAGCGCCTCCCGGCTCCGCGCGGACAGGATCCACGGCACCGCACCGGGCGCGGCGGGACGCTCCTCCGCCGGTGCTTCGTCCTCGGCGGGGGCCTGCTCGATGATCACGTGGGCGTTGGTGCCGCTGATGCCGAACGACGAGATCCCGGCGCGGCGCGGACGCCCGTCCGCCGCCCACTCGCGGGCCTCGGTGAGCAGTGCGACGTCGCCTTCCGTCCAGTCGACGTGCGGGGTCGGCTCGTCCACGTGCAGCGTCTTCGGCAGGACGCCGTGCCGCATCGCCTCGACCATCTTGATGATCCCCGCCACCCCGGCAGCGGCCTGGGTGTGCCCGATGTTCGACTTGATCGACCCCAGCCACAGCGGACGCCCCTCGGGACGATCCTGGCCGTAGGTCGCGAGGAGAGCCTGCGCCTCGATCGGGTCGCCGAGCGTCGTCCCGGTGCCGTGCGCCTCCACCGCGTCGACGTCGGCGGCGCCGAGACCGGCGTTGGCGAGCGCCTGGCCGATCACGCGCTGCTGGGCGGGGCCGTTCGGCGCGGTCAGGCCGTTGGACGCGCCGTCCTGGTTGGTGGCGGTGCCGCGCACGAGCGCCAGCACCGGGTGGCCGTTGCGCCGGGCGTCCGACAGCCGCTCGACGAGCAGCATCCCGGCGCCCTCGCCCCAGCCGGTCCCGTCGGCGGCGGCGGCGAACGACTTGGCCCGGCCGTCCCGCGCCAGGCCGCGCTGGCGGCTGAACTCGACGAACGTCTCCGGCGTCGCCATCACCGCGACACCGCCCGCCAGCGCCAGCGAGCACTCGCCCGAGCGCAGCGACTGGGCCGCCAGGTGCAGCGCCACCAGCGACGACGAGCACGCCGTGTCGACGGAGACGGCCGGGCCCTCCAGGCCCAGCGTGTACGCGACCCGGCCCGAGGCGATCGATCCGGTGTTGCTGCTCGCCGCGTAGTCGTGGTACATCACGCCGGTGAACACGCCGGTGCGGCTGCCGCGCAGCCGCGCCGGGTCGATGCCCGCCCGTTCGAGCGCCTCCCAGGACGTCTCCAGGAGGATCCGCTGCTGCGGGTCCATGGCGAGCGCCTCGTTCGGGCTGATCCCGAAGAACCCGGCGTCGAACTCCGCCGCGTCGTGCAGGAAGCCGCCGGAGTCGACGTAGCTGGTGCCGGGACGGCGTCCGTCCGGGTCGTGGAGGCGCTCGCGGTCCCAGCCGCGGTCGCCCGGGAACCCGCTGACGGCGTCCACGCCGCCGGCGACCAGGCGCCACAGTTCCTCCGGTGACGAGACGCCGCCCGGATAGCGGCACGCCATCCCGACGATGGCGATCGGCTCGTCGTCCGCCCGGACGGCCGCGTCGGTCGCGGCTCCGGCGGCGGCGTCGGCGGAGCCGGTCAGCTCGTCCAGGAGGCGGCGGGCCAGCGCGGCCGGGGCCGGGTAGTCGAAGACGAGCGTCGCGGGCAGCCGGAGACCCGTCGCCTCGCTCAGCGCGTTGCGGAACTCCACCGCCGACAGCGAGTCGAATCCCAGCTCGTTGAAGGCCCGGTCGGGGCCGATCGCGGCCGGGTCGGCGTGCCCGAGCACCAGGGCGGCCCGGTCGCGGACGACGTCGAGCACCGCCCCCTCCCGTTCGCCCTCGGCCAGCCCGGACAGGCGCCGCGCCAGACCCGCCGCCGCGCCGGACGCCCCGGACGCGCCGATCCGGCCGCCGAGGTCGCGCCGGGCCGGTGTCCGGACGAGGCCGCGCAGCAGGTGCGGGACCTCCCGGCCGCCCGCGGTGAGGGCCTTGAGGTCCAGGTCGGCGGGGATCAGGACGGCGTCGTCCAGCGCACCGGCGGTGTCGAGCAGGCCGAGTCCCCGTTCGGACGACAGGGCCGCGACACCGCCGCGGGCCAGGCGCCGGACGTCGGCCTCGTCCACCTGCCCGGCCATGCCGCCGTCCGCCCACAGCCCCCAGGCCAGCGACTGGCCCGGCAGCCCGGACGCGCGCCGATGCTGAACGAGCCCGTCCACGAACGCGTTCGCCGCCGCATAGTTGCCCTGGCCGGGGGCGCCCAGCACCCCGGCGGCCGATGAGAACACCACGAACGCCGACAGGTCCATGTCGCGGGTCAGCTCATGAAGGTTCCAGGCCCCCGCCGCCTTCGGGCCCATCACCGCGTCCACGCGTTCGGGCGTCAGCGACGAGAGCATTCCGTCGTCCAGCACCCCGGCCGCGTGCACGACACCCGACAACCGGCGGCCTTCCAGCAACCGTGCCAACGCGGCGCGGTCACCCACGTCACACGCCGCCACCTCAACGTCCGCACCGGCCTCCGCCAGCTCCGCCGCCAGCCCGGCGGCACCGGGCGTGTCCATGCCGCGACGGCTCGTCAGCAGCAGATCCCGGACGCCGTGCGCCGACACCAGATGCCGCGCCACCAGCGCACCCAACCCGCTCGTCCCGCCGGTGACCAGAACGGCGCCGTCCCCGGTGAAGGCGGTGGCGGGAGCGGTGTCCGGCTGCGGCTCCGCGGGGACGCGCGCCAGCCGCGCCGCATGGGCCGAGCCCTGCCTGAAGGCGAGCGCCGGTTCACCGGAGACGGCCACCGGCACGACGTCTTCCCAGGACGCCGGATCGTGCTCGTCGAGGTCCACGAGCACGATCCGGCCCGGGTTCTCCGACTGCGCGGACCGGACCAGGCCCCACACCGCCGCGCCCGCGAGGTCGGCGACGTCGCCGTCGTCCGCGCCGTCCACGGCCACCGCGCCAGAGGTGGCCACGACCAGCGTCGAAGCGGCGAACCGCTCCTCGGCCAGCCACGACTGCAGCGCGGCCAGGACGTCAACGACAGCCCGCCGCGCCGCGACGGCATCGGCCCCTCCGGCGACCCTCAGCACGACAGCGTCAGGCGCCGCGCCACCGGGCTCCAACGCCTCCCACTCCAGCCACGACACCGGACGGTCGGCGGGAGCGAGTGCCACCGGGGACCATTCGACCCTGAACAGCGAGTCGTGGAACGCGGCGCGCGCCGCCGACAACCGCTCCGGCGCGATCTCCCGCAGAGCCACCGAGTCCACCGACGCCACCGCGCGCCCGGACGCGTCGGTCATGCGCAGCGACACGCCACCGCCGGACGGTTCCATCCGCACCCGCAGCGCCGACGCGCCCGACGCGAACAGCTCCACACCCGACCACGCGAACGGCAGCAGGACCCCGTCGCCGGACACCCCGGTCAGCGCGATCGCGTGCAGGCCCGCGTCCAGCAGGGCCGGGTGCAGGCCGTAGCCGTCGACGTTCACGTCCTCGGGCAGCGCGACCTCCGCGAACACCTCGTCGCCGCGCCGCCACGCCGCCGCCAGACCCCGGAACACCGGCCCGTACGCCAGGCCCGCTTCGGCGAGCCGCGCGTAGAAGCCGTCCAGGTCAATCGCGGACGCGCCCGGCGGCGGCCACGTCTCCGCGCCGCCCGCCGGTTCCGCGCCGCCCGGTTCGAGCACGCCCTCGGCGTGCCGGCGCCACGGCTCGGCCGCGTCCGCCCGCGAGTACACCGACACCGGACGCGCGCCCGAATCACCGGCCGCGCCGACCACCACCTGTACTTGGACGCCGCCGTCCGCCGGCAGCACCAGCGGCGCCTCCAGCGTCAGCTCCCCGATCCGGCCGCAGCCGACCTGGTCACCGGCCCGGACGAGCAGATCGACGAAGCCCGTCCCCGGGAACGGCAGGACCCCGCCGACCTCGTGATCGGCGAGCCACGGCTGCGACCGCGGCGACAGCCGTCCGGACAGCACCACGCCGTCCGAACCGGGCAGCGGCACCACGGCGCCGAGCAGCGGATGGCCGGACGCCTCCAGCCCCGCCGAGACGATGTCGCCGATCCCCGCCGAGGACCCGGCCCACGCCTCCCGCCAGTGACTCTGGATGTCGATCCAGTACGGGCGGCGCTGGAAGGCGTAGGTGGGCAGGTCCACGCGCCGCGCGTCCCGTCCGGCGAAGGCCGCGCGCCAGTCGACCGGCACACCGGCCGCATGCAGCGACCCGACCGCCGTGAGGAAGGCGGCGACCTCGTCCTGCTTCTTACGCAGCACGGGGACGGCCACAACGTCGCCGCGAACCTGATCGAGGCTGTCCCGCGCCATCGCGGTCAGGACGCCGTCCGGCCCCAGCTCGACGAACCGGGTCACCCCGTCGGCGTGCAACGCCTGGACGGCATCGGCGAACCGCACCGCCTCCCGCACATGCCGCACCCAGTACTCCGCCGAGCCGAGCTGCTCCGGCTCAACGACCCCACCGGTCAAGGTCGACACGATCGGAATGGCCAAGGCTCCATAATTCAGGCTCTCTGCAACCTGGCGGAATTCGTCCAGCATCGGGTCCATGAGCGGCGAGTGGAACGCGTGCGACACCCGGAGGCGGGTCGTCTTGCGCCCTTCGCCGGTGAAGTGATCGACAAACCGGACGACCTCGTCCTCGGCTCCCGACACCACCACCGACTGCGGCCCGTTCACCGCCGCGATGGCGACCGGCCCGTCCCCGAGCAGGGCGGTGACTTCGTCCTCGGACGCCTGCACAGCCGCCATCGCACCGCCCAGCGGAAGGGCCTGCATCAGCCGCCCACGCGCCGCCACCAGCTTCGCCGCATCCTCCAGCGACCACACCCCGGCCACATGCGCAGCCGCCAACTCACCAATCGAATGACCAGCCAGCACAGCAGGCCGCACACCCCACGACTCAAGGAGCCGGAACAGCGCCACCTCGACTGCGAACAATCCGGTCTGCGTGAACACCGTCTGATCCAGCAACTCGGCGTCCGACCACAGCACGTCACGCGACGGACGATCCAGGTGCTCGTCCAGCGCCGCGCACACCTCATCGAGCGCCCCCGCGAACACCGGGAACGCCTCGTACAGTTCCCGGCCCATCCCGAGCCGCTGCGCGCCCTGACCGGAGAACAGGAACGCCACCGAACCGGACGACGCCACGCCCTGGACGCAGCCGGGACGGGTCTCGCCCGCCGCGATCGCCGCCAGCCCGTCGAGCCCGGTGTCCGGGTCGCCGGCCAGGACGACCGCGCGGTGGTCGTGGACGGCGCGCGAGGTCGCCAGCGTGAAGCCCACGTCCACCGGCGACAGCTCCGGACGCTCCGCGAGATGCGTGCGCAGCTTCTCCGCCTGGCCCCGCAGGGCCTCCGCCGACCTGCCCGAGATGATCCACGGGATCGTGCCGCCGGACGCCTCGCGGGCCCCGGCGCTCTCCTCGGCGGAAGCCTCCTCGACGATGACGTGCGCGTTCGTCCCGCTGATCCCGAAGGACGAGATCCCGGCCCGGCGCGGCCGCCCGTCCACCGGCCACTCGCGGGCCTCGGTGAGCAGTTCCACGTCGCCTTCGGCCCAGTCCACCTGCGGGGTCGGCTCGTCCACGTGCAAGGTCTTCGGCAGGACGCCGTGCCGCATCGCCTCGACCATCTTGATGATCCCCGCCACGCCCGCCGCAGCCTGCGCGTGGCCGATGTTCGACTTGATCGACCCCAGCCACAGCGGACGCCCCTCGGGACGGTTCTGCCCGTAGGTCGCAAGGAGAGCCTGCGCCTCGATCGGGTCGCCCAGCGTCGTCCCCGTGCCGTGCGCCTCGACCGCGTCGATGTCCGCCGTGCTCAGCCCGGCCTTGGCGAGCGCCTGCCGGATCACGCGCCGCTGCGACGGCCCGTTCGGCGCGGTCAGCCCGTTGGACGCGCCGTCCTGGTTCGTCGCGCTGCCCCGGACGATCGCCAGCACCTGGTGACCGTTGCGGCGGGCGTCCGACAGCCGCTCCACCAGCAGCATCCCGGCGCCCTCGCCCCACCCGGTGCCGTCGGCCGCCGCCGCGAACGACTTGCTGCGCCCGTCACGGGCCAGGCCGCGCTGGCGGCTGAACTCCACGAACGTCTCCGGCGTCGCCATCACCGCGACACCGCCCGCCAGCGCCAGCGAGCACTCCCCCGAACGCAGCGCCTGGACGGCCCAGTGCAGCGCCACCAGCGACGACGAGCACGCCGTGTCGACGGTGACCGCCGGACCCTCGAAGCCGAAGTGGTACGCGACCCGGCCGGAGGCGATCGCGCCCGTGGCGCTGTTCGCCGCGTAGTCGTGGTACATCATCCCGGCGAACACGCCGGTGGCGGTGCCGCGCAGCGACGCCGGGTCGATGCCCGCCCGTTCGAGGGCCTCCCAGGACGTCTCCAGCAGCAGCCGCTGCTGCGGGTCCATGGCGCGGGCCTCGTTCGGGCTGATCCCGAAGAACTCGGCGTCGAAGGCGGCCGCGTCGTGCAGGAATCCGCCCGAGTTCACGTAGCTGGTGTTCGGCCGCTCTCCGTCCGGGTCGAACAGCTCGGCGACGTCCCAGCCCCGGTCGGCGGGGAACTCCGAGACCGCGTCCACACCGCCGGCGACGAGCCGCCACAGGTCCTCGGGCGTGGCGACGCCGCCCGGATACCGGCAGGCCATTCCCACGATCGCGATGGGCTCGTCGTCGGCGGACGCGGACACGGCGGGGAGGGCACCGCCGTCGGCGGCGGCGCCGGACACCTCGTCCAGCAGGAACCGCGCCAGCACGGCCGGGGTGGGGTGGTCGAACACGAGCGTCGCGGGCAGCTTCAGCCCGGTCGCCTCGCCGACCCCGTTGCGGAGCTCCACCGCCGACAGCGAGTCGAAGCCGAGGTCGCGGAAGGCCCGGTCGGGTTCGATCGCGGACGGACCGGCATGGCCCAGGACATTGGCGGCCTGAGTGCGCACCAGGTCGAGGAGCGCGTCCGCCCATTCCGGTTCTGGACGGCTCGCCAGGAGCGCCCGCAGCGAGTCCGCCTCAGCACGCGCGCCCGCGGCACTGCGCCTGACGCGTGGCACGAGCCCGTGGAAGAGGGCGGGCAGCTCGCCCTGACCCGTGCCGGCGAGAACTGCGAGGTCCAGGTGGATGGGGACGGGTGCGGCCTCGTCCAGCGTCCCGGCGAGGTCGAGCAGCGAGAGTCCCAGTTCACCGGTCAGGCCGCGCACTCCCGCGCGGGCCATGCGCTGGATGTCGGCGTCGTCGAGTTCACCCGCCATGCCGCCGTTGTCCGCCGCCCACGGGCCCCAGGCCAGCGATTGCGCGGGCAGGCCCTCGGCCCTGCGATGGTGGGCGAGAGCGTCCAGGAAGGCGTTGGCGGCGGCGTAGTTGCCTTGGCCCGGGGTCCCCAGAACACCGGCCGCTGACGAGAACAGCACGAACGCCGACAGATCCATGTCCCGTGTCAGCTCGTGCAGATTCCAGGCCGCATCGACCTTCGGGCGCAGGACGGTGTCCACGCGCTCGGGCGTCAACGACGAGATCATGCCGTCGTCCAGCACCCCGGCCACGTGCACCACGCCCGACAGGTGTCGGCCGTCCAGGAGCTGCGCCAGCGCCTCGCGGTCGGCCACATCACACGCGGCCACCTCCACCTCGGCGCCCAGCCCCTCCAACTCCGCGCGCAACTCCGCCGCACCCGGCGCGTCAGCGCCGCGACGGCTCGTCAACAGCAACCGCCGCACACCACGCCTGGCCACCAGATGCCGAGCCACCACACCGCCCAGCGCACCCAAAGCACCCGTCACCAAGACCGCGCCATCGGCGTCGGCCGCGAAGGTCGAGGCGGGGTCGGCGTCCGGCGACCCCATCGGCATCCTCGCCAGCCGGGCCGCTCTGAGGACGCCCGCACGGATCGCCAGCTGCGGTTCCCCCGAGGACGCCATCGCCACCGCGTCCGCCGGGTCCGCCGCGTCGTCCAGGTCGGCGAGCACGATCCGGCCCGGGTCCTCCGACTGCGCGGACCTGACCAGGCCCCACACCGCCGCGCCCGCGAGATCGGCGACGCCGTCGTCCACGCCGTCCACGGCCACCGCGCCGGACGTGGCGACCAGCAGCACCGACTCGGCGAACCGCTCCTCGCCCTGCCACGACTGCAGCACGCCCAAGGTCTGCTGGACGGCCTGCCGCACATCGTCCGGCTCCTTGCCGGACGGCACCGGCAGGACGACGACGTCCGGGACGTCACCGCCAGATTCCAGCGCGTCCCACCACGCCCACGACGCCGGACGGGCAGGCGGCGCGGGCGGGACCACCGGCCACTCCACGCGGAACATCGCCTCGGCGAACGCCGAACTCGCCGCCGAGAGCTGCTCGGCGGAGATCTCCCGCAGCACCAGCGACTCCACCGCCGCGACCGCCCGGCCGGACGCGTCCGCCACCTGCAACGACGCTCCCGCTCCGGTGGCCGCCGGAGTCACCCGCACCCGCAGCGCGCCCGCGCCGGACGCGAACAGCCGCACGCCCGACCATGCGAACGGCAGCGCGGTGCCGTCGCCGACCGCGCCGCTCAGCGCGATCGCGTGCAACCCGGCATCGAGGAGCGCCGGATGCAGTCCGAAACCGTCCGTCTCGACCTGCTCGGGCAGCGCGACCTCGGCGAACACCTCGTCGCCGCGCCGCCACGCCGCCTCCAGCCCGCGGAACACCGGCCCGTACTCCAGACCAGCGTCGGCCAAGCCCTCGTAGAAGCCGTCCAGGTCGACGGGGACGGCACCGCGCGGCGGCCACTGCGCCAGATCGACGTCCGTTTCCGCCGTGCCGGGCGTGAGGACGCCCGTCGCATGCTGCCGCCACACCGCGACGCCCTCGTCGCGGGAGTGGACGCTCACCCGCCGCGCACCCGTCTCCTCGGCGGGACCCACGACGATCTGCACCCGCACGCCGCCGGGAGGCAGCACGAGCGGCGCTTGCAAGGTCAGTTCCTCGATCCGGCCGCACCCGACCTGGTCCCCGGCCCGGATCGCCAGCTCCACGAACCCGGTGCCCGGGAACAGCACCATCCCGCCGATCACATGGTCGGCCAGCCACGGCTGCGTCCCCGTCGACAACCGGCCCGTCAGCACCACTTCACCGGACTCGGCCAGGCCGACCGCCGCGCCGAGCAGCGGATGGTCCGCCCTGTCCAGGCCCGCCGAAGTCACGTCGACCGCGCCGGTCCCGGCGTCCAGCCAGTACCGCTGCCGCTGGAACACGTAGGTGGGCAGCTCGACCGCGCGGGCTCCACGTCCAGCGAAGACCGCGCCCCAGTCCGGACTGGACCCGGTGACGTGCAGATGCCCGACCGCGGTGAGCAGCGTCGTCGGCTCGTCGTGGTCCTTGCGCAGGGTCGGGACGACGACGGCCGTTTCAGCGGACGCCTCGTCCAGGCAGGCCCTGGTCATCGCGGTCAGAACACCGTCCGGCCCCAGCTCGACGAACCGGGACACTCCGTCGGCGTGCAACGCCTGGACGGCATCGGCGAACCGCACCGCCTCCCGCACATGCCGCACCCAGTACTCCGCCGTACCGAGCTGCTCCGGCTCAACGACTCCACCGGTCAAGGTGGACACGATCGGAATGGCCGGGGCTGCGAAGTTCAGGCTTTCGGTGACCTTGCGGAATTCGTCCAGCATCGGGTCCATCAACGGCGAATGGAACGCATGCGACACCCGCAACCGAGACGTCTTGCGCCCTTCGCCGGTGAAATGCTCGACGATCCGGGCGACTTCGCTCTCGTCCCCGGACACCACTATCGAGCTCGGGCCGTTCACCGCCGCGATGGCAACCAGCCCGTCCCCGAGCAGGGCGATGACCTCGTCCTCAGAAGCCTGCACGGCCGCCATCGCGCCGCCCGCCGGAAGCGCCTGCATCAGCCGCCCACGCGCCGCCACCAGCTTCGCCGCATCGTCCAGTGACCACAGCCCGGCCACATGCGCCGCGGCCAACTCACCGATCGAATGCCCGGCCAGAAAATCAGGCCGCACACCCCACGATTCGAGGAGGCGGAAAAGGGCCACCTCGACTGCGAACAGTCCGGCCTGCGTGAACATCGTCTGATCGAGCAGCTCGGCGTCCGACCAGATCACGTCACGCAACGGCCGATCCAGATGACCGTCCAATGCCGCGCACACCTCATCGAGCGCCTCGGCGAACACGGGGAACGCCTCGTACAACTCCCGGCCCATGCCGAGCCGTTGCGCGCCTTGCCCCGAGAACAGGAAGGCCGTGGAGCCCGCCTTGCGGGCGTTTCCGCGGACGGCTCCGGGGACGCGCTCGTCCGCGGCCAATGCCGTAAGGCCGCGTCGCAGGTCGGCGTGGTCACGGCCCACGACCACCGCGCGGTGTTCCAGCGCGGCGCGCGTGGTGGCCTGCGCGAACGCCAAGTCGATCGGGTCCGGTTCGGGACGCTCATCGAGGAAGGTCAGCAGCCGGGCGGCCTGCGCGGGCAGGGCGTCCCGGCTTCGCGCGGACAGCGTCCATGCCACCGGCGTGGCGCCTCCGCCGGTCTCGCCGCCGGCTTCCTCGGCGGTCTCGGCGGTCTCTGGGGCCTGCTCGATGATCACGTGGGCGTTGGTGCCGCTGATCCCGAACGAGGAGATCCCGGCACGGCGCGGGTGCCCGTTGACCGGCCAGTCGCGGGCCTCGGTCAGCAGCTCCACCGCGCCCGCCGACCAGTCCACTTCCGGGGACGGGGCGTCGACGTGCAGCGTCTTCGGCAGGACGCCGTGCCGCATCGCCTCGACCATCTTGATGATCCCGGCGACACCCGCCGCGGCCTGCGCATGGCCGATGTTCGACTTGATCGACCCCAGCCACAGCGGACGCCCCTCCGGACGGTCCTGGCCGTACGTCGCGAGCAGCGCCTGCGCCTCGATCGGGTCGCCCAGGGTCGTCCCGGTGCCGTGGGCCTCGACCGCGTCGACCTGGTTCGCGGGGACCTGGGCGTCCGCGAGCGCCTGGCCGATGACGCGGCGCTGGGACGGGCCGTTCGGCGCGGTCAGCCCGTTGGACGCGCCGTCCTGGTTGACCGCAGTGCCCCGCACCACGGCCAGCACCCGATGGCCGTTCCGCTGAGCGTCCGACAAACGCTCCACCAGGAGCATCCCGGCGCCCTCGCCCCACCCGGTGCCGTCCGCCGAGGCGGCGAACGCCTTGCAGCGCCCGTCGGGGGCCAGACCGCGCTGGCGGCTGAAGTCGACGAACGTGTCCGGAGTCGCCATCACCGTCACGCCGCCCGCGAGGGCCAGCGAGCACTCGCCGCGGCGGAGCGCCTGGACGGCCAGATGCAGCGCGACCAGCGACGACGAGCACGCCGTGTCCACCGTCACCGCCGGGCCCTCGAGGCCCAGCGTGTAGGCGACGCGGCCGGAGACGAGCGCGCCCGTGTTATGGCTGGCGGTGTAGTCGTGGTAGACGAGCCCGGCGAAGACTCCGGTCGCGCTTCCGTGCAGGGACCCCGGGTCGATCCCGGCGCGCTCCAGCGCCTCCCAGGACGTCTCCAGCAGCAGCCTCTGCTGCGGGTCCATGGCCAGTGCCTCGTTGGGGCCGATCCCGAAGAACCCGGCGTCGAACTCGGCGGCGTCATGCAGGAAGCCGCCGAGGTTCACGTAGCTGGTGTCGGGCCTGGCGCCGCTCGGGTCGAACAGCTCGCCGGTGTTCCAGCCGCGGTCGGCCGGGAACTCGGTGACCGCGTCGACGCCGCCGGCCACCAGCCGCCACAGATCCTCCGGCGACGCCGCGCCGCCGGGGAAGCGGCACGCCATCCCGACGATCGCGATCGGCTCGTGCTCGCGGGCCTCGATCTCCCGCAGGCGGCGCCGCGTGTTCTGCAGCTCGGTGGTGGCGCGCTTGAGGTAGCCGCGCAGCTTGTCGTCGTTCGCCATCGAATATCAGCCAATCCCGATGCCATCGCGGGTCACGGTGCTAGGAGATGCCCAGTTCGTTGTCGAGCGCTTCGAACAGCTCGTCGTCGTCGGCCCAGTCGATCCCGGAGTCCGGTTCGGGCTCCGCGCCGCCGTCGTCCCTGTCCTGCCAGGACCTCAGCAGCGCCTCCAGGCGGGCCGTGATCCTGGTGTGGTCGCCGCCGGCGGCGGCCGCGGCCGCCAGCGCGGCCTCCAGCCGGTCGACCTCCGCGAGGACGGGCCGGGTCGCGTCGTGCTCGCGCGGCGCGATCGACGTCTTGATCTCCCGGGCGACGGCCCGTGCGGTCGGATGGTCGAAGACGAGGGTGGCGGGCAGCCGCAGCCCCGTCGCCGCGTTCAGCGCGTTCCGCAGCTCCAGCGAGATCAGCGAGTCGAACCCGAGCTCCTTGAACGCGCGGTCCGGGTCGACCTCGCCGGCCGAGCCGCGCCGCAGCACCGTCGCCACCCGGCCGCTGACGAGTTCCAGCAGGACCGCGTCGCGCTCGTGCTCGGCGAGATCTTCGAGCCGCCGCTCCAGGATCTGGCGGGCGTCCGCGGACGCCCGCGCCGCCGGACGCGCCGCCCCGGTTCCGCGGAACAGGCCGCGGAACATCCACGGCAGCTCGTCCAGGTTCATCCGGGCGGCGTGCTCGTCCAGGGGGATCGGGACGAGCAGCGCCTCGTCCACCGCGGCCGCGTCGTCGAACAGCGCGGCGCCCCGCTCCCCGGTCAGCGCGATCATCCCGGTCCGGCGCATCCGCTCCCGGTCGAGGCCGGTGAGCCCGGCGGTCATGTCGCTGCCGTCCGCCCACAGGCTCCAGGCCAGCGACTGGCCGGGGAGGCCGTTCGCCCGCCGGTGCGCGGCCAGGGCGTCCAGCAGCGCGTTCGCCGCCGAGTAGTTGCCCTGGCCCGCGTTGCCGAAGACCCCGGCGTTGGAGGAGAACAGCACGAACGCCGACAGCCCGTCCATGCCGCGGGTGAGGTCGTGGAGGTGCAGCGCCGCGTCCGCCTTGGCGCGGAGCACCCGGTCGAGCCGCTCCGGAGTGAGCGAGCCGATCACACCGTCGTCGAGGACACCGGCCGTGTGGACGACCCCGGTCAGCGGACGGTCCGCCGGTATCCCGGCGAGCAGCCCGGCCACCGCGTCGCGGTCGCCGACATCGCACGCGGCGATCGCGACCTCGGCGCCGAGCCCCGCCAGCTCCTCCCGGAACTCGGCGGCGCCGGGCGTCTCCATGCCCCGGCGCCCGACCAGCAGCAGCGAGCGGACGCCGTGCGCGGTCACCAGGTGCCGTGACACCAGGCGGCCCAGCATGCCGAGCCCGCCGGTCACCAGCACGGTGCCCCGGTCGCCGAACGTCGCGGCGGGCGGCGTCGTCCCCGGCCGGACGACCGGGACCCTGGCCAGCCGCGCCCGGTGCACGACCCCGTCGCGCATGATCACCTGCGGTTCGCCGGATGCCACGATCGCGCCAACGTCCGGTGCGGCCGGTCCGGCCGGGCCTTCGCCGGTCGTGTTCGCGATGTCGGCGAGGAGTATGCCGTCGCCGGGGTTCTCCGCCTGCGCCGCGCGGACCAGGCCGCCGACCGCCGCGCCCGCCAGGTCGGAGACGTCCTCGCCGTCCAGCGCCGCCGCCCCGCTGGTGAGGACGAGCAGTCTCGACTCACGGAACCGCTCGCCGGCCGACCACGCCTTCAGTACCTCCATGACCTCCTGCGCGGCGGCGTGCACGGACTCGGCGTCGGTGCCCGCGCGGGGCGTCATGACGACGACGTCCGGGACCGGCTCCGTGGCGGCGGCCACGGCCTGGACCTCGTCCCACGTCGTCCAGGACACGGCTGAGGCCGCAGTTCCCGGGACCGGCGACCATTCCACCCGGAACAGCGAATCGACGAACTCCTCGCCGGTCGGCCGGAGCTGATCCGCCGTGACCTTCCGCGACGCCAGCGCCGCAGCCGAGAGCACGGGACGTCCTGTCTCGTCCGCCATCAGCAGGGACACGCCGTCGCCGTCCTCCGCCGGAGCCACCCGCACCCGGAGGGACGTCGCACCCGTCGCATGGAGCGAGACACGACGCCAGTCGGACGGGAGCCGGAGTTCGCCCTCCTCCGCGGCGTCGTCGTCCAGCCAGCGGACGTGCGCCGCCGCGTCCAGGAGAGCCGGATGGATCCCGAACCTGTCGGCGACCGCGGCGGCGTCCTCCGGCAGCGCCACCTCCGCCAGCCATTCGTCACCGCGCCGCCAGACCGTCCGCAACCCCTGGAACACCGGCCCGTAGTCGAAGCCTCGCTCGAACGACCGCGCGTACGCGTCGCCGACGTCCACCGGGGCCGCCCCCACCGGAGGCCACACGTCCAGCTCCGCACCGGGCGCCGGGGCCCCGGTACCGAGCGTGCCGACCGCGTTCCGCACCCACGACTCATCGGCCGCCGCCCCGTCCCGGTGGGAGTGGACGCTCACCGGCCGCGTTCCGGACTCGTCCCGCGCCCCGACCACGACCTGCACGTCCACCCCGCCATGCTCGGGCAGGACGAGCGGCGTCTCCATCGCCAGCTCTTCCAGCACGTCGCAGCCGACCTGGTCACCGGCCCGGATCGCCAGTTCCGCGAAACCCGCGCCCGGGAACACCACGGCGCCCAGCACCTCGTGCTCTGCCAGCCACGGCTGCGTGTCCACCGACAGGCGGCCCGTCAACACGACCCCGCCGGATTCCGGCGCCACCACCACTGCGCCCAGCAGCGGATGCTCCGCCGCTATCTGGCCGAGGCTCGACACGTTGCCCGACGTCGCGGCGGCGTCCGTCCAGTACCGCTTCCGCTGGAAGGCGTAGGTCGGCAGCTCGACCCGGCGGGCGCCCCGTCCGGTGAACACCGCGCGCCAGTCGACGTCCGCGCCGCTGGCGTGGAGGTGCCCGATCGCGGTGAGGAGCGCGGTCGGCTCGTCCTGGCCGCCGCGCAGCGCGGGGACGGCCGTGGCCTCGTCCAGCGCCGACCTGACCAGCGCCGACAAGACACCGTCCGGCCCCACCTCAACGAACCGGGACACGCCCTCAGAACGCAACGCCTGGACACCGTCATGGAACCGGACCGCGTCCCGCACATGCCGCACCCAATACTCGGCCGTGCCAAGCTGCTCGGGCGCCGCGACCCCGCCGGTCACGTTGGACACGATCGGGATGGTCGGGACCTTGTAGTTCAGGCTTTCGGCGACCTTGCGGAAGTCGTCCAGCATCGGGTCCATCAGCGGCGAATGGAATGCATGCGAAACCCGGAGGCGAGTCGTCTTGCGGCCCTGGGCGGCGAAGTGATCGACAATCCGGACGACCTCGTCCTCGTCCCCCGACACGACGACCGAGTCCGGCCCGTTCACCGCCGCGACGGCGACCGGCCCGTCGCCGAGCAGGTCGATGACCTCGTCCTCGGACGCCTGCACCGCCGCCATCGCACCACCCGGCGGGAGCGCCTGCATCAGCCGTCCGCGCGCCGCCACCAGCTTCGCCGCATCGTCCAGCGACCACACCCCGGCCACATGCGCAGCCGCCAACTCGCCAATCGAATGCCCGGCCAGAAAATCGGGACGGACGCCCCACGAAGCAAGGAGCCGGAACAGCGCCACCTCGACCGCGAACAGCCCGGCCTGCGTGAACATCGTCTGATCGAGCCGTTCTGCGTCCGACCAGATCACGTCTCGAATCGGCCGAACCAGGTACTCGTCCAACGTGGCGCACACCTCATCGAAGGCGGCGGCGAACACCGGGAACGCCTCATACAGCTCCCGGCCCATGCCGAGCCGCTGCGCGCCCTGGCCTGAGAACAGGAACGCCGTTGAGCCAGCAACGGCGACACCGGTCACCAGTCCGACGGACGGTTCACCCGTGGCAAGTGCGGCCAATCCACCGGCGTGGTCATCGGCGACGATCACCGCTCGGTGTTCCAGCGCCGCCCGGCCGGTCGCCAGCGACCAGCCCACGTCCACCGGCTCCAGCGCCGGACGCGCACCCATGTAGGAGCGCAGCCGGTCCGCCTGCGCCCGCAACGCCTCGGCCGACTTCGCCGAGATCACCCATGGCACCGCGCGACCGGTACCGTCCTCGCGTTCAGTGACCTCTTCAGCGGGAGCTTCTTCCAGGATCACGTGCGCGTTCGTCCCGCTGATCCCGAACGACGACACCCCGGCCCGGCGCGGATGCCCGTTGACCGGCCATTCGCGCGTCTCGGTCAGCAGCTCAACCGCGCCCGCCGACCAGTCCACCTCCGGGGACGGGGCGTCGACGTGCAGCGTCTTGGGCAGGACGCCGTGCCGCATCGCCTCGACCATCTTGATGATCCCCGCCACTCCGGCGGCGGCCTGCGCGTGGCCCATGTTCGACTTGATCGACCCCAGCCACAGCGGACGCTCCGGCTCCCGGTCCCGCCCGTAGGTCGCCAGGACCGCCTGCGCCTCGATCGGGTCGCCCAGCGTGGTGCCGGTGCCATGCGCTTCCACCGCATCCACGTCACCGGTGTTCAGGCCCGCGTTCGCCAAAGCCTGGCGGATCACCCGCTGCTGGGACGGTCCGTTCGGCGCAGTCAGACCATTCGACGCGCCGTCCTGGTTAATGGCGCTGCCCCGCACGACCGCCAGCACCGGATGACCGTTGCGGCGAGCGTCCGACAACCGCTCCACCAGGACCACGCCGACGCCCTCGGCCCACCCGGCGCCATTCGCCGACGCCGAGAACGACTTGCAACGGCCCTCCGGCGAAAGCCCCCGCTGCTCGCTGAATTCCACGAACATATTTGGCGTGGACATCACGGTCACGCCACCGGCCAACGCCAATGAGCACTCGCCCGAACGCAGCGCCTGCGCGGCCCAGTGCAGCGCGACCAGCGACGACGAGCACGCCGTGTCGACCGTCACCGCCGGACCCTCCAGGCCCAGCGCATAGGCCACGCGACCCGAAACCAGGCTGCCGCCGCTTGTCGTGGCGGAATCTCCACCTAGGCCGTAGTCGTGGTACATCAATCCGGCGAAGACGCCCGTGGCGCTGCCCCGCAACGACGACGGGTCAATCCCCGACCGCTCCAATGCCTCCCACGACGCCTCCAGCAACAACCGCTGCTGCGGATCGGTGTCGGCCGCCTCCCGTGGTGAGATCGCGAAGAAATCCGCATCGAACTCCGCCGCGTCATACACGAACCCGCCCTCGCGCGCGACGCTCTTGCCCGCGCGACCCGGTACCGGGTCGTACAGCCCGTCCACGTCCCAGCCGCGATCGACCGGGAACCCCGACACCGCGTCCACTCCATCGGCCACCAGCCGCCACAAATCATCCGGAGACCCGACACCACCCGGATACCGGCACGCCATTCCCACGATCACGACCGGATCGTCGTCCTGCGCGGCCCGGCCCACCGGCGTCACCGCCGCCACGGCGGCGCTCGTCCCGGCGATCTCCTGGTTCAAAAAGCCCGCCACAGCACGCGCCGTCGGATAGTCGAACACCAACGTCGCGGGCAACCGCAAACCCGTCTCACCGCGCAACGCATTACGCAGCTCCACCGCCGAAAGCGAATCGAAACCGAGTTCCTTGAATGGACGCTCGGGCTGGACGGCGTCGGCGGAACCGTGTCCGAGCACTGAGGCGACGTGGGTCCGGACGAGTTGAAGCAGCGTCTCGATGCGTTCCGCCTCGGGCAGCCCGGCGAGTCGTCCCGTCATCGCCTCGGCGTTCTGGGGCTGTGCCTGCACGGCTCGACGCAGTGATCCGCCGGACATGTCGCGCAGTAGCGCCGGAACCGTGTCGCCCCTTGCGCGCAGGGCCTTCCGGTCGAGCTGAACCGGCACCAGGACGGCTTCGTCCGCGAACGACGCCGCGTCGAACAACGCCAGACCCGTCTCGACCGTGAGGGCCGGCATGCCTAGCCGCCCCACCCGGTCCATCTCGGCGGCGGTGAGGCCAGTGGTGACGTCCCAGAGACCGAAGGCGATCGACGTCGCCGCCAGCCCCTTCGCCCGCCGGTGCACGGCCAGCGCGTCAAGGAAGACGTTCGCCGCCGCATAGTTGCCCTGCCCGGCGGCCAGCACCAGCCCGCCCGCCGACGAGAACAGCACGAACGCCGAAAGGACTATGCCTTCGGTCAGCTCATGCAGATGCCACGCCGCGTCCGCCTTCGGCGCCAGGACGGCATCGATTCGCTCAGGGGTGAGGGAGGAGAAGACACCGTCGTCCATGACACCGGCCGCGTGGATCACGCCGGTGAGCGGTTGCTCGTCCGGGATCGCGGCCAGCAGGTCCGCCACCGCCCGCCGGTCGGACACGTCACACGCCGCGACCGTCACTTCCGCGCCCAGATCCGCCAGCTCCGCGCACAACCCGGTCGCGCCGGGCGCGTCCATGCCCCGCCGGCTCGTCAGCAGCAGACGCCGCACACCGTGCGCCGACACCAGATGCCGGGCCACCAACGCGCCCAGACCGCCCGTACCGCCGGTGACCAGCACCGTCCCGTGCCCGGCCCATGGGTCATCGACCGTGCGGCCGCCCTCCACCGACGCCCCGGTCAGCCTCGGCACCCACAGCTCCCCGCCGCGCACCGCCGCCTCGGGCTCGCCGGAGGCCGTGACCGCCAACGCCAACCGCATCGAACCCGGATCGTCGTCCACGTCCATCAGCACCACACGGTCCGGATGCTCCGCCTGAGCCGCCCGCACCAGACCCCACACCGGAGCCTGCGACAACTCCACCGGCTCACCGGCGACCGACACCCCACCCCGCGTCACCACCACCAGCCGAGAACCCGCGGACTCCTCACCGGCCAGCCAACCCTGGATCGCCGACAGCGCCTCGCCCGCGACCGAACGCACATCCGCCGGTACCTCGCCCGAGCGCGCCTGCGGGCACGTCCAGACCGTCACGTCCGCGCCGTCCGGGGCCTCGGGCAGCGGGCGCCGCGTCCATCCGATCCGGAAGAGCGAGCCGCCGGTCCCGTCGGCGGAGCGCAACTGCCCGGACGACACCGGCCGCGACACGAGCGATTCCACCGCGAGGACCTCGCGTCCGGACTCGTCAGCGAGGGTCATGGACGCGCTGCCATCGCCGCGTCCGAGACGGGTGTGGACGCGCAGCACCGACGCTCCGGACGCGTGCAGCCGCACCCCGCTCCACTCGAACGGGAGCAGGGTCTCGTCTCCGCTCTGCGCGTCGTGGTGAAGCAGCTCGGCGTGCATGGCCGCGTCCAGCAGGGCCGGATGGACGCCGAATCCCTCGGCCTCATCCCGGTACTCCTCGGGCAGTGCGACCTCGGCGAACAGTTCGTCGCCGCGCTGCCAGGCCGCCCGCAGCCCGCGGAAGACGGGCCCGTATCCGTAGCCTTCGTCCAGCAGCCGGGCGTAGGCGCCGGTGATATCCATCGCGGTGGCGTCGGCAGGCGGCCAGGCCGGGAGAGCGAAGGCGGGCGCCGCCGGACCGGCCGTGCCGAGCGCGCCCTTGGCGTGCCGGGTCCAGCCATCTCCGGACGACGCGTCCTCGGGACGGGAGTGGACGCTCACCGACCGGTCTCCGGACTCGTCCGCCGCCTCGCCGACCGTCACCCGTATCGCGACGCCGCCCTGCTCGGGAAGGACCAGCGGCGCCTCCAGCGTCAGTTCCCGGAGCACGTCGCAGCCGACCGCGTCCCCCGCCCGGATCGCGAGCTCGACGAACGCCGTCCCGGGCAGCAGCACGTTGCCGAGCACCCGGTGATCGGCGAGCCAGGGCTGGGCGTCCACCGACAAGCGGCCCGTCAGCGTGACGCCATCGGAGTCCGGGGACGTCACGATGGCGGCCAGGAGCGGATGCCCCGCCACGTCGAGCCCTGCCGATGAGATGTCCGCCTCCCCGGTTCGCGGGGCGAGCCAGTACGTCTGGCGCTGGAACGCGTAGGTCGGCAACTCGACCTGGCGACCGTCACGGGCCGCGAAGACCGCCGTCCAGTCGACCGCCGCACCCGAGACGTGCAGGCTCGCGACCGCTTGGAGAAGGACGTCCTGCTCTGGACGGTCCCTGCGCTGCACCGCGACGAGCACCGCGTCCTCGGCCTCGACGCTCTGCTGCGCCATCCCGGTCAGGACCCCGTCCGGGCCCACCTCGACGAACCGGGACACGCCCTCAGAACGCAACGCCTGGACGCCCTCGTGGAACCGAACGGCGTCCCGCACATGCCGCACCCAGTACTCCGCCGAGCCGAGCTGCTCCGGCTCCGCAACCGCACCGGTCAAGGTCGACACGATCGGAATGGCCGGGGCTGCGTAGTTCAGGCTTTCGGCGACGCGGCGGAATTCGTCCAGCATCGGGTCCATCAACGGCGAGTGGAACGCGTGCGACACCCGCAACCGCGACGCCTTACGCCTCAACCCCTTGAAGTGCTCAACAATGCGGGCGACTTCGTCCTCGGCCCCTGATACCACCACCGACGCCGGGCCGTTCACCGCCGCCACCGACACCGGCCCATCACCGAGCAGGTCGACGACCTCGGACTCAGAAGCCTGCACCGCCGCCATCGCGCCGCCCGCCGGAAGGGCCTGCATCAGCCGTCCGCGCGCCGCCACCAGCTTCGCCGCATCGTCCAGCGACCACACCCCGGCCACATGTGCCGCTGCCAACTCGCCAATCGAATGCCCGGCCAGAAAATCGGGACGGACACCCCACGAAGCAAGGAGCCGGAACAGCGCCACCTCGACGGCGAACAATCCAGCCTGCGTGAACATCGTCTGATCGATCAGCTCGGCGTCCGACCAGATCACGTCACGCAAGGGACGGTCCAGATGACCGTCCAATGCGGCGCACACCTCATCGAAGGCAGCCGCGAACTCCGGGAACGCCTCATACAGCTCCCGGCCCATCCCGAGCCGCTGCGCGCCCTGCCCCGAGAACAGGAACGCCGTTGAGCCAGCAACCGCGGCACCGGTCACCAGTCCGACAGACGCTTCACCCTCAGCTAGCGCGGCCAGCCCAGCGGCGTGGTCGTCGGCGACCACCACCGCTCGGTGTTCCAGCGCCGTCCGGCCGGTCGCCAGCGACCAGCCCACGTCCACCGGCTTCAGCTCCGGACGCGCGCCCACGTAGGAGCGCAGCCGTTCCGCCTGCGCCCGCAACGCCTCGGCCGACTTCGCCGAGATCACCCACGGGACCACACCACCCGACACCTCGCGGTCCCCGGTGCTCTCCTCGGCGGGAGCCTCCTCCAGGATCACGTGCGCGTTCGTCCCGCTGATCCCGAACGACGACACCCCGGCCCGGCGCGGTCGTCCGTCCACCGGCCAGTCCCGGGCCTCGGCCAGCAGCTCGACCGCGCCCGCCGACCAGTCGACGTGCGGGGACGGCTCGTCCACATGCAGCGTCTTCGGCAGCACGCCGTGCCGCATCGCCTGGACCATCTTGATGATTCCGGCCACGCCCGCCGCAGCCTGCGCATGGCCCACGTTCGACTTGATCGACCCCAGCCACAGCGGACGCCCCTCGGGACGGTTCTGCCCGTAGGTCGCCAGCACCGCCTGCGCCTCGATCGGGTCGCCCAGGCTCGTTCCGGTCCCGTGGGCCTCGACCGCGTCCACGTCGGCGGCGTCCAGGCCGCCGCTCGCCAGCGCCTGGCGGATCACCCGCTGCTGCGACGGGCCGTTCGGCGCGGTCAGACCATTGGACGCGCCGTCCTGGTTGACCGCCGAGCCCCGCACCACCGCCAGCACGGGATGACCATTCCGCTGAGCGTCCGACAGCCGCTCCACCAGCACCACGCCGGCGCCTTCGCCCCAGCCGGTGCCGTCCGCCGACGCCGAGAACGACTTGCAGCGGCCGTCGGGCGAGAGGCCGCGCTGCTCGCTGAACTCGACGAAGGTCTCCGGTGTCGCCATGACGGTCACGCCACCGGCCAGTGCCAGCGAGCATTCGCCCGACCGCAGCGCCTGGACGGCCCAATGCAACGCCACCAGCGACGACGAGCACGCCGTGTCCACCGTCACCGCCGGGCCCTCAAGACCCAGCGTGTAGGCGACGCGGCCCGGGACGATGCTGCCGTTGCTGGAGCTGTTGCCGTAGTCGTGGTACATGACACCCGCGAACACGCCGGTCCGACTGCCGTGCAGGGTGACCGGGTCGATTCCAGCGCGTTCGAGCGCCTCCCAGGAGACCTCCAGCAGGAGCCGCTGCTGCGGGTCCATCGCCAGTGCCTCGCGGGGGCTGATGCCGAAGAACGCGGGGTCGAACTCCGCCGCGTCGTGCAGGAAGCCGCCCTGGTTCACGTAGCTCTTGCCGGGCACGCCGGGCTCCGGGTCGTAGACGCCCGCGAGGTCCCAGCCCCGGTTCGCGGGGAAGCCGGTGACCGCGTCCACGCCGCCCGCGACGAGGCGCCACAGGTCGTCGGGGGTGGCGACGCCGCCGGGGAAGCGGCACGCCATCCCGACGATCGCGATCGGTTCGGCGGCGGCGTCCGCCAGCCGGTCGGCGCGGCGGCGCAGCCGCTCGTTCTCCACCAGCGAGTCGCGCAGCGCCTCGACGATCTCCTCGACGGATGCGTCCACGGTGTTCTCAGCCCCCGATCTCGTCCAGGAATCCGGTCATGACGCGGAGGAAGCGGTCGGGCTCCTCAAGGTGGGGCGAGTGGCTCGACTCCTCGAACAGCTCCCAGCGGACGTCCGGGATCAGGTCGGCGAACGGGCGGACGGTCGCGGGCGTCGCCTCGTCGTGGCGGCCGGAGAGCACCAGGGTCGGGGCCGCGATGCGGGCGAGGCCGTCCTCGACCGACCAGTCGCGCAGCGTGCCGACGACGTGGAACTCGCTGGGGCCGTTCATCACGCCGTAGACGGTCGGGTCGTTCTGGATCTCCATGAATGTCGCCGTCAATTCGCGCGGCCACGGCCGTACCCGGCAAAGGTGCCGGTCATAGAAAACGGTCATCGCCTCGAGGTATTCGTCGCTTTCGGTGGTGCCCGCCTCCTCGTGGCGGCGGAGTGTCGCGTCGACGCCGTCGGGAAGCCGGTCCCGCAATTCCTTCATCGCCTCCCGCCACCGCGGATACGAGGCGGGAGAATTGGCGATGACGAGGCCGCGGAGCCCTTCCGGACGTGTCGCGGCGTGCGCGGCGGAGAGCATTCCTCCCCAGGACTGCCCGAACAGGACGTAGTCGTCGGCGATGCCGAGCCGGGTCAGCAGATTGTCGAGCTCGTCGAGGAACAGCCGGACCGTCCAGAAGTCCGCGCCGCGGTCCGGCAGGTGGGTGGAGCCTCCGTTGCCGATCTGGTCGTAGTGGACGACGGGCCGGCCGCGGTCGGCGAGCCGGGCGAGACCCAGCAGATAGTCGTGGGAGCTTCCGGGCCCGCCGTGCACGACGACGAGCGCCGGGCCCGTGCCCGGCTCCCCCGTGACGCGATACCAGGTCTCATATTCGCCGAATGGCACGGTTCCTTTGGCACTGGGCGCCAATGACATGTCCACCACCTCGATCAGCTCGGATCACGCCGCCGCGTCGGCATACTCCCGTCGCGGTTGGATCGGCGATCAGGGCACTGAAAACGACGGTAGTAGAGGGGCCACTCCCAGAAACCCCCTGTAAGTCCTCCGGGACCCCCTATCCCGGGGCCCCTTATCCCCGGTCGGCGAGCCACTCCCGAATGATCTGCGCGGTGGTCTCCGCGTGGTCCTGGATGAGCGTGAAGTGATTTGCGGAGACCGTCCGGAGGGTGTGCGCGGGGTCCCAGGGCGCCGCGAGCATGTCGCCGGCCTCGGGGTCGTTCGCGGGCACGGGTATGAACGCCTCGGTGGCCTGGACGAACAGGACCGGCGCGGCGAGGCGGGCGGGCGCGAAGTGGAGGAGCAGCTTGGCGTAGTACCCCATCCCGGACAGCCGGGCGCTGTCGAACCGGCCGAACGCCGGTTCCATCTCCAGCAGGGCCAGGGCCAGCGGCTTCTGCCCGGCGCTCATCGCCGCGTCGCCGACGCGGAAGGTGTCCAGCATGATGAGGCCGTCGGGCCCGGCGCCCGCCTTCTCCAGGTGGCGGGCCGCCATGTGCGCGACGAGCCCGCCGGAGGAGTAGCCGAGCAGGACGAACGGCTCCCCGTCCGCGGCCCGCAGGACGCTCTCCGCGACCGCCTCGGTCATGACGGGCGCCGACTCGGGCAGGCTCTCGCCCGGCGCGAACCCGGGCAGCGGCAGCGCGGACACGTGCCGCTCCCCCTGGAAGTGGGAGACCAGCCGCGCGTGCTGGTGGACGCCGCCCACGGCCATCGGCGTCGAGACGCAGATCAGGCGGGGGCGCGCGGGCCCGTCCGCCAGCTTCACCGGCGCCAGGGGCGGCGCCGTCGCGGCGGAGGAGAACCTGGGCCTGGTGTCCGCGACCGCATGAAGCATGAAGAACCCCTTCACGACGTTGTCGGAGAGGACGGCCGACCGGAAGAGGTCGCTCAGCGTGTCGCCGCCGTCCGTGCGGTCCGCGGCGTCCGTGCCGTCCGCCGGGGTCCCGGCGCCGGGTCCTGCCGGGTCCGCCGCGCCGCCGGGCGCCGTGGTCGCGTCGCCGCCCAGCTCGGCGGCGAGGCGGGCCCGGACGTGCCGGGCCAGCTCGGCGGGGTTCTTGGCGTCGAAGACGGCCATCGCGGGCAGCCGCAGCCCGGTCGCGGCGTTGAGGCCCTTGCGCAGCTCCATCGCGGTCAGCGAGTCGAAGCCCGCTTCGAGGAAGTCGCGCTCGGGGTCGACGGCGTCGGGGCCGCTGTGCCCGAGCACCCCGGCCGCGTAGGCGAGGACGAGGTCCCGCAGCTCGCGTTCCTGCTGCTCCGCCGGGAGCCCGGCGAGGCGCTCGCGCAGCGATTCGGCGTCCGCCCGCGCCCCCGACGCGCTGCGCCGGGACCGCGGCAGGAGCCCGCGGAACAGGTGCGGCGGCTCGGGCACGGAGGCGAGGGCCCTGAGGTCGAGCTTGATCGGGACGAGCGCGGCCTCGTCCAGCGCGGCCGCCGTGTCGAGCAGCGAGAGTCCCCGGTCGGGCTGCAGCGCGTCCACGCCGGACCTGGCGATCCGCTGGCGTTCGCTGTCGTCGAGCTGCCCGGCCATGCCGCTGTCGTCGGCGGCCCACAACCCCCAGGCGAGCGATTGCGCGGGCAGGCCCTCGGCCCTGCGGTGGTGGGCGAGAGCGTCCAGGAACGCGTTGGCCGCGGCGTAGTTGCCCTGGCCCGGCGTCCCAAGAACACCGGCCGCCGACGAGAACAGCACGAACGCCGACAGATCCATGTCGCGTGTCAGCTCGTGCAGGTTCCAGGCCGCATCGACCTTCGGACGTAGGACGGTGTCCACATGCTGGGCGGTCAGCGACGAGATCATGCCGTCGTCCAGGACTCCGGCCGCGTGCACCACGCCCGAGAGGCGGCGGCCGTTCAGGAGCTGCGCCAGCGCCTCCCGGTCGGCCACATCACACGCGGCGACCTCCACCTCGGCGCCCAGCTCTTCCAACTCCGCGCGCAACTCCGCCGCACCCGGCGCGTCGGCGCCGCGACGGCTCGTCAGCAGCAACCGCCGCACACCACGCCCGGCCACCAGATGCCGAGCCACCACACCACCCAAGGCACCCAAAGCACCCGTCACCAAGACCGCGCCATCGGCGTCGGCGGCCTCAGCCTCTTCGGGCGGTTCGGGTTGGCCTGCCGGGACGCGTGCCAGCCTCGCCGCGTGGAACTCGCCGTCCCGTAGCGCGACCTGGGGCTCGCCCGAGGACGCGAGGGCGGTGAGGACCTCGTCGAGCCCGGCCGCGGGCTCGGGAACGTCCGCGAGCACGATCCGGCCGGGGTCCTCCGACTGCGCGGACCTGACCAGGCCCCACACCGCCGCGCCCGCGAGGTCGGTGACCTCCTCCGCGCCGGTCACGGCAACCGCGCCGGAGGTGACGACGGCCAGCCGGGACGCGGCGAACCGCTCCTCCTCCAGCCACGGCCGCAGCACGTCCAGCACGCGGTGGACGGCGGGCCGGACGGCCGCCGCATCCCGTCCGCCCGTGACGCGCAGCACCACGATCTCCGGGACGGCCGCGTCCGCGTCCAGCGTGTCCCAGTCCGCCCACTCCGGCGGGGCCGCGGCGGCCGGGCCCGGAGCGGGCAGCGGGAGCCAGTCAAGCCGGAACAGCGAGTCGTGGAACCGCGATCCGGCGGCGGCCGCCAGCCGGTCGGCCGGGACGGCCCGCAGCACGAGCGCGTCCACGGACGCGACGGCGCGTCCGGTGACGTCGGCGAGCCGGAGGGACACCGCGCCGTTCTCGGCCGGCGCGACCCGCACCCGCAGCGCTGACGCGCCCGACGCGAACAGCTCCACGCCCGACCACGCGAACGGCAGCAGGATCCCGTCGCCGGTTACTCCGGTCAGCGCGATCGCGTGCAGGCCCGCGTCCAGCAGGGCGGGGTGCAGGCCGTAACCCTCCACATTCATGTCTTCAGGGAGTGCGACCTCGGCGAACACCTCGTCGCCGCGCCGCCACGCGGCCCTCAGCCCCTGGAAGGCCGGACCGTACTCAAGCCCGGCCACGGCGAGACCGTCGTAAAGGTCGGTGACGTCCACGGGTTCGGCGCCAGCGGGGGGCCACTGCGCGGGCGAGGGCTCCGGTTCGGGGCCCGCGGGGGTGAGGACGCCCGCGGCGTGGCGGGTCCACGGCTCGTCCGTGTCCGGCCGCGAGTACACCGACACCGGCCGTTCGCCCGAGTCGCCCTCGGCGCCGACGACGACCTGGACGCGGACGCCGCCGTCCTCCGGCAGCACCAGCGGCGCCTCCAGCGCCAGTTCCTCGACGCGTCCGCAGCCTGCCTGGTCGCCCGCGCGGATCGCCAGCTCCACGAAGCCCGCGCCGGGGAACAGCACGACACCGCCGGCGGCGTGGTCGGCGAGCCACGGCTGCGCCGCGGCCGACAGCCGGCCGGTGAGCGTCACGCCGCCCGATTCGGGTGCGGCGAGTGCGGCGCCGAGCAGTGGATGGTCGGGCGCGTCCAGGCCCAGGGACGTCGCGTCGCCGGTCCCGGCCGGGGCGTCGGCCCAGTAGCGGCGGCGCTCGAACGCATACGTCGGCAGCTTCACGGCCCGGCCGGGCCGCCCGCCGAGCACGGCGTTCCAGTCGACGTCGACGCCGCCGGCGAACGCCTCGGCGAGCGATGCCAGCAGCCGCGCGAGGCCGCCCTCGCCGCGGCGCAGCGAGCCGACCGCGACGGCGTTCGCGCCGGCCGCGTCCAGGGTCTCGCCGAGGCCCACCAGCAGGCCCGGGTGCGGGCTCGCCTCGACGAACGCGCCGAACCCGTCGGCGAGCAGCGCGCGGGTCGCGTCCTCGAAGCGGACGGTGTTGCGCAGGTTGGCGTACCAGTACTCGGCGTCGAGGGTCGCGGTGTCCACGGGCCCGCCGGTGACCGTGGAGTAGAAGCCGGTCTTCACCGAGCGCGGGGACAGCCCGTCCAGCTCGGCGAGGATCCGGTCGCGGATGCCCTCGACGAACATCGAGTGCGACGCGTAGTCCACCGGGATGACGCGGACGCGGACGCCGTCCCCGTCCAGCGCCGCCCGCAGTTCCTCCAGCGCGCTGACGTCGCCGGACACGACGACCGAGCCGGGCCCGTTCACCACGGCCAGTTCCAGCCGGCCGCCGTAGCCTTCGAGCAGGGCGGTGACGCGGTCGGCCGAAGCCGCCACCGACAGCATGCCGCCCTTGCCCGCCAGGCCCTCGCCGATGATCCGGCTCCGGACCGCGACGACGCGTGCGCCGTCGTCCAGGGTCAGGGCCCCGGCCACGCACGCCGCGGCGATCTCGCCCTGGGAGTGGCCCACGACGGCCTCCGCCTGCACGCCGAACCCGCGCCACGTCTCGGCCAGCGAGACCATCACCGCCCACAGCACGGGCTGGACGACGTCCACCCGTTCCAGCGGAGTGCCGTCGCCGCGGAGGACGTCGAACAGATCCCAGTCGGTGTAGGGGCGCAGCGCGTCGGCGCACTCCGCCAGCCGCGCCGCGAAGACCGGGGACGTTTCCAGCAGTTCCACGGCCATGCCCGCCCACTGCGAGCCCTGCCCGGGGAACACGAACGCCGGGCGCGCCGCACCGCGGGCGACGCCGCGGACCACCACGCCGGACTCCCGCCCGGCGGCCAGGTCGGCGAGCGCGCCGAGCGCGGCCTCGCGGTCCTCGGCGAGCACGACGGCGCGATGCGCGAACACGGCCCGGGACGTGACGAGCGCGTGCGCGACGTCCAGCGCGCCGAGCCCCTCATCGGCCCGGACGAGGGCGGCCAGCCGCTCCGCCTGACCCGCCACCGCGCCCGCGGTCTTCGCGGACACCACCCACGGGACGACGCCCGGCGCGCCTGCCCCGTCCTCGTTCCCGGGTGCGCCCGGCACGGGGGCAGGCGCGGGGGCCGAGGGCTCTTCGAGGATCACGTGCGCGTTCGTCCCGCTGATCCCGAACGAGGACACCCCGGCGCGGCGCGGACGCCCCTCCACCTGCCACTCGCGCGCCTCGGTCAGCAGCCGGACGCCTCCCGACGACCAGTCCACGTGCGGTGTCGGCTCGTCCACGTGCAAGGTCTTGGGCAGGACGCCGTGCCGCATCGCCTCGACCATCTTGATGATCCCGGCGACGCCAGCAGCCGCCTGCGTGTGCCCCATGTTGGACTTGACGGACCCCAGCCACAGCGGCCGCTCTTCCGGACGGTCCTTCCCGTACGTCGCGAGCAGCGCCTGCGCCTCGATCGGGTCGCCGAGCGTGGTGCCGGTGCCGTGCGCCTCGACCGCGTCCACGTCGTCCAGGCCCAGCCCGGCGTTCGCGAGCGCCTGCCGGATCACGCGCCGCTGCGACGGCCCGTTCGGCGCGGTCAGACCGTTGGACGCGCCGTCCTGGTTGATCGCGCTGCCCCGGACGATCGCCAGCACCGGATGGCCGTGCCTGCGCGCGTCCTCCAGCCGCTCCACCAGCAGCATCCCGGCGCCCTCGCCCCAGCCTGTGCCGTCGGCGGCGGCGGCGAACGACTTGCTGCGCCCGTCGCCCGCCAGGCCGCGCTGGCGGCTGAACTCCACGAACGTCCCGGGCGTCGCCATCACCGTCACGCCGCCCGCCAGCGCCAGCGAGCACTCGCCCGAACGCAGCGCCTGGACGGCCAGATGCAGCGCAACCAGCGACGACGAGCACGCCGTGTCGACCGAGACGGCCGGGCCCTCCAGCCCGAGCGTGTAAGAGACGCGGCCCGACGCGATGCTCCCCGCGTTGGCCCCGCCCGCGTAGTCGTGATACATCACCCCGGCGAACACACCGGTGGCGCTCCCCCGCAGCACGGACGGGTCGATGCCGGCGTCCTCGAACGCCTCCCAGGACGTCTCCAGCAGAAGCCGCTGCTGCGGGTCGGTCTCCTCCGCCTCGCGCGGCGAGATGCCGAAGAACTCGGCGTCGAAGTCCGCCGCGTCGTAGAGGAACCCGCCCTCCGCCGCATACGTCTTGCCCGGTTTGCCGGGCTCGGGGTCGTAGAGCCCGTCGATGTCCCAGCCGCGGTCGCGGGGGAACGGCGCCACCGCGTCCACGCCCGCGGACACCAGGCGCCACAGGTCGTCCGGCCTGGAGACGCCGCCCGGGTAGCGGCACGCCATCCCGATGATGGCGATCGGATCGTCGCCCGCCGCCGCGCCGGCCGCCGCGGGGAGCGCGGCGTCGTCGTCCGCGCCGAGGACCTCGCCCTCGATGTGGCGGGCCACGGCGCGCGCGTTCGGATGGTCGAAGACCAGGGTGGCGGGCAGGCGCAGCCCGGTCGCCGCGTTGAGGAGGTTGCGCAGCTCCACCGCCGACAGCGACGTGAAGCCCAGCTCGCTGAACGCCCGGTCCGGTTCGATGGACGCGGTGCCGTCGTGCCCGAGGACGGCGGCGACCTGCGTCCGCACCAGGTCGAGGAGGACGCGTTCGCGTTCCGGGCCGTCCAGCCCGGCGAGCCGGCGGCGCAGCGCCGACGCGCCGCCGCCCCGCGCCGCCTGCCGGGCGGGAGCCCGGACCAGGCCGCGCAGCATCGGCGGCAGCAGGCCCGAACCCGCGAACGTCCGCATAAGCGCCAGGTCCAGCCGGACCGGCACGAGCACGGCCGTGTCCGCGTGGAGCGTGTCGTCGAGCAGCGCGAGGCCCTCGTCCGGTGCGAGCGGCGGCATGCCGGAGCGCCGGAGCCGCTCGGCGTCCGCGTCGTCCAGGCGGCCCGCCATCCCGTCCGTCCCGCTCCACGGCCCCCACGCCAGCGACGTGGCGGCGAGCCCCCGCGCGCGGCGGTGCTCGGCCAGCGCGTCCAGGAACGCGTTGGCCGCCGCGTAGTTCCCCTGCCCCGCGCCGCCGAGCGTCCCCGCGACGGACGAGAACAGTACGAAGGCCGACAGGCCCAGGTCCGCGGTCAGCTCGTGCAGATGCCACGCGGCGTCGGCCTTGGGCCGCAGGACGGTGTCCATCCGCTCGGGCGTCAGGGCCGAGACCACGCCGTCGTCCAGCACCCCGGCCGCGTGGATCACGCCGGTGAGCGGGTGCTCGGCCGGGATCCGCGCGAGGAGCCCGGCGACCGCGTCGCGGTCCGCCACGTCGCACGCGGCGACGTCGGCGTCCGCGCCCGCCGCCGCGAGCTCCGCGCGCAGCTCCGCCGCGCCCGGGGCGTCCATGCCGCGGCGGCTGGTCAGCAGCAGGCGCCGGACGCCGTGCGCCGCCACCAGATGCCGCGCCACCAGCGCGCCGAGACCGCCCGTGCCGCCGGTGATCAGGACCGTCCCGTCCGCCGTCCAGGGTCCAGCGCCGGAGCCGGGGCCGGGGCCGGTGGCTCGGGCCAGGCGCGGGACGCGCGCCTCTCCGGCCCGCACCGCGAGCTCCTGCTCGTCGGCCCGCATCACGGCCGGCATGAGGCCGGACGGCGGCTCGTCCTCGTCCAGATCCAGCAGGACGAAACGGTCCGGGTTCTCCGTCTGCGCGGTGCGGATCAGGCCGCGCACGGACGCGGCGGCGAGATCGTCCGGCCCTTCCCCCTGGGCGGTGGCGACCGCGCCGCGCGTGACCACCACCAGCCGGGACGAGCCGAACCGCGCATCGGCCAGCCAGGTCCGCACGACGTCCAGGGCCTCATGCGTGGCCGAGCGGACCGCGTCCGGGACGTCGCCGGACCGCCGCGCGCACGACCACACCACCACGTCCGGGATCGGATGCCCGGACCCGGCGGCCTCGGCCAGCGCGGCGAGGTCGGGGAAATGCGCGGTCCCGGCGTCGAGGCCGAGCCGGTCCGGGCCGTCCGCGCCGACGACCGCCCAGCCGTCCCCGGCTCCGGACGCGCCGGCTCCGGACGCGTCGTCCAGCGGATGCGGCGTCCATGTCACCTGGAACAGCGAGTCGGCGCCCGGCCCGTCCGCGGCGCCGAGCTGCCCGGCCGGCACCGGCCGCGTCACCAGCGAGTCCACGGACAGCACCGCGCCCCCGGACTCGTCCGCCAGCGTCAGGGCCACACCGCCGTCACCGGCCGGCGTGACGCGGACGCGGACCGACGAGGCGCCGGAGGCCAGCAGCCGCACCCCGCTCCACTCGAAGGGGAGGACCGCTTCCTGGCCGTCGTCGTCGCCGCTGCCGCTGCCGCTGATGAGCATCACGTGCATCGCGGCGTCGAGGAGCGCCGGGTGGACGCCGAAACCGCCGGCCTCGACCCGTGCCTCCTCCGGGAGCGCGACCTCGGCGAACAGCTCGTCCCCGCGCCGCCACGCGGCCTGAAGCCCCTGGAACACCGGCCCGTAGCCGAATCCGCGCCCGGAGAGGTCGTCGTAGACGCCGTCGACGTCCACGGCCGTCGCGCCGGCGGGCGGCCATGCCCCGAGGTCGGACGCTTCGGCCTCCGGCGCCGGGCCGGCCGCGGCGAGGACGCCGTCGGCGTTGCGCGTCCACGGAAGGTCGTCGGGGGCGTCGCCGCGGCGGGAGTAGACGCTCACCGGACGGGCGCCGTCCTCATCCGCGGCGCCCACCACGACCTGGACGTCGACACCGCCGTGCTCGGGCAGCGTCAGCGGCGCGAGCAGCGTCAGCCGCTCCAGCACGTCGCAGCCGACCTGGTCCCCGGCCCGGACGGCCAGTTCGACGAACGCCGTCCCGGGCAGCAGCGCGTTGCCGAGCACCTCGTGGTCGGCGAGCCACGGCTGCGCGCCCGCCGACAGGCGGCCCGTCAGCGCCACGCCGTCCGAGTCCGGCAGCGCCACGGCCGCGCCCAGCAGCGGATGCTCCGCGGCGACCTGGCCGAGCGCCGACACGTCGCCCGAGAGCGCCGGGGCGTCCAGCCAGTAGCGCCGCCGCTGGAAGGCGTAGGTCGGGAGGTCCACCCGGCGCGCGTTCCGTCCCGCGAAGATCGCGGACCAGTCCACGGCGGCGCCGTGCGCGTGGATCGCACCGAGCGCCGCGAACACCTCCGGCTCCTCCGCCCGGTCCCGGCGAAGGACCGGGACGAGGACGGCTTCCGCCGGGTCGGCCACGCAGCCCTGCGCCATCGCCGTCAGGACGCCGTCCGGCCCCACCTCGACGAACCGCGTCACGCCCTCGGACTCCAGCCGCGCGACGGCGTCGGCGAACCGGACCGCCTCCCGCACATGCCGCACCCAGTACTCCGGCGACGTCAGTTCGTCCGTTGTCGCGACGCTGCCGGTGAGACCCGAGACGATCGGCACGGACGGAGCCGCGTAGGCGAGCCCTTCGGCGACGGCGCGGAAGTCGTCGAGGATCGGGTCCATGAGAGGCGAATGGAAGGCGTGCGAGACGCGGAGGCGGGTCGTCCTGCGCCCCTGGGCCTCGAAATCGGCCTGGATCTGCGCGACCGCGTCCTCCGCTCCGGAGATCACGGCCGACCGGGGCCCGTTCAGCGCGGCGATCGCCACGCGGGGCTCGGCGTCCAGCAGCGGTGTCAGCTCGTCCTCGGCGGCTTCGACGGCCGCCATCGCGCCGCCCGCGGGCAGCGCCTGCATCAGCCGTCCGCGCGCCGCCACGAGCGTCGCCGCGTCCCGCAGCGACCACACCCCGGCGACATGCGCGGCCGTGATCTCGCCGATGGAGTGCCCGGCCAGGAAGTCGGGGCGGACGCCCCAGGATCCGAGGAGCCGGAACAGCGCCACCTCCACCGCGAACAGCCCGGCCTGCGTGAACATCGTCTGATCGATCAGCTCGGCGTCCGACCAGATCACGTCGCGGAGCGGCCGGTCCAGGTGCTCGTCCAGCGCCGCGCACGCGTCGTCGAACGCGTCCGCGAAGGGCTGGAACGCCGCATACAGCTCGCGGCCCATCCCGAGCCGCTGCGCGCCCTGACCCGAGAACAGGAACGCCGTCGAGCCGGCGGAGACGGTTCCGGTGGGCGCGTCCGGTCGGGACTCGCCCGCCGCTACCGCCGCCAGCCCGCGCAGCCCGGAGGCCCGGTCACCCGCCACGACCACCGCGCGCTGATCGAGGACGGCGCGCGACGTCGCGAGCGTGAAGCCCACGTCCACCGGCGACAGCTCCGGACGCTCCACCAGGTACGCGTGCAGCTTCTCCGCCTGCCCCCGCAGTCCCTCGGCGGACTTGCCGGAGACGACCCAGGGCACGACGCCGCCGGAATCGTCGCCGGACTCCGCGATGTCGTCTGCCGGTTCTGGTTCTTCGATGATGACGTGCGCGTTCGTCCCGCTGATCCCGAACGAGGAGATCCCGGCACGGCGCCGATGCCCGTTGACCGGCCAGTCGCGCGCTTCGGTCAGCAGCTCCACCGCGCCCGCCGACCAGTCGACGTGCGGGGTCGGCTCGTCCACATGCAACGTCTTGGGCAGGACGCCGTGGCGCATCGCCTCGACCATCTTGATGATCCCCGCGACACCGGCGGCGGCTTGGGTGTGCCCGATGTTCGACTTGATCGACCCCAGCCACAGCGGACGCCCTTCGGGACGGTTCTGCCCGTAGGTCGCCAACACCGCCTGCGCCTCGATCGGATCGCCCAGCGTGGTGCCGGTGCCGTGCGCCTCGACCGCGTCCACATCACTCGTGGTCAAGCCAGCGGTGGCCAGGGCCTGGCCGATCACGCGACGCTGCGACGGCCCGTTCGGCGCGGTCAGACCGTTTGACGCACCGTCTTGGTTGACCGCGCTGCCCCGCACGATCGCCAACACTTGGTGACCATTGCGGCGGGCGTCCGATAGGCGCTCGACCAGGAGCATCCCGGCGCCTTCACTCCAGGAGGTGCCGTCCGCCGAGGCCGCGAACGACTTGGCCCGGCCGTCCGGAGCCAAGCCGCGCTGGCGGCTGAACTCCACGAATGTCTCTGGAGTGGCCATCACCGCGACGCCACCGGCCAATGCCAACGAGCACTCACCCGAGCGCAACGCCTGGACGGCCCAATGCAAAGCGACCAGCGATGACGAACACGCGGTGTCGACCGTCACCGCCGGGCCTTCCAAGCCGAGGGTGTAGGAGATCCGCCCGGACGCCACCGAACCCGTGCTGTTGTTGTAGGCGTAGTCGTGATACATCATCCCGGCGAACACACCGGTCGCACTGCCACGCAACGACGCCGGAACGATGCCCGCCCGCTCAAGCGCCTCCCACGACACCTCTAGCAGCAGCCGCTGTTGCGGGTCCATCAGCCAGGCATCGTTGGGGCTGATGCCGAAGAAGTCCGCGTCGAAGTCGGCCGCGTCGTCCAGGAAGCCGCCCTGGTTCACGTAGCTCTTGCCCGGACGGCCGGGCTCCGGGTCGAACAGCCCGGCCAGGTTCCAGCCGCGGTCGGACGGGAGGCCGGAGACGCCGTCCACGCCTCCGGCGACGAGCCGCCACAGGTCGTCGGGGGTGGTGACGCCGCCGGGGTAGCGGCACGCCATCCCGACGATCGCGATCGGGTCGTCGTCCACCGGCGCCCGGACGGTCACGGCGGGAACCGCGCCGGACGGGTCGCCGCCGGACAGTTCGTCGAGGAGGTGCCCGGCCAGGACGTCCGGGGTCGGGTGGTCGAAGACGAGCGTCGCGGGGAGCCGCAGGCCGGTCGCCTGGTTCAGCCGGTTGCGCAGCTCGACGGCCGACAGCGAGTCGACGCCGAGGTCCCGGAACGCGCGGACGGCGTCGATGGCGCGCGGCCCGTCGAATCCGAGGGCCAGCGCGGTCTGGGTCCGGACGATGTCCACCAGGGCGGGGCGCCGGTCAGGCTCCGGCAGCGCCGCGAGCCGGTCCCGCAGCGCGGCGCCGGCCCCGGCGGCGGACGCGGCCCGGCGGCGGGAGCGCCCGCCCACCAGGTCGCGCAGCACGGGCGGCAGGTCGTCGCCGGCGCCCGCGAGCGCCTTGACGTCCAGCCCGATCGGCACGAGCAGCGGCTCCGCGGACCGGGACGCGGCGTCGAAGAGCGCGAGGCCCTCGTCGGCGGGCAGCGCCCGGACGCCCGAGCGGGCCATGCGGCGGACGTCGCCGCCGTCCAGCGCGCCGGTCATGGCGCTGCCGTCCGCCGCCCACAGGCCCCACGCCAGCGACTGCGCGGGCAGGCCGCGGGCCGTGCGGTAGGCGGCGAGGCCGTCCAGGAAGGCGTTCGCGGCGGCGTAGTTGGCCTGTCCCGGCGTGCCGAGGACGCCGGCGGCCGAGGAGAACAGGACGAACGCGGACAGGCTCATGTCGCGGGTGAGCTCGTGCAGGTTCCAGGCCGCGTCCGCCTTGGGCCGCAGGACGGCGTCCACGCGTTCGGGGGTGAGCGCGGTGAACGTCGCGTCGTCCAGGACTCCGGCGGCGTGGATCACGCCGGTCAGCGGGCGGTCCGCGGGCAGGCCGCCGAGCAGCGCCGCCAGCGCGTCGCGGTCGGCCGCGTCGCAGGCGGCGACCGTGACGTCGGCGCCCAGCACGCGCAGGTCGGCGGCCAGGTCCGCGGCGCCGGGCGCGTCCATGCCGCGGCGGCTGGTCAGCAGCAGCCGCCGGACGCCGCGTTCGGTGACCAGGTGCCGGGCGAGCAGCGCGCCGAGGCCGCCGGTCCCGCCGGTGATCAGCACGGTTCCGGCGCCGTCCAGCACCGGGGTGGCGGACGCCGTCCCGGGACCGCCGGGGTCGGCCGGGCCGGGGTGGGCCGGGACGCGGGCCAGGCGGAGCACGTGCCCGCGCCCGTCCCGGAGCGCCACCTGCGGCTCGCCCGCAGCCGCCGCGGCCGCGACCGCGGCGGACGGGTCGGCGGGGTCGTCGGAGTCCACGAGGACGATCCGGTCCGGGTGCTCCGCCTGGGCGGACCGCAGCAGGCCCCACACCGCCGCGCCCGCGAGGTCGGACAGGTCGTCGCCGGTCACCGCGACCGCGCCGCTCGTCAGCACCAGCAGCCGCGAGCCTGCGTACCGGTCGCCGTCCAGCCATGAGCGCGTCACGTCGAGGACCCGGTGCACGGCGGCGCGGACGTCGCGGGCCGTCCCGCCGTCGACGGGCAGCACGACGGTCTCCGGAACGTCTGCGGCGTCGTCGTCCAGGTCGTTCAGGTCGTCCCACAGCGCCCACGACGGGGCGGCGGGCGCGTCCTGATCGCCGGGCCCGGTCGGGACGGGGGTCCAGTGCGGCCGGTACAGCGAGTCGTGGTGGCCCGCCGCCCCGCTCGTGAACCGCTCGGCCTGGACGGGCCGCGACACGAGCGAGTCGGCGCTCAGCACCGGCCGGCCGGACTCGTCGGCGAGCAGCACCGCCGTCCCGTCCGCGCCGGCGGGCGTCAGCCGCGCCCGGACGGACGTGGCGCCCGACGCGTGCAGCCGCACCCCGCTCCACGCGAACGGCAGCACCATCCCGCCGTCGTCGTCGTGCGCGCCGTCCGAGGCGACCAGCCCGGCGTGGAGCACCGCGTCCAGCAGCGCCGGGTGCACGCCGAAACCGTCCTCCTGGGCCTCTTCGGGCAGTGCGATCTCGGCGAACAGTTCGCCGCCGCGCCGCCACACCGCGCGAAGCCCTTGGAACAGGGGGCCGTAGCCGTAGCCCGCGTCCGCCAGCCGCTCGTACGCGCCGTCCACCGGGACCGGCGCGGCGCCCTCGGGCGGCCACACGGCCAGGTCGAACGCCGGTTCGGGGGCGCCGTCCGCGAGCACGCCGGTGGCGTGCCGCACCCACATCCGGTCGTCGGCCCGGGAGTGGACGCCCACCACCCGGCGGCCCTCGTCGTCGGCGGCCTCCACGACCACCTGGACGGCGATGTCGCCGTGCTCGGGCAGGACGAGCGGAGCCTGCAGCGTCAGTTCCTCCAGCGTCCCGCAGCCGAGCAGGTCGCCCGCGTGGATCGCGAGGTCGACGAACGCGGTCCCGGGCAGCACCACGCTGCCCAGCATCCGGTGGTCGGCGAGCCACGGCTGGGAGTCGGCCGACAGCCGCCCCGTCAGCACCGCGCCGCCCGCGTCCGGGAGAACGGCCGCGGCGCCGAGCAGCGGATGCTCCAGCGGGCCGAGGCCGAGGGCCGCCGCGTCCGCCGCGCCCGGCCGCTCCAGCAGCCAGAACCGCTCGCGCTGGAACGCGTAGGTCGGCAGGTCCACCCGGCGGGCGCCGCGTCCCGCAAGCGGCGCCGTCCAGTCCACGCCGGCGCCGGTCGCGTGCAGCGCGCCGATCGCGGAGAGCAGCGTGGCGGCCTCGGGGACGTCGGCCTTCAGCGCGGGCATGGCCGCCGCGATGCCGTCCGGCGCCGTCAGCGCGGCCTGCGCCAGGGCGGTCAGCACTCCGTCCGGGCCGAGTTCGACGAACCGTGTCGCGCCTTCGTCCTCCAGGTGCCGGACGGCGTCGGCGAACCGCACCGCGTGCCGGACGTGCCGCACCCAGTAGTCCGGTGCGGCGAGTTCCTCGGGCGTCGCGGTCCGGCCGGTGAGGTCGGACACGACGGGGATCGCGGGCGTGCCGTAGGCGACGCTCTCCGCCACCTGGCGGAACTCGTCGAGCATCGGTTCCATCAGCGGCGAGTGGAACGCGTGCGAGACGCGCAGCCGGGTCGTCTTGCGGCCCCGCGCGGCGAACTCGTCGACGACGCGGGCCACGGCGCTCTCGGCTCCGGAGACGACGACCGACTCCGGGCCGTTCACGGCGGCGATGTCGATGGCGGCGGCGTCCAGCAGCGGCGTCACCTCGTCCTCGGACGCCTGCACGGCCGCCATCGCACCGCCGGCGGGCAGCGCCTGCATCAGCCGTCCGCGCGCGGCGACGAGGGTGGCGGCGTCCTCCAGCGACCAGAGCCCGGCGACGTGCGCGGCCGCGAGCTCGCCGATCGAATGACCGGCCAGGAAGTCGGGACGGACGCCCCAGGAGTCGAGGAGCCGGAACAGCGCCACCTCGACCGCGAACAGCCCGGCCTGCGTGTAGGCCGTCC
Source organism: Actinomadura sp. 1N219 (assembly GCF_044326405.1). Lineage (NCBI taxonomy): Bacteria > Bacillati > Actinomycetota > Actinomycetes > Streptosporangiales > Thermomonosporaceae > Actinomadura > Actinomadura sp. 1N219. Next base: position 27,577 of record NZ_JBIRAY010000023.1, on the reverse strand, counting down.
GGTCGAGCAGCTCGGCCTCGGACCAGACGACCTGCCGCAGCGGCGTGTCCAGATGCTTGTCGAACTCCGCGCAGGCGGCGTCGAAGGCGTCCGCGAACACCGGGAACGTCTCGTGCAGCTCGCGGCCCATTCCGACGCGCTGCGCGCCCTGCCCGGAGAACAGGAACGCGGTCAGGCCGGGAGCGGCGACTCCCCGCGCGACATCGCGGCCGGGCGCGCCTTCGGCGAGAGCGTCCAGGTCCGCCAGCAGCGCGTCGCGGTCCGCGCCCACGACCACCGCGCGGTGTTCGAGGACGGCGCGCGTCGTGGCCAGGGAGAACGCCACGTCCAGGGGGTCGAGCTCCGCACGGTCCCGGACGAACGCCGCCAGCCGCCGGGCCTGCGCGCGCAGCCCGTCCTCCCCGCGCCCGGACAGCGTCCACGGCACGGCGGGCAACGGCTCGGCCTCCCGCTCCGCCGCGGGCTCGGACTCGGTCTCGGGCTCTTCGATGATCACGTGCGCGTTGGTCCCGCTGATCCCGAAGGAGGAGATCCCGGCGCGGCGCGGACGCCCGTCCGCCGGCCAGTCGCGCGGCTCGGTCAGCAGCTCCACATCACCAGCCGACCAGTCGACATGCGGGGTCGGCTCGTCTACGTGCAGGGTCGCGGGGAGGACGCCGTGCCGCATCGCCTCGACCATCTTGATAATCCCCGCCACCCCGGCAGCGGCCTGGGTGTGCCCGATGTTCGACTTGATCGACCCCAGCCACAACGGACGCCCCTCGGGACGGTTCTGCCCGTAGGTCGCCAGCAGCGCCTGCGCTTCGATCGGATCGCCCAGGGCCGTGCCGGTGCCGTGCGCTTCGACCGTGTCGACCTGATCGGCGGCCAGCCGGGCGTTCGCCAGCGCCTGGCCGATCACGCGACGCTGCGACGGCCCGTTGGGCGCAGTCAAACCGTTGGACGCACCGTCTTGGTTGACTGCACTGCCCCGCACGATAGCCAGCACGGGGTGACCGTTGCGCTGGGCATCAGACAGGCGCTCCACCAGCAGCATCCCGGCGCCTTCGCCCCAGGAGGTGCCGTCCGCCGAGGCCGCGAACGACTTGGCCCGACCATCCGGAGCCAAGCCGCGCTGACGGCTGAACTCGATGAACGCATCCGGCGTCGCCATCACCGCCACGCCGCCCGCCAACGCCAGCGAACACTCCCCCGAACGCAACGCCTGTACCGCCAGATGCAACGCCACCAGCGACGACGAGCATGCGGTGTCCACCGTCACCGCCGGGCCCTCCAGGCCGAGGGTGTAGGAGATACGGCCGGAGGCCACCGAACCCGTGCTGTTGTTGTAGGCGTAGTCGTGGTACATCATCCCGGCGAACACACCGGTCGCGCTGCCGCGCAACGACGCCGGGTCGATGCCCGCCCGCTCAAGCGCCTCCCACGACACCTCCAGCAGCAGCCGCTGCTGCGGGTCCATCATGAACGCCTCGTTCGGGCCGACCCCGAAGAAGCCGGGATCGAAACCGGCCGCATCGTGCAGGAACCCGCCTCGCTCCACGTAGCTCTTGCCCGGACGGCCCGGCTCCGGGTCGTACAGGTCCGGGGCCCAGCCGCGGTCGGACGGGAAGCCCGACAGCGCGTCCACGCCGTCCGCGACCAGGGTCCACAGGTCCTCGGGCGAGGTGACGCCGCCGGGGTAGCGGCACGCCATGCCCACGATCGCGATCGGCTCGCGCAGCTCGGCCGTGAGCTTGCGGTGCCGTGCCCGCAGACGTTCGGTCTCCTTCAGCGACGCCCGAAGTGCCGTCAGGAGTTTTTCGTCGGTTTCAGGCATCGTCGCTCACTCTTCCCGCGTCGTGTCGTCGAACCCGGCGCCGTCGAGCGCCATGCTGATCAGGCTTTCGGTGTCCATCGCGTCGATCGGGCCGCGCTCGCCGCCGCCGTCGTCGCCGCCGGGTTCCGCAACCCGGTCCCGGGCCCCGGCGAGCTCCAGGAGGCTGTCCATCAGCCCGGCTTCCCGGAGCCGGTTGAGGGGGATCGCCTGGAGGATGCGGCGCACCTCCGCCTCCCCGCCGTCCCCGCCGGCGCCGAGGTCCGGGGCCAGCTCCGCGCCGAGATGGGCGGCGAGGACGCGGGGGTTCGGGTAGTCGAACACCAGCGTCGGCGAGAGCCGCAGCCCCGTCGCCGCGTTCAGGCCGTTGCGGAGTTCCACCGCGGTGAGCGAGTCGAACCCCAGCTCGCTGAAGGCCCGGCCGGGCTCGATCGCCCGGGGCCCGTCGTGTCCGAGGGTCGCCGCCGCGTGCGTCCGGACGATCTCCAGCAGCGCCTCGTCGCGCTCGTCCGGAGACATTCCGGCCAGGCGGCGGCGCAGCGCGTCCGCCGAGCCCTGCCCGGCGCCCGCGGCCCTCCGGGACGGCCGCCTGACCAGGCCCCGCAGCAGCGGGGGCAGGTCGTCGGCGGCGGCCAGGCCCGCGAGGTCCAGCCCGATCGGGACCAGCGCGGCAGCGTCCAGCGTGCCGGCGGTGTCGAGCAGCTCCAGCGCTCGCGCGGCGGGCAGCGCGGTCACGCCGGAGCGGGCCATCCGCCGGACGTCGCCCTCGCCGAGGCGGCCCGCCATGCCGTCGTCGTCGGTCCGCCACAGCCCCCAGGCGAGCGACTGGGCGGGCAGGCCGTGCGCCCGCCGGTGCGCGGCGAGCGCGTCCAGGTAGGCGTTCGCCGCGGCGTAGTTGCCCTGGCCGGGGGCTCCCAGCACCCCGGCGGCCGAGGAGAACAGCACGAACGCCGACAGGTCCATGTCGCGGGTCAGCTCGTGCAGGTTCCAGGCCGCGTCCACCTTCGGGCGGAGGACGGCGTCCATGCGCTCCGGTGTGAGCGACGGGATGACGCCGTCGTCCAGCACCCCTGCGACGTGGACGACTCCGGTGAGGCGGCGGTCCGCCAGCAGTTCCGCGACGGCGTCCCGGTCGGCGAGGTCGCAGGCCGCGATCTCGGCCTCGGCGCCCAGCGCGGCCAGCTCGGCGCGCAACTCCGCCGCGCCGGGGGTGTCCGCGCCGCGCCGTCCGGCCAGCAGCAGCCGCCGGACGCCGTGCCCGGTCACCAGATGCCGTGCCACCGCCCCGCCGAGCGCGCCCATCGCGCCGGTGACCAGCACCGGGCCCTCCCCCGCCAGGACGGAGGCGGGCGTGCCACCGGGCGGTCCCGCCGGGACGCGCGCCAGCCTCGGGGCGTGCGCCGCGCCGCCGCGGACGGCCACCTGCGGCTCACCGGAAGCCAGTGCGGCCAGCGCTTCGCGGACGTCAAGCTCCTGCACGCCCCCGGCAGGAAGGTCGGCGAGCGTGACGCGGCCGGGGTTCTCCGACTGCGCCGAGCGGACGAGGCCCCACACCGCCGCGCCCGCCAGGTCGGTCACGTCGTCGTCCTCGCCGTCCACGGACACCGCTCCGGACGTGACGACCAGCAGCCTGGACACGGCGAACCGCTCCTCGCCCAGCCAGGTCCGCAGGACGTCCAGGACGTGATGGAGGGTTCTCCTGACCGTGGCGGCGTCCGTCCCGCCCGTCACCCGCAGGACCACGACCTCGGGCACGTCGCCGTCCGGCTTCAGCGCCTCCCAGTCCGCCCACGACGTGCCGGGCTCGTCGTCCGCGCCGGCCGCCACCGGCGACCATTCCACCCGGAACAGCGACTCGTGGAATTCAGGCCCGGCCGACGCCAGCTGATCCGCGGAGATCTCCCGCAGCGCCAGCGACCCGACGGACGCGACCGCGCGCCCGGCGGCGTCCGACAGGTGCAGCGACACACCGTCGCCGCCACCGACGTTCGGTGTCACCCGCACGCGCAGCGCCGTCGCGCCCGAGGCGAACAGTTCCACCTCCGACCACGCGAACGGCACGGCCGTGCCGGAACCCGCCCGTCCGCTCAGCGCGATCGCGTGCAGCGCCGCGTCCAGCAGCGCCGGATGCATCCCGAAGCCGTCCTCCTGGGCCTGCTCCGGCAGCGCGACCTCGGCGAACACCTCGTCGCCCGACCGCCACGCCGCCGTCAGCCCGCGGAAGACCGGGCCGTAGCCGAGGCCCGCCTCCGCCATGTCCGCGTAGAACCCGTCCAGGTCGACGGGCACAGCGTCCGGCGGCGGCCACGGCCGCGCGTCGGGCACCGGCTCCGCCGCGCCCGCGGTGACCACCCCGGCGGCGTGCCGCCGCCACGGGCCGTCGGTGTCCGCGTCGGCGCGCGAATACACCGCGACGGGCCTGCGGTCCGGGTCCGCCTCTTCCGCGTCGCCGACCACGACCTGCAGCGCCACGCCGCCGTCGCGGGGCAGGACAAGCGGCGTCTCCAGCGTCAGCGAGTCCAGCGCGCCGCAGCCGGCCTGGTCCCCGGCCCGGACGGCCAGCTCCACGAACCCGGCGCCCGGGAACAGCACCGTCCCGCCGACCGTGTGATCGGCCAGCCACGGCTGCGCGGTCAGCGACAGCCGCCCGGTCAGCACCGCCCCGCCGGACTCGGGCGACGGGACCACGGCGCCGAGCAGCGGATGCCCGGCCTCGCCGAGCCCGATCGACTGCGGGTCCCCGCCGACGATCCGATCGCTCAGCCAGTACCGGCGGCGCTGGAACGCGGCGGTGGGCAGATCGACCCGCCGCGCGCCCGTCCCGCCGAACACTGCGCGCCAGTCAACGGGCGCGCCGCCGGCGTGCAGTTGCCCGACGGCGGTGAGCAGGTCGGCCGTCTCGGCGCCGGTGCGGCGCAGCGCGGGCACCGCGACGCGTTCGCCGGACGGGTCGTCCAGCAGGCCCCGGACCATCGCGGTCAGCACGCCGTCCGGGCCCAGCTCGACGAACCGCGTCACGCCCTCGGACTCCAGCCGCGCGACGGCGTCGGCGAACCGGACCGCCTCCCGCACATGACGCACCCAGTACTCCGGCGACGTCAGTTCGTCCGTTGCCGCGACGCGGCCGGTGAGGGCGGACACGACGGCGACGCGGGGCGGGGCATAGCGGAGGCTCTCGGCGACGGTACGGAACTCGTCGAGCATCGGCTCCATGAGCGGCGAGTGGAACGCGTGCGAGACCCGGAGCCTGGACGTCTTGCGTCCCAGCCCGTCGAAATGGGACCGGAGGTCGTCCACCGCCTCCTCGTCGCCCGACACGACCACCGAGTCCGGGCCGTTCACCGCGGCGATGTCGACGCGTCCGGCGCCGAGCATCGGGATCACTTCGTCCTCGGACGCCTGGACGGCCGCCATCGCGCCGCCCGGCGGAAGGGCCTGCATCAGCCGTCCGCGCGCCGCGACCAGCGTGGCCGCGTCCCGCAGCGACCACACCCCCGCGACATGCGCGGCGGCCAGCTCGCCGATGGAGTGCCCGGTCAGGAGGTCGGGACGGACGCCCCAGGATTCGAGGAGCCGGAACAGCGCCACCTCGACGGCGAACAGGCCCGCCTGCGCGTAACCGGTCTGGTCGAGGGCCTCTCCGGCGTCGTCCGCGGAACCGATCACGTCCTTGAGGGGGCGGTCGAGGTGGGCGTCAAGCTCGGCGCACACGGCGTCGAAGGCGTCCGCGAACGCGGGGAACGCGGCGTGCAGCTCCGCGCCCATGCCCGCGCGCTGCGCTCCCTGGCCGGTGAACAGGAACGCCGTCGAGCCGTCCGAGGCGATGGCCCGGAGGAGGCCAGGGCGGGGATCCGATCCCTCGGCGAGCCCCGCCAGTCCTCGCAGGGCCGCGTCCCGGTCGGCGGCCAGCACCACCGCGCGATGCGGAAGCGCCGCCCTGGACGTCGCCAGCGAGAACCCAACGTCGAGCGGGGACACGTCCGGACGTGCTTCCAGGTACGAGCCGAGCTTCTCCGCCTGGGCGCGAAGTCCCGTCTCGTCGCGGGCGGAGATCACCCACGGCACGACCGGCAGCGGGCCTCGCACCTCCTCGACAGGCTCGGACGGCTGCGGCTCAGGCTCGGGTTCTTCGATGATCACGTGCGCGTTGGTCCCGCTGATCCCGAAGGACGAGATCCCGGCGCGGCGCGGATGCCCGTTGACCGGCCATTCGCGCGGCTCGGTCAGCAACTCCACCGCGCCCGCCGACCAATCCACATGCGGGGTCGGCTCGTCCACGTGCAAGGTCTTGGGCAGGACGCCGTGCCGCATCGCCTGGACCATCTTGATGATTCCCGCGACACCGGCGGCGGCTTGGGTGTGCCCGATGTTCGACTTGATCGACCCGAGCCACAGCGGACGTTCCGGCTCCCGGTCCCGGCCGTAGGTCGCCAGCAGCGCCTGCGCTTCGATTGGATCGCCCAGGGTGGTGCCGGTGCCGTGCGCTTCGACCGCGTCCACGTCACTCGTGGTCAGGCCAGCGGTGGCCAGGGCCTGGCCGATCACGCGGCGCTGCGACGGGCCGTTCGGCGCGGTCAGGCCATTGGATGCACCATCCTGATTGACCGCACTGCCCCGCACGATCGCCAGCGCCGGGTGCCCATTGCGGCGGGCGTCTGACAACCGCTCCACCAGGAGCATCCCGGCGCCTTCGCCCCAGGAGGTGCCGTCCGCCGAGGCCGCGAACGACTTGGCCCGGCCGTCTGGAGCCAGGCCGCGCTGGCGGCTGAATTCGATGAACGTATCCGGCGTCGCCATCACGGTCACGCCACCGGCCAGTGCCAGCGAGCATTCGCCCGAGCGCAGCGCTTGGACGGCCCAATGCAAGGCCACCAGTGACGACGAGCATGCGGTGTCGACCGTCACCGCAGGGCCTTCGAGGCCGAGGGTGTAGGAGATACGGCCGGACGCCACCGAACCGGTGCTGTTGTTGTAGGCGTAGTCGTGATACATCATCCCGGCGAACACGCCGGTCGCGCTGCCGCGCAACGACGCCGGGTCGATACCCGCCCGTTCGAGCGCCTCCCAGGACACCTCCAGCAGCAGCCGCTGCTGCGGGTCCATCGCCCAGGCCTCATTCGGGCTGATGCCGAAGAAGTCCGCGTCGAAATCACCGGCGTCATAGAGGAATCCGCCCTGATCGACGTAGCTCGTCCGGGGACGAGTGCCATCCGGGTCGTAGAGGCGTTCCACGCTCCAGTCGCGGTTGTCCGGGAAGGCCGAGATGCCGTCCGTCCCGTCCGCGACAAGGCTCCAGAGGTCCTCGGGCGAGACGACGCCGCCGGGGTATCGGCACGCCATCCCGACGATCGCGATCGGATCGTCATCGACCGCCGCCGCCCGGACCACGACCCCCGTCCCGGCGGAATCCGTCCCCAGCAGCTCATCGAGCAGATACCGCGCCAGCGCCACCGGCGTCGGATAGTCGAACACCAGCGTCGCGGGGAGCCGCAGGCCCGTCGCCTCGTTCAGGCGGTTGCGCAGCTCGACGGCCGACAGCGAGTCGACGCCGAGGTCCCGGAACGCCCGCTCACCGTCGATCGCGCGCGGCCCGTCGTATCCGAGCACCGACGCGGCCTGCACCCGGACGATCTCCACCAGCGCCTGGACGCGGTCGTCCTCCGGCAGCGACGCCAGACGTCCGCGCAACGCACCGCTCGCGCCGCTCGGGCCGCTTGCGGAGGTCCCGGCCGCGGGACGCGCGCCTCCCGCCAGCATCCGCAGCACATGCGGCACTCCGTCACCGGCCCCGGCCAGCGCGTTGAGGTCCAGGCCGATGGGGACCAGCAGCGGGTCCCCGGCTCGGGCGGCGGCGTCGAACAGATTCAGGCCCTGCTCGACGGTCAGCGGACGGACGCCGGAGCGCCGCATCCGCCTGAGGTCGCCGTCGTCGAGCCGTCCGCCCATCCCGGTGTCGGCGGTCCACAGCCCCCAGGCCAGCGACTGGCCTGGCAGCCCCATCGCTCGGCGATGCTGGACGAGCCCGTCCGCGAACGCGTTCGCCGCCGCGTAGTTGCCCTGCCCCGGCGCACCGAGCACGCCCGCCGCCGACGAGAACACCACGAACGCCGACACGTCCATCTCGCGGGTCAGCTCGTGGAGATTCCACGCGCCCACCGCCTTCGGGCCCATCACGCCCGCGACCTGCTCGGGCGTCAGCGACGAGATCATCCCGTCGTCCAGCACCCCGGCGGCGTGCACGACACCCGACAAGCGGCGGCCTTCCAGCAACCGTGCCAACGCGGCACGATCGCTCACGTCACACGCCGCCACCTCCGCCCGCGCGCCCGATTCCGCAAGCTCCGCCACCAGTTCTGTCGCGCCCGGAGCATCCATGCCGCGACGGCTCGTCAGCAGCAGATCCCGGACGCCGTGCGCCGACACCAGATGCCGCGCGACCAGGGCGCCCAACCCGCTCGTCCCGCCGGTGACCAGAACGGTGCCGGTGCCGAGCACTGGCCCGTCCGGTTCGTCGGTCTCGGATTCCGGGGCGGTCGGAACGGGCGTCCGGGTCAGGCGCGGGACATGTCCCGTCCCTTCGCGGACCACGGCCTGCGGCTCGCCGATCGCCGTCACCAGCCGCACCACCTCGGCGAGATCGGTGCCGTCGGTGTCAGCCAGGACGAAGCGACCGGGGTCCTCCGCCTGCGCGGATCGCAGCATCCCCCACACCGCCGCGCCCACCAGGTCCCGGACGTCCTCGCCGTCCAGCGCCACCGCGCCGGACGTGACGACCAGCAGCCTGGACGACGCGAACCGCTCGTCCGCCGACCATGCGCGGACGACGGCGAGCACCTCGTTCACCCCGTCGATGACCGAGTCGCCCGGGAGGTCGCCCGCGACGCGGACGGCGACGACGTCCGGCACCGGCCCGTCCTGGAGGCCGACGTCGTCCCACAGGCACCACGACACCTCCGCCGCATCGGCGGAGACGGCGGCAGGGACCGAGGCGGCGGACCATGTCAGGCGGTACAGCGAGTCGTGGAACGCGGGCGCGGACAGCTGCCGAGGCGAAACCGGCCGCGAGATCAGCGAATCCGCCGCCAGGACGGGACGCCCGTCCAGGCCCGCCAGCCACAGCGACACGCCGTCCGGCCCGGACGGAGCCACCCTCGCCCTGACGGCGGGCGCGCCGGACGCGAACAGCCGCACCCCGTTCCAGGAGAACGGGAGGACCATCTCGCCGTCGCCGGCCCGTTCGCCGTCCCCGGAGATCAGACCGGTGTGGAGGACCGCGTCGAGCACCGCCGGGTGCATCCCGAACCGGCCGGCCTCCTCCCAGGACTCTTCGGGCAGCGCGACTTCGGCGAACAGCTCGTCCCCGCGACGCCACATCGCGCGAAGCCCTTGGAACAGCGGGCCGTAGCCGTAGCCCGCGTCCGCCAGCCGCTCGTACGCGCCGTCCAGCGGGACGGGCGACGCGCCCTCCGGCGGCCATGCCGACAGGTCGAAGGACGGTTCACCGGCATCGGCGGTCAGCGTTCCGGTGGCATGACGGACCCAGGCGTCGTCGTCGGAACCGTCCCCGGGCAGGGAGTAGACGCCCACGGAACGCCGCCGTCCGGCCTCGTCGTCGTCCTCTCCCACGACCACCTGGACGGTCACGCCGCCGTGCTCCGGCAGGACGAGCGGCGCCTGCAGCGTCAGCTCCTCCAGCACCCCGCACCCGACGTGATCACCGGCCCTGATCGCCAGCTCGACCAGCCCCGTCCCGGGGAAGAGCACGCTGCCCAGCACCCGGTGATCGGCCAGCCACGGCCGTGTCCCCAGCGACAGGCGGCCGGTCAGCACCACGCCGCCCGACTCCGGCAGCGTCACGACCGCGCCCAGCAGCGGATGCTCGGCCGGACGCAGTCCCGCCACCGAGACGTCACCTGCGGCGCCGGGCCCGTCCAGCCAGTATCGCTGCCGCTGGAACGCGTAGGTGGGCAGGTCCACCTGACGGGCGCCTCGTCCGGCGAAGACCGCCTTCCAATCGACCGGGGCGCCATCCACGTGCAGCCGCCCGACCGTGCTCAGGAGAGCCTCGATTTCCGGTGCGCCCTTGCGCAGCGCCGGCGTCACCAGCATGCGGGTGGACGCGTCGTCCAGGCAGGCGTGGGTCATCGCGGTCAGGACGCCGTCCGGACCCAGTTCGACGAACCGGGTCACTCCGTCGGCGTGCAGGGCCTGGACGGCATCGGCGAACCGCACCGCCTCCCGCACATGCCGCACCCAGTACTCCGCCGTGCCGAGCTGCTCCGACTCAACGACTCCACCGGTCAGGGTGGACACGATCGGAATGGCCGGGGCTCCGTAATTCAGGCCTTCGGCGACGTTGCGGAATTCGTCCAGCATCGGGTCCATGAGCGGCGAATGGAACGCATGCGACACCCGCAACCGGGTCGTCTTGCGCCCTTCGCCGGTGAAGTGATCGACAATCCGGACGACCTCGTCCTCGGCCCCCGACACCACCACCGACTGCGGCCCGTTCACCGCCGCGACGGCGACCGGCCCGTCCCCGAGCAGGGCGGTGACCTCGTCCTCGGACGCCTGCACCGCCGCCATCGCGCCGCCCGGCGGAAGGGCCTGCATCAGCCGTCCGCGCGCCGCCACCAGCTTCGCCGCATCGTCCAGCGACCACACCCCGGACACGTGCGCAGCAGCCAGTTCACCGATCGAATGCCCGGCCAGCACGTCGGGACGGACGCCCCACGACTCCAGCAACCGGAACAGTGCGACCTCGACCGCGAACAGCCCGGCCTGTGTGAACATCGTCTGATCGAGCCGCTCGGCGTCCGACCAGACCACATCACGAACCGGACGGTCCAGATGCTCGTCCAGTGCCGCGCACACCGCGTCGAACGCGTCCGCGAAGCGCGGGAACGCCTCATACAGCTCCCGGCCCATTCCGAGCCGCTGCGCACCCTGACCGGAGAACAGGAACGCGGTCGAACCGGATCCGGCCACCCCGCGCAGTGCATCAGGACCGTCCAGTGCGTCCAGCCCCGACAGCAGTTCGTCGCGGTCACGGCCCAGGATCACTGCGCGGTGCTCCAGGAGCGCACGTGTGTTGACCAGCGAGAACCCGACATCGTCCGGATCCAGCTCCGGACGGGCCTCCACGTGGGCGCGGAGACGTTCGGCCTGGCCGAGAAGTCCCGTCTCGTCGCGGGCGGAGATCACCCACGGCACGACCGGCAGCGGGCCTCGCACCTCCTCGACGGACTCGGACGGCTGCGGTTCAGGCTCGGGTTCTTCGATGATGACGTGCGCGTTCGTCCCGCTGATCCCGAACGAGGAGATCCCAGCGCGGCGCCGATGCCCGTTGACCGGCCATTCGCGCGCTTCGGTCAGCAGCTCGACCGCGCCCGCCGACCAATCCACGTGCGGGGTCGGCTCATCCACATGCAACGTCTTCGGGAGGACGCCGTGCCGCATCGCCTCGACCATCTTGATGATCCCCGCCACCCCGGCGGCGGCTTGGGTGTGCCCGATGTTCGACTTGATCGACCCGAGCCACAACGGACGTCCTTCGGGGCGGTTCTGCCCGTAGGTCGCCAACACCGCCTGCGCCTCGATCGGATCGCCCAGCGTGGTGCCGGTACCGTGCGCTTCGACCGCGTCCACATCACTCGTGGTCAAGCCTGCGGTGGCCAGGGCCTGGCCGATCACGCGGCGCTGCGACGGCCCGTTCGGCGCGGTCAGGCCATTGGACGCACCATCCTGGTTGACCGCACTGCCCCGCACAATCGCCAACACCGGGTGCCCATTGCGGCGAGCATCCGACAGGCGCTCCACCAGCAGCATCCCGGCGCCTTCGCCCCAGGAGGTGCCGTCCGCCGACGCCGCGAACGACTTGGCCCGCCCATCCGGAGCCAAGCCGCGCTGACGGCTGAACTCGATGAACGCATCCGGCGTCGCCATCACCGCCACACCGCCCGCCAACGCCAGCGAACACTCACCCGACCGCAACGCCTGCACCGCCAGATGCAACGCCACCAGCGACGACGAACACGCCGTATCCACCGTCACCGCCGGGCCTTCCAAGCCGAAGGTGTAGGAGATCCGGCCCGACGCCACCGAACCCGTGCTGTTGTTGTAGGCGTAGTCGTGATACATCATCCCGGCGAACACACCCGTCGCACTGCCACGCAACGACGCCGGGTCTATGCCCGCCCGCTCAAGCGCCTCCCACGACACCTCCAGCAGCAACCGCTGCTGCGGGTCCATCAGCCAGGCCTCGTTGGGGCTGATGCCGAAGAAGCCGGGGTCGAACCCCGCCACGTCATGCAGGAAGCCGCCGGAGCCGACGTAGCTGGTGTCTGGGCGGAGGCCGTCCGGGTCGTAGATCCGCTCGACGTCCCAGCCGCGGTCGGCGGGGAAGCCGGACACCCCGTCGGTCTCGCCGGTGACCAGGTCCCAGAGGTCCTCGGGCGAGACGACGCCGCCGGGGTAGCGGCACGCCATCCCGACGATCGCGATCGGATCGTCATCGACCGCCGCCGCCCGGACCGCGACGGCAGCCACGGCGGAATCCGTCCCCAGCAGCTCGTCGACCAGGTACCGCGCCAGCGCCACCGGCGTCGGATAGTCGAACACCAGCGTCGCGGGAAGCCGGAGGCCGGTCACCTTGCTGAGCCGTCCTCGCAGGTCAACGGCTGAAAGGGAGTCGAAGCCGAGGTCGCGGAACGCGCGTTCGGCGTCGACCGGCTCCGGATCGGAGTAGCCGAGCACGGACGCCGCCTGTGTCCGGACGATCTCCAGCAGGACCGTCCGGCGCTCGTCCTCCGGAAGCACCGACAGGCGCTCCCGCAGCACTCCGGCCGCGCCCGCCACACCCCCAGGTCCGGCGTCCGCCGCGGGACGTCGGCGGGTCACCAACCCTCGCAGGACGTGCGGCGGCTCATCGCCCACTCCGGCTCCGGCTCCGGCCAGTTCCGCCGGGTCCAACCGGATCGGCATCAGCACCGGCTGTTCGACCGTCATGGCCGCGTCGAACAACCGCAGCCCCTCCTCGACGGTCAGGGCGTGGACTCCGGACCGGGCCATCCGCCGCACGCCGTCGTCATCGAGGCGTCCGGCCATGCCCTCGTCGGAGGCCCACAGGCCCCACGCCAGCGACCGGCCCGGCAGGCCCAGCGCGCGGCGATGCTGGACGAGCCCGTCCACGAACGCGTTCGCCGCCGCGTAGTTTCCCTGGCCGGGTGCGCCGAGGACACCGGCCGCCGAGGAGAACACGACGAACTCCGACAGGTCCGCGTCGCGGGTCAGTTCGTGCAGGTTCCACGCGCCGATGGCCTTCGGTGCGAGCACCGCGTCCACGCGTTCGGGGGTCAGGGACGCGATGACGCCGTCGTCCAGCACGCCCGCCGCATGCACCACGGCCGAGAGGGGATGCCGGTCGGGGACGGCGGCGAGCAGGTCCGCGAGCGCCGTCCGGTCGGCGACGTCGCACGCGGCCACCTCGGCGTCCGCGCCCAGGTCCGCCAGCTCCGCCACCAGCTCACCGGCGCCGGGCGCCTCCGCGCCGCGGCGGCCGACCAGCAGCAGGCGTCGCACACCGTGGACGGTCACGAGATGCCGTGCGATCAGCGCGCCCAGGGCACCCATCGCGCCCGTGACCAGCACGGTTCCCTCACCGAACGGACGTTCCTCCGCCTCACCCGGCTCAGGCTGTCCTGCGGCCACGCGCACCAGCCTCGGGACGTGGACGGTCCCGTTGCGGATCGCGACCTCGGGCTCGTCGGTCGCCGACACGACCGCCACCGCTCCGGCGAGGTCGTCCAGGTCGTCGGCGTCCACCAGGACGATCCGTCCCGGGTCCTCCGACTGCGCCGAGCGGACCAGGCCCCACACGGCCGCGCCCGCCAGATGCGTGACGTCCTCGCCGCCCGCCGGGACGGCGCCCGCGGTGACGACCACCAGCCGCGACGACGCGAACCGGCGACCCGACGACCACGCCTGCACGGCCGCGAGCACGCGGTGCACAGCGGCCCCGACCTCCTCGGCCGGTCCGTGCTCGACGGGCAGCACCACGATCTCAGGGGACGGGGCGTTCTCGTCCTGCCCGGCGAGTTCGTCCCACACGCTCCAGGAACCGGCGGCCGCAGCGCCGTGGGCACCCGGAACTAGGCCCGGGACCGGCGACGTGGGCCACTCCACGCGGTAAAGCGGATCACGGGACGCCGAAGCCGACGCTGCGAGGGGGCCCGGGGTCATCGGGCGCGACACCAGGGACTCCACCGCCGCGACCGGGCGTCCCGTCCCGTCGGCGAGGTGCAGGGCCGTGCCGTCCGAGCCGACCGGGGTCAGCCGCGCCCGGACGGCGGGCGCGCCTGACGCGTAGAGGCGGACGCCGTTCCATGCGAACGGCAGCAGCGTCGCGTCCTCCTCCTCTTCGTGTTCCGGTCGCTCGCGTTGTGCCCTGGCGACGAGTCCCGTGTGGAGCACCGCGTCCAGGACCGCCGGATGCAACCCGAACCGGCCGGCGTCCTCCCAGGCGTCGTCGGGCAGCGCGACCTCGGCGAACAGCTCGTCCCCGCGACGCCACGCCGCTTTCAAGCCCTGGAACAGGGGGCCGTAGCCGTATCCGGCGGCCACCAGCCGCTCGTAGGCGCCGTCCATCTGGATGGCCGACGCCCCCTCGGGCGGCCACGCCGCGAGGTCGAAGGACGGCTCGCCCGCCTCGGCGGTCAGCGTCCCGGTGGCGTGCCGGACCCAGACCTGGTCGGCCGTGTCGTCCCCGGTCCGGGAGTAGACGCCGACGACGCGCCGTCCGGACTCGTCCGCCGCGCCCGCCACGACCTGGACGGCGACACCGCCGTGCTCCGGCAGGACGAGCGGCGCCTGCAGCGTCAGCTCCTCCAGGAACCCGCAGCCGACATGGTCCCCGGCGCGGATCGCGAGGTCGACGAACGCGGTCCCCGGCAGCAGGACGGCGCCGCCCACCTCGTGGTCGGCCAGCCAGGGCTGCGCGTTCAGGGACAGGCGTCCCGTGAGCACCACGCCGCCCGATTCCGGCAACGCCACCACGGCGCCCAGCAGCGGATGCTCGTCCTGCTGGAGCCCGGCGGCCGAGACGTCGCCCGTCCCGTCCGGGCTCACCAGCCAGTACCGCTCCCGCTGGAACGCGTACGTCGGCAGATCCACCTGCTCGGCGCCCCGGTCGTCCAGCACGGCCCGCCAGGTCACGGGGACGCCCTTGACGTGCAGCGAAGCCACCGCGGCGAGCAGCGCGGCAGGCTCCGGACGGTCTCCGCGCAGCGCCGCCGCCACCGTCGTCTCGCCGTCCGTCGTCTCGCCGTCCTGGGACGCGTCGAGGCACGCCTCGGTCATCGCGGTCAGAACGCCGTCCGGCCCCAGCTCGACGAAACGGGTCACCCCGTCGGCGTGCAGCGTCTGGACGGCATCGGCGAACCGCACCGCCTCCCGCACATGCCGCACCCAGTACTCCGCCGAGCCGACTTCGCCGGACGCGGCGGCTCCACCCGTCAAGGTGGAAACGATCGGGATCTCCGGCAGCCGGTATTCCAGGCTTTCGGCGACGCGGCGGAATCCGTCCAGCATCGGGTCCATGAGCGGCGAGTGGAACGCATGCGACACCCGCAACCGCGACGCCTTACGCCCCAGCCCCTTGAAGTGCTCAACAATCCGGACGACTTCGTCCTCGGCTCCCGACACCACCACCGACGCCGGGCCGTTCACCGCCGCCACCGACACCGGCCCATCACCGAGCAGATCGGTGACCTCGTCCTCGGAAGCCTGCACGGCCGCCATCGCGCCGCCCGCCGGAAGGGCCTGCATCAACCGTCCGCGCGCCGCCACCAATTTCGCCGCATCGTCCAGCGACCACACCCCGGCCACATGCGCCGCCGCCAACTCGCCAATCGAATGCCCGGCCAGCACATCAGGCCGCACACCCCACGACTCCAGCAACCGGAAAAGCGCCACCTCGACCGCGAACAATCCAGCCTGCGTGAACACCGTCTGATCCAGCAATTCGGCTTCAGACCACATCACGTCACGCAACGGACGGTCCAAATGCCCGTCCAATGCCGCGCACACGTCATCAAAAGCAACCGCGAACACCGGGAACGCCTCATACAGCTCTCGGCCCATTCCGAGCCGCTGCGCGCCTTGGCCCGAGAACAGGAAGGCCGTCAAACCCGACCCGGCGATGCCCTGGACGGCGGTCTGACCGTCCGGATCAACGAGCCGGTCCAGGCTCGCGAGCAGCTCGTCCCGGTCCCGGCCGATCACGACCGCGCGGTGCTCCAGCACCGCCCGGCCGGTCGCCAGGGACCATCCGACGTCGAGAGGCGCCAGCTCGGAGCGCGCCCGGACGTGCGAGCGCAGCCGTTCGACCTGGCCGCGCAGCCCGGCCTGATCGCGTGCCGAGAGCACCCAAGGAACGGCCGGCGGCGACTCGCGAACGGCCTGGTCGCTGCGGGGGCCGGCCGGTTCGGCGGCCTCGATGATCACATGCGCGTTCGTCCCGCTGATCCCGAACGAGGAGATCCCGGCCCGGCGCGGACGCCCGCCGGCCGCCCACTCGCGCGCCTCGGCCAGCAGCTCCACATCGCCGGCCGACCAGTCCACATGCGGGGTCGGCTCGTCCACGTGCAACGTCTTCGGCAGCATGCCGTGCCGCATCGCCTGGACCATCTTGATGATCCCGGCGACACCCGCCGCGGCCTGCGTGTGCCCGATGTTCGACTTGATCGACCCCAGCCACAGCGGCCGCCCCTCCGGACGGTCCTGGCCATACGTCGCGAGCAGCGCCTGCGCCTCGATCGGGTCGCCGAGCCTCGTCCCCGTCCCGTGGGCCTCGACCGCGTCGACGTCCACCGTGCTCAGCCCCGCGGCGGCCAGCGCCTCGCGGATCACCCGCCGCTGCGACGGCCCGTTCGGCGCGGTCAGCCCGTTGGACGCCCCGTCCTGGTTGACCGCGCTCCCCCGCACCACCGCGAGCACCCGATGACCGTTCCGCTGAGCGTCCGACAAACGCTCCACCAGCAGCATCCCGGCGCCCTCGCCCCACCCGGTGCCGTCCGCCGCCGCCGCGAACGACTTGCAGCGCCCGTCGGCCGCCAGCCCGCGCTGGCGGCTGAACTCGATGAACGTGTCGGGGGTCGCCATGACCGTGACTCCGCCGACGAGCGCGAGCGAGCACTCGCCCGTGCGCAGCGACTGGATCGCCCAGTGCAGCGCCACCAGCGACGACGAGCACGCCGTGTCCACCGTCACCGCCGGGCCCTCGAGGCCCAGCGTGTAGGAGATCCGGCCGGACGCGATCGCGCCGGTGCTGCTGTTGAACGCGTAGTCGTGGTAGTTGACGCCGGCGAACACGCCCGTGCGGCTTCCCCGCAGCGAGGACGGGTCGATCCCCGCCCGTTCCAGGGCCTCCCACGAGACCTCCAGCAGCAGCCGCTGCTGCGGGTCCATGACCAGCGCCTCGTTCGGGCCGACGCCGAAGAACCCCGGGTCGAACCAGCCCGCGTCGTGCAGGAAGCCGCCGCGGTCCACGTAACTCTTGCCCGGACGGCCGGGCTCCGGGTCGAACAGGCCCGCCGCGTCCCAGCCCCGGTCCGCGGGGAAGCCGGACAGCCCGTCCGCGCCGCCCGCGACCAGGTCCCACAGCGTCTCGGGCGAGACGACGCCTCCCGGGAACCGGCACGCCATGCCCACGATCGCGACCGGCTCCCGGTCCCGCTCCTCGAACTCGGCGACACGCCTGCGCGCCTCGCGCAGATCCGTGGTCGTCCGCTTGAGATAGTCGAGCAGCTTCTCCTCGGTATTTATCCCGACCACCCCGCACACTGAAATCGGCCGACACACCGCGAACCCGCGGTCACCAGCGAATTCAACCGGCCGGGGCGGGCAGGCCACTACCCGCGCGCACCCCTGATCGCCGTCACACCACCCCTACCGTCCAAGAATGGCCAGGCCAGTCCGGTGCGACGGCCAATGGTAGGGGTTGACATAGGGGTTGTTCGGCGTCCATTCCGTCCGTAACGTCAGCGCCGACGACATTCGGTCGCAGCGCTTCCCGGTCCGCCAATGAACTCTTCTCACGATAAGCGCTAGGCACGACTTACCGAAAACAGATCCGCGATCGGGCGAAGCAATCAACCGTCCCGGAAAGGCTGCCGGCGCGAGCACGCCGCACACCCGCGGACAGCCCGCGAGGCGGGTGCCACCGTTCAGAGTTCCCTGAGTCGGTCGGCCAGCGGGATACCGCTGGACCAGAGTCGGCCGAAGTACCCGGCGGCGTCGCGGACGAGGTTCCGGTCGTCGATGCGAAAGCCGGTCATCTCCTGGGCGGTGCCGGCCGCGAACGTGAGGAAGGCGACGGTGTCGTCGAAGACGGCCAGGTTGACGGGGTCCGCGCTGATCTGCCAGTCGACGACTCGCACTTCGTAGTTCGGGAGATCCCCGGAGCTCTCGTGGTGCCCTCTGGCCCAGTCGACCATTTCCCTGTTGGGCAGGCAGATCAGACGGCACATCGATCGCGCCCCTTGCAAAAGGGGCCAATTGCTCAACTCGGCGAAGTACTCTTCCGCGGCATCACCCGTGTCGCGGTCCGTGAACCCGACGAAGTACGACGGCGGCGTCACGCGGATATAAGTGGTAAGGATGCGCGACTAGGCCTTGCGGATCTGCGCGGTCAAGGCCTTGTAGTGGTGGCGTCCGGTCAGATGCTGGACCGATGACGAGGGGGCCTGAAGCAGCGCCTCCCCGCCGTGGTCCGGCGAGAGTTCCGCGCTGATCTCCCGGTCGACCTCGACCCAATGAGACCGCCACGCCTGGACGTCACCGCGGCAGGCCTCGACGAACGCCGCCGTCTGCTCCCAGGAGGGGAACCGGTGACCGTTGAGAATGGCCGAGACGGTGGCGTGGCTGCAGTGCATCGCGGTGGCGAGTACCTGCTGCTTGGGCCTGCCCGCGTCCCGGTGCAGGCGGCGCAGGGCCAGCGCGAAGCGCTCCACGGGGACCGACGGGTTCAGGGGACGTGGACGTGGCGGCATGGTCGGCAGACTCCTGCAGGCATCGTTGCCCGTCATTGTCCGGCATCACCCGGAGAAATTTGCCAAAGTTCGAAAAGTTTCGCTGCCACCCTTGGCCGCTAGCAAAGGTCGCACTCTTGTCAAGGCTCCGAGCTTCATCCAGTCGATCTGCTAGATCTGAGCCAGGAGGGCCCTCGTCCTGAAAAGGGGTGGGGCATTAATGACCTGACGCCGGGCCGATTTCCGCAACAGCCTGGTTCCCGCCAGAGCAGGTCGACACCATAAAACACGAACGGAGTTCAGCAATCATGGCCAGCGCTCGCAATCTCCGCGTCATCGAACAGACGCCGACACGGCCGGACGGAGAGGTCATCCTCCGGCCGCACGTCGTGCCGCCCGCGCTCTACGCCACCCTGGCCGCCGTCGACATCTGCTCCTTCGGCCTGCTCGGCGACGCGCACAGCCAGCTTCACCAGCGCCACCAGATGTACATGCGCCTGGCCGAGGCCTGCGAGATCACGCGGATCCCCTGGTGGGACTGCTACCGGGAGGACCGTGGGGACGGCGCTCTCATCATCGCGCCGCCCGACGTGCCCGCCGACGACTTCCTGGACCCCTTCGCGCATCATCTGACCGCGGTGCTCCGCCGCTCCAACCGCCTCGCGTCCCCGGCGGCGCGGTTAAGGTTGCGCGTCGCCGTCCACGCGGGTCACGTCCACCGGGACGCGCACGGCGTGGCCGGTCAGGCGGTCCTCCATCTGTTCCGGCTGCTAGAGGCCGCCGCTTTCAAGAAGGCGCTCGCCGACGGCGCCGCCGACCTCGGGCTCATCGTGTCCGACAGGCTGTACGACGACGCCACCGCTCGCGGCGGTCTGATCAATCCGGACGCCTACCGTCCCCTGCGCGTCAGCTGCAAGGAGACCCGCGCCAAAGCGTGGTTGTGGTCGCCTGGCGGTGGGTGGGGTTAGGGCTTGCGGGCGGCGGCGGCGTACATGTTGGTGGCGGTGTCGGGGAGGGGTGCGTCGCCGGGGGCCGGGTGCCAGCGGGGCATCGGGACGACGCCGGGGGTGAGGAGCTCCAGGCCGGCGAGGAGGGCTTCTACCTCGGCGCGGTCGCGGAGGTACATGGGGATGCCGCTGCGCGTGTACTCGCGGGCGAGGTCGCGGGACTCGGGGGCGAGGTCGCCGGTGGGGATGGTGAGGGCGACGCAGCTGCCGGGGGCGAGCGGGGCGACGAGCGCGTCCATCAGGCTCTGGGCGTCCTCGACGAACTGGAGCATCGCGATCACGGTGAGGGCGACCGGACGGGAAAGGTCGAGGGTCTCGTGGAGGGCGGGATCGCCGAAGAGCCGGTCGGGGGAGCGCATGTCGGCGTCGATGTAGGCGGTGCGGCCCTCGGGTGTGCTGGTCAGCAGCGCCCGGGCGTGCGCGAGGACGACCGGGTCGTTGTCGACGTAGACGATCCGCGCGTCGGGCGCCGTCTCCTGGACGACCTCGTGCAGGTTCGGCGAGGCCGGGATGCCGGCGCCGACGTCGAGGAACTGCCGGATGCCGAGGCCCGCGAAATGGCGGGCCATCCGCCGCATGCAGGCGCGGTTGGCGAGCATCGAGGTCCGCAGGCCCGGCCAGCCCTCCAGTGCTTTCGCGGCGGTCTCGCGGTCGGCGGCGAAGTTGGCCGTGCCGCCGACGATGTAGTTGTAGACCCGTGCGGAGTGTGGACGGTCTGTCCGCAGGTCTGGCTCGTCCGGCATGGGCGGGTCCTGCCTTTCGCTCGGGGCTCGTCCAGCCGTGGACTATAGCCCCGGAGCGCGCCGTGGGGGGCCGGGGGGCGGGGGGGGCGTGTGGGCCGGGGCGCCCACGGCGGTCAGGGCGGCGGACGCCGCGGGCCGCCCTGCGTTTCCGATGTCAGGACGAGACCGCGCACTGGCCGCGGTCGGCGCGGCGCGGGCCGTCGGCCGTCGGGCGGATGTCGAAGTCGAAGATGGCCGTGGGCAGGTAGAGCGAGCAGCAGGCGTTCGGGATGTCGACCACGCCGCTGACGCGTCCCTCGATCGGCGCGGCGCCGAGCAGGAGGTAGGCCTGCTCGCCGCTGTAGCCGAACGTCTTGAGGTACTCGATGGCGTTCAGGCAGGCGTTGCGGTACGCGATGGTGGCGTCGTTGTAGTAGTTGGTGTTGGTGTCGTGGTCCACCGAGATGCCGATGAACGACACGAACTCCGTGTAGCGCGGCTCCACGTTGCCGGGCATGAAGATCGGGTTGGTGGTCACGCCGTACTTCTCCATGCCGCCCTTGATGAGGTCGACGTGGAAGTCGATGAAGCCGCCCATCTCGATGGCGCCGCAGAAGGTGATCTCACCGTCGCCCTGGCTGAAGTGCAGGTCGCCGCCGGACAGCATGCCGCCGGCCACGTGCACCGGGTAGAACACGCGCGCGCCGCGGGTGAAGTTCTTGATGTCGTGGTTGCCGCCGTTCTCGCGCGGCGGGACGGTGCGGGCGCCCTCCGCGGCGACCCTGGCCAGCGCGTCGCCGGTGAGCGGGCCGGCGAGCGTCCCGGGCTCCAGCGGCGGCAGCGCGAGCGGCGGCACGCGGTCCGGGTCGGTGGCGATGAGCGCCCGCTCGCGGGCGTTCCACTTCGCCAGCAGTTCCGGGGACGGCGCCGTGCCGAACAGTCCGGGGTGCGTGATCCCCGTGAAGTTCACCCCGGGGATGTGCCGGGACGTGGCCTGCTGGCCGTGGAAGTCCCAGATGGCCTTGTAGGCGTCGGGGTAGTAGTCGGTGAGGAAACCGCCGCCGTTCTGCTTGGCGAAGATGCCCGTGTAGCCCCAGCCCTGGCCGGGCTTCGGCCCGGTCTCCTGCGGGACGGGCCCGAGGTCGAGGATGTCGACCACGAGGAGGTCCCCGGGCTCGGCGCCCTCGACGGCGATGGGCCCGCTCAGCATGTGGCAGGGCTGCAGGTCGACGTCGCGGACGTCGTTCGCGGAGTCGTTGTTGCCGATCTGGCCGTCGGTCCACTCCCGGCATTCCACCCGGAACTCCGCCCCTGGACGGACGGTCGCCGCCGCGGGGATGTCCGGGTGCCACCGGTTGTGGCCGGGGACGTTCTGGTCGCGCATCGACCGGGCCTGGTCGACGCTGAACACGACTTCTGGCATGAGTGCCCTCCCAGAGTTGTTGCGTGATCTGTTGAAAGTGCGGTGATCTGCCGGAGTGCGGTCAGGGTCCGGTGGCGGGTTCGGCGGGCGCGCCTCCGGCCGTGCCTCCGGGTGCGCCTCCGGCCGTGCGTCCGGGCCGGGTCAGCGGCCACAGCCCGACGACGATGACGACGGTGCAGACCGCCCAGATCACGGCGTACTTGCCCGCGCTGGAGTAGTTGTCGGTCAGCAGCAGGAACGCGGGGAGCGTCGTCGTGCCCAGCGCGTTGGCGAGGGTCACCCATCCCGTGTAGTCGTTCAGCTCCGCCCGCTTGAGCCCCAGGAGGAGGAAGAACAGGAACCACAGGAAGGACCACGAGAGCCAGATGACCCCGAACGGGTAGTCCTTGACGTCGAAGAAGTTCACGGCCGAGAAGATGATCGCCGAGAACGACACGAACAGGGAGAACCAGCCGACGCCCGTGGAGTCGAGGCCGGCGAGGTTGCCGATGCCGACGTAGAGGTAGGTGAAGCCGAACAGGTAGATGCCGGCCGCGAAGCTGATCGCGGCCGTGTCGGTGCCCGCCTGGACCAGCAGGATCGTCGGGAACACGACCTGCATCGCGCCGACGAACAGGTTCATGACCCCGGCGGATCGGGGGTCGACGCGTCCGAGCAGCATCACCGCGTTGACGAAGAGCACCGCGCCGACGTAGAGCAGTCCTACGCTTGCCATGAGAACCCCCTAGGGCCGTGGTAGCAGCGCGTGGCGCGGGTCGGACGGCGGGGCCGGGCGGCGCTCCGGCGGAGGCGCCGTCGTCACCACCTGGGGCTCGTGCCGGCTGGCGGCCTGGGCGTCCAGCGCCCGCGTGAGCGGGGCGCCGGGACGGGTGAGCGACGGGGCCGTGTAGACGCGGCGAGCGGTGCCGTCGCACTGGGCGCAGCGCTCCTCGGGGCGTGCCCGGCCCATCGGCAGCGCGAGGTCGAAGGGGCCGCAGCGCGCGCAGCGGTATTGATAGGTCACCATGACGGGCCTCCCGGCTGCCCATATGCTTACTTTCTGACGAAAGTATTTCTTTCGGAAGCATCCGTCAATGATGTGATGCGGGTCTTCCCGATCCGCGGGCGGCAAACCGCCTCGCGGCGAGGATTCGGCACCGCGGCCGCGGCCCGGGTCCCGGAGTGCGGGCCAGAGCCGTGCGATGACGTCCTGCTATGGGCTCCCGGGGTCGCGCGCAACGGCCGCCGCGGCCTGGCTCGCACGGGGCGGCGACGCGGCGCGTGGCCGTTACCGGACGGTGGTGGACGGCACGGTCGTTCGGGCCCTAAGTACTGTCGAGCGGAATAGTTCTAACCTGAACGGTGCCCCGGCTCGCCAAGGTCTGGCGAGCCGGGGCACCGTCCGGGCGCGGTCAGCCGATCGGGGGTGGTCAGCCGATCGGGCGCGGTCAGCCGATCGGGCTCGGCATGATCGGCAGGGTGATCGAGGACGGGTGCTCGGCGTCGTGGAAGACCGTCTGGTCGGCGACCTTCGTCCTGGTGTCGGTGCCGAACGTCTTCCCCGTGTTCGGGTTGCGGTCGAACATCGGGAAGTTGCTGCTGGAGATCTCCAGGCGGATGCGGTGGCCGGCCTTGAACACGTTGCTGGTGGGCCACAGCTTGATCGTGTACTTGTACACCTTCCCGGGACGGATCAGCGACGGGCGCTCCAGGGACACCCGGTACCTGGCCCGCTGGATCCCGTCCCGGATCATCATCGAGCTGCCGTCCGGGTGGACGTCGGTGAGCTTCGCCGTCCAGTCGGTGTCGCGGGCGGAGGACGACGCGTACAGCGTCACCGAGATCGGGCCGGTGACCTCGGTGTCCTTCGCCAGCGGCGGGGTGCTGTAGACGAGGACGTCCCGCCGCTGCTCGATGAGCCGCTGGTCCTGGACGCCGCCGGGCACCGAGCTCTGGAACCGTCCGCCGAAGCTCGGCACCGGGTTCTCCGGGTCGTACCGGTAGCGGTCGGCCGCCTCCCTCGCCGGCCGGCCGGTGCTGAGCGTGCCGCCGCCGGTCAGCGTGTTCGCGTCACCGTTGCTGTGCAGGTAGTACGTGGTGTAGTCGGTGCCGGGGATCGGCCAGGAGTCCGCCGTGCGCCACTTGTTGGCGCCCATCACGAAGATCTTCACGGCGGGATCCTTGTCCAGCCCGTTGCGCTTGCCCTTGAGCCAGTAGTCGAACCAGCGGAGCTGGACCTCCTCGATCGAGACGACCGCCTCCGGCCCGAAGTCGGCGACCCCCGACCTGCGGCCCGAGCTGCCGTGGCCCCACGGGCCGATGAGCATCTTCGCGCCGTCGCGGGCCTCCTGTGAGCCGCCCTTGGCGCGCATCCCGGCGAAGTTCTCGACCGTCCCGTCGAGGAAGATGTCGTACCAGCCGCCGTAGTTCAGCGCCGGGACGGTGATCTGCGGGTACCGGTCGCGGATGCTCCAACGCTTCCAGTAGGCGTCGTTGCTGGGGTGCTTGACCCAGTCGTAGTAGTAGGGCGCGACGCGCTCGTCCTTGGGGTAGAGCGGCGGCCACTTGTTCAGCGGCAGGGACCAGTACCACTTCCGGAACAGGTCGCGGGACGCCTGGCTCATCTCCGCGCTCAACTCCGCCCCGTCCGGCAGCCGGTCGACGGCGCTGTTGGCCAGGGAGAACAGCGGCCAGTCCTGGGTGAACGACTGGTACATCGCGCCGCCCTCGTACGTCCACCCGTCGTAGGCGTCGGACGAGGTGAACGCCGGGACGATCGTGACCAGGTGCGGCGGACGGAGCGTGGCCGGGAGCCACTGCGTCAGCCCCGGATACGAGAAGCCGTACATGCCGACCTTGCCGTTCGAGTGCGGCAGCCGCGCCGCCCACTCGATGGTGTCGTAGCCGTCCGTGGCCTCGTCCCGGTAGGGGTAGAAGGTGCCGTCCGACTTGTACTGCCCGCGGACGTCCTGCGCGACGACCATGTAGCACGCGGCCGCGTAGAAGTCGGGGTCGGCGTAGAAGATGTTCTCCGCGCGGTCCTTGTTGTAGGGCAGCCGTATCAGGATGACCGGGAAGTCCTCCTTCCCCTTCGGGGTGAACACGTTGGAGCGCAGGACGGTGCCGTCCCGCATGGTCGTCGGGACGTCCCTCTGGACGGTGAACTCGCACTTCTCGCCCGCCGCCGCCGTGCCGCCGGCGGCGCTGGCGCCGGGGGCGGCCGCCGCGCCGGCCAGCACCACGACCGCCGCCGCGAGGGACAGTTTTCGGCCCCGGCCCGCTCCCGCCGGTCTGGTGGTACGCCGTCTTGATCTCATCCCCGCATCCCTTCCGGTCGATCACTCGACGTCGTCGGGCGGAGCATCACATGATCACGAGCGCTGGTCAGGGGGGCCGGGAGGCGGCTGCGCCGAACCGCCGGGCGGGCGCGTCGAGCATCGGGGGCGGCTGCGGCGAGCGGTCGGGAACGCACGATGAGCCGTGCGATTTGCGTGGATTGTCCCGATCGTCCGGTCGAGCGAAGGCCGGACGCGGAAATTCGGGCCCGAACGACCGCCCGTCGCAGGGATCCGACCGCTCATCGATCCCCCGCGCCGGTCGCCGCTCCCAGGTGGCCGCTGGCCGAACACGGCGGCACGGGACTCTATCCGGCTTCAAAACGCCAATTTAATCTTCGATTCACCCGCGATCATCATGCGCGCGCACACTATCCGGCAGAAGTAAAGGCGCTACTGCCCTCGTCGGCCCCTGAGACAGATCCGTACCCCGCTCGTCACGTCACCGGCCCGGACAGAGAGCGTCCGGCATATTGCCGTTTCCCGGTGGCGTGGCCGACTTCCCGCGACCCCCGGCGCCTTCCATTGGATCGGCGGCGCCGTCCATTCCCCCGCGCGAGAAAGAGAAGGTCGGCATGGAGCCGAAGAAACTCCGATGGCCCGCGATCATCGCGGTCGCGGCGGCGGCGATGATGTTCACCGCCCCGCCGTCCGCGGCCCGCACTTCCCCCGCGTCCACGACATTGACCAAAACGGCCGAAGCGGCCGAATGCGCACCGGGCACGACCGTCAACACGGACAAGGGACCCGTGTGCGGGACGGTCTCGAACGGCGTCGCGTCCTGGCTCGGAATCCGGTACGCCGCCCCGCCCGTCGGCGACCTGCGCTGGGCCCCGCCCGCGCCCGCACCCGCCTGGACCTCGACGTTCCCGGCCACCGAGCGGGGCACCAACTGCCCGCAGGCGGACGGTCTCGGCGCAGGGTCGACCAATGAGGACTGCCTGAACCTGAACGTCCGGGCGCCGGAGAACGCCGGTTCCAAACGGCTGCCGGTGATGGTGCAGATCCACGGCGGCGGATTCCGGTTCGGCACCCCCGCCGACGGAAGCCACCTCGTCCGGTCCGGCGACGTCATCTCGGTGGAGCTGCATTACCGGCTGGGCATCTTCGGATTCATGTCGCACAAGGAGCTGGGCCAAAACTCCGGCAACTACGCGTTCCAGGACCAGCAGGCCGCGCTGCGCTGGGTGCAGAAGAACATCACCAAATTCGGCGGCGACCCGGGCAACGTGACCATTTTCGGGGCGTCCGCCGGAGGGTCGAGCGTCTGCGCCAACGCCGTTTCGCCCACCGCGAAGGGACTGTTCCACAAGGGAATCGCGCAAAGCGGCGAATACAACTCGCTGCTCGGGACCACCAACACGTCCTGGCAGCCGCAGGACTGCAAGTCCGAACTGCCCACCGCGGACGAGGCGCACCGGATCAACGAGCGGTTCGCGGCCGCCGTCGGCTGCGGCGACGCCGCAGACACCGCCGCCTGCCTGCGCCAGGTGCCGGTGAAGACGCTGCTCGACAAGTCCGGCAACGGGATGGGCCCCGACCAGGGCACGATCGCGCCGGTCGTCGACGGCAAGACCCTCACCATGTCGATGGGGAAGGCGCTCGCCACCGGCCGCATCAACGACGTGACGCTCATGCACGGCGTGGACCGCGACGAGACCCAGCTGGCCTCCGCCAACTCGCCCGCCGACTACCAGCGGATGGTGCGGGAGCAGTACGGACGGTACGCCCCCCAGGTGTTCGCCCGGTACCCGCTCGACCGCTTCCCCGACCCCTCGGCGTTCATCGCCTACCGGACGATCGTCGCCGACTCCAACTCCGTCTGCCCGTCCCTGCTCAACCACCGGCGGATGTCGCGCTACATCAATGTGTACGCCTACCAATCCGACAACGCCGACGCCCCGCCCGCGAGCTTCCTCGACCAGACCAAGCCCAACGGCGCTTTCCACGTCCTGCTGAACCAATTCCTGTCGCCCCGCGCGGGCGCGCAACTCACCCCGAACCAGCAGGCGTTCGGCGCGCAGATCACCGCCCAGTGGACGGGATTCGCCCGCACCGGCAGCCCGACCGTGAAGGGCGCGCCCCTGTGGCCGCGATTCACCCGCCACAACCCGGACGTGATGTCCCTGGCCCCGGCCGGCGACAGTGAACTGACCCGCGAAATCGCGCGCCAGCACCACTGCGACTTCTGGGACAAGCTCACTCCCTACAACCGCTGACCGTCAATCGACAACCGTGACCGTCAATCCGAATCGGGGGCCCGCGGGTGTG
>NZ_JBIRAY010000022.1:0-109934 GCF_044326405.1 Actinomadura sp. 1N219 | reverse complement strand
CGCCCCCGTCCGGTGGGCGCCCGTGCGGTGGGCGGCGACCGCGAGCAGGGCCGTGCCCCACGCGGCCACGGCCAGGAAGAACGCGTCCATCGCGGTCGCGACCCACAGCGCCAGCGGCGCCAGGACCAGGAACGGCACCGCCGCCCGCGCCGCCCGCTCACCGGCCAGCACCCGCACCGTCACCGCGATCGCGGCGGCCGAGGACGTGCCCGCCGCGACGATGAACGCCGCCGCCCAGCCGGTCCCGCCGAGCCCCGCCTCCTCCAGCGCCCACAGGACCAGCACCGGCAGCGGCGGATGCCCCCGGACGTGCGTGGTGTAGCCGCCGAGCCGCTCGGTGAAGGTGTCCAGCCAGGTCAGGGGGTCGGGCCGCAGCTGCGCCAGGCCCGCGGGGTACTCGGTCGGCGCGTCCAGGGGGGCGGTGAGCGCGTCCCAGCCGTCGGCGGCGGCGAGCGCGACCGTCCACGCCGCCGCGAAAGCCCACGCGGCGGGGAGCAGGGCCCGCCACGGCAGCCGCGCCGCCAGCACCGGCAGCGCCGCCACCGCGGCGGCGGCGACCACGGCGGCGGGCAGGAGCTGCCAGGTCAGCGGCCATTCCCGGGCGCGGGCGTGGAGCGGGGGCAGCGGGTCCTCGGTGGCCAGGCCGGCGCGGCGCAGGCACCACCCGGCCGCGAACGCCGCCGCGATCCCGGCCGCCCACACCGCGACCGCGGCCCGCCCCCGCCACGCGCCCCGGCCGCCGCCGCACCGAGCGGCGTCGGGTGTGCGCGCGTCGGTGAGGGTCACGCCCGCCCCCTCCGGCGCTCCTTCCGGCGGGCCGCGTACACGCGGGCCGCGACGGTCACCGCCGCCGCGGCCGTGATCGCCGCCAGGACGATCGCGAGGTTGCGGCCGTAGGGCAGCGGCAGCCGGGACGGCTCGTCCGCGCGGCGCCCGTACCCGAGGACCAGCGGCAGCGCGACCGCGCACACGCACCCCGCGACGATCAGCGCCGCGCGGACGGTCCGGCGGTGCGCGGCGGGCAGCCGCCCCGTCGCCAGCCCCGCCGCGAGCACCACCGGGACCAGGACGCCGTCGTGCAGGACGGCCGCGCCCGCGAACCACGCCAGCCACGCCACCGCGTCGACGTGGACGGCGATCCCGCGCGCGCCGACCGCGATCAGCGCCAGCCCCGCCCCGCACACGGCGATCTTCGCGGCGTTCACAGGACCACCAGCCGGTGCACCCATTTGGTCTGCATGACCCCGGGCCGGTTGGGCGCGATGAGGCGGCACGGGTGCCCGTGGTCGAGGTCGAGGGGCTCGCCGCCGAGGTCCAGGGCGAGGAGGGTGAGGGGGTCGTGCCAGTGCTCGGGGTCGACGCGGGAGGTGCGGTAGATCCCGAAGTTCTGCAGCGACTCGACCCGCACGCGGGCGTCGCCGGCGGCCCCGGCGAGGGCGAGCAGGTCCCGCAGCCGCACGCCGCGCCAGTCGGCGTCGGCGCTCCATCCCTCCACGCACGCGATCGGGAGCCGCGCCGGGTGCTGCGGGAGGGCGCGCAGGCCGTCCAGGGTCAGGACGACGTCGCGGCGGACCCGCCCGGTCACCGTCAGCCGCCACGCCGGGTCGCGGGCGGCGGCGGTCACCCCGGCGGCGGCCGCGGACTTGTTGACCGGCAGGCCCTGCGGCCCGGTGCCCGGGCGGCGCGGCGCGAGCACCGCCGGCCGCGCCAGCGGCGAGAACGCCTCCCCCACGGTGACGGCCGTGATGACACCGCTCGCGCCGGCGACGGTGAGCAGGAACGCGCGGCGCCCGACGGCGTCCTGCGGGCGGGTCATCACCGTGCGCCGCACCTTGGACCACTCGTCGGCGGCGTGGATCAGCAGCGCCCCGATGACGATGTAGGCGGTCCAGTAGTGCGCGGTGGTGAACAGGAACGGGAACGCGTACCAGTACGCGATGTTCAGCACCCCGGTGACGAACTGGAACAGCGCCCCGCCGACCAGCACGAACATCAGCGCCCGCCGCGCCCCGTGCAGCGCGGACCGGACCGGCGGCCACTGCCACAGCTTCGGGTAGACCGTCCACAGCTTGGCCAGCAGCAGCGGCACGGTCGCCAGCCCGCCGATCACGTGCACGCCCTGGGTGACCCGGTACAGGTTCACCGGACGCGACGGCCACTGCGCCCAGCCGGGCGGGTGCTGCATGAAGTGGGAGATCAGCCCGGTCGCGAACGCCGACAGGAAGCTGACGCCCAGCGCCATGCCCAGCCACGCCGCGACCCGCTCGTCATGCAGCCGGCTGGTGAACCGCGCGGGCAGCCGGGCCGGCGCCGCGAGCAGGCGGGTCAGGAACGAAGGGCGACGAACCATCGGCCCGCCTCCTCCCACATCTCGGTGACGGTCGCCGCGCACGCGGCGGCGAGCGCGGCGGCGGCGTCGGCCGGGACGTGCGCCCACGTGAACCACTCCCCGACCGCGCGGCCCGACCGCAGCCGCAGCGGCTCGGCGCGGGAGGCCCCGCCGGGCGGGTCGACCTCGGCCAGGACCCGCCCGCCGGGCGCCAGCAGCGCCAGGACGCGGCGCAGCAGCGCGGCGGGGTCGCCGCCGATGCCGATGTTGCCGTCGGCGAGCAGCGCGGTACGCCAGCGCCCGGCGCCGGGGACGCGGCCGAACACGTCCCGGCACAGCGCGGGCCCGCCCGCCGCGACCGTCAGCGCGACCGCGGCGGGCGCCAGGTCGATGCCCAGCACCGGGACGCCGCGCCCTGCCAGCGCGACGGTGAGGCGGCCGGGCCCGGACCCGACGTCCAGCGTGGCGCCCTCGCAGCGGGCCAGGAGCCCGCCGTCGCCGGGCCGGGCGGCGAGCCAGTCCTGGACGGGCAGCGGCCGGCGGCGCCCGTCGGCGTGCTCGATCTCGACGGGCGCGCGGCCCCGCAGCGCGTCCTCGTACAGTTCGCCGATCATGCCGGGACCGTCCTGACGCCGAGTTCCCGCACGGCCGCCGCGAACCGGGTCCCGCCCGCGGCGGCGGCGACGGCCGCGGCGTCGGCGGGGGTGTCGACGTCGGTGAGCTCGGGCAGCGGCGCGACGTCCAGCCCGGCGGCGCGCAGCCGCGCCAGCTGCGCCGCGCCGGTGCCGGGCCGCGACATCGGCACGCCGCGCAGCAGCGCGGGGTCGGGGCGGCGGAGGCCGAGGAGCCAGAACCCGCCGTCGGACGCCGGGCCGAACACCGCGCCGCGCCGCCGCAGCGCCCGCCCGGCGCGGGCGAGCAGCGCGGGCGTGACCTGCGGGGTGTCCATCCCGATCAGCACCAGCGGGCGGCCGGCCCACGCGTCGGCGAACGCGGCGGCCAGGCGCTCGTCCAGGCCGCCGCCGCGCTGCGCGGCGACGGCGAACCCGGCGGGCAGCCACGGCCCGGGCGCGCCGTCGAGGGCGAGGGTGCGGCGCCCGGCCGGGGCGGCGGCGACGGCGTCGAGGGTGTCGCGCAGCGCCGCCTCGGCCAGCGCGGCGGCCTCGGCGGGCGTGTAGGCGGGCGTCAGCCGGGTCTTGACGCGTCCGGGCACCGGCTCCTTGGCGATCACGATCAGATCCGCGTCCGGTGAGCCGGTCGAGCCGGTCATGAGGAGGCCTCGGCCAGGACGCGGCGCATGTCGCGGACGGCGCGGACCGTCCCGCCGAGCGTCCCGGTGACCTTGGAGGAGCCGGTGCGGGGACGGTAGGCGACGTCGATCTCCCCGATCCGCCAGCCGGCGCGGGCGGCGCGCAGCACCATCTCCAGCGGGTAGCCGAACCGGCGGTCGGTCAGGTCGAGGGCCAGGAGCGCGTCGCGGCGGGCGGCGCGCATCGGCCCGAGGTCGTGCAGCCGGGTGCCGGCGCGCCGGTTCAGGGACCGGGCCAGGACGGCGTTGCCGAGCCGTGCGTGCGGCGGCCACGCGCCCCGCCCGGACGGCCGCCGCCGCCCCAGCACCAGACCCGGACCCGGACCCGCTCCCGGATCCGGGTCCGGTTCGGGCGGGCCGGTGGTGTGGAGGGCGTCGAGCGCGGCGGTCAGGCGGGGCAGCTCGGCCGGGTCCAGGGACGCGTCGGCGTCCATGACGCACACGACGTCGGTGCGGGCGGCCAGCAGGCCCCGGTGGCAGGCGGCGCCGAAGCCGCGGTCGGGCGCGGCGACGACGCGCGCGCCGTGGTCGGCGGCGACGCGCGCGGAGTCGTCGGTGGAGGCGTTGTCGACCACCAGCGGGCGGAACCCGCGCGGCATCCGCGACAGCACCCAGGGCAGCGCCTCGGCCTCGTTGAGGCACGGGAGAACCACATCGATCACGCTCCGACGCTACTCTCGGTGACGGCCGGGCGACCCTTACGAACTGGTGACGCGCCGACGGGCGAACTCCTCCATCCCGTCGGCGAACGCCACCGCGGCGGAGAATCCCAGCTCGCGGCGGGCCCGGTCGGGGTGGGCGACGATGTGGCGGACGTCGCCGAGCCGGTGACCGCCGGTGACGCGCGGCGCGGGCCCGCCGAACGCGGCCGACAGCGCGGCGGCCATGTCGCCGACGGTGCGCGGCTCGCCGCTGGCGATGTTGAAGGCGCGCAGCCCGCCGGAGCCGAGCCCGGGGACGGGCCCGGGGCCGGGCGGCGGCGGGCCGGCGGCGGCGTGTTCCAGGGCCAGCACGTTGGCGCGGGCGACGTCGCGGACGTGGACGAAGTCGCGGCGCTGCCCGCCGTCCTCGAACACCAGCGGCGCCCGCCCGTCCTCCAGCCGGGACCGGAAGATCGCCGCGACGCCCGCGTAGGGGGTGTCGCGCGGCATCCGCGGCCCGTACACGTTGTGGTACCGCAGCGCCGCGACGGTCCCGCCGGTCGCCCGCGCCCACGACGCGGCGAGGTGCTCCTGGGCGAGTTTGGTGTCGGCGTAGACGTTGCGGGGGTCGGGCGGGGCGTCCTCGGCGACGGCGGCGGGGTCGAGGGGCCGCCCGCAGGCGGGGCAGGCGGGCTCGAACCGCCCGGCGCGCAGCGCCTCCTCCGGGCGCGGCCCGGGCCGGACGGCACCGTCCCGGCGGCAGGTGTAGGCGCCCTCCCCGTACACCACCATCGAGGACGCCAGCACCAGCACCCCCACGCCGGCGCGGGCCATCTCGGCCAGCAGCACGGCGGTGCCCTGGACGTTGGCGGAGGTGTAGTCGGGCAGGTCGGACACGTCGACGCCGAGGCCGACCTTGGCGGCCTGGTGGCAGACGGCGTCCACCCCGTCCAGGCGGGGCGCGAGCGCGGCGGCGTCGCGGACGTCGGCGGGCGGGCCGCCGAGCGCGTCGGGCCGCGGGTCCAGGCCGCGGACGCGGTGGCCCGCGGCGTCCAGGGCCTCGGCGACGTGCGAGCCGATGAAGCCGGCCGACCCGGTGAGCAGTACGTTCATGCCGTCGAACGTAGGACGCGCCGCGCCCCGCCACCCGCGCGGGAGCGCCCGTCAAGACGCTTTGTTCCAACCTTGTAAGAACTTCGGCGTGAGAACGTCGGCGAAGAGCTTCGGCGAAGAGCCTCAGCGCCCGGGCGCCACCGGGGCCAGCAGCGGGGCGAGGAGCCCGGCGGCCTTGTCGGCGTCGGCCTCGGTGGTGGTGAGGTGGAACGAGCAGCGCAGCCGTCCCGCCCGCACCGACGCGATCACCCCGCCGGCGCGGAGCGTCTCGGCGGCGCCGCCGGGGACCGCGACCGACACGATCGCCGACTCCCCGCCCGGCGGGGCGGGCGGCAGGCCGAGCGCGGCGCGGAACCGGCGCGCCAGCGCCACGTCGTGGTCGTGGATCGCCTGGACGCCGACGCGTTCGAGGAGCTCCAGCGCGGGCGCGTGCCCGGCCCAGCACTGCCACGCCGGGGACAGGTCCAGGCGCCGCGCGTCCGCCGCGAGCCGCAGCGGCAGCCCGTACACCGAGTCCCACACGTCGGCTCCGGCGTACCAGCCGGCGCCGATCGCGGGCAGCGCGTCCAGCGCCTCGGCGGTGCCGGTGAGGAAGCAGGTGCCGCGGGGTCCGAGGAGCCATTTGTAGCCGCCGCACACCAGCCAGTCGACGCGGTCGGCGGGCAGCGGGAGCCACCCGGCGGCCTGGGTGCCGTCCAGCAGGATCCGGGCGCCGTGCGCGCGGGCGGCGCCGATCAGGTCGTCCATCGGGGCGACGCGCCCGTCGGCGGACTGCACCGCCGACACCGCGACCAGGTCGTCGCCGGGCCGGACCTCGGCGGCGATCCGCTCCAGCGGGACCGACCGGACGGTCAGCCCGGCCCGCGCGGCGAACGGCCACAGCAGCGAGGTGAAGTCCCCGTCGGCGACCAGCACGGTCGCGCCGGCGGGCAGCGACGCGGCGACGAGCCCGACGAAGTAGGACACCTGCGGCCCGCACGCGACCCGCCCGGCGGGCACGCCGAGCAGGCGGGCGAACGCCTCCCGGGACCGGGTCACCGCCTCGTCCAGCGCGGCGGCGGCCAGCAGCCCGGCGGCGCGGTCCCGCTCGGCGGCGAGCATCGCCTCGTGCGCGGCGCGGGGCGGCAGCCCGTAGGTGGCGGTGTTGAGGTAGGCGACCCCGGCGCCGAACTCGCGCTGCGCGTCCCGGATGGAAAGGCTCATGCACCGATCGTCGTCCACCACGCGCCATAGCACAAAGTACGGTTCTCTTGGCCACCCATAAACCGTGTTGATACTTTGCGGGGATGCTGGACCTGCACCGCGGCCGGATCCTGCGGGAGGTGGCGCGGCTCGGCTCGATGACCGCCGCCGCGCGGTCCCTGTCCTACACCCAGCCGGCGGTGTCGCACCACATCGCGCGGCTGGAGGCCGAGGTCGGCACGCCGCTGGTGGTGCGGCACGGCCGCGGGGTGCGGCTGACGGAGGCGGGCCGGGTGCTGGTCGAGCACGTCGAGGACGTCCTGGCCCGCATGGACGACGCCGAGGAGCGGATCGCCGCGATCGCGGGGCTGCGCGCCGGGCGGGTGCGGGTCGCGGCGTTCCCGACCGCGGCCGGGGCCCTGCTGCCGGACGCGCTGGCGCGGCTGCGGGCCCGCGCGCCGGGCGTGTCGGTGACGCTGGTGGACGCCGAGCCGCCGGAGGCGCTGGCCATGCTCCGCGCGGGCGACACCGACGTCGCGGTCGTGTTCCGGCACGCGCACCTGCCGCCCGACACCGACGCGCGCGTGCGCGAGGTGCCGCTGCGCGACGACCCGCTGCGGCTGCTGGTCCCGGCCGCGCACCCGCTCGCGGCGGCGGCGCGGCCGCGGCTGGCGGACCTTTCGGGCGAGCGGTGGGCGTCGGGCTGCGCGCGGTGCCGCGACCATCTGCGGTGGGCGTGCGGGCAGGCGGGTTTCGTCCCCGACATCGCCTACACCACCGAGGACCACGTCGCGATCCAGCGCCTGGTCGCGCGGGGCCTGGCGGTCACCGCGCTCCCGGCGCTGGCGCTCGGCCTGCACACCGAGCCGGGCGTCGCCGCCCCGGACGTGCCCGGCGCGGGCCGCCGGAGGATCACCGCGCTGGTCCCGGCCGGCCCGCGCCCGCCCGCGGTCACGGCCCTGCTGGACGAGCTCACCGCCGTCGCCGCCGACCCCGCCCCGCCGCGTCCGCCCGGCACGACGGCCACAGCCCAGCCGCCGGCACAGCCCGGCGAACCCGCCCCGCCCGAACCGGACGGACGCCCCAGCTAGCCCGGCGCCCCCGGACCACCGGCGAGGCGCTCATGGCCGCTGGGGGTCAAGGCCAGCTCCTGCGTTACGGGCCCGGCTTTCCGCCGGTTTCCGGGGTGGTGGCGCGGGAGAGGCGGGCGGCCATCGCGGCCAGGCGGGCGGTGAGGTCGGGCGGGCCCTGGACGTCGAAGTCCAGGTCGAGGTAGGCGATGCGCAGCGCCGTCCATTCCAGGGAGTCGGGGGTGGTGCGCAGGACGCAGGTGTGATCGTCGACGGGTTCGATCTCGGCGCCGGTGACGCGGAACCGGTCGGCGAGTTCCTCGGCGGAGGCGTGCACGGTCAGCACGGCCCGCCGGAGGGGCCGCGGGTCCTGAGCGGTTCCCGCCGCCGATTCGGCCAGGGAGCGGGTGACGAACGCGGCGGCGTCGGCGGCGGGCGGGTCGCGGGGCGGGCACCTGGCCCCGGTGGGCCGGGGGCGGGCGATGCGGTCGGCGCGGAACGTCCGCCAGGCGCCTCGGTCGGCGTCGTAGGCGACCAGGTACCAGCGGCGCCCGGCTGTGACCAGCCCGTACGGCTCGGCGTGCCGGGCGGTGTCCGCGCCGCCTGCGTCGCGGTAGGTGAACCGGACGCGTTCGCGGTCGCGGCACGCGGCGGCCAGGACGGTGAGGGTCTCGGGGTCGACGGCGGGCCCGGCGGGCGGGCCGGTCAGCGGGGTCGTGGCGGTGTGCAGCGCGGTGACGCGGCGCCGCAGCCGGGACGGCAGGACCTGTTCGAGTTTGGCCAGGGCCCGCACGGACGCCTCCCCGATGCCCTCGACGGCCCCGCCGGCGGCGGCGCGGAGCCCGACCGCGATCGCGACGGCCTCCTCGTCGTCCAGCAGCAGCGGCGGCATCGCCGTCCCGGCCTCCAGCCCGTACCCGCCGGCGGCGCCGGGGGCGGCGTGCACGGGGTAGCCGAGGCCGCGGAGCCGTTCGACGTCGCGGCGGACGGTGCGGACGCTGACGCCGAGCCGTCCCGCCAGT
The DNA here is from genome assembly GCF_044326405.1 of Actinomadura sp. 1N219. NCBI lineage: Bacteria > Bacillati > Actinomycetota > Actinomycetes > Streptosporangiales > Thermomonosporaceae > Actinomadura > Actinomadura sp. 1N219. Next base: position 101,268 of record NZ_JBIRAY010000022.1, on the reverse strand, counting down.
TCCGAGCCCGGCCATTCGCGCCGGGCCTGCAGCAGTGACAGCAGCCGCAGCAGCCGGGCCGATGACATGATCCCAGTATGCGCGGCAATGAGGACACTGACTGACCGCGTTCCCGTCCGGGACGGGGCGGCCGAGGGCGATGAGTTCGGGCGCCGCGCGCGGTCTGCATCTGCGACGAACCGCGACCGAAGCGCGACCGAAGGAGACGACGATGACCGACCGTGAGCCCGTCGAGGCCCGCAATCTCGACATCTACGGCGGCGGTGAGCTGGCGTGGGGCGCCGTGCGCGACGCGCTGACCGCGGCGCTGCCGAAGATGGAGACGCCGGTGTTCCTGGGCACGGCCCGCCCCGACGGCCGTCCGCACGCGGCGGGCGTCGGCGCGCAGTGGTACGAGGGCGACCTGTACTTCACCAGCGGGCCCGGCACCCGCAAGTCCCGCGACCTGGCGGCGAACCCGGCGTGCACGTTCTCGATCCGGACGGCGATCGCGGACGTGGTGCTGGAGGGCGAGGCGCGGCGCGTGACCGACCCCGGGGTGCTGGAGCCGATCGCCGCCGGGTACCGGGAGGGCGGCTGGCCGGCGCAGGTGGACGGCGACGGGCTGACGGCGCCGTTCAGCGCGCAGAGCGCGGGCCCGCCGCCGTGGCACGTGTACCGGTTCACCTTCCACACCGTCGTCGCGGTCGGCATCGCCGAGCCGTTCGGCGCGACCCGCTGGCGCTTCGCCTGACCCCCGCCGCCGCCCGGGTGGGGGCGGTGTGCGGGCGGTGTCGACTTTGGTCTACCGGGCGTGGCCGTTCGGGTGATTCCCGGGCGTCCGGCGGCCCGGAGACTGGACGGCATGACTGGGGGCATCTCGCTGAGCGGCGCGCCCGCGGGCCGCTGGACGCTCGACCACGGCGGCCGCCGCCTGGAGGTCGAGACCGCGCGCGCCGGGTGGAACAGGACCGTGCGGCTGTTCGTGGACGGTGAACCCGCCGGGGACGCCGCGGCCGGCTGGCTGAAGGCGTCGCTGCCGTACGGGGACATGAGCGTCGACGTCGTGTTCGACGCCGTCGGGCTGGTCGACGGGCAGGCGTCCCGCTGCGCCCTGGTCCCGCCCGCCCCCGCCGAGGACGTCCCGGAGAAGGTCAGCCTGGTGAAGGGCGCCGGGGCGGGGAGGGGCGGGAGGCCGGAAAGGATCGAGAGGCTCGCGTTCGGGCCGGCGGAGGGGACGCGGGCGGCCAGGCGGGAGGCGCTGGCCCGGGCGCACCCCGTCCTGTACGCGTCGCGGCACGTGGTGGCGGCGGCCGGCCGGGTGGTGTTCCCGCTGCTGGGGCTGGGCGTGCTGGTGAGGGTGCTGCTGAAGTGGATCCCGCGGCCGGACGTGCCGTTCCCGGACGTCGACGCGCCGTCGGTCCCGTGGCCGGACGTCCCCTGGCCGGATCTTCCCGATCTTCCGGACGTGTCGGCGCCGCCGTGGCTGGCCGTGGTCCTGGCGACCGCGAAGTTCTGGGCGCCGATCCTGGTCGCGGTGGTCGTGGCCGCGCGCGAGGCACGCCGCCGCAGGAGGGCGTCCGCCGCCGGCGAGGCCCCGCCCACCGGCCGGCCGCAGCCGTCCGAGGGGCGGCCGTCCCCGGAGGATCGGGAGGCGGCCGGGGGGTGAGCGGGGCGGGCCCGTAGAATTCGCGATCATGAGTGGTCGCCGGTCTCCCGTCCCGTACCTGTCGGAGCTGTTCTCGCTGGAGGGCAGGGTCGCGGTGGTGACGGGCGGCAGTTCGGGCATCGGCCGGGCGATCGCGGAGGCGCTGGCGCGGGCGGGCGCGTCGGTCGTGGTCGTGGCGCGGCGGGAGGCGGAGCTGGCGGCGACGGTCCGGGAGCTGGAGGGGCACGGCTGCCGCGCCGCGGCGGTCAGCGCGGACCTGGGGTCGCGGGCGGGCGTCGCGGCGGCGGCCGACGGCGCGGCGGCGGCGTTCGGGGAGCCGGACATCCTGGTGAACGCGGCGGCGGTCAACCTGCGGCCGCCGATGGACGAGCTGGGCGAGGACGTGTGGGACACCACGATGGCGGTGAACCTGGACGCCCCGTTCCTGCTCGGGCAGCGGTTCGGTCCGGCGATGGCGGCCCGCGGCTTCGGGCGGCTGATCCACATCGCCTCGCAGCAGGCGTTCCGGGCGTCGGTGACCAGCGGCGCGTACGGGGTGTCGAAGGCGGGGCTGGTGGCGCTGGCGCGGTCGCAGGCCGAGGCGTGGTCGGGCCGCGGCGTGACGGCCAACACGCTGGTGCCGGGGTTCGTGATGACGCCGCTGAACGCGCGGCTGTCGGCGGACCCGGCGGCGGTGCAGGCCCTGGCCGGGCGGACGATGACGGGCCGCAACGGCCTGCCGGACGACTTCGCGGGCGCGGCGGTGTTCCTGGCGTCGGCGTCGGCCGCCTACGTCACCGGCCAGTCGATCTTCGTGGACGGCGGCTTCTCCGCCCACTAGCCCGCTCCCCCGGCCAGTGCGCCCGCCCCGCCCCGCCCCGCCGCTCCGCTGCGCCCGGCCGCCGTGCCCGCCCGGCTAGGGCCAGAGGCCGGTGGCGCGGACCGCGTCCTCGGGCCGGTCGGCGTGGACGATGCCGCCGACGGGGCGCCCGTCCTGGTCGTGGACGCGCCATCCGCCGAGCTGCACGACGGGGACGGTGCCGCGCCGCATCGCCAGGGCCAGTTCCGACAGCGTCCCCCATGATCCGCCGACGACGATGACGGCGTCGGCGGCGTTGACGATGAGGGTGTTGCGGGCCTGGCCGAGGCCGGTGGGCAGCGCGACGGTCAGGTCGGGTCCGGCGGCGGCGCGGTCGGCCTCGGGCAGCACCCCGACCGCGATCCCGCCGGCGGCGCGGGCGCCGGCGGCAGCGGCGGCCATGACGCCGCCGTGCCCGCCGCAGATCACCACGGCGCCGCGGGCGGCGAGGAGCCGCCCGGTCTCGTGGGCGCGGTCCCAGTCCGGCTCGGTGCATTCGCCGGGCCCGCACACCGCCACCTGCACCATCACGGCCAGCCGCTACTCGGCGCCGTGGCGGGCGGCGATCTGGTCGATGGTCGCGGCGAGGTCGAAGTCCTTGCCGGTGAGGCCGCCGGCGCTGTGCGTGCTCAGCGTGAAGGTCAGGGTCCGCCAGCGGATGTCGATGTCGGGGTGGTGGTCGGCGTCCTCGGCGGCACGGGCGACGTCGGTGACCACGTCGATCCCGGCCGGGAACGAGGGCGCCTTGACCTGGCGGCGGATGGCGTCGCCGTCGCGGGTCCAGGCGGGCAGGTCGCGCAGGAGGGCGGCGACGGCGGTGTCGTCGAGCGTGTCGGCCATCGTTTTACCTCCGTGTTCGTCGGCGAGGACGGCCTTTCCCCTCCGAGTACATCACGGCGGCGCCGGGCCGGGAGGGGCCCGGGTCAGGGCGCGTCGTCGCGGGGCGGGTCCTGGACGGCGGCGCGCTCCCCGATCTGCCGCGCGGTCTGCTCGGTGACCTGCGCGGTGACCTCGACGGCGACTTCCGCGGTGGCGTCGGCCCACACGTCCCCGGCGGGTTCGGCGGTCGCCTCGACCACGACGGCCGCCCCGGGCGCGTCCGCCCGGGTGGCAGGGCGGGCGGCGGGGCGGGTGGCGGTGGTCCAGGTGGTCTTGGCGACGTCCACGACGACGTCGCGGGACACGTCGACGATGAGGCCGCGGAGGGTGTCCTTCATGGCGAGCTTGAGCGCGTCGCGGATCAGCTCGCGCAGGACGGCCTCGATCGCGGCGGTGGTCGCGCGGGCGGCGGTGTGCAGCGCCAGGTCGCGGGCGGTGCGGGCGAACGCGCTGCCGGCGGCGGCGGTGAGCAGGTCCCCGGCGGTGCGGGCGGCGCCGGTGAGGGGGGCGAGGTCGGCGGCGGTGACGCCGGTGTCGCGGGCGGCGCGCTCGGCGGCCAGGCGGGCGCGGTCGCGCAGCCCGGCGGCCAGGTCGCGGGCGGCCTGCTCGGCGGTCTCGCGGACGACGCGGGCGACGACGTCCCGCCCGGCGATCATGGCGGCGTCGACGGCGGCGTCGGCGACGGTGTCGACCGCGGCGTCCACGACGGTCCTGGTCGCGGCCTGGACGACGGGGGCGGACACGGTCGCGGTGACGGTGCGTCCGGCGACGTCGCGGGCGGTGGCGGCGACGTCGCGGGCCAGGGGGCTGCCGGTGGCCAGGCGGCGCGCGGCGGCGGCGAAGGGGTGCCGGGCGGCCTGCCGTCCGGCCTGCTCGGCGAGGGTCATGGCGGTGGCGGCGGCCTCGAACGCGCTCGCGGCGGCGGGGTTGGCCGCGGCGGCGGCGCGGGCCTCGGTGACGGCCCGCTCGGCCGCGGCGGACGCGGCCTTGACGGCGGCGTCGCGGGCGGCCTGCTCGATCGCCTTCATCGCGGGCGTCCCCGACACCTGCTCCAGGATGCGGGTCGCGGCGAGGGCGGCGGCGTCGCGCGCGGCGGCGGCGACGGGCTCGCCGGCGGTGACGGCCGTCCGGGCGGCGGACGCGGCGGCGGGGGCCAGGCCGTCCCAGATCTCTTCGAGGCGGTCGGCTGCGGCCCGGTCGGCGCGGCCGGCGCGTTCGGCGAGCCCGTCCCCGGGACGCTCAGCGCCGTCCTCCTCCGCCCGGTCCTGCTTCTCCAGGTCCCGGTCCGCTTTCTCCGGGTCCACGGTGTCGTTGTCGTCCACGGCCACGCCCCCTCCTCGCGATCCCGCCCCACAAATCACCATAACTTCCGAAGTCGTCCACCGGTTCCGGCCGGCGCTCCCGATCTGCGCCGCGCCGCGGGGTCAGCGGGCGCAGGACGGGCAGGGTACGCGGGTGCGGCGGGCGTAGGCGCGGGCGGCGACGGCCATCCCGGCGCCCCACAGCAGGTAGGAGGGGACGGCGACCCAGAAGAACGCCTCGGGCAGGTCCAGGCCGCCTTCGGCGGGGAAGGGGTTGCGGCCGTTCAGCCGCTCCCAGAACATCTGCAGCAGCATCAGCCCGAAGTAGACGGTGAGGCCGCCGGAGATCGCGGCGCCGGGCCACAGCACCAGCCGGCGGGGGACGCGGCGCCCGCCCAGGACGGGGACCAGCCGCGGCCACGTCCGCCCGAAGGAGTGGACGAGGGCCAGCGGCAGCAGGCTCCCGCCGAGCAGGAACCCGGCCTCGAACAGGATCGCCGACGGCCCGCCCGCCAGCGGGGACTCGCCGAACCCGACCGCGGCCTGCGCGGCGATCCGGGCGAGGCAGCCGGCGACGGCGAGGTAGGCGGCCCAGAACGCCCACGCCGGGGTGGCGGCCAGCGGGCCGGCCGCGCCGTCGCGGCGCCCGCAGCGGTCGCAGCCGGCGCGGGTGCGGCGGGCGTAGGCGAGGGCCGACAGCCCGGTCATGATCCCGGCGGCGGCGCAGGCGGCGCGGCTGAGCGCGCCGAGCGGGTAGAACCGGATGCCGAGGCCGGGCAGGACGCCGCCGACGACGTCGAGGAGCAGCAGCGCGCTGGACGCGACGAGGCAGAGGGCGACCGTCCACGCCGCGGCCAGCAGGACCCGGCGGGGCAGCGGCGCGAGCGCGTCCGCGCGGGGGGCGGCGAGCGCGGCCAGCACGACCGCCGCGGCCCCGCACAGCGCCACGCCGGCCCAGCCGGTGAAGGCGACCAGGTCTGTGTCGACGGGCGACATGTTCTCTGGCTGATGCCCGGACGCCCAGTAGACGCGCAGCGCGCCGTAGGCGCCGACCCAGGCGAGCGCGACGAGCGGAAGCCGCCGCCCGGCCGTCAACCACGCCGCCAGGCCCGCCGCCCCGCCGCGGACGCCGCCGCCGCGCCGAACTGGATTGGTGCGCTTACCTGGACCGGCGCGCCTATCTGGGTCGGCCGGGTCGGCCGGATCGGCGCGGTCGGCCGGATCGGCGGGCTCGGTCGGGTCGGTCGGGTCGGCGGGGTCGGCGGGGTCGGTGAGGGTGGTGGTGGCCATGACCCCGATCCTGCGCCGGGCGCGCGCGCCGCCGCCTCCCCGCCGGGGGCGATCCCGCTCCCCCGCGCGGGGGAAACGCCCGTCCGCCCGGATAACCGGTTGGCCGGGCCGGGCACGCGGCGGTAGAGTCGCGTCCGGACTCGTGAGGAGGTGTGGACGTATGGCCGTCGTTGCGGTGGCTGCTGCCCGCAGCATTCAGCCCGTCCTCATTTCCCGGGCCGCCGGCTGACGCGTTCCCGCACCTTCGTTGCGGCGCGTCCCGTGCCGGGGTCCCTTTTCACGCGAAGGTTCCGACATTGTCTTCCGCTTCAGCGGGGTCGTCGCCGCTGGCCGTCTACGGCTGGGACACGACCCTGGAGAACGAGTTCACCTCTCATCGCGCCGCGGGGCTGATCCCCGCGCGCGTGGCCGCGGTCGACCGCGGCCTGTGCGACGTGGTCGCCGAGACCGGCCCGCTGCGGGCCTCCGCCGGCCCCGTCCCCGCGTCCTCCCTCTCCCCCGGCGACCCGGCCGGTGATCCCGCGGACCCGGCGGGTGATGCGGCGGTGGCGCCGTGCACGGGCGACTGGGCGGCGCTGCGCCCGGACGGCCCGGACGGGCGTCCCGCGGTGGCGGCGCTGCTGCCGCGCCGGACCGCGATCGTGCGGTCGTCGGCGTCGCGGGACTCCCGCGGCCAGGTGCTGGCCGCCAACGTCGACACCGTCGCGATCGCGGTGTCGCTGGCCGCCCGCCTGGACCTGGGCCGGATGGAGCGGCTGCTCGCGCTGGCCTGGGAGAGCGGCGCGCGGCCCGTGGTCGTCCTCACCAAATCCGACCGGGCGCCCGACGGCGCCGACGCCGAGGCGCAGGCCGCGGGCGCCGCGCCGGGCGTGGACGTGGTGTCGTGCAGCGCCGCGACCGGCGACGGCGTGGACGTCGTCCGCGCCGTCCTGGACGGGACGGTGGTGCTGATCGGGCCGTCGGGCGCGGGCAAGTCCACGCTCGGCAACGCCCTGCTCGGCGAGGAGGTCCTGGCCACGGGCGCGGTCCGGGAGCAGGACGGCAAGGGCCGCCACACCACCGTCCGGCGGGAGCTGCTGCCGCTGCCGGGCGGCGGCGTCCTGATCGACACGCCGGGGCTGCGCGGCGTCGGCCTGTTCGAGGCGTCCGAGGGCCTGGAGCGGACGTTCGCCGACGTCGAGGAGCTGGCCGCCCGGTGCCGGTTCGGCGACTGCGCGCACCACGCCGAGCCGGGCTGCGCCGTCCTCGCCGCGGTCGAGGACGGCACGCTGCAGCGCCGCCGCCTGGACAGCTACCGCAAGCTGCTGCGGGAGAACGAGTGGGCGGCCTCGCGTACCGACGCGCGGCTGCGCGCCGAGCGCGACAACCGGTGGAAGACCATCAGGAAGGCGCAACGGCAGATGTACAAGGAGCGGGGGCGGGACCGGTGAAGTGGACGACCAGGCCGGAGCGGCCGGGCGACCGCGGCGCGGTCCGCGCGGTGGTCGAGGCGGCGTTCCCGACGGCCGCCGAGGCGGACCTGGTGGACGCGCTGCGCGCGGACCCGGCGTGGGCGCCGGGCCTGTCGGCGGTCGCCGAGGCGCCGGACGGCGGCGTCGCCGGGTACGCGCTGGTGACGCGGTGCCGGGTCGGCGCGGGCCCGGCGGAGGTGTCGGGGGCGCTGGCGCTGGCGCCGGTGGCGGTGCTGCCGGAGTGGCAGCGGCGCGGCGCGGGCGGTGCGGCGGTCCGGGCCGTCCTGGACGCGGCGGCCGCGCGTGCCGCGGCGGGCCGCGGGGAGCGGCTGGTGGTGGTGCTCGGCCATCCGGAGTACTACCCGCGGTTCGGGTTCGTCCGGGCGTCGTCGCTCGGCGTCGGGGTGGCGTTCCCGGTGCCGGACGAGGCGCTGATGGCGCTGGTGCTGGACGGGCCGGGCCCGGTCCCGTCCGGGACGGTCGCCTACCCGCCCCCGTTCGGCGTCTGACCAGCCCCACGGTGAGCAGCGCGTGAGCGGCGTGTGAGGGGCGTCTGAGGGGCGTGTGAGGGGTGGGGCCGCGGCCTGGCCGTCCAAGCCGGGCTGCGGCCCTGCCCCTCGGCGTCACCGGCCGCGGCGCTGGTAGGTCCGCACCGACAGCGGGACGAAGACCGCCAGGAGAAGCACCGACCAGCCGAGTGTGGCGGCGACCGGGTGGGCCAGCGGCCACGCCGGGTCGGCGCCGGGCTCGGCCGCGCCGGGGTTGCCGAACAGGTCGCGGCAGGCGGCGGTGAGGGCGCTGACGGGGTTCCAGTCGGCGATCACCTGCAGCACGGTGGGCATCCCGCCGGTGGGGACGAACGAGTTGGACAGCATGGTCACCGGGAACACCAGCGGGATGAGCTGGTCGGCGGTCTGCTCGTTCTTCACCACCAGCCCGAGGTAGCACCCGGCCCAGCTCAGCGCGTACCGCATCAGCGCCAGCAGCAGGAACGCCTCGGCGGTGGGCCAGAGGCCGCCGTGGGCGCGCCAGCCGACCAGGAGCCCGGCGGCGGCCATGATCGCCAGGCCGAGGACCCCGCTGAGGAGTTCGGCGCCGGTCTGCCCGAACGGGACGGCGGAGCGGGCGACGGGCATGGACCGGAACCGGTCCATGACGCCGCGGGAGGCGTCGGTCGCCACGCGGAGGGTGACGGCCATGGTGGCGGTGAAGGTGACCATCGCGAACAGGCCGGGCATCAGGTACTCGCGGTAGTTCCCGCCGCCGGGCACGGCGATGGCGCTGCCGAACACGTATCCGAACAGGACCACCATCGTCGCGGGGAAGACCAGCGCGCCGACGAGCTCGCCGGGCGCCTGGCGGAGGCGGGCGAGCTCGCGTCCGATGAGGGTGAGGCCGTCGGTGAGGGTCCAGCGCAGCCGTCCGGCGCGGGACGCGGGCGCGGTGTAGGCGGTCATCGCACGGCCTCCTTGCGCGGCTCGGTCCCGCCGGGCTCGGCAGGGACGGCTGGGTTGGCGGGGTCGCCGGTGAGGCGCAGGAACACCTCGTCGAGGGTGGGGCGGCGCAGCGCGACGTCGGCGGCGGCGACGCCGGCGCGGTCCAGTTCGCGGACGACGTCGGCGAGCCGGACGGCCCCGGCGGCCAGCGGGACCGACAGGCGGCCCGCGTCCAGGGCGGGGTAGGCGCCGGCGAGGCGGTGCAGCACGTCGGCGGCGGCGCCGGCCGCGGCGGGGTCGTCGGCGGGGTCGTCCAGGACGACGTCGAGCCGGTCCCCGACGGAGGCCTTCAGCCGCTCGGGGGGACCGGTGGCGATGACGCGGCCGTGGTCGACGACGGCGATGTCGTCGGCGAGCCGGTCGGCCTCCTCCAGGTACTGGGTGGTGAGCAGGACGGTGGTGCCGTCGGCGGCGAGCTCGCGGACGGCGTCCCAGATCTCGCCGCGGCCGCGGGGGTCCAGGCCGGTGGTGGGCTCGTCCAGGAACAGCACCTGGGGCCGCAGGATCAGGCTGGTGATCAGGTCGAGGCGGCGGCGCATCCCGCCGGAGTAGCCGGCGACCTGCCGGTCGGCGGCCTCGGCGAGCCCGAACCGGTCCAGCAGCTCGTCGGCGCGGCGGCGCGCGTCGCGGCGCGACAGGTGGTACAGGCGGCCGAACATGCGCAGGTTGCCGCGCCCGGTGAGCTTCTCGTCGACGGCGGCGTGCTGCCCGGCCAGCCCGATCAGCTCCCGCACCCGGTCGGGGCGGCGGGCGACGTCGTGTCCGGCGATGCGGGCGTGCCCGGAGTCGGCGTCGGCGAGGGTCGCCAGGATCCGCACGGCGGTGGTCTTGCCCGCGCCGTTGGGTCCGAGGACGCCGCAGACCGTCCCGGCGGGGACGGCGAGGTCGAGGCCGTCGAGGGCCTGGGTGCCGCCGAAGCGCTTGCGCAGCGCCTCGGCGACCACGATCGGTTCGTCGGTCACGAGAGCCCTCCAGCACTATCTGAGTACGATGTACGCAACTAACGCGTGCCAGCGTAAACAACTGGGTACGTCGTACGCAACTAGGATGCTGCGGAAGCGGGAGACGAGGAGGTCCGGTGTCGGGCGGCGACGTGTCAGGCGGCGACTTCGTGAGCATCTGGTCGGTCCCCGAGCGGCCCGAGCGGGCCGGGCGGCCCGGCCGCGGGCCCCGCCCCGCCTACTCCCGCGCCCAGATCACCGAGGCGGCGATCCGGATCGCCGACGCCGACGGGCTGGACGCCGCGTCCATGCGCCGCATCGCCGCCGAACTCGGCACCGGCGCGATGTCGCTGTACCGGTACGTCCCCTCCCGCGACGACCTCCTCGACCTGATGGCCGACCACGTCCTGGCCGAGATGGACATGCCCGCCCGCCCGTCGGGCGACTGGCGCGCCGACCTGGCCCTGTTCGCCGAGCGGACCCGCGCGGTGTGGAGGCGCCACCCCTGGCTGGCGGGCCTGCACCGCCCCCGCGCCGTGCCCGGCCCCAACCGGCTGCGGCTGACGGAGTTCGCGTTCGGCGCGCTGGACGTCGGCATCCCCATCGACGAGATGTTCACCCTGCTGGACATGCTCGGCGGCTACGTCGAACGGGTCGTCCGCGGCGAGATCGAATGGGCCCGCGAGAGCGAGCAGAGCGGGATGACGCCCGAGCGGTGGATGTCGCGGAGCGGCCCCTACGTCCGCGAACTGCTGCAGACCGGCGCGTACCCGATGTTCGAGCGCATCGTCCTCGACGCGCGCCTGCCGCACATGACCCCCGACGAGCAGTTCCGCTACGGCCTGGACCGCGTCCTGGACTGCATCGCCGCCGTCCTCCCGCCCCCTGACCCGCCTCTATGACCCGGGCGCCTGACCCGGGCGCCTGGCGGTCTCCCCGGCAGGGATCGAACCTGCGCCCCCGGCTTCGGAGGCCGGTGCTCTGTCCGCTGAGCTACGGGGAGGGGACCCCGCCCCCAGGGTGACGGCGGGGGCGGGGCGGCGACCCCGATGGGATTCGAACCCACGGCGTCCGGCGTGACGGGCCGGTGCTCTGACCGCTGAGCTACGAGGTCGTGAACGTCGAAGACGGAACCGGGAACCGGCCCCCGAGGGGCCGGAGACGGGAAGGGCCGCTCTTCCGGGTGGGAAGGCGGCCGCCGCGCGCGGGGGGCGCGGACGTCAGAGGGCCGCCGGCCAGGCGCTGCGGGCCCGGTCGCGATCGCGCCGCCGGAGCATCATGACCGCTCCCTCCCGTGGCCGGGGGCGCCGGGCGTTCCGGCGTCCGTGTGATCTCCAGACTGCCCCGCCCCTCCGCCCGGCCGCAACGGGTTTTCGCGGCGGGGGCGTTTCCATTGAGTGGAACGATGAAGTTCCCGGACGCGTCCGGCATGGCAAGGGTGGAATCTGGGGATCTGCGTGCGTGCGCGGGTCCGCGCGCACGACCCCGTAAGCGAGGAGGAGCGATGGCGTTGCTCGACCCCGGCGTCTGGACCGGGAAGATCTTCGACGGCGGCTGGACCGCCGCCGCCGGCGGCGTCTACGACGTCACCGAGCCCGCGACCGGCGGGACGCTCGGCACCCTGGGCCAGGCCTCCGCCGCCGACGTCCAGCGCGCCGCCGAGAACGCCGCCTCCGCACAGCGCGACTGGGCCGCCCGCACCTACGAGGAACGCGCCGCCGTGCTGCGCCGCGCCGGGCGGCTGTTCGAGGACCACGCCGCCGAGATCCAGGACTGGATCGTCCGCGAGTCCGGGTCGATCCCGCCCAAGGCCGAACTGGAGGCGCACTTCGCGGCGAGCCTGTGCTACGAGTCGGCGGCGCTGGCCTCCCACCCGCAGGGGCTGGTCCTGCCGTCGGCGCAGCCCAGGTGGAGCCTGGCGCGCCGCCGCCCCGCCGGCGTCGTCAGCGTGATCGCCCCGTTCAACTTCCCGCTGATCCTGTCGATGCGGTCGGTCGCGCCCGCGCTGGCGCTCGGCAACGCCGTGCTCCTCAAACCCGACCCCCGCACCGCGGTGTGCGGCGGCGTGGTCCTCGCGCGGATCTTCCAGGAGGCCGGGCTGCCCGAGGGCCTGCTGCACCTGCTGCCCGGCGGCCGCGAGGCCGGCGAGGCGGTCGTGGCGGCGCCGGAGGTGCGGGTGGTGTCCTTCACCGGCTCCACCGCCGCCGGACGCAAGATCGGCGAAGTGTGCGGGCGGCTCCTCAAACGCGCGCACCTGGAACTCGGCGGCAACAACGCGCTGATCGTCCTGCCCGGCGCGAAGGTCGCCGACGCGGTGTCGGCCGGCGCGTGGGGCTCGTTCCTGCACCAGGGGCAGATATGCATGACCTCCGGGCGGCACCTGGTCCACGAGAGCCTCCACGAGGAGTACGTCGCCGCGCTGGCCGACAAGGCCGACAAACTCCCCGTCGGGAACCCGGCGTCCGGGCCCGTCGCGCTCGGCCCCATCATCGACCAGGGGCAGCTCGCCCACGTCGACGAACTCGTCCGCGGCACCGTCGCGGCCGGCGCGCGGCTGGCCGCCGGCGGCACCCACGAGGGCCTGTTCTACCGCCCGACCGTCCTGGCCGAGGTCACCCCGGACATGCCCGCCTACGCCCAGGAGGTGTTCGGGCCCGTCGCGCCCGTCGTGCCGTTCTCCACCACCGAGGAGGCGATCGCGCTCGCGGCGGCCAGCGAGTACGGGCTGTCGCTCGGCATCCTCGGCGACGTGGGGCAGGCCATGCGGATCGCCGACGCGGTCCCGACCGGGCTCGTCCACATCAACGACCAGACCGTCAACGACGAGCCCGTCGTCCCGTTCGGCGGGCTCGCGGCGTCCGGGAACGGGTCGCGGTTCGGCGGGCCCGACGCCAACATCGAGGCGTTCACCGAGACGCAGTGGGTCACCGTCCGCGACCAGATCGCCACCTACCCGTTCTGACACGCCCGTTCTGACACCGCCCGCCCGCCGCCCGCGTCCAGGGACGGGCGGCGGGCGCGGCGGCCCTCAGATCGACCGGGCAGTCGTCAGGGCGGGGCGTCAGGGCCGGTCGTGGTCGTGCAGGACGCGCGCCAGCGCCACCCACTGGTCGGGATGGACGAACGCCACCACGGCGTCGCGCGGCACCCCCGCCGCGCGGAACGCCGCGTCCACCCGCGCCCCCGGATACGCCCGCCGCAGCGAGGCGCGCAAGGTGCCGCCCACGCCGCTGAACCCCACGTCGACGCACCGGACGTAGTCGTCCATCGTCCGCGGCGCCAGCAGCGGGCTGGGGCGGCGGTCCAGGCGCAGCACCGCCGAGTCCACGCGCGGGACGGGACGGAACCGGTCCCGGGGGATGCGGGCGCCCAGCCGCCAGGAGAACTCCGGCCACGTCCGCACCGTCAGGCGGCTCCACCGCCCGAAGTCGCCGGTGCGCTTGCGCGCGTACTCCCGCTGCGTCACCAGCGTCGCCGACGCCAGGCCGGGTGCGTCCAGCGCCCACGCCACGATCCGGGACGTGACCGAGTACGGGATGTTCCCGGCCAGGTGGAACGGCCCGCGCGGGGGCCGGGCGGCCAGGAAGTCGCCGGTCACGCAGCGCACGTTCGGCAGGTCGCGGCAGCGCTCGGCCAGCCGCCGCGCCATCACCGGGTCGATCTCGTAGGCGATCACGCGGCGGGCGCGTCCGGCCAGCGCGGCGGTGACGCGGCCGTCGCGCGCGCCGGCCTCCACCACCAGCCCGCCCGGCCCACCGTCCTCCAGCCCCCGCCCACCACCAGTCAAGTGACGGGCTCCGCCCGGCCCTTCAAAGACGGCACGGACATACCGGGCGATGACGCCGGGGTCGGCGATGAAGTTCTGCGACAGCTCGCGGCGCGCCCTCCCGCGCGCCGCACGTGAGCCGTATGGGCCGTAACGGGTGTTACCAGTGTTCTCGCGGGTGCTGCGGGGCCTTGGGGTCACGGTGGGTGTCCTCGGCTTGCGGCCTCGGCGGGCCGGTCGGGACGGGCCGCACCCGTGGCTCACCCCGGGGAAGCGCGCAGCGCGTGACCGGTGCCCGGCGGGCCCGCCCGAAATGGTCGGCGGACGCTCGAAGGCCCTGGACACCGCAGGCGAAGAACACTGCCGGCGGCAGACACCGCAGGCAGGAGGCACCGTGAGACGGATGACACCGTGCGACAGGCGTCAACGGCGGCGGGCGGCCGAGACGGCTCGGCGGGCCCGCCGGAAAAGGGGTCAGGCGCCGGTGCGCGCGGGGCGGTCCAGGGCGGGGCGACGCTCACGCGGCCGGACGTAGGCGGCCACGGAGACGGCCACCCGGACCGCGCTCTTCGTCATACCTGACATGCGCGCCATCGTAGTGCCGGGCCCGCGCCCGTCCCAAAAGGTTTTCCCGCCTGACACGTGACCAGACCTTAAAGGTCGCTCGCCATCCCGTTTAACCCTCTTGACGTGGGCAATCACAAACCCACAACCCCCCGGAACCGGAACCCCGCGCCGAGGTCGAGGAGGCCACATCGTGTACGGCACGCACGAGATGCGGATGGTCCGGATCGAGGAGTCCGGGCTCGAGGAATGGGCCTGCCCCACCTGCGGCCGCCGGCTGCTGCTGCGCTGGCCACCGCACTACGAGAAGCAGATCGTCGAACCGGGCGATGAGCGGGCCGGCCACGTCGGCAGCTCCGCCGACACGCCTGCGGACACCCCCGCCGGGACGCGGAACGGCGCGGAGAGCGGCGCTGAGAGCGGTGGGCTGAACGGCGCGGCGGACGACGCCCCGGGGGCGGGGCGGCAGGTGAGTGAACGGCAGTGGCGCAACGCGCGCCGCTGGCTCCGCGAGACCGGTGTCGACGCCACGCCCGCACCGCCCGCCCGCACACGCCTCGACCCCTCCGAACCCGTCTGACCCACCGCCCGCCCCTGGCAACCGCCGCCCCTGGCAACGGCGCGATACCGCGGGTCAGCGGGTCAGCGGGTCAGGAGCGGGCCAGTTCGGCGCGCAGCAGGTCCAGGCCCATCGGGCCCAGGTCCAGGGCACGCCGGTGGAACTCCTTCAGGTCGAACGCCGCGCCGTCCCGCCGCCGCGCCGCCTCCCGCGCCTCCAGCCAGATCTTCTCCCCCAGCTTGTAGGCGATCGCCTGCCCCGGACGCCCCAGATACCGGTCGATCTCGAACGCCACCACCGAATCGGGGTCGGGGCCCTTGTTCGCCCGCAGGAACTCGAACCCCAGCTCCGGCGTCCACCGTTCCCCCTCGTGGAACCCCGTGCCCGCCGGGATCCGCAACTCCAGATGCATCCCGATGTCCAGGATCACCCGCGCGGCGCGGAACTGCTGACCGCCCGCCAGCATCCCCAGCCGGTGCGCCGGATCCCGGTAGTGCCCCAGCTCGTCCATCAGCCGCTCCGCGTACAGGCCCCACCCCTCGCAGTGCCCCGGATACAGCTCGCTCGACACCCGCTGGAACCGGTTCAGCACCGGGTTCAGCGTCGTCACCCCCAGCTGCAGATGATGACCCGGCGCGCCCTCGTGGAACATCGTCGACGGCGCCGACCACGTCACGATGTCGCCCGACGGGTCCTCCTCCACCGTCCACCACACCGTCCCCGGACGCGACAGGTCCTCCGCCGGCGCCAGATAGTAGATCCCCGACTCCACCGGCGGGATCCGGCAGTCGATCCGCCGCAGCGGCTCCGGAATGTCGAAATGCACCCCGTCCAGATCCGCGATCGCCCGGTCGGCCAGCCCCTGGATCCACGTCCGGAACGCCTCCGCGCCCTTGATCCGGTGCGCCGGGTCGGCGTCCAGCGCCTCCAGCACCGCCGGCAGCGGCTCACCCGGCAGGATCCGCGCCGCCTCCTCCGCCATCTCCCCCTGGATCCGCGCCAGCTCCTCCCAGCCCCACGCGTACGTCTCCTCCAGATCCAGATCCGTGCCCAAGAAGTCCCGCACACCCAGCCGGTACCGGTCCGCGCCCAGCGCGTCCCGCTCCGGCGCCCGCGCCGCCAACTCACCGGTCAGGAACCCCGCGAACTCCGCCAGCGCCTCCGACGCCGCCCGCACCGCCGCGTCCAGCCCGCCGCGCAGCGGACCGTCCCCGTACCGCGCCGACAACTCCGCCAGATACACCGGGACGTCCGAGCACTCACGCGCGTTCCGCACCACCTGCCGCCGCGCCGCCACCCGCCCCCGCCCGCACGCCCGCTCCAGCGACACCCGCAACCCCGCCAGCGCCTCCGGCACCGCCCGCAGCCGGGCCTCGGCCGCCTCCCAATCCGTGGCCGCGCCCTGGTCCAGCAGCTCCACCGCCCGGATGATCCGCTGCACGGGCCCGTCTATCGTGTCCAGCGCGCCCTCCAGCACGCCCGCCTCGGCCAACGCCACCTCGACGTCCAGACGCTCCCGCAGCATCGCCGCCGCGACCCGCCCCGCGTCCCCCTCCACCGGAGTCCGCGCCAGCTCCGCCAGCGTCCGCCGCGCCAGCTCCACCCGCCCCTGCGCCGCCTCCGGACCGTAATCGGTCAGCCGCGCGTCCTGCCCGGCGATCCCCATCAAGGCCGCAAGACACGGGTCAAGCGAGGCGAACTCGTCCACATACCGGTCTGCGAGGTCATCCAGTGCGGTCACGGCCCCAAGGCTACGGGCAACCCGCCCCAAGACGCGATCATGAAAATGTGCCAAAGCGGCGGGCCGGTCAACGTGTTTCGGCCGCCAGCCGCACACCCAGGCCCACCAGCACCACCCCCGACACCTGATCCAGCCGCCGCCGCACCCCCGGACGCCCCAGCACCCGCCGCGCCGCCCCCACCAGCCACACCACCACCGCATACCACGCCAGATCGATCAACGCCCACAGCACCGAGAACCCCACCAGCACCACCGGCACCGGCCACCCCTCCGGCACGAACTGCGGAAGAAAAGAAACCGCGAACACCCCCGCTTTCGGATTGGCGAAATTCGTCACCAGACCCAGCCGGTAACACCGCAACCACGAATAGCCCCCATTCGACGCCTCCTCCACGCCCTCGCCATCCACCTCAGCGGCACCACCCGAACCGGCACCACCCGAACCGCCGCCGCGGCGCGCATGCCACAGCGCACGCACCCCGAACCACACCAGCACCACCGCACCCGCCAACCGCAGCCCGTCATACGCCAGCCGCGACGCCGCCAGCAGCGCCGACAACCCCACGGCCGCCGCCACACCCCACACCAGCACCCCGGTCTCGTTCCCCAGCACCGTCGCCAGCCCCGCCCGCCGCCCCGACCGCATCGACTGACGCATGATCACGACCGTGCTCGGCCCCGGCGCCATCGCGATCAGCACCGCCGCACCCGCGAAAGCGAACAGGCTCTCCAGCATCCCCCCATGCTGACCACCCCCGCACCCCGCCGCAAACCCTTTACCGCCCGCCTCGACCGCCTGCGGCGCGACCGCTACAGCGGCGGGCCGTCGCCCTCCCCGCCGCCCGAACCCGACGGCGACGGAGCAGGAGTCGTCGGCGCCGGCGACGACGGCGTCGACGGCACACCCGTCGGAGCCGGAGACGGCGACGACGGCGGACGCGACGGCAACGGAAACGACGGCGTCGGCTCCGGCGGCGGAGGCGGCGGCTCCTTCGCCTCCGGCTGGCACGCGAACAACACACCCATCAGCACCGCCAGCAGCAGCAACCCCGCCGCCAGCGTCAACACCGTCCCCACCAGACTCCGCTGCGGCGCACGCTCCCCCACCGGAACCGGACCCCCCGCACCCGGCGGCGGCCCCGGACGCTCCAACGCCGGCTCCGCCGACCCCAGCCAATACGGCTGGAACTGCGGCCCCCGCCGCCGACCGCCCCACCACGTACGCCCCGAACCCTGGAACACCACCGGCTCCAGAAACCGCTCCGCACCCGCACGATCCGCCTCATACGACGTCGCCACCCACGGCGCCGGCCCGTCCGGCTGCGCCGCCACCACCGGCGCCGGATCACCCGGCCCCCGCGACCCGCCGCCGCTCCCGCCTCCGAAACCGCCCGAACCGCCCGGCCCGCGGCCCGGTACCGCGGCGTTGATCGCCGCACGGAACCGGTCCCGCGCCGCCGCGTCCTCCGCCGCACCCCGGTTCAGCACCGCCACACTCGCGCGCCGGCCCTCACCGTCCACCCCCAGGAACACGATCCCGGCGGCCGACTCCGACAAACGCGCCGACAAGCGGAACGGACCCAGCCGGTCAGGATCACCCGGCGGCAACGGCCTCGACATGGCCGCAACACTAACAACCACGCCCTACGATCGGCTCAAAGATCAACCGGCACCCCCGCGCACACCCGCCGCACACCCGCCGCCGCCCCGCCCGAACCACCCCACACCACCCCGACCAGCCCCGACACGCCCGTGAACCGATCACCCGCACCACGCACGTATCCCCCGCGAACGGGTACAAGCGATCGCGTAGGGTCGAAAGGCGCCCAGCCCGGCACCCAAGGGACAGTGAGGGAATCCCACATGACCATCGCCGCCACCGACGTCGACGAGGCCGCCGCCCTCCTGCAGACCACCCTCGCCGAAGTCAAAAAGGTCATCGTCGGCCAGGACCACATGGTCGAACGCATGATCGTCGCGCTCCTCGCCCACGGCCACTGCCTCGTCGAAGGCGTCCCCGGCGTCGCCAAGACCCTCGCCGTCGACACCCTCGCCCACGTCGTCGGCGGCACCTTCGCCCGCCTCCAGTTCACCCCCGACCTCGTCCCCTCCGACATCGTCGGCACCCGCATCTACCACCCCTCCACCGAACAGTTCGACGTCGAACTCGGCCCCGTCTTCGTCAACTTCGTCCTCGCCGACGAGATCAACCGCGCCCCCGCCAAAGTCCAGTCCGCCCTCCTGGAGGTCATGGCCGAACGCCAGGTCTCCCTCGGCGGCAACACCTACCCGCTCCCCACCCCCTTCATCGTCCTCGCCACCCAGAACCCCATCGAATCCGAAGGCGTCTACCCCCTCCCCGAAGCCCAGCGCGACCGCTTCCTCATGAAGATCGACGTCCACCACCCCGCCGCCCACGAGGAACTCCAGATCCTCCAGCGCATGAGCGTCGACCCGCCCGAAGCCACCCAGATCCTCGACACCGGACGCCTCGCCGGCCTCCAGCGCGCCGCCGAAGAAGTCGCCGTCCACGAACTCATCGCCGACTACATCGTCCGGCTCGTCATGGCCACCCGCGAACCCGACCAGTACCGCCTCCCCGACCTCCGCGGCGTCATCGAGATCGGCGCCAGCCCCCGCGCCACCCTCGGCCTCGCCGCCACCGCCCGCGCCCTCGCCCTGGTGTCCGGACGCGACTACGTCCTCCCCGACGACGTCCGCGCCGTCGCCCGCGACGTCATCGCCCACCGCCTCGTCCTCACCTTCGACGCCCTCGCCGACGGCGTCCACGCCGCCGACGTCGTCAACCAGATCCTCACCGCCGTCCCCCCGCCCCGCGTCGTGTGGAACCACGGATCGGCGGCGGTGACCACCGCATGAGCGCCAGGCAGCGGCGCAGCGGCAAACTCGCCCACCTCGCCCCCGAACGCACCCTGCGCCGCCTCGAACTCCAGGTCACCCGCCGCCTCGACGGCCTCCTCAACGGCGCACACCTCGGCCTCCTCCCCGGCCCCGGCACCGAACTCGCCGAAGCCCGCCTCTACCAGCCCGGCGAGGACGACGTCCGCCACATGGACTGGGCCGTCACCGCCCGCACCACCACCCCCCACGTCCGCGACCTCATCGCCGACCACGAACTCGAATGCTGGGCCCTCCTCGACCTCACCCCCAGCATGGACTTCGGCACCGGCACCATGATCAAACGCGACCTCGCCGTCGCCGCGCTCGCCGCCGTCGGCTTCCTCACCGTCCGCCTCGGCGACCGCGCCGGCGCCTACCTCCTCCACACCGACGGCATGCGCCGCTGGCCCGCCCGCACCGGCAAAGCCGCCCTCTACGCCCTCCTCCAAGCCGCCCTCGACGCCCAATCCGTCCACGACGGCACCCCCCGCACCGGCACCGGACGCGCCGGTACCGCACCCCAGCGCGACCTCGCCTCCGCCATCGCCGCCCTCGACCGCGGCCAGACCCGCCGCGGCCTCCGCGTCGTCATCTCCGACTTCCTCGCCCCCGACGGCACCCACGGCACCCACGGCACCCGCCAGGAAACCGCCGACCCGGCCCGGCCCGACTGGGAACGGCCCCTGCGCCGCCTCACCGCCCGCCACCAGGTCCTCGCCATCGAGATCATCGACCCCCGCGAACTCGACCTCCCCGACGTCGGCCTCGTCGAGATGGCCGACCCCGAGACCGGCGCCGTCCACGAGATCGTCCTCAGCCGCCGCGTCCGCGAACGCTACGCCGCCGCGGCCGCCGCGCAACGCGAACACACCCGCGCCGCCCTCCGCCGCTGCGGCGCCCACCACCTCGTCCTGCGCACCGACCGCGACTGGATCGCCGACATCGCCCGCTTCGCCCTCCGCCAGCGCCGCGCCGCAGGCCGGCCAGTCAGCACCGCGGGAGTGCGCCCATGACCTTCCTGTCACCCGAACGCCTCTGGCTCCTCGGCGTCCTGCCCGCCCTGGCCGCCGTCTACGTCCTGCTCCAGCTCCGCCGCGGACGGCACGCCGTCCGCTTCACCAACCTCGCCCTGCTCTCCCAGATCGCGCCCCGCCGCCCCGGCTGGCGCCGCCACGTCGCCGCCGGCCTGTTCCTCGTCATGATCACCCTCATGATGATCGGGTTCGCGCGGCCCGCCGACTCCGTCAAGGTCCCCCGCGACCGCGCCACCATCCTCGTCGCCATCGACGTCTCCCTGTCCATGATGGCCAGGGACGTCCCGCCCAGCCGCTTCGACGCCGCCAAGGCCGCCGCCAAGAAGTTCATCGGCGAACTCCCCAGCCGGTTCAACGTCGGCGTCGTCGCCTTCGCCGGCAGCGCCAACCTCATCGCCGCGCCCACCGCCGACCGCGACGCCGCAGTCGCCTCCATCGACCAGCTCGTCCTGGCCAAGCGCACCGCCATCGGCGAGGCCGTCTTCACCAGCCTCCAAGCCGTGCGGTCCTTCGACGCCGAGGCCAGCCAAGATCCACCGCCCGCCCACATCGTCCTGCTGTCCGACGGGGACAACACCACCGGACGCTCCGTCCAGGAAGCCATCGACGCCAGCCGCGGCGCGCACGTCCCCGTCTCCACCATCGCGTTCGGCACCCCCTACGGCACCGTCGACATCGAGGGCGAGACCACCAGCGTCTCGGTCAACAAGGAGACCCTCCGCGCCCTCGCCGACAGCACCGAGGGCAAGGCCTACGAGGCCGCCGACTCCGGCGAGCTCCGCGACGTCTACGCCAACATCGGCAGCTCCCTCGGCTTCAAGACCGAGCACCGCGACGTCGCCGCCCGCTACACCGGCATCGCGCTGCTGTTCGCGCTCGCCGCCGGAGGCGCGTCCCTCGCCTGGTTCTCCCGCCTGCCCTGACCGCTGATACGGTTCGCCGACGTGGGGGAACACTACTTCGCCGAACGGCCCGGCACCGCGAGCCGCCGACGCACCGTCGACCTCGTCCTGCCCGACCTGCACCTGCGCCTGGACACCGACAGCGGCGTGTTCTCCCCCGACCGCGTCGACCCCGGCACCCGCGTACTGCTGGAGACCGTCCCCCCACCGCCCCAGCACGGCGACCTGCTCGACCTCGGCTGCGGATACGGCCCCATCGCCCTCACCCTCGCCAAGCGTTCGCCCCAGGCGATGGTTTGGGGCGTGGACGTTAATCAGCGAGCCTTGGAGCTGGCGGAAGGCAATGCCACCGCCGCCGGCCTTGACAATGTAAGGTTCATCTTGGCGGACGATCTCGACCCCCGCCTCCGCTTCGCCGCGATCTGGTCCAACCCCCCGATCCGCATCGGCAAGGCCGCCCTGCACGACCTCCTCCTCACCTGGCTCCCCCGCCTCACCCCCACCGGGCACGCCCACCTCGTCGTCCAGAAACACCTCGGCTCCGACTCCCTGCAGCGCTGGCTGGACGCCCGGGGCCACCCCACCGAGCGGATCGCCTCCCGGTCCGCCTACCGCGTCCTGCGCGTCGCGCCCCGCACGGAGGCCGGCGCAGGAACCAGCACGGAAGGCCACACCCGATGAGCGGCCCCGACGGCCCCCAGACGCCCGCCCAGGGACGCAGGCAGCTGCGCGGCACCGACGTCAAGCGCCTCAACCGCGACTGGCGCCGCCGCACCGACGCCCGCCTCGGCCTGCTGGTCGAATCGGTCACCCAGCCGTTCAACATCGGCTCGATCATCCGCAGCGCCGCCGTGTTCGGCGTCGATCACCTCTGGCTCGCCGGGAACGCCACGCCCCCGACCCACAAGGCCGTCGACAAGACCGCCCTCGGCACCGCCCGCCTCGTCCCCTGGGAGCACGCCGGCACCCCCGGCGAGGCCGCCGCGGCCGTCCGCAAGGAGGGCCTGCGGCTGGTCGCCGTCGAGCTCACCGCCGACGCCGTCCCCCTCCACGAGGCGCCCCTGGACGGCGACGTCTGCCTCGCCGTCGGCGGCGAGGACCACGGCTGCTCCCCCGCCCTCCTGGCCGCCGCCGACGCCGTCGCCTACATCCCCCAGCTCGGACGCGTCGGCTCCCTCAACGTCGCCGTCGCCACCGCCATCGCCCTCGCCGAGGCCCGCCGCCGCGACTGGACCACCCCATAGGAGCCGGGGCTACACTTCCCCGCGTGCAGTTCCTCATCTACGGGTAGAGCGCCGCGCGCCGTCGCGGAACACGGGCGGCCGCATCCGGCGACCCTGTAACCGCCCCCTCGCGGGGCCTTTCTGAGGAACACCCTTCGTGACCGCGTCGTACGCCTCCGTCCTGCGCGCCCCGCACGCCCTGCGCACCTTCACCCTCGCGCTGCTGGGACGCCTCTCCTACGGCACGCTGTTCCTGTCCCTGACCCTCGCGTTCACCGCCTCCACCGGCTCCTACGCCCGCGCAGGAGCGCTGATGGCCGCGAACGGGCTCACCGGCGCCGCCCTGTCGCCCGTCCGCGCCGCCCTCATCGACCGGCACGGCGCACGCCGCGTCCTGCCCCCGATGACGGCCGCCTACGCCGGTCTGCTCGCCGTCCTGGCCGCCCTCACCTGGCGTCCCGGCGCGCCCGTGCCGCTGCTGGCCGCCGCGGCCGTCACCGCGGGCGCCTGCGCGCCCCCGATCGGCGTCGTCATGCGGACGCTGTGGCGCGGCATCCTGCCCGACGCCGCGCTCGTCCGCCGCGCCTACAGCCTCGACACCGTCGCCGAGGAGCTCGTCTTCGTCACCGGGCCGCTCCTGGCGGGACTGCTGGCCGCGGCCGCCTCCCCGTCCCTCGGCATCGCCGTCAGCGCCGCCCTGGTGCTGGCCGGCGTCCTCGGCGTCGCCGCCTCCCCGGCCGTGCCGCCCAACCCGTCCGGACGCCGCGAGCGCGGCCCCCGTATCCGCGCGTTCGCGCCGGTGCCGGCCGTCGCCGCCGCGGCCACCGGCTTCGCCCTCGGCTCGACCGGGCTGCTCGCCGTCGCGTTCACCGAACGGCACCACCAGCCCGCGGCCGTCGCCTGGGTGGAGGCCGCGATCGCCGCGGGCAGCACCCTCGGCGGCCTCGCCTACGGCGCCCTCGGCAGGTCAGGGCCGGGACGCGGCCGCCTGGCCGCCTTCGTCTGCCCGGTCGGGCTCGTCCTCGCCGCGGCCGGGCTCGCCCCGTCCGTCCCCGTTCTGGCCGCGGCGGCGTTCGCCGTGGGGCTGTTCGTCGGCCCGACGTTCACCACCGCGTTCCTCATCACCGACGCCGCCACGCCGGCCCGCGCCCGCACACGCGCCGTGGCGTGGACCAGCACGTCCCTCAACCTCGGCATCTCCGCCGGGGCGGCGGCGACCGGCGTGTTCCTGGACGCGCTGCCCCTGCCCCTCTGCTACGCCCTCGCCGCCGCCCCGGCAGCCCTCGCCCCAGCCCTGCTCCTGTGTTTGCCGAAACCGCAACAGGATTCGCCGGACGAGCCAATCGAGGTCCACCATCGGAACATGGACGACACCACCGCCCGCCAGGAATTCTGGGACACCCGCTACGCCGAGCACGACCACCTCTGGAGCGGCGAACCCAACCACATGCTCGTCCAGGAGATCAGCGACCTGGAACCCGGCACCGCCCTGGACCTCGGATGCGGCGAGGGCGGCGACGCGATCTGGCTCGCCGAGCGCGGCTGGCGCGTCACGGCGACCGACATCTCCACCGTCGCCCTCGAACGCGCCGCCCACCACGCCGACCACGCCGGCGTCGCCGACCGCATCGACTTCCAGCGGCACGACCTCGGCGTGTCCTTCCCCGAAGGCCGCTACGACCTGGTCTCGGCCGCGTTCCTGCACTTCCCCAAGGAGGGCCTGCCGCGCGAGCCGATCCTGCGCGCCGCCGCCGCGGCCGTCGCCCCCGGCGGCACCCTGCTGATCGTCGGCCACTCCGGTCCCCCGCCCTGGGACCCCGACGCCTACCCCGCGGCCGACCTGCCCACCGCCGTCGAGGTCGTGGCGTCACTGCGGCTCCCGGACGACGAATGGGACGTGCTCTACAGCGGCGAGCACGACCGCGTCCAGACCGCTCCCGACGGACGCGTCATGAACCGCACCGACAGCACCGTCAAGGTCCGGCGCCGCCCCGCCTGACCCGCGGGGCGGTTGACCCGCGCGGGGCGGGCCGCCGTCAGCGGCCGCCTCAGCGGCCGGCGGTCCGCTCCATCAGCGCGGTGAACTCCTCCAGCGAGATCTTGCCGTCGCCGTTGGCGTCGGCGGCCACGACCACCTCCACCGCGCGGGTGTCGGTGATGTCCTGGCCGAGCTTGGTCATGAGGTTCTTCAGCTCGGACGTCGAGATGTACCCGTCGCCGTCCACGTCCACGAGCTCGAACGTCGCCCGGTACTCGTTCACGTCCGCCATCGGCCTGCTCCCTCGGTGATCGGTTGCCGGGGCCGACCGTAGCACCGGGCGCGTCCGGCCCGATGCCTTTACGTAGTAAGGTCCAGGGTGGCCGCGGGTTCGGCATAATCGGACGGGTGCGCCGCTCGTACGAGTTCCTCGATCATCCCGGCCCGATCCCCTTCGCCCACCGCGGCGGCGCGGGCGGCCGGCCCGAGAACTCCATGCCCGCGTTCCAGCGCGCCGTCGACCTCGGCTACCGCTACCTGGAGACCGACGCGCACGCCACCGCCGACGGCGTCGTCGTCGCCTTCCACGACCGCACCCTCGACCGCGTCACCGACCGCAAGGGCACCATCGCCCAGCTCCCCTACGCCGAGGTCGCCAAGGCCCGCATCGGCGGCGCCGAGCCCATCCCCCGCCTGGAGGAGCTGCTCGGCTCGTTCCCGGACGCGCGCGTCAACATCGACCTCAAGGACGCCCCCGTCATCGGCCCCCTCGCCGCGGCGCTGCACCGCACCAGGGCCTGGAACCGGGTGTGCATCACGTCCTTCTCCACCCGCCGGCTGGCCCAGATGCGCGCCCGCCTGCCCCTGTTCACCGACCGCGACGTGTGCACGGCGCTGGGGCCGCGCGGCGTGATGGCGCTGCGCGCCAAGTCCTACGGCGGACCGGCCGCCAAGCTCGTCCGCCTGGCCGCCACCGGCGTGGCGTGCGCCCAGGTCCCCTACGGGCTGGGACGCCTCCCGTTCGTCACCGAGTCGTTCGTCGCCCGCGCCCACGAGCTGGGCCTGCAGGTCCACGCCTGGACGGTCAACGACCGCGCCGACATGGAGCGCCTCCTGGACCTCGGCGTCGACGGGATCATGACCGACGAGCTGATCATCCTCCGCGACGTCATGAAGTCCCGCGGCCAGTGGACCGGCCCTGCCGGCGCCCCGGGCTGACCGCCGCTCGGGCTGCCCGCCTCGGGCTGACGGAGCCGGTCCTCAGCGGCTGAAGCCCGGCGGGCGGTACTCGGCCGCGACCCGCAGCGGCGCGGACGGGGCCTGCGGGCGCTCCGCCGGACGCGCCGGCTGACCCGACTGACCCGTGTGACCCGCCTGCGCCAGGTCGACGCGCTGCGCCCGGACCGTCTCCAGGAGTTCCAGATCCTCCGGGCTGATCAGCGCGGCCATCACGCGGCCCCGCCGCGTCAGCGTGACGGGCTCGCCGGTGTAGGCGACCCGGTTCACCAGGTCCGCGAACTGGGCACGTGCTTCGGTCACCGGAACATCCACGTGATTCATCGTATAGCGAAACACCGCGCCCTCCCCTGGTCACCCCGTCCGGTCCGGACTAGCGTTGCTTACGTACGTAGCGTACAGACTGTACAGATCAGGGGAGGACGCGTGAGCGGCGGACCGGAGCGCTGGAACGGCGAGCGGCGGGCGGAGACGTTCGTCGGCAGGACCTACGCCAAGGTGGCGGAAGCGCCGCAGCTCGCCGAGGCGCAGCTGTACGAGCGGCTGCTCGCGCAGCGGATCGTGTTCATCGGAGCCGAGATCGACGACCAGCTCGCCAACCGGGTCAACGGGCAGCTGCTGCTCCTGGCCGCCCACGACGCGCGGCGCGACATCACGATCTACATCAACTCGCCCGGCGGGGTCGTCGACGCCGGAATGGCGATCTACGACATGATGCAGTTCGTCCCGAACGACATATCCACGGTCGCGATGGGCATGGCCGCGTCCATGGGACAGACGCTGCTGTGCGCCGGGACGCGGGGCAAGCGGTACGCGCTGCGGCACGCGCGCGTGATGATGCACCAGCCGCACGGCGGGATCGGCGGCACCGCGTCCGACATCAGGATCCAGGCCGAGCAGTCCCTGTACCTCAAGCGGACCCTGGCGGAGCGGACGGCGTTCCACACCGGGCAGCCGCTGGAGCGGATCGAGGCCGACGGCGACCGGGACGCGTGGTTCACCGCCGAGCAGGCGCGCGACTACGGCTTCGTCGACCATGTCATCGACAGCACCGACCGGGTGGGCACATGACACGGGCGGAACGGCGCTACCTCGTCCCCGAGTTCGAGGAGCAGACCACCTACGGGCGAAAACACACCGACCCCTACAACAAGCTCTTCGAGGACCGGATCGTGTTCCTCGGCGCGCCGGTGGACGACACCAGCGCCAACGACGTCACCGCGCAGCTCCTGGCGCTGGAGGGCACGGACCCCGACCGGCCCATCGCCCTCTACATCAACTCGCCGGGCGGGTCGCTGACGGCGATGCTGGCGATCTGCGACACGATGCGCTACGTCCGGCCGCCGATCGAGACGACGTGCGTCGGGCAGGCCGGGTCGGCGGCGGCGGTGCTGCTCGCGGCGGGCACGCCGGGACGGCGGGCGGCGCTGACCGGCGCGCGGATCCTGCTGCACGAGCCGGCGATCGACGTGGCCCGCGGCCACGCCACCGACCTGGACATCCAGGCCCGCGAGGTGCTGCGGCTGCGCGAGCAGACCGAGGCGATCGTGGCGGAGGCGACCGGGAAGGACCCCGAGACCGTCCGCCGCGACCTGGACCGGGAGCGGTACTTCACCGCCGCCGAGGCCAAGGACTACGGGCTGATCGACGAGGTGCTCACGTCCCGTCGCTGAGGGCCATGCGGTGCCGGAGCGGGTCCTGAGCGGTGCCGCTGCGGGGGCGCGGCGCGGTGCGGCCGCAAACGGCAGGGTTGGATCATCCCGGCCCGGGGAATCTTGTCGTGGGATTCAGCGTTGGCTAGAGCAAGACCGCAAGCCGTCTGGGAGGCACGTGACGATGGCCGAGCGCGCACTTCGCGGCACCCGACTCGGAGCGACGAGCTACGAGAACGATCGCAACACCGATCTGGCCCCTCGCCAAGAGGTGGACTACACCTGCACGAAGGGCCACCGGTTCACCGTGACGCTCGCGGCCGAGGCCGAGGTGCCGATGACCTGGGAATGCCGCAACTGCGGCGCCACGGCCCTGCGGGTCGACGGGGAACTGCCGCAAGCGAAGAAAGGCAAGCCGCCGCGCACGCACTGGGACATGCTCATGGAGCGCAGGACGCTCGAAGACCTTGAGGAGGTTCTGGCTGAGCGGCTGGAGATCCTGCGCGCGGGGCGCAGGAAGTCGGCGTGAGCGACTGACAATCAGCGGATCGGGCCCGTACCGGCGACGGTACGGGCCCGACCCATGTCCGGGCCCGGTCCGATCTCGGGGCGGGCCGATCTCGGGCCGATCCGGGCGTCGGCCCGGTCCGATCTTGGGGTCAGCGGCCTGAGCGGGGGCGGACGAGGCCGCTCTCGTAGGCGGTCACGACGGCCTGGACGCGGTCGCGCAGCCCCAGCTTGCGCAGGATGCGGCTGACATGGGTCTTCACCGTCTCCTCCCCCACGACGAGCCGGGCCGCGATCTCGGCGTTGGCGAGGCCCTCGGCGACCAGGCGCAGCACGTCGGTCTCGCGGGGCGTCAGCACCTCCAGGCCGTCGAGGCCGCCTGCGGCGTCCGGGCCGCCGGGGCCGCCCGGGGGTCGCGACGGCGGGCGGGGGCGGAGCCGGGCGAACTCCCCGATCAGGCGGCGGGTGACGGCCGGCGCCAGCAGCGCCTCCCCCGCCGCGACGACCCGCACGGCGTCGAACAGCCGCTCGGCGGTGACGTCCTTGAGCAGGAACCCGCTGGCCCCGGCGACGAGGGCGTCGTAGACGTGCTCGTCCAGGTCGAAGGTGGTGAGCATCAGGACCCGGGGGGCGTCCGGGCCGGCGGCGATGCGGCGGGTGGCCTCGATGCCGTCCATGACGGGCATCCGCACGTCCATCAGCACGACGTCGGGCCGGTGCTCGGCGCAGGCGCGGACCGCGGCGGCGCCGTCTGTGGCGGTGCCGACGACGGCCAGGTCGGGCTGGGTGCCGAGCAGCGCCCCGAACCCGGCCCGGACGACCTCCTGATCGTCGGCCACCACCACACGGATCGTCATGACTCCGCCACGGTCGGCAATGTCGCCTCGACGAGGAAGCCGCCGACCGGGCCGGGGCCGGTGCGCAGGTCGCCGCCGACGGCCGCGGCGCGTTCGCGCATTCCGAGCAGGCCGTGCCCGGCCACACCGCCATCGCCGCGCCCCGGGCCTGGCCCGTTGTCGCGGACGCTGACCCGCAGCACGCCCGGCGCGTAGTCGACGTCCACGTCCACGGCGGCGCCGGGCGCGTGCCGCCGCGCGTTGGTGAGGGCCTCCTGGACGATCCGGTACGCGGCCAGCTCCACCCCCGGGTCCAGGACGCCGACGCCGCCGCGGACGATCAGCCGGACGCTCGCCGCGCCCGACTCGCGGGTCTCGTCGATCAGGTCCAAGAGCTGCTGAAGGCCGGGCTGGGGGCGGCGGGTGGGCTCGGCGCCCGCGTCCTCGCGCAGCACGCCGAGCAGCCGCCGCATCTCGGTGAGGGCGGTCCGGGCGGTGTCGCCGATGGCCAGCAGCCGCGCGGCGCCCTCGTCCGGCATGCCCGGGACGGCCAGCCGCGCCGTCTCCGCCTGGACGGAGATCATCGAGATGTGGTGGGCGACGACGTCGTGCAGCTCGCGGGCGATCCGGGCGCGCTCGCCCCGCGCGGTGTGCTCCAGCAGCGTGCTCTCGAACGCGCGGCGGGAGGCGTCCAGCGCGGCGGCGGCGGCACGGCGGCGCAGCACCCGGCGGCGGACGAGCACCGACCAGACCGTGACGAGCGCGACGACGGCCGCGACGGCGACCCCGCGGTGCAGGACGCACGCGGCGGGCGCCGCGACGGTGATCGCGACGGCGGCGGCGGTGACCCGGTCGCGGGCCAGGACGAGCGGGAGCGTCGCGCACACGTCCACGACGATCGCCAGCGACAGCACCGCGCCCGACCCGCCGGCGCGCACCACCGCCTCGGCGGTCCCGGCCAGCGCCAGCAGGCCCCCCACCGCGGGCCACAGGCGCGCTGGCGGCAGGCGTGCCGGTGACAGGCTCGGCCACCGCGCCCGGTGCCCGCCGCCCTGACCAGTGCCGTTCCGCCCCACGCAGGACATTGTGGCGTGAACGCGGCGCGGCGGCGTCCCTCCCCAGGGGGACGCGCCCGTCCCCCGCGTCCGGCCGCGGGAAACGGCTCCACGGCGGGACGCCCCGGGGCGGCGCGAGTCCGTAGCCTCCCGGAACATGGACGCAACCATCGAAGTGCGGGGCCTGCGCAAACGGTTCGGACCGACCGTCGCCGTGGACGACCTGTCGTTCACCGCCGCCCCCGGGCAGGTCACCGGGTTCGTCGGCCCCAACGGCGCCGGCAAGTCCACCACCATGCGGATGATCATGGGCCTGGACCGGCCCGACGCGGGCGCGGCGCTGGTCGGCGGTAAGCCCTACCGGACGCTGCGGACGCCGCTGTGCCGGCTCGGGGCGATGCTGGACGCGTCCGCGGTGCACCCGGCGCGCCGGGCCCGCGACCATCTCCTGTGGCTGGCGCACGCCAACGGGCTGCCGGTCCGCCGGGTCGACGAGGTGATCGAGCTGGCGGGGCTGGGAAGCGCGGCCCGGCGCCGCGCGGGCGGGTTCTCGCTCGGCATGCGGCAGCGGCTGGGGATCGCGGCGGCGCTGCTCGGCGACCCGCCCGTGCTGATGTTCGACGAGCCCGTCAACGGCCTGGACCCCGAGGGCATCGCGTGGATGCGGGGGCTGCTGCGGTCGCTGGCCGCCGAGGGCCGGGCGGTGCTGGTGTCCAGCCATCTGATGAGCGAGCTGGAGGGCGGCGCGGACCACCTGGTGGTGATCGGCCGGGGCCGGCTGATCGCCGACACGAGCGTCCGGGAGCTGCTGGACGCCGCGTCCGCCGGACGGGTGGAGCTGCGCACCGGCCGCCGCCAGGAGGCGATGACCGTGCTGGCGCACGCGGGCGCCACCGTCACCGCGACCGGCGGGGACGCGGTGACCGTCACGGGCCTGCCCTCCGAACGGATCATCACCCTGCTCACGGGGGCCGGGGTGGCGTTCACCGGCATCGCCGAGCACCGGACGTCGCTGGAGGAGGCGTACATGGAGCTGACCAAGGACGCGGTGGAGTTCCAGGCCGTGACCGGGCGGGAGGCGTCGTGACCCCCGCCGAGACCCCCGCCGTGGAGTCGTACCGCAGCACCGTCCAGGCGGAGGCCCGCGACGGGTTCGGGCGGCTGCTGCTGGCCGAGTGGACCAAGCTGCGGACCGTCCCGCGCTGGATGCTGACGCTGCTGGCGGCGGTCCTGGTGACGGTGGCGGTGGCGCTGCTGACGGCCGCGAGCAGCCAGTCCAGCGGCGGCGGGGGCGGCGGGCCGGTCGACCCCGCCCGGCGGCAGATCATCGACCTGGGCCACTACACCTACCTGCCGCTGAGCGGGGACGGGTCGGTCGTCGCGCGCGTCACGTCCCAGGACGGCGGCGGCGGGTGGGCGAAGGCCGGCCTCATGATCAGGGGCAGCGCGGAGCGGGCCGCCCCGTACGCGGCGCTGGCGGTGACGCCGGAGCACGGCGTCCGGCTGCAGACCGGCTACAAGGGCGACGGCGTGGGCGGCGGCGCGGGGATTGCCCCGCGCTGGCTGAAGCTGACCCGCGCGGGCGCCACCGTCACCGGCTACGAGTCCGCGGACGGGCGCGCCTGGCGGCGCGTGGGGGCGGTGCGGCTGGAGGGGCTGCCGCCGTCCGCGCTCGCCGGGATGTTCGTCGCCGCCCCGGACGAGATCAAGTTCCGGCGGATGTTCGGCGGCGAGACCGTCGACGGGCGTCCCCGCGTCACAAAGGCCACGTTCGACCACGTGTCGGCGTCCCCGGCGCCGCAGGGCGCGCAGTGGCGCGACCGGGGGATGCCGGGCGGGCCCGCCGCCGACCCGTCGATGGACGGCCGCACCCGGTCCGGCGGGACGTTCACGCTCACCGGGACGGGCGACGTCGGCCCCGACATGTTCGCCGACGACGACACCAAACGCACCCTCACCGGCGTCCTGGTCGGGCAGGCGGCGATCATCGCGCTCGCGGTGCTGTTCGTCACGTCCGAGTACCGGCGCGGGATGGTGCGGACGACGTTCGCGGCGACCCCGCGGCGCGGCCGGGCGCTGGCCGCCAAGGCGGTCGTGGCGGCCCTGGCCGCGCTGGCGGCCGGGCTCGCGGCGGCGTTCGGCGCGGTGCTCCTGTCCGCCCCGGTGCAGCGCTCCAACGGCCTGTCGCCGCCGTCGCCGTGGGACGGCGCCGTGCTGCGCGCGGTGCTCGGCACGGCGGCGCTGCTGGCCGTCGTCGCGGTGTTCGCGCTGGCCGTCGCGGTGATCGTGCGGCGCAGCGCGCCCGCGATCACGATCGTGCTGATGGTGCTGCTGCTGCCGCAGATCGTCGCGACCGGGCTGCCGCTGTCGGCGGCGCGGTGGCTGGAGCGGCTCACCCCGGCGGCCGGGTTCGCGATCCAGCAGACCGTCACGCGGTTCGACCGGGCGATCGACCCGTGGGCCGGGTTCGGGGTGCTGTGCGCGTACGCGGCGGCGGCGCTGGCGGCCGCGCTCTGGCTGGTCAGGAGGCGTGACGCATGAGCGCGACGGGATGTGCGGTGCGGGCGGAGTGGACGAAGCTGCGGACGCTGCCGAGCACGGGATGGCTGCTGCTGGCGCTGGCCGGGTTGACGGTCGCGGTGGGCGCGGCGGTGACCGGGTCGGTGGACACCACGCACTGCACGAGCCCCGCCGGCTGCCAGGAGGACACGCCGAAGCTGGCGCTGTCGGGCGTCCGGCTGGGGCAGGTCGCGGCGGTCGTCCTCGGGGTCCTGGCGGTCGGCGGCGAGTACGCGGCGGGGACGATCTCCGCGACGCTGGCGGCGGTCCCGCGGCGCGGGACGGTCCTGGCCGCCAAGGCCGCCGTGGTCGCGGGCGCCGTCGCCGCGGCGGGGACGGCCGGGGTGCTGGCGTCGCTGGCGGCGGCGCGGGGGCTGCTGCCCGGCAACGGGTTCACCGCCGCGAACGGCTACCCGCCGCTGTCGCCGCTGGACGGCCCCACGGCGCGGGCCGCGGCCGGGACCGTCCTGTACCTGGTGCTGGTGGCGCTGCTGGCGCTCGGGGTGGGGACGGCGGTCCGGGAGCAGGCCGCGGCGATCACGGCGGTGCTGGGGCTGCTGTGGATCGTCCCGATCGTCGTCCAGTTCGTCGGGGACGAGGCGTGGCGGGACCGGCTGGAGAAGTTCGCGCCGATGTCGGCGGGGCTGGCCGTCCAGTCGACGCGGGCCCTGGAGCGGCTGCCGATCGGGCCCTGGCCGGGACTCGCCGTGCTGGCCGGGTACGCGGCGGCGGCGCTGCTGGTGGGCGCGGTGCTGCTCGCCGTCCGCGACGCCTGAGGCGCGTGAAGCGTGTGGTCAGGGTGTCAGGTGCGGGACGGGGAGTCGTCCTCGTCGATGACCTCGCCGCGGACGACCGGTCCCGGCGGGGTCTCGACGCGGCCGGGGCCGCGCCCGCGGTCGAACGGGTCGAACCCGGCGGTGAAGCCCGGCGGGAACGCCGACCGGGTCCGGGCCCGGGCCTCGGCGGCGCGCATCCGCCGGGACGCGTACCGCGACAGGACGCGCCGCACCAGCGGACGGGTGAACGGCAGCACGAACGCGAACCCGAACACGTCGGTGACGAAGCCGGGCGTCAGCAGCAGCACGCCCCCGGCCATGACCAGGGCCGCGTCGGCGAGTTCCCGGTCGGGCATGACGCCGCGCCGCAGCGCCTCCTCCAGGGCGCGCCACGCGCGGCGGCCCTCGCGGCGCACGATCCAGCCGCCGAGCAGGCTCTCGGCGACCAGCAGGGCGACCGTGGGCCAGGCGCCGATCGCCCCGCCCACCTGGATGATCACGTAGATCTCCAGGACGGGCATCACCAGGAACGCCAGGACCAGTAGCAGCGGCAGCATGGCTCCATCTTCGGGTCGCGGGAAATTTCCCTCTCCCCGTACAACGCCGGGACGCCCCCGAACGTTTCCCTCCGCAGCCCAGGCCAGGTGCCGGCCGGGGCGGCGCGGCGGTTCAGCGGGGCGGGCGGCGTTTGCGGGTGCGGTCGGACACGCCCCACTGGGTGATGCGCAGCGCCGCCTCGGCCATCACGTCGCGGCTCATCTTGCTGGTGCCGTGGACGCGCTCGACGAAGGTGATCGGGACCTCCACCACCCGCAGGCCCTGCCGGACGGCCCGCAGCGCCAGGTCGATCTGGAAGCAGTAGCCGCGCGAGTCGACGTCGTCCAGCCCGATCTTGTCGAGCGTCGCGGCGCGGAACGCGCGGTAGCCGCCGGTGGCGTCGTGCAGGTGGAAGCCGAGCATCAGCCGCGCGTAGGTGTTGGCGCCGCGCGACAGCGCCTCGCGGCGCCTGGGCCAGTTGCGGACCTTGCCGCCGGGGACCCAGCGGGCGCCGATGACCAGGTCGGCGTCCGCCAGGGCGGCCAGCAGCCGCGGCAGCTCCTCGGGCTGGTGGGAGCCGTCGGCGTCCATCTCGACCATGACGTCGTAGCCGTGCTCGGCCGCCCACCGGAACCCGGCGATGTAGGCGGGGCCGAGGCCGTCCTTGCCCGCGCGGTGCAGGACCTTGATCTGCCCGTCCGCGGCCGCCAGGGCGTCGGCGACCTCGCCGGTGCCGTCGGGGCTGGCGTCGTCGACCACCAGGACGTCCACCGCGGGGACGGCCTCGCGCACCCGGCCGGCGATGCGCTCGATGTTCTCCCGCTCGTTGTACGTCGGGATGATCACGAGCACCCGGCCGAGGTCGGCTGGGATCTCCATCGGTGTCAGTTCCCCTCGTTCGTCCTGGCCGCCGTCCGTGCGGCCCGTGCGGCGCGTGCCGCCCACGCCGCCGCGCAGGCGGCGGCGAGCCCGAGCGCCGCGAGCGCCCGTTCGGGCGCGGCGCCGAGCCGGTCCGAGAGCGTCCGCGACGTCCGCGCCTGGACGGTCGCGACCTGCAGGTCCGGGACGAACTCCCCGGACTGGTCGATCATCCGGCCGTCCGGGGCGACGATCGCGCTGATGCCGCTCGTCGCGGCAACCAAGATCGTACGGCCATGCTCGACCGCGCGCAGCCGGGACATCGCGATCTGCTGCGGCGGGAGGCTGGTGCGGCCGTAGGTGGCGTTGTTGGTCTGCACGACCAGGAGGTCGCCGCGCGCCACGTCACGGACCTCCCTGTCGTAGGCGACCTCGAAGCAGATCACGTCGCCGACCGTGACCGGGCCGAGCCGCATGACGCCGGAGCGGGTGCCCTTGGCGAAGTCGCGGGGGATCCGCTCGAACCGCGTGATCAGCTTGGTGAGGACGTCGCGGAACGGCAGGTACTCCCCGAACGGGACGGGATGCCGCTTGACGTAGTAGTCGCCGGGCCCGGTCTGCGGGTCCCAGACGATGCCGCGGTTCTCGACCTTCTCGCCGTCGGGGGTGTCGGTGAGCGCGCCGACCAGGACGGGGACGCCGACGGCCTTCACCGCGCCGTCGATGGCGTTGTAGGCGTCGGGCTCGGAGTAGGGGTCCAGGTCGCTGGCGTTCTCGGGCCACACGACCAGCTCGGGCCGGGCGACCTCGCCGGCGCGGACCCGCCTGGCCAGCTCGTGCGTGGCCTGGACGTGGTTGTTCAGGACGGCCTTGCGCTGGCCGAGGTAGTCCAGCCCGAGGCGCGGCACGTTCCCCTGGACGACCGCGACCGTGACCGGGCGGCCCGAGGTCGGGGTGGGGATCAGCGCGCCGCCCCCGGCGAGCGCCGCGATCACCGCGAGCGCCGCCACGGCGGGCGCCAGGGTGCGCCACACCCCAGCGGGGCGCTTCTCCTCCGCCTTCGCTTCGCGCGCCCGATACGCCCGGTGGGCGACGACGGCGGCGTAGGCGAGCAGGCCGCCGATCAGCGCGGTCAGGAACGTGACGAGCGGCGCGCCGCCGACGGAGGCGTAGGGCGTCAGGGGCGTGGCGGTCTGGCTGAACGCCAGCCGCGCCCACGGGAACCCGCCGAACGGGAAGTGCCCCCGGATCAACTCCTCGCCGACCCAGAGCGCTGCCGTCCAGACGGGCCAGCCCGGCAGCCGCGAGACCAGGGAGATCCCGGCGCCGAGCGGCAGGAAATACAGGGCCTGGACGAGGCTGAGGACGATCCACCCGTCCGGGCCGATCGCGGAGATCCCCTCCAGGACGGGCAGGAAGAACGCGGCGCCGGCGACGAAGCCGAGCCAGGCGCCGGTGCGGGGCGACCGGCCGCGCAGGACGAGGGCCAGCAGCGCGACGCCGATCGGCGCGAAGGGCGTGAGGTCGAGGGGCGGGAACGCCAGCCACATGATCAGCCCGGACGCGACGGCCAGCAGGGTGCGGGGCCAGCCGGCGCGGCCGCCGCCGCGGAGCCGTCCGGGCAGGCCGCTCAGCCGTCCCTGCCGCGCGGGGCCCGCGGACTCGCCGCCGGTCTCGGCGCCGGGGCCCTCGCCGGGGCCTTTGGCCGGCGACCGGTCCGGCAGGGTCTCCTGGGCCACGTCCCACCTCGTTCATTCGGTCCTTGGTGGGAACGCTACCGGGCTCCGGCGGCCACGGCGACCACGGCCGCGGGCGCGCGGACACGGAAGAGGGCCCGCGACATCCATCGGGCCGGAGTCGTCCCACAGGCGGTGAGAGCGAGCTCCGTTTTCTACTGGATGTCCGGGCCCTTCCCGGGTCCAACCCCCCGCGCGATCGGGCGGCTCCGTCCGGGCACGGCCCCGGATCGCCGCGCTGGCTCGGGCGGGCACGTGTCGACCACTCGCGTGATCCCCGTCCCGTCGTGCGCGGCGCCCGGCGGCGCCCCGTGCGGCCGATCGGTGAGTCCCGTGCTGGACTGCTGCAAAACTACCGGCTTCCGCCACCTTGTCAACCGCCGCATGTTCTGCGGCGACTCAGTGTTTTCCCAGCTCAACACCATGATCGTGACGCTGTGCGAATTGGCCGGCCCGAATTTCGATCTTTGCGCGGCCGGGCATGACCGAGCGTGGCCGGCGGCCCCGGGCGAGGCGGGCGCTCGGCCGCCGGGCCGCTCAGCCGCCGGGGTCGCTCAGCCGGCGGGCGCGGACACGACCACGGTCCCGGTGGCGGTGACCGCGACGATCGGCTCGGGCAGCGCCTCGGCGGCAGATTCGCCCTTGTCGGGACGTCCCCGGCACACCACGCGGGCCTCGAACTCCATGACGCGGCTGCGGGTGCCCGCCCGGGTCAGGACGGCGGTGGTCTCCAGGACGTCCCCGGCGCGGACGGGCGCGCGGAACTGCACGTCGGAGTAGGAGGCGAACAGGCCCTCGTCGCCGTCGGTGCGGATGCACAGCTCCGTCGCGACGTCCCCGAACAGGCCGAGGACGTAGGCGCCGTCGACCAGGTCGCCGGCGTAGTGGGCGTGGGAGTAGGGGATGTAGCGGCGGTGCGTGACGGACGTCCCCTCGCGCGGTTCGCTCACTGGTCGTCGTCCTCCTCGTCGGTCTCATCGGCATCGTCGGCTTGGGGCTGGGTCTCGGCGGGCAGCAGGGCGTGGACGAGGTAGCCGGCGACCTCGGCGGGCGTGGTGCCCTTGCCGAAGATCCGGTCGACGCCCAGGTCGGCCTCGCTCACGGTGTCGAACCGGGGGCCGCCGACGACCAGCAGCGGCCGTCCGATCCCGCCGGCGACGGCGGTGGGGTACTCGGCGTGGAACGCGGCGGCCATCTGCTTGGTGTTGTGCAGGTGCGCGTTGCGCTGGGTGACGACCTGCGACACCAGGACGGCGTCGGCGTCCTCGGCCTTGGCGCGCTCCACCAGCTCCGCGACGGTCACCTGCGCGCCCATGTTCACCACGTGGATCTCGCGGTAGTACTCCAGGCCCTTCTCCCCCGCGAACCCCTTGACGTTCAGGATCGCGTCGATGCCGACGGTGTGGGCGTCGGTGCCGATGCAGGCGCCGACGACGACCAGCTTCCGGTTCAGCGCCCGCCGGATCGCCTGGTTGACCTCCTGGGACGTCAGCAGCGGGTAGGCGCGCTCCGCCGGGACGGGGATGGACGCGTAGTCGATCAGGTGCCCGACCTTCCCGTACACGATGAAGAAGGTGAAGTCGGGGCCCATCGGCTTGGCGTGGACGACGCTGGCGGGGTCCAGGCCCATCTTCCCGGCGAGCTGCAGCGCGGCCGCGTCGGCGCGCTTGCCGGCGGGGACGGGCAGGGTGAACGACATCTGCACCATGCCGTCGCCGGTGGTGTCGCCGTAGGGGCGGATCACCTGCCGGGTGTCGGCCGGCTCGATGGGGGTCTGCGTCCCGGTCCCGGGGCTCTCGACCGTCATGCGGGCACCTCCTGTCCGGCCGCGCCGGCGGCCGGGCCGCCCGCCGCGCGGGCGGCGGGGTCCGGGTTCTCGGCGTCGAGGATCTCGATCGCGGGGTTGACGTAGCCGTCGGCGCGGGGGACGACGCCGTCCAGCCCCTTGCCCCCGTCGGGCGGGCGGCGGGTGACGCCGAACGTGCCGTCGGCGATGGCGTCGAGGAGGCCGTCGTCGGCGATGCGGCCGAGCAGCTCGACCGACTCGGCCAGCACCTGCTTGGCGCGCTGGACGAGCATGCCGTCCGGGCGGGGCATGAAGTCCTCGGCGAGGCTCCCGCAGGCGTCGCGGACGTACCGGACGTTCTCCAGCGCCAGGTCGCGGTCCGACAGCCAGGGGGTGTGGATGCCCTCGGTCATCATCCCGATCAGGATGATCGACTGGCCGGTCATCACGCCGGCGAGGTTGAAGAACGCGTCCAGCAGATACCCGTTGAAGATGTTGCCGGTCATGTGCTTGGTCGGCGGCATGTACTTCAGCGGCGCGCCGGGGAACAGCTCCCGGACGAGCTGCGCGTGCGCCAGCTCCAGCCGGAACGACCCGGGGATCGACGGGTCGATCTCGAAGGCGTGGCCGAGGCCGAGCTGCGCGTCGGTGAGGCCCGCCTCGTGCCCGAACCGCTCGTTCAGCAGCTGGCTGACGATCACGGTGTGCGCGGCGTCGACGGCGTCGGCGGTGGTGAGGTAGTTGTCCTCGCCGGTGTTGATGACGATGCCGGCGCGGGCGTGGATCTGGCGGGAGAAGCGCTGGTCGATGAACGTCCGGCGGGGGTTGATGTCGCGGAAGATGATCCCGTACATGCAGTCGTTCAGCATCATGTCCAGGCGCTCGAGCCCGGCGAGCGTCGCGATCTCCGGCATGCACAGCCCGGACGCGTAGTTCGTCAGCCGCACGTACCGGCCCAGCTCGCGGGACACCTCGTCCAGCGCGGACCGCATCAGCCGGAAGTTCTCGCGGGTGGCGTACGTGCCGGCGTAGCCCTCGCGGGTGGCGCCCTCGGGGACGAAGTCCAGCAGCGACTGGCCGGTGGAGCGGATCACCGCGACGACGTCGGCGCCCTCGCGGGCGGCGGCCTGCGCCTGCGGGATGTCCTCGTAGATGTCGCCGGTCGCCACGATCAGGTACACCAGCGGGCGGGGCGGGTCGGAGGCGTCGGGGGTGGGCAGCTCGCGCAGCAGGGCGTCGCGTTCGGCGCGGCGGCGGTCGATGCGGCCGATCCCGGCGCGGGCGGCCTCGGCGGCGGCCTTGCGGGCGTGCTCGGCGTCGGTCCCGGCGGGCAGCCGGAACGAGACGCGGCCCCGGGCGGCGGCGCGGGCGAGGTCGCCGAGGGAGCCGTGCGGGCCGGTCAGCAGCGCGTCCCACACCGGCAGGGCCGCGCCGTGCTCCAGGCCGACCTGGTCGCGGACGGCGTCGGCGAGGTGGTTGGCCCACGGCCGCCCCTCGTCGTCGGCGCCGGTGAGCCCGGCGAGGCGCAGCAGGGCCCGCTCGACGGAGACGGTCGTGTGCGAGCGGGCCATCCGGATGATCGGCTCGGCGGCCCGGGCGGCGAGCCGCCGGGCGGCGCGCACCGCCTCCGGGTCGAGGTCCAGCTTCCCCTGCGGCGCCCCGTTGCCGTTCATGCCGCCGACTCCCCTCGCACGGGCGTCCCTGTCGGGCCGTTCCGTCAATCGTCCGTCAATCCGAGATCTCTACGAGAGATCTTCCGGTACGAACACCGTATTTCACAAGAACTACCACCGGTTCTCCTCCCGCCTCACTCCCGAGTACAGCTCCATCTTCCCTGGCCGGGCGGTCACCTCACCGCCGGGTGACGCCTGCGGCGGATCCCGGGCGTGGCGACTGACCGTAAATCTACAATCACCGCAGGTAGTGGCGGATCCGTCCCCCGGGAGAGCCATGATCGTCTATATAGCGGCCGCGGCCTGCGCCATCGGCGTCGTGATCGCGGCAGGCCGGCTGGTCCGGCGCACGCGCGGCGTCGACGACCCCGACCCCGACGGCCCCACCGTCGCCCACACCGGCGCGATGCTGTCCGCGCTGTTCCTGCTGGCGTTCGCCATCGCCGTCGTCGTCCCGTGGACGTCGGCCGACTCCGCGCGCTCCAACACCTACACCGAGAGCCAGGCGATCGCCGAGGCGCACTGGGCCGCGTCGCGACTGCGGCCCGCCGACGCCCGGCACGTCCAGCAGGGGCTGCGCGACTACGTCGACCTCGTCCGCGGCCCCGAGTGGAGCCTCATGAAGGACGGGCGCCTCAGCCACCGCGGCTGGACGGAGCTGGACCGCCTGCGCCGCGACGTCATCGCCGTCAAGACCGGCGACGACGACGAGCTCAAGGACGCCCGCACCACCGTCCTGAACCACCTCGGCGAGATCTCCTCGGCCCGCCGCCAGCGCGCCATGGACGCCCAGACCTCGCCGCCCGCCGGGCTGCTGATCATCACCGTGCTGACCGGCATCGTCGTCGTCCTGCTGCCGTTCCTGTCCGGCGCCCGGCCGCGCGGGATGACCCTGGTCCCGCTGTGCCTGATGGCGTCGCTGCTCGCGGCCGGGACGTACCTGACCATCGACATCTCGCACGTGTTCACCGGGGCCCTGGCGGTCGGCCCGGAGGCGTTCACGGACCTGCACGCCGACCTGCTGCGCATCGCGGGGGGCGGATGAGCATGCGCACGCGCCGCGCCGTCGTCCTGCCGGTCCTGTCCGCCGCCGTCGCGGCCGGGCTCGCCTTCCCGTGCTGCGCGCTCGCCGCCCAGCCGCCCCCGATCCCGATCCCGAAGCCGCGCGCCGGCCTGTGCGTCGGCGTGGAGATCCACCTGCCCGGGCGGCCGGGCGCGCCCAAACCCTCCCACTGGCCGACCTGCACGCCGCCGCCGCTGCCCACGCCCCCCACGCCCCCCACGCCACCGATTCCGCCGATACCGCCGCCGCCGACCGTCGTCCCGCCGGACCCGCCGGACCCGCCGGAACCTTCCGAGCCTCCCGAGCCGACGCTCCCGGCGCCGCCCGCCACCGAGACCCCGAAGCCGCCGCCCAAGCCGCGCCCGCGGCCCGCGACGGCGCGCCCGCCCGCTCCCCCGCAGCCTCCCCGGCCGCGGCCGTCGCCGCCGGCGGAGGCCGAGCCGGCCCCGGCGCACACCGCGCCCCGCGCGCAGCGGACCCCGCCGCGGCGCCGCGACCCGCTCGGCACCTCGCTGGTGATCGCGGTCATCGCGATCGTCGTCAGCGCGGGCGCGGCCATCATGTTCGCCCGCTGACCGAGCCTGCCGGGGAGCTCGTGCTAGCGGCGGCCGACGCCGCCGAAGACCAGGAAGCGCTCGGGGTCGGCCACGGCCTCGCCCTCGCCCGGACGCCACAGCGGCACGTACACCAGGCCGGGGTCCAGCAGGTCCCAGCCGTCGAAGAAGCGCAGGATCTCCGCGTGCGAGCGGGACACGGCCGGGGAGCTCGCCCGGTCGTACAGCTTGCCGATCGCCGCGGTCTTCCCCGGCTCCGCCTCGTGGGTGAGGTGGGAGACCACCAAGTGGCTGCCGGGGGCGGCGGCGTCCCGCAGCGCGGCGACGATCGCGGCCGGGTCCTCCTCGTCCTTGACCAGGTGCAGCGCCGCGACCAGCAGGAACGCGACCGGCCTGGACAGGTCGAGCAGCCCCTTCAGCGCGGGGGCGGTGAGGATGTCCTCCGGGCTGCGCATGTCGGCCTGCAACACGACCGCCTGATCGTCACCCGCCAGGATGGTACGGCTGTGCGCGACGGCGACGTCGTCGTTGTCGACGTACACCACTTTCGCGCCAGGGTTCACGCTCCGCGCGACCTCGTGCACGGTGCCCTGCGTCGGGATGCCGGACCCGATGTCGACGAACTGGTCGACGCCCGTCCCGGCGATCGCGCGGACCGCGCGCCGCAGGAACGCCCGGTTCGCCTGCGCGAGCTCCCGTGCCAGCGGCTCGACCCGCAGCAGCGCGGTGGCCAGGTCGCGGTCGGACGCGAAGTTGTGGTCACCGCCGAGCAGGTAGTCGTAGACCCGCGCGACGCTCGGGCGCCGGCTGTCGACCTCGGGGGGAATCCACTCGGAGCCCATGCGTCGTCTCCCTTTGCGACCGGAGGGTGCCGTCAGCGGGCCTCAGCGTAACGCGGTTCCGCCCGCGCGGCCCCGCGCGCACGATCACTGGCGCACGCGACCCTGACAAACGCAAAACTCCGGTATGCGGAATCGTCCGGCATACGGAAAAGTTGAGGACGTGCCCGAACGACTCCCGCGGCAGGCCGCGCCGGTGACCGTCCTGCTGACCCCGGACGGGAGGATCACCGGCTGGAGCGAGGGCGCGGCACGCCTGTTCGGCCGCCGCGCCGGCGAGGCCGTCGGGGTCTCGCTCGCCGACCTGCTCGCCGGCCTGCCCGGCGGGGACGGCGCGGCAGAGCCGCTCATGGGCGCGCTCAAGCGCGCCGCCGAAGGACGCCCGTGGTCCGGCGTGCTGCCCCTGCCGGGCGGCGCGGGCGCGGGCGACGGCCTGTCGGTGGCCTGCGAGCCGATGACCGTCGAGGACGGCGCGACCGCCGTCGCGCTGACCGTGTCGCCGCCGTGGGCCGGCGGGCTGGAGCTGCTGAGCGAGGCGGGCCGCCGCATCGGCTCGACCCTGGAGCTGCACCCGACCGCTCGGGAGATCGTCGAGGTCGCCGTCCCGCGGTTCGCCGACGCGGGCGCCATCTACGTGCTGGAGCGGCTCCTCGCCGACGACGACCGGCCCGCCACCGAAGCCGGGGGCGGGGGCGGGGACGGCGGGGGCGGGGACGGCGGCGGCCCGGCGGTCGTGCGGCGGCTGGCGGTCGCGTTCGCCGAGGACGACCCGCGCGGCTGGTCCCGCGAGTTCCCCGTCAACGAGGTGATCGTCTACCCGCCGTCCACGCCGTACGCGCGGTGCCTGGCCACCGGCCGCATGGTCAAGTTCGGCGGCGACACCGTCCAGAGGACCCTCGCGCACCGCACCGGCCGCCTGATCGAGGGCCTCCTGGACCACGTGTCGCTGCTGGCGGTGCCGCTGGTGGCGCGGGGCCGGGCGCTCGGGTTCGCGGTGTTCAGCCGCAAGCGCGGCCGGCTGCCGTTCGCCGCCGCCGACGCCGCGCTGGCCGCCGAGCTCGCCGCACGCGCCGCGACCTGCATCGACAACGCGTGCCTGTACCGGCGCGAGCACCGCACCGCCACCGCGCTCAAGTCGAGCCTGGTGCCCGCCGCGATCGCCGCGCCGCCGGGCCTGGAGATCGCGCACCGCTACCTGCCGGCGCGCAGCGGCGTCGGCGGCGACTGGTACGACGTCGTGCCGCTGTCCGGCGGCCGCATCGCCGTCGTGATCGGCGACTCGGTCGGCCACGGCGTCACCGCAGCCGCGGCGATGGGGCAGCTGCGGGTCGCCGCGCACACCCTGGCCAGCTGCGAGTTCCGGCCCGCCGAGGTGCTGGAGCGCCTGGACGCCATCGCCCAGGACCTGCACGCCGCCCAGTTCGCGACCTGCCTGTGCCTGGTCTGCGACCCGGCGACGCGGCGCTGCGAGGTGGCGTGCGCCGGGCATCCGCCGCCGCTGCTGGCGCTCCCCGACGGGACCGCGCGGCACTTCGCCGCCCCGCGCGGCCTGCCGCTCGGGGTGTCCGACCAGGCGCACCCGCCCGAGTACGAGCAGGTCACCGAGACGATCCCGGCGGGCGCCACCCTCGCCCTCTACACCGACGGGCTCGTGGAGAGCCGGCGGCGCAACGTGGACGAGGGCATCGCCCGGCTGGCGTCCGCGCTGGTCGCGTCCCGGTCGGGCACGCCGGAGGAGACCGCGGACGGCGTCCTGGCCCTGCTGTCGGACCAGCGCGGCCGCGACGACATCGCCCTCCTGCTCATCCGCCCCGTCTGACCGGGCCCGGCCCCTACAGGCCGGGGATCTCGTGGTTGCGGAACGCGTCGACGAAGTAGGTGTGGTCGTCGCGGACGATCTCGGCGTACTGCGTGCCGAACGCCACCATCGCGGCGACGAACGCGGACTCGTCCGGGCCGATCACCGCGTCGATGGCGTCCTCGACCTGGAAGCCGACCAGGGTGTGGTCGGAGTCGGTGTCGGACACGCAGTGCACCTTGGCGGTGGCGCGGCCGAGGTCGTCCAGGACCGACAGCATGTCCTCCGGCTCGGTGAGGCCGCTCCAGTCCAGGTCCTCCTCGTAGGGGGACAGCTCCTGCACGACGTACCCGACGCCTCCGATCTGGGTG
This sequence comes from Actinomadura sp. 1N219, assembly GCF_044326405.1. NCBI lineage: Bacteria > Bacillati > Actinomycetota > Actinomycetes > Streptosporangiales > Thermomonosporaceae > Actinomadura > Actinomadura sp. 1N219. Next base: position 56,920 of record NZ_JBIRAY010000022.1, on the reverse strand, counting down.
TGGCCGAGCCAGGGGTCGCTGTTGGCCTGCAGCGCCCGCCGCGACACGGCGGTGCGGTGGCCGTGGTGCCGGAAGTACTCGCGGATGCGGGGGTCGTCGACGACGCGGCTGGCGGCGGCGATGTTCCCCTGCTTCATCGACAGGACGACGTCGTTCTCCAGCGCCTGCGTGTTCCCCTCCACCAGGATGTTGTACGCCGACAGCCCCGCCGACCCGATGCCGAAACCGGACGCGCCGACGATGTCCTTGACCTGGTAGGTGAGGCTGCCGAACCGCTTCTCCGCCGGGATGGTCGTCAGGTACTCCCGGTAGGCGGCCTCGACCTCGGCGCGCTCGGCGTCGTCCAGCCGCCGGACGCCGGGACGGTCGCGGAACCGCCGGTCGGGCCCGTGGACCTCCGTCATCCCGGCCAGCAGCCCGATCCGGGTGCCGCCCATCGCGGCGACCAGCACGTCCCGGACGTACCCGTCGGTGGTGTCGAGCGTCAGCGCGAACTTCTCGTCGCCGTCGCCGTCTCCGTCTCCGTCGCCATTGCCGTTGCCGTCGCCGTGCGCGGCGAACCGGCGGACCTGGTCGACGTAGGCGCGCACGTAGGTCTCGATGAGCCGCCGGATGTCGGCGTCGGAGATCGCCTTCTGCCAGGCCAGCAGCGCCAGGCTCGCCACGAACCGCTTGACGTCCCAGGTGAAGTGCCCGACGTAGGCCTCGTCGTAGTCGTTGACGTCGAACACGAACACGCCGTCGTCGTTCATGTAGGTGCCGAAGTTCTGCGCGTGCAGGTCGCCCTGGATCCACACGCGGGACGTGCGCTCGTCGGCCCACGGGTCGTCGTCGCCGGCGATGTCGGCGAAGAACAGGCAGGCGCTGCCCCGGTAGAACGCGAACGGGTCGGACGCCATCGTCCGGAAGCGGCGGCGGAACTCGGCGGGGCTGCGCTCCATCAGGCCCGAGAACGCGTCGACCAGGACGTCGACGATCTGCGCCCGGCGCTCCTTCGGGTCCCGCCCGCGCAGCTCCTCGGTGATGCTCCCCATGCCGTCTCCCTCAATGATCGGTTCCCCCGCCGCGTCCGGGGCGTTCCGGTCATTGTGCCGAATCGTGCCCGGTCCGGGAGGTGAACAGGGCGCGGACGGCCGGTTCCGACCGCACCAGGTCCAGCGCGGCGTCGGCGTGCCCGGGGACGTAGCCGTTCCCGATGAGCATCGTCACATCGGCGGCGAGGCCCTCGGCGCCGAGCGCGGCCGCCGGGAACGAGGTCGCCATCGAGAAGAACACGACGGTGCCGCCGGGCGCGGTCGCCAGGATCGCGCCGTGCTCGCAGCCCGGGACGTCCACGCAGACGACGGTGACGTCCACGGGCTCCCCGATCGCCGCGGCGACGGCGACGGGATCGCGGGCGTCGGCGCGGACGACGGCGTCCGCGAGCCCGGTCGCGGCCAGCGTCTCCTCCTCCTCGGCGGTGGGCACCAGCCCGATCACGCGGGACGCGCCGGCGCGGCGGGCGGCGGCCAGCGACAGGCAGCCGCTCTTGCCCGCGGCCCCGAGCACCGCCACCGTGGGCGCGCTCCGCTGCGACGCGACGACGCGGTGGGTGAGGGCGGGCGCGCCGCACACGTCCATGACTGCGAGGGCCAGCGGCACCGGCATGTCGCCGGGCAGCACCGCGGCGATCGACCGGGCGAACAGGATGGCGTGGCCCTCGGCCGGCACCTGCTCGGACAGGCCGTCCCAGCGGGCCAGGCCGTCGGCGATGGACAGCGGGGTGAGCGTGAGCGAGACGAGGGTCGCGACGCGGTCGCCGGGCTTGAGGCCGAGCGGCGAGCCGGGCCCGGCCTCGTCGACGACGCCGACGAGCATGCCGCCCGACCCGGTCACCGGGTTGTGCATCTTGCCGCGCTCGCGGACGATCCGCAGCACGTCCGCCCGGATCGCGTCCGGGTCGCCGCGGTGCGCGGTGCGCAGCTGCCGGTAGGACGCGGCGTCCAGGTTGAGGCGCTCGACGGCGATGCGGACCTCGTCCGGGCGGATCCGGGGGTCGGGGTCCAGCCGCAGCGCGGCCTGCGGCAGCACGCCCGCGGGCTCCAGCACCCGGTGCAGCCCCACCGCCGTGCCCATGTCCATGCCCGTGCCGCCTGGGTCACCCGTACCGCGCGCGCCGCCCCCGCCGTCGCTCATCGCCGTCCCCGCCTCTCCGCCGAATCCGATGGCGTCACGTAAGATGTACCGAACACTACTGGTTTCATCGAAATTCTTCCCGTAACGTCGGCCTCGTACAAGAGTTTTATGCGATCAGTATGAGGCGAGGAGGCGGTCGGCGATGACCACTGCCCTGCATCCGGACAGCGGCGGGCCCGTCCTGTCCGACGAGACCGCACGCCAGCCCTACGCGTACCGGCGCCGGCCCCTGGAAGAGCCCGACTGGCGGCGGATTCCCGGATGGCGGGACGTCACACAGGACGAGTGGGAGTCCGCCCAGTGGCAGCGCGCCCACTGCGTGAAGAACCTGCGCCAGCTCCGCCAGGTCATGGGCGACCTGCTGGACGAGTCGTTCTACGCCGACCTGGAACGTGACCACGGCGAGCGCGCGACGATGTCGATGCTGCTGCCCCCGCAGATGCTGAACACGATGGACGCCTCGTCCACCGACGCCTTCTACGCCGACCCCGTGCGCCGCTACATGCTCCCGGTGTTCAGCGACCGGCGCACCGACTGGCCGTCCCACCCCCACGCCGCGCGCGACTCGCTGCACGAGGCCGAGATGTGGGCGGTGGAGGGCCTCACGCACCGCTACCCCACCAAGGTCCTGGCCGAGATCCTGCCGACGTGCCCGCAGTACTGCGGGCACTGCACCCGCATGGACCTGGTCGGCAACTCCACCCCGAACGTCGACAAGCACAAGTTCACCGTCAAGCCGCCGGACCGGCTCGGCGCCATGCTCGACTACCTGCGCCGCACGCCCGGCGTCCGCGACGTCGTCGTGTCGGGCGGCGACGTCGCCAACATGCCGTGGCCGCGGCTGGAGTCGTTCGTCGCGTCGCTGATGGAGATCGACAACATCCGCGACATCCGCCTGGCCAGCAAGGCGCTCATGGGCCTGCCGCAGCACTGGCTCCAGGACGACGTCCGCGCCGGCATGGAGCGCCTGGCCGCCACCGCGCACGAGCGCGGCGTCCAGATCGCGATCCACACCCACGTCAACGCCGCCCAGTCGGTGACGCCGCTCGTCGCGAAGGCCGCCCGCGCGATGCTCGACACCGGGATCCGCGACGTCCGCAACCAGGGCGTGCTGCTGCGCGGCGTCAACGACTCCCCCGCCGCGCTGCTCGACCTGTCGTTCGCGCTGCTCGACGAGGCCGCGATCATGCCGTACTACCTGTACATGTGCGACATGATCCCCTACAGCGAGCACTGGCGGCTCGCGGTCTGGGAGGCCCAGGAGCTGCAGCACGCGATCATGGGCTACCTGCCCGGCTTCGCCACCCCGCGGATCGTCTGCGACGTCCCCTACGTCGGCAAGCGCTGGGTGCACCAGCTCGCCGACTACGACCGCGAGCGCGGCATCTCCTACTGGACGAAGAACTACCGCACCGCCCTGGAGGCGTCCGACCCGGACGCGCTGACCAGGCGGTACGAGTACCACGACCCGATCTACACGCTGCCGGAGCGCGGCCGCGAGTGGTGGCGGCGGCAGGCGCGAGCCGCCTGAGCGCCACCGCCCGTGATCACCGCCGCCGGGGGCCTTTACGTTGTAGATCATTAGCGGGGTTGCCTATGCTCGGGCAGGTGACCACCGATCTGACCTGCCGGTTCCCGCTCGGCGCGGCCCTCACGGCCGCCGACCTGGAGGACGACCCGCACCCGCACCTGGCCCGGCTGCGCGAGCGCGAGCCGGTGTCCTGGCTGCCGGCGCTCGGCGGCTGGCTGGTGACGTCCCGCGACCTGGCGCTGCGGGTCATGCGCGACGCGGCCGCGTTCACCGTGGACGACCCGCGCTTCTCCACCGCGCAGGTCGTCGGGCCGAGCATGCTGTCGCTGGACGGGCCCGTCCACACCCGCCACCGCGACCCGTTCGCCCGCCCGTTCCGCCCCGCCCGCACCCGCGCGCGGTTCACCGCGTTCGTCGAGGCCGAGACCGCGCGGCTCGTCGACGGGTTCGCCCCGGCGGGCCGGGCCGAGCTGCGCGGCGAGCTGGCGGGGCCGCTGGCCGTCGCGGTCGTCGCCGAGGCCCTGGACCTGAAAGGCGGGGAGGGCCTGGACGGCGGGGACGGGCTGGACGGCGTGGACGCGGCGACCGTCCGGTCCTGGTACGGCGCGTTCGTGGACGCCGTCTCCGCGATCACGGCGGGCGGCGCCGCACCGCCCGCGTCGGGCGAGGCGTACCGGCTGCTCACCGCGGCGGTCGAGGAGGCGATCAGCGCGTCGCGTCCCGGGTCGCTGCTGGCCGAGGCCGCCCGCGACGAGGCCGGGCTGACCACCGCCGAGGTCGTCGCGAACGCCGCGATCCTGATGTTCGGCGGCATCGACACCACCGAGGGCATGATCGCCAACGCGGTCATGCATCTGCTCGGGCATCCCGGCCAGCTCCGGCTCGTCCTGGACGACCGGGACCTGCTGCCCGCCGCGATCGAGGAGTCGCTGCGGCTGGAGCCGGCCGCGTCCGTCGTCGACCGGTACGCCGCCCGCGACGCCGAGATCGGCGGGACGGAGATCCGCGCGGGCGACCTCGTCCGGGTGTCGCTCGCCGGCGCCAACCGCGACCCGGCCGCCTTCGCCGACCCCGACCGCTACGACATCCGCCGCGGCAACGCCGCCGAGCACCTGGCGTTCGCGCACGGCCCGCACTTCTGCTTCGGCGCCCACCTCGCCCGCCTGGAGGCCAGGACCGCCCTCACCGCGCTGCTGGACCGGCTGCCGGGCCTGCGGCTCGACCCGTCCCGCCCGGCCTTCCCGCACGGGCTGGTCTTCCGCAAGCCGCCGCATCTGCACGTCCAATGGGACACGTGATGTGGGAGCATGCCCCAATGATCGTGGAACGCCGGGTCGAGCTGCGCTTCGCGCAGGAGAGCCGAGAGGCCGAGACGCACACCAACCTGTCCGCCGTCCGCCAGGACGGACGCTGCCTCTGGGTGGCGGGCGACGAGACCGCCACCATCGAGCGGCTGACCGCCACGCTGGACGGCGACGAGCGCGTCACCGCCTACGAGGGGCAGGCCACGGTCGCGCTCGCCGACCTCGTCCCGCTGCCGGCGGGCCCCGGCGAGGAGGCCGACATCGAGGGGCTGGCCCGCGCCAACGGCTGGCTGTGGGCGGTCGGCTCGCACAGCCTCAAGCGCAAGAAGGTCAAGGCGGGGCAGAGCGACGCGAAGGCGCGCAAGCGGCTGGGCACCGTCGTCCGCGAGGACAACCGCTTCATCCTCGTGCGGCTCCCCCTGGTCACCGGCGACGACGGGCTGCCCTCGGTCGTCCGCGAGGACGGCGGCCGCACCGCGGCCGTCCTCGGCCTCGACAAGGACTCCCTCACCGACCTGCTGCAGGACGACCCGCACCTCGCGCCGTTCCTGCCCATCCCCAGCAAGGACAACGGCATCGACATCGAGGGCGTCGCCGCGCACGGCGACCGCCTCTACATCGGGTTCCGCGGGCCGGTGCTGCGCGGCTGGGCGGTGCTGGTGGAGATCCGCCCCGGCGAGCACCCGCGCGACCCGCAGCGCCTGCGCGCGCTGCCGGTCGGCGACGGCGGCGAGCTCTACCGGACGCACTTCCTCGACCTGCGCGGCCTCGGCATCCGGGACCTGTGCCCGCACGGCGACGACCTGCTCGTCCTCACCGGGCCCAGCATGGACCTGGACGGGCCGGTGCGGGTCGTGCGGTGGCGGAACGCGGCGAAGGCCGACGCCGCCGAGATCGTCACCGCCGACGAGCTGGAGGTGGTGGGCGACCTCCCCTACGGCGACGGCGACGACCACGCCGAGGGCATCGCGGTCCTGGACGAGGGGCCGGGCACCCGCGTCCTGGTCGTCTACGACAGCCCGTCGCCGGAGCGGCTCACGGCGGACGGCGGCGTCCTCGCCGACGTGGTCACGCTCCCCGAGTAAGCGCTCGCTTTCGCCGTCTGCGAGGATGGTCCGCGTGACCGTCGGGAGCGCAGGGACGAGGCGAGCATGATCGAGTGGTCCGACGAAGACCTGATGATCCGGGACGCGGTGCGCGGCTGGATCGACGCGGAGGTCCGGCCGAACCTGGACGCGCTGGAGTCGGGCGAGCTGCCGCCGTACGACCTGCTCCGCGGCCTCTACAAGACGTTCGGCATGGACGAGCTGGCCCGCACGTCCTTCCGCGCCCGGACGGAGGGTGAAGCGGACGGGGCGCGGCCGCGCGGCGGGAACGCGGCGATGACGATGATCCCGGTGATCGAGCTGTGCAGGGTCGCGCCAGGACTGGTGTCGGCGATGGGCGTCGGCCTCGGCCTCGCCGCCGGGACGATCATGAAGCGCGGCACGCCGGAGCAGAAGGAGCGCTGGGCGCTGCCGCTGCTCACGATGGAGAAGATCGGCGCCTGGGCGATCACCGAGCCGAACTCGGGGTCGGACGCGTTCGGCGGCATGCAGTCCACCGCGAAGAAGGTCGGCGACGAGTACGTCATCAACGGCAGCAAGACCTTCATCACCAACGGGCCGTATGCCGACACCATCGTCTTCTACGCCAAACTCGACGACGGGAGCGATTCGCGCGACCGGGAGATCCTGACGTTCGTCCTGGACAAGGGCATGCCGGGGCTGGAGCAGAGCAGGCCGCTGCGGAAGATGGGCCTGCACTCCTCCCCCACCGGCGAGCTGTTCCTCGACGACGTCCGCGCGGGCGCCGACCGGCTCCTGGCGGCGGGCGAGGGCGGCGGCAAGGAGTCGGCGAAGCAGAACTTCGTCACCGAGCGCGCCGGCGTCGCCGCGATGGCCCTCGGCGTCATCGAGGAATGCCTGCACCTGTCGGTCGAGTACGCCAGGACGCGCGAGCTGTGGGGCCAGAAGATCGGCGACTTCCAGCTCATCCAGCTCAAGCTCGCCAAGATGGAGGTCGCGCGGCTCAACGTCCAGAACCTGGTGTTCCGGCACATCGAGATGCAGCGCGCCGGACGCGCCCCCACCCTCGCCGAGGCGTCGGCGATGAAGCTGTACTCGGCGCAGGCCGCCAGCGAGGTGGCGCAGGAGGCCGTGCAGTTGTTCGGCGGCAACGGCTACATGAGCGAGTACCGCGTCGAGCAGCTCGCCCGCGACGCGAAATCGTTCCAGATCTACGCCGGGACGGACGAGATCCAGGTCACCCACATCGCCCGCGACCTGCTGTCCCGCTGAGCCCTCGGAGCCCCCGCTGGGACGGCCTCTGCGCGGTGAACGCGGCGCGAACTTTCGCGGCGGTCGCGGCATCGAAATGGGGGAGGGCGGGTGAAGGTCTGGCGCCCGTCCTCGCCCGAAGGCCATTTCTGGACAGCCGACGATGGGGACTGGATACTCACAGCTATGGACGGTCAGCCCTCATTCCCGGTGAGAGCGTCCGACATGGAACGGGACCGTGTGCTGCGCGTCCTCAGCGACCGCGTGGCCGAGGGCCGGATGTCGAACGAGACGTTCGAGCGCCGCGTCGACCAGGTGCTCCAGGCCCGCAGCCAGGCCGAACTGGCCGACATCGTGCACGACCTGCCGCCCGGCAACCGCGTCCTCAACCGGCTGACCGGCATCGTGTCCTCGGTGTCGCAGGTGACCGCGCGGATCGAGGCGGCCTGGCGGGCGCCGCGGCTGCCGCGGTTCATGCTGCCCCCGGGCGAACTGAAGCGCATCGTCGTCGGCCGCGCCCCCGGCTGCCAGTTCATCCTCACCGACCTGACCGTCTCGCGGTTCCACGCCGAGATCTACCGCGCCGACGAGGGCTGGATGATCTCCGACCTCGGCTCGATGAACGGCACCCGCGTGAACGGGTGGCGGCTGACCGGCCCGGCCCGCGTCCGGCCCGGCGACGAGGTCGGCTTCGGCAACTCCAGCTTCATCGTCACCGCGCCCTGAGCGCTCCCCCGCCGCTCCCCCGACGCCCCCGTCCGCCATGCCGCGAAAGTCCGGGTTCGGCCCAGGTCTTGACGTGATCGTTAAGAGTCCTTACTTTCTCCTCCAAGTTAGGAAACCTTCTTAACGCGAGACCTCAACGCGGAGGCGCCGCCGTGTCCACGCCCGTCCCCGGGACGCCCAGCCTGCTGCGGGCGATCAACGACCGCGCGGCGCTGGAGGCGCTGCTGGACCGGGGCCCGCTGACCCGGCCGCAGATCTCCGACCTCACCGGCATCTCCAAGCCGACCGCCTCGCAGCTGCTCGCGCGGCTGGAGGAGGCCGGGCTCGTCGTCCGGGACGGCATCCGGGAGGGCATGCCCGGACGCACCGCCGAGCTGTACCGGATCAACGGGTCCGCCGCGCACGTGGCGGGCGCCGACGTCACCCCGGCGCGGATCCGGGTCAGCGTCGCCGACCTGGCCGGGACGGTCGTCGGGGAGCACACGCTGCCGACGCCCGACCGCACCGGCGTGGACGTCGTCGCCCGCATGGCCGCCGCGCTCGACGGCGCCGCCGCCGCGGCGGGGCTGGCCCGCGGCCGGCTCGGCCTCGCCGTCATCGGCATCCAGGGCGCCGTCGACCCGGCGACCGGGCGGCTCGGGTACGCCTCCCACATCCCCGGCTGGCACATCCCGGACCTGGTCGCGACGCTGAGCGACGGGCTCGGCGTGCGGATCGCGATCGAGAACGACGTGAACCTCGCCGCGCTCGCCGAGCGCGCCGACGGGCAGGCCGCCGGGGCGGGCGACTTCGTGCTGCTGTGGGTCGCCGACGGCGTCGGCATGGCCGTCGTGCTGAACGGCGCGCTGCACCGCGGCGCGACGGGCGGCGCGGGCGAGATCGGCTACATGCCCGCGGTCGGCGCCCCGCTGATGCGGGACGTGCGCCGCACCCACACCGGCGGCGTGCACAGCCTCACCGGCGGCGCGGCCGTGCTGAAGCTGATGCGCGAGCACGGGTTCCGCGGCCGCGACGCCGCCACCGCGCTCGGCCGCGTCGCCGCCGACGTCGGCACCGCGGCGGCGGAGGGGACGCGCACCGCGTCCGACGCGGGGGCCCGCGCCGAACGGGCCCTCACCGAGCTGGCGAGCCGGCTCGGCGTCACCCTGGCCACCGTCGTGGCGATCGTCGACCCGGGGCTCGTCGTCCTCACCGGCGACGTGCTCCTCGCCGGCGGGGAACCGCTCCGCGCGCGCGTCGAACAGCACCTGCACAGCCTGACGATCCCGCGCCCCGAGGTGCGGCTCAGCACCGTCCAGGGCAACCCGGTCCTGGCCGGGGCGCTGCAGCAGGCGCTCCGGGAGACCCGAGACGAGGTCTTCTCCAGCACCGTCCCCCTCCCCTGACCCAGCCCGCCGCCCCCCGCCCCTGACTCCCCGACCGCCCCCGAGCCCCGCGTCCACCAGCCCATCCACGACCGGCATCACTCCCCCGCACCCGGACGGCCGCGGACCGCCGTCCCACCCCCTGAAGGAGAACCGGAGTGCCCACCACAACGACACGCCGCGCCGCCGCGGCCCTGGCCGCCGCGGCGCTCGGCCTCACCGCCGCCTGCACCGCCGGCGGCGACGGGTCCGGCGAGGGCCCGAAGTCCGACGAGAAGCAGACCATCGAGGTCTGGCACGGCTGGAGCGCCGCGCACGAGGTGAAGGCCTTCCAGGACGCCGTCGCCGGCTTCAACAAGGCCCACCCCAACATCACCGTGAAGCTCGTTAGCGGCGTCACCGACGAGCGCATCACCAACGCGATCCGGGGCGGGAACCCGCCGGACGTGGTGTCGTCCTTCACCACCGACAGCGTCGGGCAGTGGTGCAAGAGCGGCGCCTGGCAGAACCTCAAGCCCTACATCGACAAGTCCAAGGTCGACCTGAACATGTTCCCGCCTGCGGTGCGGAAGTACACCGAGTACCAGGGCGTCCGGTGCGCGATGCCGCTGCTGGCCGACGCCTACGGGCTCTACTACAACAAGGACCTGATGAAGGGCGAGCAGCCGCCCAAGACGATGAGCGAGCTGACCGCGCTGGCCAAGAAGCTCACCGTCCGCGACCCGGACGGGACCATCAAGGTCGCCGGGTTCATGCCGTCCGCGCAGTACTACGAGCACCAGGTGCAGCACCTCGCCCCGCCGTTCGGGGTGAAGTGGCTGACCGACGACGGCAAGGCCAACTTCTCCAAGGACCCCGCCTTCCAGGCGTACCTGAAGTGGAACAAGGAGCTCCTCGACTGGTACGGCTACGACAACGTCAAGAAGTTCCTGCGCTCGCTGGGCCAGGAGTTCGAGGCGGCCAACCCCTTCCAGAAGGGGAAGGTGGCGATGGCCGTCGACGGTGAGTGGCGCACCAAGTTCATCGAGAAGGAGGCGCCCAAGCTCAACTACGACACCGCGGCCTCCCCCGTCGCCGACGACAAGCTGGCGACGTACGGGAGCGGCTTCATCGCCGGCACCGTCATCGGGATCCCGCGCGGCGCCAAGCACGCCCAGGCGAGCTGGGAGTTCGTCCGCCACCTCACCACCGACACCGGCGCGCTGGTGACGCTGTCGAACGGGCTCGGCAACGTGCCGTCCACGATCCCGGCGCTGTCGTCGACCGACCTGAAGCTGACGCCGCAGTTCAAGACGTTCCTGGACGTGTTCAAGCACCCCGCCAGCACCACCACGCCGCCGACGCCGAACGGCAACGACTACATCGTGCGGTTCCAGAAGTTCGTCCAGGACGACTGGGAGACCGGGAAGGTCAAGGACCTCGGCCCGGCGCTCACCAGGCTCGACGGCGAGGTCGACGACGCGCTGAAGCTCGCCGGAGGCTGACCTGTGGCACTCGGTTCACTGCGCCCGCCGTTCACCGGCGGGGCGCGGACCGGGACGGCGGCGGCGCGGGCGCGCCGCCGCCGTCGGCTCCGCACCCTGGCGTTCCTGTCCCCCTGGCTGGTCGGGATCGCGCTGTTCTTCGGCTACCCGCTGGCGGCGACCGTCTACTTCTCCTTCACGCGCTACAACCTGTTCACGCTGGAGTACGTCGGCTGGGACAACTACGCCTACCTGCTGGACGACGGCCAGGCGTGGACGGCGATGCGGAACACGCTGTGGCTGGTGGCGGTGCTCGTCCCGCTGCGGCTGCTGTTCGGCCTGGGCGTCGCGCAGCTCCTCACCAAGATCAAGGCCGGCGGGGGCGTGCTGCGCTCGATCTTCTACCTGCCGTACCTGATCCCGCCGGTGTCGGCGACGGTCGCGTTCGTGTTCCTGATGAACCCCGGCACCGGCCCGTTCCCGACGATCCTCGACAAGCTCGGGATCACGCTGCCCGACTTCTTCAACGAGGCCGCCTGGGCCAAGCCGGGCCTGACGCTCCTCGGCCTCTGGGCCGTCGGCGACATCATGATCATCATGCTGGCGGCGCTGCTGAACGTGCCGCGGTCGCTGTACGAGGCCGCCGCGATCGACGGCGCCGGGGCCTGGTCCCGGTTCCGGCACATCACGCTGCCGACCGTCTCGCCGGTGCTGGCGTTCTGCGCCGTCACCGGCGTCATCGAGACGCTGCAGTACTTCACGCAGGCGATGGTGGCGGGGAAGGTCGCGTCCGGGCGCGCCGACCTGCCCGGCACCCAGTACCAGCCCGGCTACCCGGGCGACTCCACGCTCACCTTCCCGCAATGGCTGTATGACCAGGGGTTCCGGCAGTTCAACATGGGCTACGCGAGCGTCCTGGCGCTGGTGATGTTCGTCATCGCGATGGTGTTCACGCTGTTCCTGCTGCGCCAGTTCAAGGCGTTCGCGGGCGAGGAGGCCGCATGAGGCCCGGGGGGAGGACGCGGCGGGCGCTGATGTGGGTCGCCGTGCACGCCACCGCCGTCGCCGTCGCGCTGATGTTCCTCGCGCCGCTGGTGTTCATCGCGCTGACCGCCGTGATGAGCGACCGGCAGGCGCTCAGCGCCGACCTGTGGCCGAGGGATTGGCAGTTCGGGAACTTCGTGGACGTGTTCAGCGGCGACATGGTCCGCTGGACGATCAACAGCACGATCTACGCGGGCCTGTCCACGGTGTTCATGCTGGTGTCGAGCGTCCCGGTGGCGTACGCGCTGGCCCGGTTCCGGTTCCGCGGCCGCAACTTCGCGCTGGTCGTGGTGATCTCGGCGATGATGCTGCCGCCGCAGGTCACGATGGTGCCGCTGTACATCGTGTGGGCCCGCCTCGACCTGACCGGCACGCTATGGCCGCTGATCATCCCGCAGCTGTTCGGGGACGCGTTCTCCATCTTCCTGCTGCGCCAGTTCCTGGTGACGATCCCCCGCGAGTACGCCGACGCCGCCCGCGTGGACGGCTGCGGGGAGTTCCGCACGATGCTGCGGGTCATCCTGCCGATGGCGAAGCCGGCGCTGGCCGCGGTCGCGCTGTTCCAGTTCTTCTACTGCTGGAACGACTACTTCCGGCCGCTCGTCTACGCCGACCCCGACCACTGGACCCTCGCGATCGGCGTCGCGACGTTCCGGGCCGCGCACGAGGTCGAGTGGAACCTCACGATGGCGGCGACGCTGCTGACGATCCTGCCGGTGCTGGTCGTGTTCTTCCTCGCCCAGCGGGTGTTCATCCAGGGTGTGACCTTGACGGGAGTGAAGGGTTGAAGCTGACAGTCATCGGGGGTGGGTCGACCTACACCCCGGAGCTGGTCGACGGGCTGGCGCGCGCGCACGCGGCGCTGCCGGTGTCGGAGCTGGTGCTGCACGACCCGGACGCCGGGCGCCTCGGCCTCGTCGGCGGCGTCGCCGCGCGGATGCTGGCCCGCGCCGGCCATCCCGCGGCGGTGACGACGACCGGCGACCTCGACAAGGCGGTCGCGGACGCCTCGGTCGTGCTGCTGCAGCTGCGCGTCGGCGGCCAGGCCGCCCGGCACGTGGACGAGACGCTCCCGCTGGAGTGCGGCTGCGTCGGGCAGGAGACGACCGGCGCGGGCGGGCTCGCCAAGGCGCTGCGGACCGTCCCGGTCGTCCTGGACGTCGCCGCGCGCGTCGCCGAACTCGCCCCCAGCGCGTGGATCGTGGACTTCACCAACCCGGTCGGGATCGTCACCCGCGCCCTGCTGGACGCGGGACACCGCACGGTCGGGCTGTGCAACGTCGCGATCGGTTTCCAGCGCCGCGCCGCCAAGCTGCTGGACGTCCCGCCGGACCGGATCAGCCTCGGCCACGCCGGGCTCAACCACCTCACCTGGGTGCGGTCGGTGCTGCTGGACGGCCAGGAGGTCCTGCCGCGCCTCCTCGCCGACCACCCGGACGAGCTCGCGAAGATCTCCGGGCTGCCCGCCGGGTTCGTGCGCGGGCTCGGCGCCGTCCCGTCGTACTACCTGCGCTACTTCTACGAGCACGACCGGGTGGTCGAGGAGCAGCGCGGCGCGCCGTCGCGGGCCGAGCAGGTCGCCGCGCTCGAACGCGACCTGCTGGAGCTGTACGCCGACCCGTCCCTGGACACCAAGCCCGCCCGGCTGGACGAGCGTGGCGGCGCGTTCTACTCCGAGGCCGCCGTGCAGCTCGCCGTTTCGCTGCTGACGGGGCGCGGCGACGCGCAGGTGGTGAACGTCCGCAACAACGGCACGCTGCCGTTCCTGGACGACCAGGCGGTCGTGGAGGTCCCGGCGCGGATCACCGCGTCGGGGGCGGTGCCGCTGCCCGTCCCGCCGGTGCAGCCGCTGTTCGCCGGGCTGATCGCGCACGTGTCGGCCTACGAGGAGCTGGCGCTGGACGCGGCGCTGCGCGGCGGCGTCGACCGCGTCGCCGCGGCGCTGCTCGCGCACCCGCTGATCGGCCAGCACGACGTCGCCGACCGCCTCGCCCGCGACCTGGTGGCCGCCAACCGCGACCACCTCCCCTGGGCCGCGTGATGGCCGCTTCCGCGAACACGCCGGGGGGCGTGCTGGTCGCCGTCGACGGCGGCAACAGCAAGACCGACGCGGCCGTGGTCGGGGACGGCGGGGAGCTGCTCGCCACCGTCCGCGGCGACGGGTTCCGGCCCCAGGCCGAGGGCCTGGACACCGCGCTCGACGCGCTGTCGGCCGTGATCGACACGGCGCTGCGCCGCGCGGGCGCGCCGCCCGGCGAGGTCGCCCACCTCGCCGCCTACATGGCCAACGTGGACCTGCCGGGCGAGGAGGAGCGGCTGGAGAAGCTGCTGCTCAGCCGGGGCGCGGCGGCGAGCGTCGCGGTCGGCAACGACACGTTCGCGCTGCTGCGCAGCGCCGTCACCGCCGGCTGGGGCGTCGCCGTGGTGTGCGGCGCAGGGATCAACTGCGCGGGCGTCGGCCCGGACGGGCGCACCGCCAGGTTCCCGTCCCTCGGGCCCCACACCGGCGACTGGGGCGGCGGCGGCTCCCTCGGCCGCGCGGCGCTGTGGCACGGCATCCGCGGCGAGGACGGCCGCGGCCCCCGCACGGCGCTGACCGGCGCCGTCGCGGCCCATTTCGGCGTCGAGCGCGCCATCGACGTCGGGCTCGGCATCCATCTCGGCGAGTTCGACGAGGGGCGCCTCACCGCCCTCGCGCCCGTCCTGTTCGACGCCGCGGAGGCGGGCGACGAGGTGGCGCGGGAGGTGGTGGCGCGGCTCGCCGGGGAGGTCGCGGTGCTCGGCTCGGTGGCGCTGCGCCGGCTCGGGCTGCTGGACGAGCCCGCCGACGTCGTCCTCGGCGGCGGGATCCTCGCGGCGCGCCGTCCGCTGCTCATGGACGCCGTCGCCGCCCGCTACGCCGAACTCGCCCCGCACGCGCGGCTGCTCGTCCCCGAGGACCCGCCGCTGCTCGGCGCCGCGCTGCTCGCCCTCGACCACGTCACCGCCGCGCCCGCCGCCCACGAGACCCTCCGCGCCGCCTTCCGCGAACGCTGAGTCACAGCGGGGGGCGGCGCGCTTCCCACGGCGTGCTGAGGACGACCGTCGTGCGCGTCGCGACGTTCGCGGCGGCGCGGATCTTCTGCAGCAGGTCCTCGAGCTCGTTCGGGGACGCGACGCGCACCTTGAGGATGTAGCTCTCGTCCCCGGCCACCGAGTGGCACGCCTCGATCGCCTGGAGATGGGCCAGCCGGTCGGGCGCGTCGTCCGGCGCGGCCGGGTCGATCGGCTTGATCGAGATGAACGCGGTGAGCGGCAGCCCGATCTGCGTGCTGTCGAGCTGGGCGGCGAAGCCGGTGATGGCGCCGCGCTTCTGCAGCCGGCGCACGCGCTGGTGCACGGCCGACACCGAGAGGCCGGTCTCCTTGGCCAGGTCGGTGAAGCTCATCCGCCCGTCGCCGGCCAGCAACCCCAGGATCTGACGATCGATGTCCTCCACGCGGGAAATCTAGCGTGCCGGGGGCGGTGCCCGGGCCCGTCCGCGATCACGGATCGGCTCAATCGGCGGGGTGCGCGCGCGTCCGGCGGCGCTGGGCGCGCGGCGGGCCGCAGCTGCCGCGCACGACGAGTTCGGTCGGCAGCAGCACCGGCCCGCCGCGGCCGCGCCGGGCGGGCTCGCGCAGCGCCAGCTCGCAGGCGCGGTAGCCGATGTCGTGGCCGGGGCGGGCGACGGCGGTCAGCGGCGGGTCGCACAGCTCCGCCCACGCGACGTCGTCGACCATCGCGATGGACACGTCGGCGGGGACCCGCAGGTCCAGCTCGCGGGCCACGAGCACGGCGGCCTCGCCGAGCAGGTGGTCGGCGGCCAGGACGGCGGTGACGTCGGCGCGGCGCTGCAGCAGCCCGGCGGCGGCCGCGTAGGCGGCGTCGCGGGCCGGGCGGGCGGCGACGACCAGGTCCTCCTCGACGGGCACGCCGAGCTGGGCGAGGGTGGCGCGGAACGCGCGCTCCCGCACCCGGGGCGGGCCGCCGGGGACGGCGCCGAGGAACGCGATGCGGCGGTGCCCGAGCCCGGCGAGGTACTCGGTGACGGCCCGGACGCCGCCCGCGTCGTCGGCGAGGACGGACGGCACGTCCGGCAGCCCCGGCAGGACGCGGCCCGCGAACACGACGCTGGAGCACACCCGGGCGGCGCCGCGCCAGTCGGCCTCGTCTCCGGCGGGCATGGCGATGATGCCGTCCACCCGCTGCCCGGCGAGCCGCTCGACGATCTCGGCCTCGCGGGCGGGGTCGCCGTCGGCGGCGTCGGCGATGACGTGCTCGCCGAAGGTGCGGGCGCAGTCCAGCACGCCGGCGACCAGCGCGGCGCAGAAGGGGTCGGTGACGTCGGGGACGATCAGCCCGATGCCGCCGCTGCGCCGCAGCTTGAGGCCGCGGCCGAGGGCGCTCGGGCGGTAGTCGAGCGCGCGGGCGGCGGCGAGCACGCGGTCGCGGGTGGCGGCGCTGACCGAGCCCGTCCCGGAGAACACGCGCGACACGGTCGCGATGCCGACGCCCGCCGACGCCGCCACGTCCTTGATCGTCGCCGGCCGCCTGTCCGTCATGCCCGGATAGTCCCTTCAGGAGGTTTTAGATCATCTTCTCACGATCGTCCCTCCCCTGGAAACGTTTCCATGATGTTTACTCCAGCTACTGAACAAAACCCCTGCTCGACAGGGGGTTATGGAAACGTTTCCAAGAGGGGGTTCGGATGGCCAGGATCGTGCTGGACCGGGTCGACAAGGTGTACTCCGGCGGCGTCAAGGCCGTGGACGGCCTCGACCTGGAGATCCGCGACGGCGAGTTCATGGTGCTGGTCGGCCCGTCCGGCTGCGGCAAGTCCACCGCGCTGCGCATGATCGCCGGGCTGGAGGAGATCACCGGCGGGAAGATCTCCATCGGCGAGCGGGTCGTCAACGACCTCGCGCCCAAGGACCGCGACATCGCGATGGTCTTCCAGAACTACGCCCTCTACCCGCACATGACCGTCGAGCAGAACCTCGCGTTCGGCCTCAAGCTGCGCGGCACGCCGAAGGCGGAGATCAAGCAGAAGGTCCGCGACGCCGCCAAGATGCTCGGCCTCGAGCAGTTCCTGTCCCGCAAGCCCGCCGCGCTGTCGGGCGGGCAGCGGCAGCGGGTCGCGATGGGCCGCGCGATCGTCCGGCAGCCGCAGGCGTTCCTGATGGACGAGCCGCTGTCCAACCTGGACGCCAAGCTCCGCGTGTCGATGCGCGCGTCCCTCAGCCAGCTGCACGAGCGGCTCGGCGTCACCACCGTGTACGTCACCCACGACCAGGTCGAGGCGATGACGCTCGGGACGCGGGTCTGCGTGCTGCGCGAGGGCCGCCTGCAGCAGGTCGACACGCCGCAGCGGCTGTTCGACAACCCCGTCAACCTGTTCGTGGCGGGCTTCATCGGCTCCCCGGCGATGAACTTCGTGTCCGCGAGCCTCACCTCCGGCGAGGGCGGCGCGCAGGTCGCCTTCGCCGGGTACACGCTGCCCGTCCCGGCGTCCGTCCTGAACGAGAAGCCCGGCCTGCAGAACTACCTCGGCCGCCAGATCATCCTGGGCATCCGGCCGTCCGACTTCGAGGACGCCGCGCACGCCAGCCCCGAGTGGGCGCCGATGGCGGTCCGCAGCAGCGTGACCGAGGAGCTCGGCAGCGAGATCAACGTGATCTTCACGATCGACGCGCCGCCGGTCGAGCACAAGGACACCGCCGACCTCGCCGAGGACGCCGCCGAGGGCGAGGCCGACATGGCGATCCCGCTCACCGACAACCGGGCGCTGTGGACGGCCCGCGTCAACTCCCGCTCGCGCGTGCGCCCCGGGCAGCACGTCGACCTCGGCGTCGACACCCGCCGGCTGCACTTCTTCGACCCGTCCAGCGGCCTGGCGATCGGGCACCCCGACACCGTCCGCAAGACCGCCCCCGGTCCCCAGGACACCGTGACCGACTTCCACAAGCAGGGCTAGCCCAGGGGGACGACCCCCTGGAACCCCCGTCAGGCACGGCGGGCACGTTTCCCGAGCCGCTGGCGCGTCTCGTGAAACACACCCGCCGTGCTCGGGTCGTGCGACCTCCGGGCGCTGGGCGCCCTCCGGCCGCACGACCCGTGACCCCGGTTGAGGTTCGAGCCGGGTGGGTCAGCCGACGATGACCAGGCCGTGGTCGGTGACGTTCATCGGCTCGCAGCCGTCCTCGGTGCACACGACGATGTCCTCGATGCGGGCGCCGTGCGGGCCGGGGTAGATGCCCGGCTCGATTGAGAACGCCATGCCCGGCTCCAGCGGCTCCAGGTTGCCCGCCACGATGTAGGGGTCCTCGTGCGACTCCAGGCCGATGCCGTGGCCGGTGCGGTGGAAGAAGTCGGCGCCGTGCCCGGCGGCCTCGATGACGTCGCGGGCCGCCGCGTCCACCGCCTCGGGCGTGACCCCGGGACGGACGGCCGCGCACGACGCCCGCTGCGCCTCCTCCAGCACCTCGAAGTACGCGCGGTACTCCGCGGGCGGCTCGCCGACGCAGTAGTTGCGGGTGGAGTCCGAGCAGTACCCGCTCGGCATCGTCCCGCCGATGTCGACCACGACCGGCTCGCCCGGCCGGATCACCCGGTCGGACGGCTCGGCGTGCGGGTTGGCCCCGTTCGGGCCCGACCCGACGATCACGAAGTCGACCTGCGCGTGCCCCTCGCCGGTGATCGCGTCGGCGATGTCGCGCGCGACCTCCCGCTCGGTGCGGCCCGCCTTCAGCAGGTCCGGCACGCGGCGGTGCACCCGGTCGATCGCCGCGCCCGCCTCGCGCAGCGCCGCGACCTCCGCCGGGCTCTTGCGCATCCGCAGCTCCCGCAGCACTCCCCCGGCCGCGACCTGCTCGGCGGCGGGCATCGCGGCGCGGAACCGCAGCGCCATCACCGCCCACATCCGGTCGGCCACGCCCACCGTCCCCGGGTCCTGCGGGAGCCGCCCGGCGACCAGCGCGTACGGGTCGTCGATCTCGTCCCACGGCACCAGCTCCACGCCGAGCGACCCGGCGGGCGACGCCTGGGCCGCGGGCAGCTCCAGCCGCGGGACGACCAGGAACGCCTCGCCGCCGGCCGGCACCACCAGGCAGGTGAGCCGCTCCAGCTGCTTGGCGTCGTACCCGGTGACGTACCGCAGGTCCGGGCCGGGGGTCAGCAGCACCGCCCCGAGCCCCGCCTTCGCCGCCGCGTCCCGCACCAGGCCGAGGCGCTCACGCGGATACAACTCCGTTGTCACACCCGTCTCCATTCTCCGGTCTTCACTGCGGTACCAGGATCGCAGGCGGACCGGGGCCGCGGCGCCCCGGCCCGCCTGCGCCCCGGTGTCGGCGCGGCATGGCACGATGTGGCGCATGAGCGGGCTGATGCTGCTGGACACGCCGTCGTTGTACTTCCGCGCCTTCTTCGGGGTGCCCGAGACGGTCACCGCCCCGGACGGGACGCCGGTGAACGCCGTCCGCGGCCTCATCGACATGATCGCGCGGCTCGTCCAGGACCGCGGGCCCGAGCGCCTGGTCTGCTGCATGGACGCCGACTGGCGGCCCGCGTTCCGGGTGGCGGCGCTGCCGTCCTACAAGGCGCACCGGGTGGCCGAGAGCGGCGGCGACCAGACGCCCGACGCGCTGGAGGCGCAGCTCCCGGTCATCGACGCGGTGCTGGACGCGTTCGGGCTGGCGCGGGCGGGCGTCCCCGGCTACGAGGCCGACGACGTCATCGGGACCCTGGCGGTGCGGGGCGCGGCGGACGGCCCGGTCGACATCGTGACCGGCGACCGCGACCTGTTCCAGCTGGTGGACGACCGCGCCCCGGTCGCCGTCCTGTACACGGCGCGCGGCATCAGGAACCTGCAGATCATGGGCGAGAAGGAGATCACGGCCAAGTACGGCATCCCCGGCCGCGGGTACGGCGACTACGCGACGCTGCGCGGCGACCCGTCCGACGGCCTGCCCGGCGTGCCCGGCGTCGGCGACAAGACCGCCGCCGCGCTCGTCACCCGGTTCGGGTCGGTGGCGGGGATCCTCGCCGCGCTCGACTCCGGCGCCGACGAGGGGTTCCCGGCGGGCGCGCGGCGCCGCATGGAGGCGGCGCGCGAGTACCTCGCCGCCGCCGAGACGGTCGTGCGGGTCGTCACCGACATCGACGCGCCGGAGCTGGCGAACCTCGACGACCGGCTCCCGTCCGGCGCGCGCGACCCCGAGACTCTCGTCGCGCTGGCGGACCAGTGGAACCTCGCGAGCCCCGTCAACCGCCTGCTGAACGCCCTGTCCCGCTGACCGGCGCCTTGACCCCCGCCCTGACTGATCGTCGCTGCAATTTTCGTCAAAAGTGTCAGATGACGCAGACAGGGCGTTCTCCCGCGTGCAGCATCCTGCCCAGTGAGGGGTTCTCATTGGGATGAAGGCAGTGCGCCGCCGCGGGACGGACGATGACGCCCGTCCGGCCGGCGGCCGCATGAGCGACCGGTACCCGCGGCACTGGGCCTCACCGCCCCACTCCCCCCATCTGCCGCGGGTACCGGTTCACCCGACCCCAGGAACCGGAGACGCGGACCCGTGACCGAGCACGTGCCGACCGACCGGCCGCCGGCCGCTCGCCCGCCTGCGCCGGCGGCTCGCCCGCCTGCCCCGGCGGCGGCGTCCCGCGGCGGCCGCGGCGGCCCCGCCGACCCCGGCGACGCCTTCTGGGCCGCGCTGGACGACCCCGAGCGCGCGGCGCTCCGGGCGGTCGCGCGGCCGCGCAAGTACGCGCCGCGGACGCCGCTGTGCTACCAGGGCGACGACTCCGACCACATCATCATCATCGAGTCGGGCTGGGCGAAGGTGACGTCGTCGAGCGAGGACGGCCGGGAGGTGGTCCTCGCCGTACGCGGGCCCGGCGACCTGGTGTGCGAGAGCGCGGTGCTCGGCCGCCGGGAGCGGTCGGCGACCGTGGCGGCGCTCAGCCCGCTGCGCGCGCTGGTGGTCCCCGCCGCCCGGTTCACCGGCTTCCTGGACGCCCATCCGGGCGTGTGGCGGCTGGTCAGCGGCACGTTCGTGCGCCGGCTCGACGACGCCGACCGCAGGCTGCAGGCGCACGTGTCCGCGCACGGCGCGCGGCGGCTGGCGATCCTGCTGACCGAGCTGGCGGAGGCGTCGGCAAGGCACGCGCCGCCGGACGCCGCCGGACGCATCGTGATCGGCCCGCCGCTGTCCCAGGAGGAGCTCGGCAGCTGGATGGACGCCTCGCGCGAGACCGTCGCCCGCGCGCTCGGCACGCTGCGGGCCGAGGGCCTCGTCGTCACCGGCCGCCGCAAGATCACCGTGGTGGACGCGGCGCGGCTGGCGGAGTTCGCGCGGACGCCGGAGCGCCCGTCGGCCGACGCCTTTACAATGTAGATCAGGTCCGTAACCGGGTTTTCGTCCCGTACGCTCGGTGCTGTGCCGCGCCGACCGCTGCGACTGCGTACCGCGGAGGCCGACGCCGAGATCCGCGCGGGCCTCGACCGGATCCGCGCCGAGTACTCGGTGCCCGGCCCGTTCCCGCCCGCCGTCCTCACCGAGGCCGCCGGGCCCGCGGTCCATCCCGACGGCCGCGCCGACCTGCGCGGGCTCCCGTTCTTCACCCTCGACCCGCCCGGCTCCCTCGACCTGGACCAGGCCATGCACCTGGAGCGGCGCGGCCCCGGCCACCGGGTCCGGTACGCGATCGCCGACATGGCCGGGTTCGTGCGGCCCGGCGGCGCGCTGGACGCCGAGGCGCGGTCCCGCGGCGTCACGCTCTACCTGCCCGACGCCAACGCGCCGCTGCACCCGCGCCCGCTGTCGGAGAACGCCGCGAGCCTGCTGCCGGGACGGGACCGCCCCGCCGTCGCGTGGACGATCGACATCGACGACGCCGGGCGGATCACCGGCGTGGACGTGCGGCGCGCGCTCGTCCGCAGCCGCGCCCGGCTCGACTACGCGACCGCCCGGCACGACGGCGGCGACCCCCGGATCGCGCTGCTCGGCGAGATCGGCGAGCGGCTCATCGCGGCGGAGGCGGCGCGCGGCGGCGTCAGCCTCCCGCTGCCCGAGCAGGAGGTCGTGCACGCCAACGGCGGCTGGGCGCTGAAGCTGCGCGGCGACCTGGCGACCGAGGCGTGGAACGCGCAGATCTCGCTGCTCACCGGGCGGGCGGCGGCGCGGCTGATGCTGGACGGCGGCGTCGGGCTGCTGCGCACGATGCCGCCCGCGCCGCCCGAGGCGGTGGCGCGGCTCAGGCTCGCCGCCGGCGCGCTCGGCGTCGCCTGGCCCGGGGGCTCCGCGTACGGCGACATCGTCCGCGCGCTGGACCCGTCCCTGCCCCGGCACGCCGCGTTCCTGCACGACGCGGGGGCGCTGATGCGCGGCGCCGGGTACACCGCGTTCGACGGGTCGCCGCCGGGACAGGCCGAGCACGCCGCCGTCGCCGCCCCGTACGCGCACGTCACGGCCCCGATCCGGCGGCTCGCCGACCGGTACGCCACCGAGGTGTGCCTGGCGCTCGCGGCGGGACGCCCCGTCCCCGGCTGGGCCCGCGAGGCGCTGCCGGAGCTGCCGGAGGTGATGCAGCGGGCGCTGCGCCGCGCCGCCGACATCGACCACGCGTGCGTCGACCTCGTCGAGGCGCTGCTGCTGCGCGACCACGTCGGCGACGTCTTCGACGCGGTGGTGGTGGACGTGAGCGCCGACCGGTCCGGCGGGCGCGTCCAGTTGGTGTCGCCGCCGGTGTTCGGCCGCTGCGACGGGGCCGCGCTGCCGCTCGGCGAGCAGGTCAGGGTGCGGCTTGAGGAGGCGGACCCGGCGCGCCGCCGCGTCCGCTTCTCCCGCACGGCCTGACGCCCCCCGCCCTTCCGGGCGTGCGCGTCAGGCGGCGCTGGGGCGGATGATCCGGCCGAGCTCCTCGGTGACGCCGGCGTTGAGGCGGTAGGCGGTCCTGACCTCGTCGATGACGCGGTCCTGCTCGGCGGCGTCCCAGGGCGCGGCGTCCAGGAGGTCCCGGTAGCGGTCCTTGTACGCCTTGGGCTTGCCGGGGAAGCGGTAGAAGCGGACGCCGTCGTCGCCGGCCGTCAGGTCGAGGGTCTTGCGGACCTGCCTGCCGATGTACTGCCCGCCGGACAGGTCGCCCAGGTAGCGGGTGTAGTGGTGGGCGACGAACCCGGCCGGCCAGTCGAAGCACACCTCGCGGAGCCGGTCGCAGTACCGCTCGGTGGCCTCGCCGGGCTCGATGCGGGCGCGCCAGCGCGGGCCGTAGAAGTAGGCCAGGTCGGCCTCAAGCGCGTCGCGGCGGCGCAGGCCGGGAAGGTCGAACGGGCCGGCGACCGGGTCGGACGCCATCCGGTCGGCGGCCTCTTCGAGGAGGTCGTAGACGGGGTGGAGCTGCGCCACCAGGACCGCGTACTCGTCGCGGGCGAGACGGCCCTCGACGAGCGCGCTCATGTAGGCCGACGTCTCGTTGTCCCCGTGGTCGCTCCACGTCGCGGCCCTCAGCCGCGCGGAGAACGCGCCGTCCGTGCCCGTGCTGTCCATTCCCGGCCCTCCTCGATTCCCGGGACTTAGGCTAGCCTTACCTAAATCTGTTGGGAAGGTGCGGCGGCGAAGTTTCCGACGTGACGTCGGTTACTTTACCGACATGGCGTCGGGAACGTCCAGCGGCGATGCCGCGCCGCAGGTCAGCCGCTCAGTGCGGCACGGGCTTCCTCGGTCATCCGGACGACCTCCCGGCGCACCTGCGGGCGTTCGGTCAGCCGCTCGGCGAACGGGATCCGGACGGGACGCTCGGCGCCGCCGTCCATCACCGCGAAGTCGATGCCGTCGGCGTCCATCCCGGTCATCCGGGCCGCGGTCGCGCCGGGCCGGCCGGCGAGCGCCCGGCAGATCGTGAGGCAGTCGGCCGCGTGGTCCTCGTTCATGTGGCGCATGATCTGCCGGACGACGTCGTCGGTGAAGGGGCCCGCGTCGGTCATGGAGTCGTCCTTTCCCCGGGGTGCGGGTTAAACGGGCAGGCCCGCGCGGGCCTGGAGGCGTGAGCCTACCCGCCGCCGCGGCCCCGGTCAGGCGACGTCGGCGGGCTCCTGCCCGGCCAGCCACGCGACGATGCCCTCGACGGCGTCGCGGCACGTCCCGCAGCCGGTGCCCGCCCTGGTCTCGCGCGCGACGTCCCCGGCGGTGCGTGCGCCGCGCTCCCAGCAGGCGCGGATCCGGCCCTTGCTGACGTTGTTGCAGTGGCAGACGGTGGCCGCGTCCGGCATCCGCAGCGGCGCGTCCGCCTGGGCGGGCGTGTCGAAGCCGGGGAAGAGGAGGCCGAGGCGCTCGGACGGCAGCGGAGCGGCGCGGTCGTAGAGCTGGGTCAGGGTCCCGGCGGCGGAGGTCTCGCCGAGCAGGATCGCGCCGATCAGCCGCCCCTCCCGGATGACCGCCTTCTTGTAAGTGCCGCGCGCCGCGTCGGTGAACCGGACGACCTCGACACCGGCGTCGTCGTCGCCGAAGTGCGTCTCGCCCATCGACGCCAGCTCGATCCCGGCGGCCTTGAGCCGGGTGATCTGCCGGGCGCCGGTGAAGCGGGCGGCGGGGTCGGTGCCGGCGAGCAGCCCGGCGAGCACGCCCGCCTGCTCCCAGGCGGGCGCGACCAGCCCGTACACCTCGTCGCGGTGCTCGGAGCACTCGCCGATGGCGCGGACGGACGGGTCGGTGACCGAGCGCAGCTCGTCGTCCACGACGACGCCGCGGCCGACGGCGAGGCCCGCGTCCCGGGCGAGCGCCGTCTCGGGCCGGACGCCGCACGACAGGACGACGAGGTCGGCGTCGGCGGTCTCCGTCCCGCCGCCGGGCAGGGCCAGCTCGACGCCGGTGACGGCGCCGTCCGACACGCGCAGCCCGGTGACGGCGGCCTGGAGGCGGGCGCCGACGCCGAGGGCCGCCAGCGTCCGGGCCAGGACCTTCCCGGCGGCGGGGTCGAGCTGGCGTTCCATGAGGTGCCCGGCCAGGTGCAGGACGGTCACGTCCAGGCCGCGGCCCGCGAGCCCCCGCGCGGCCTCGATGCCGAGCAGGCCGCCGCCGACGACCACCGCGCGGCGCGCCGACTCGGCGAGGCCGGAGATGCGGCGGCAGTCGTCCAGGGTGCGGAACACCAGCGCGCCGTCGGGGAGCCCGCCGCGCAGGCCGGGCAGGGGCGGGACGAACGCGGTGCTGCCCGTCGCGAGGACGAGCGTCCCGTACGGGGTGACGGTCCCGTCGGACGCGTGGACGGTCTTGGCCGCGCGGTCGACGCGGGTGACCTCGACGCCGAGCCTGGCGTCCACACCGTGCGAGGCGTACCAGGCGGCGTCGACCAGGCTGATGTGCTCGGGCCGCGTCACCCCGGCGAGGACGTTCGACAGCAGCACCCGGTTGTAGGGGCGCTGCGGCTCCGCGCCGAACACGGTGACGGGCGTCGCGGCGTCGCGGGCCCGCAGCTCGCCGACGAACCGGGACCCGGCCATGCCGTTGCCGACCACCACGACGCCTGCCGTGCCTCCGGGGCTCACCGCTTCACCTCCAGCGGGAGAAGGGGCCTGATCTGGTCGCGTTCGACGTCGAAGGCGATGCTCGGGTCCGGGGTGTGCGGGGCGTTGACGAACGAGACGAAACGGCCGAGCCGGTCGGGGTCGTCGAGGGTGTCGCGCCATTCGTCGGAATAGGCGGCGACGTGGCGGGCCATCGCGGCGTCGAGGTCGGCGCAGATGCCGAGCCGGTCGTCCACGATGACCTCGCGGAGGTAGTCGAGTCCGCCGTCGAGCGCCTCCAGCCAGCTCGCGGTGCGCTGCAGCCGGTCGGCGGTGCGGATGTAGAACATCAGGAACCGGTCGATCAGGGTGATCAGCTCGTCGTCGGCGAGGTCGGTGGCGAACAGGTCGGCGTGCCGGGGCCGCATGCCGCCGTTCCCGGCGAGGTAGAGGTTCCAGCCGTTCTCGGTGGCGATGACGCCGAAGTCCTTGCTCTGCGCCTCGGCGCATTCGCGGGCGCACCCGGACACGGCGGACTTCAGCTTGTGCGGGGCGCGCAGCCCCCGGTACCGCAGTTCGAGGCGGATCGCCATCGCCGTCGAGTCCTGGACGCCGTAGCGGCACCACGCGGACCCGACGCACGACTTCACCGTCCGCAGCGCCTTGCCGTAGGCGTGCCCGGACTCGAACCCGGCGGCCGTCAGCCGCCGCCAGATCTCGGGGAGCTGCTCGACGCGGGCGCCGAACAGGTCGATCCGCTGCCCGCCGGTGATCTTGGTGTAGAGGCCGAAGTCGCGGGCGACCTCGCCGATCGCGATGAGCCCGGCCGGGGTGATCTCGCCGCCGGGGACGCGCGGCACCACCGAGTACGTGCCGTTCTTCTGCAGGTTCGCCAGGAAGTGGTCGTTGGTGTCCTGCAGCGCGGCCTGCTCCCCCTCCAGGACGTGCCCGTTCCCGAGGCTCGCCAGGATGGACGCGACGGCGGGCTTGCAGATGTCGCAGCCGCGGCCCGTCCCGTGCTTCTCGATGAGCCGGGTGAAGCTGGTGATCCGCCCCGCCCGGACGATGTCGAACAGTTCGGCGCGGCTGTGGCCGAAGTGCTCGCAGAGGGCCGTGCCGACCTCGATCCCGGCGGCGGTCAGCTCGGCGTCCAGGATCCGTTTCAGCAGCGGGACGCAACTTCCGCAGCTCGTCCCGGCGCGCGTGCAGTCCTTCACGGCCGGGACGCCGGTGAGGGAGTGCTCGGTGATCGCGCGGCGGACGCCGTCGGCGGTGACGTTGTTGCAGGAGCAGACGACCGCCGCGCCGGGCAGGTCGCCGCCGCCTGCCGGTTCCGTGCCGCCGAACAGCATGCGCTCGGGGGCGTCCGGCAGGCCCCGGCCGACGTGGGCGCGGAGCGTCCCGTACTGCTCGGCGTCGCCGACGAGGACGCCGCCGAGGAGCGTCCGGGCGTCGTCGCTGACGACGAGCCTCTTGTAGACCCCGGCGACGGGGTCGGTGTAGGTGACGCTGAGCGCGCCCCGCTCCGGCCCGGCGGACGGGTCGCCGAAGGCGGCGACGTCCACGCCCATGAGCTTCAGCTTCGCGGACGTGTCGGCGCCGCCGAACACGGCGGTGCTCGCGTCCGACAGCAGCCGGTCGGCGACGACCTCCGCCATCGCGAAACAGGGCCCGGCCAGCCCATGCACGGCGCCGCCGACCTGGGCGCATTCGCCGATCGCCCAGACGGCCGGGTCCTCGGTGCGGCAGGACACGTCCACGACGATCCCGCCCCGCTCCCCCACCGGCAGGCCGCAGGCGCGGGCCAGCTCGTCGCGCGGGCGGACCCCGGCGGAGAACACGACGACCTCGGCCTCGATCGCCTCGCCGTCGGCGAGCACGACCCGCCGGACCGCGCCGTCCTCCCCCGCCTCCAGCGCCCGCACCGGGACGCCCACGTGGACGGACAGGCCGAGGCCCTCGATGTGGCGGCGCAGCATCGCGCCGCCGCCCTCGTCGAGCTGGCGCGGCATCAGCCACGGCGCGACCTCCACGACGGCGCCGCGCAGCCCGAGGCCCTGGAGCGCGCGGGCCGCCTCCAGCCCCAGGAGCCCGCCGCCGATGACGGCCGCGGTGGCCCGGCCCCGCGCGTACTCGCGGAGGGCGTCCAGGTCGTCGACGGTGCGGTAGGCGAACACGCCCGGCAGGTCGCGGCCCTCGACCGGCGGGACGAACGGCGCCGACCCCGTGGCCAGGACGAGCGCGTCGTAGGCGGCGACGCGTCCCGCCGAGGTGGTGACCGTCCGGGCGGCCCGGTCGACGGCGGTGACGCGCTCGCCGGTGACGACGGCGACCCCGCCGCCGTGCGCGGGGTAGGCGAGGTCGGCGCCCTCCAGGTGCGTCGTCAGCGCCACCCGGTCGTAGGCCGGGCGGGGCTCCTCGCCGATGACGGTGATCGTCCAGGTCCGGGCGGCGTCGCGCTCGCGCAGGGCCTCCACGAGGCGGTGCGCGGACGGGCCGTGCCCGGCCACCACGAGCCGCCCGCCCGGTTCGCTGTCGGCTCCCATGCGGCCGATTCTGAGCGGCGCCCATTTCGCCCGGACGTCGCGGATATCACCTCCGCGTAAACGGTCGCTCACACCCGCCGCGACCGCGATGAGAAATGCTTTTCGTCCCGCTCTGGTCAGGTACGCAACCTTTGTGGGATTGTGCGCGCACCCGTTTTACTTTCGCCGCGTTCCTGGGAGGCCGCAATGCGAAGGGCCATCGGTTTCACCCTGATCGGCATCGGTGCGTTCATGCTGGCAGGGTTCGTCCTCGCGCGTTTCTACGTCGCGCCGTCGCTGATCGGCGCGCCGACGGACTTGTACCAGGTCACGCGGCTGCAGGCCGACGGCGCCGCCTACTTCGACGCCGGGAAGCTCACCCCGCGGACCGGCGCCACGGTCGTCGCGACCAACACGATCCGGGCCGATGTGGACGCCCGCGACGACGGGCTCGCCGTATGGGACTCCACCACGGTCGTCCAGGACACGGCGAACGGCGTCACGATCGAGATACAGAAGCAGCGGCTCGCCTTCGACCGCCGGACGGGACGGCTCCAGAACTGCTGCGGCGCGGCGGTGGAGGACGACAAGAGCGTCCGGCAGTCCGGAATCGGCCTCTTCTGGCCGGTGGAGCCGGAGAAGAAGGGCCTGCAGCTCTTCGACACCGGCACCCGGCGCGCCTGGCCGATGGTCTTCGCCGGGGAGGAGCGGCGCGACGGCGTCCGCACCTTCCGGTTCGTCCAGCGCGTCCCGGACACCAAGATCCCCAGCAGCCTGCCCGCCGTGCCGCCCGAGCTGCTCGGCCTCCCCAAGGGCGGCGCGCCCGTGCCGGTGGACCGCTTCCAGCGGTCGGAGTCCACGTACTGGATCGACCCGCGGACCGGCGCGCCCGTCGACCAGCAGCGGCACGTGGTGTCGACGCTGCGGCCCCAGCAGGGCGGCGCGGGCGCCCTCGTCGTCGCCGACCTGGACCTCAAGATGACGCCCGAGTCGCGGAAGGCCCTGCAAGCGAAGTCCGACGACGGCGCCGCCAAGATCCGGCTGCTGAAGACGATCGTGCCGCTGACCTTCCTCGGCGTCGGCCTGTTCGCCCTGGCGGCGGGCCTGGCCCTGGCGACCGGCTCGGGGCGCCTCCCCCGGCACCGCGGCGCGCTCGGCGGCTCCGCCGCCCCGGCGAGCCAATAGCGGGGTCACTTTGAGGCGAACACGGCGGCGACCTCGGGGATGCGGGTGACGTAGCCGTCCAGGAGCCGCCGTCCCACCGACACGGAGTCGACCAGGGGGTGGAGCGCGAAAGCCTTGGCGGCGTCGGGGCGCGAGCCGGTCAGCGCGGCGCGGATCGTCAGGCGCTCGACGGCCTTGACCTGCTGCATCAGGCCCGTCTGGTGCAGGCCGGGCTGGGTGAGCGGCAGCGGGTGCACGCCGTCGGCGTCCACGCGCACCGGCACCTCGACGACCGCGTCCGGCGGCAGCGCGGCCACCGTCGTCCCGTTCCGGACGTTGAGGATCATGGTGGCGGGCTCGTCGCGGGCGATCGCGGCCATGACCCTCACCGCGACGCCGGCGTAGCCCTCGTCGACCGGGTCGACGCCGGAGTGTCCGGCCGTCTCGGCGCCGGTGACGGAGCCCTTCATCTCGGCCATGTAGCTGGCGCTGCGGGCGGCGACGGTCTCGCGCCACAGCTCCAAGGCCGCGCCGCCGGACGCCCGGTCGGCCAGCGGCGCGACGCGCTCGTAGAACGCGGCCTGCTGCGCGGCGAGGAACTCGCCGCGGGTCTGCGGCGCGTCGAGGGTGGCGCGCACCGCCTCCCGGTTGAAGTAGAAGTAGTACAGGTACTCGTTGGGGATCATCCCGAGGTCGCGGAGCCAGTCGCGGCCGAACACCACGCCCTCCTCCAGGGAGCCGAGCAGGCCGTCGTCGGCGAGGACGGCGGGCAGCACGTCGGCGCCCTCGTGCAGGACGCGGCGTGTCCAGCCG
This sequence comes from Actinomadura sp. 1N219, assembly GCF_044326405.1. Lineage (NCBI taxonomy): Bacteria > Bacillati > Actinomycetota > Actinomycetes > Streptosporangiales > Thermomonosporaceae > Actinomadura > Actinomadura sp. 1N219. Next base: position 26,974 of record NZ_JBIRAY010000022.1, on the reverse strand, counting down.
AGGTGGTTCAGGCCGACGTAGTCGAGCCGGAGGCGGGACGGGTCGAGCCCGAGCGCGGCGGCGACGCGGGTCCCGAGCCCGGACGGGGTGTCGCAGACGCCGAGCACCCGGTCGCCGAGCACCGCCTGCATCGCCTCGGTGATCATGCCGGCGGGGTTGGTGAAGTTGATGACGTGGGCGTCCGGCGCGAGTTCCCGGACCCGGCGGGCGATGCGCGTCATGACGGGGACGGTGCGCAGGCCGTAGGCGATCCCGCCGGGGCCGGTGGTCTCCTGCCCGAGGACGTCCAGGCCGAGCGCGACCCGCTCGTCGCAGACCCGCGCGGCGGTGCCGCCGACGCGGATCGCGGAGAAGACGAAGTCGGCGCCGTCCAGCGCGCGGTCCAGGCCGGTGGCGGTGCGCACCTCCGGCGCGTCCGCGGCGCTCCCGGCGCCGTCCGCGAGCGCGGCGAGGACCGCCGCCATGACCTTCAGGCGCGCGGTGTCGGTGTCGTACAGCCAGACCTCGTCGATCCGCGGGGTCCCGCGGTCGCGCAGCAGCGCCTCGTACACGTGCGGCACCCGGAACCCGCCGCCGCCGAGAATGGCCAGCTTCATGCAGCGGAACGTAGCACCCGTCCGGCGCCCGTCCAGCGCCCGGCGTCGTGCACCATGGAGGGGTGACGCAGGTTGAGAGCCGGTTCGCCGGCGGCGGGGCGGAGGCGGGGGCGCGGCTGCGGACGCTGGCCGACCTCGTCTCGGACGGCGGCGTGCTGGTGCTGAGCGGCGCCGGCCTGTCGACCGAGTCGGGCATTCCCGACTACCGCGGGGAGACGGGGCGACGGCGGCGGGCCGAGCCGATGACCTACCAGACGTTCACCGGGTCGGCGGCGGCGCGGCGCCGGTACTGGGCGCGCAGCCATCTGGGGTGGCGGCACATCGCGGCGGCGCGTCCGAACGACGGGCACCGCGCGGTCGCGGAGCTGGCGCGGCGCGGGCTGGTCACGGGGATCATCACCCAGAACGTCGACGGCCTGCAGCAGGCCGCCGGGGCGGACGGGGTCGTCGAGCTGCACGGCGCGCTCGACCGGGTGGTCTGCCTGGTGTGCGGCGACCGGACGCCCCGCGCCCGCCTGGACGAGCGGCTCCGCGCCGCGAACCCCGGCTGGGACGCCCGCGCCGCGGCCCCCGGCACGGTCAACCCGGACGGCGACGCCGTCCTCGCCGACGCGGACGTCGAGGCGTTCCGGGTCGTGGACTGCGAGCGGTGCGGCGGCGTCCTCAAACCCGACGTGATCTTCTTCGGGGAGAACGTGCCGCCGGGCCGGGTGCGGGACTGCTTCGCGCTCACGGAGGCGGCGGGCGCGCTGCTGGTGCTCGGGTCGTCGCTGACGGTGCTGTCGGGGTACCGGTTCGTCCGGCACGCGGCCGGGCACGGCGTCCAGGTCGCGATCGTCAACCGGGGCGCGACCAGGGGCGACGAGCACGCCCGGGTGACGCTGGACGCGCCGCTCGGCGCGACGCTGCGGGCGCTGCTCGCCGAGCTGGACGCCCGCGGCTGAACCGCGCGGGCACGATCAGCCCCTGATCACGGAGGTGGCGGCGGGCGCGGGCGTCCGCCGCTGGATCGGGCTGCCGGGCTCGGGCGCGCCGGTCACGGTCGGCGGGTCGGGCAGCGCGTCGACGGTGACGAAACCGGTCCCCTCCAGCAGCGTCATGTGGGTGTGGACGAACGTCTCGCACTGCTTGGCGAACTGCCGGACGAGGGTGTTGCGGGTGCTGGCGCGGACGGCGGCGATCTGCGGGTAGATCTGGCCGTGCGCCACCCGCATCCGCGCCACGGCCGTCTTGTCGTACTCGGTGCCGGACTTGCCGCCGATCTCCGACATCCAGCTCTGCTGCTCGGCGGTCGGCCGGTCCGGCAGCGGGACGTTGAGCTGGGCGGCGATCCCGCGGGCGAGCTCGTCCAGCCGCTCGTGCTGGCGGGCGATCTCGGCGAGGTTGCGCTGGGTGGCGGGCCGGGCGGCGCGGCGCGCGGCCTCCCGCCCGACGGGGATCTCCCAGAGCCCGGCCTCTCTGACCTTGACGATGAGGACGCGGTCGGCGGGCCCGAGCGGCCCCCATTCGGTGGTGACGGTGGCCTGGCGGGCGTTCTCCGCCGCGGCCGCCGCGGGCTGCGCCCCGCCGTCGCTGGACTGGCGCGCCAGGGCGGTGCAGCCGCCGAGGAGGAGCGGCGCGGCGAGCCCGAACGCCGCGACCTGTGCCGCCACGGGGATGGGCCGGGGTGTTCGCATCCGCCGCCGTCCTTCCGGTCGAGGAGAGGTGCGTCACCGGGGCTGTACGCACGTCGCCCCGGCGGGGTTCAGCGGCGGGGCGGGTTCAACGGCGGGGCGGGGCGCGTCAGGTCCAGGCGAGCGGGACGGGGGAGGCGGCCGGGGGCTCGCCGCCCGCCTCGGTGAAGGCGCGCAGGGCGGCGACGAGGGTGCGGCGCTGGCCGGGCGGCATCCGGGCGACGATCTCGGCGATGTCGGCGCGGCGGCGGGCGGTGACGTCGTCGACGATGGCGCGGCCGGCGGCGGTGAGCTGGATCCGGACCTCGCGGCCGCTGTCGGGGCTGGCCTGCCGGTCCAGCAGCCCGGCGGCGGCGAGCCGGTCCACCATCCGCATGGCGGTGGACGGGTTGACCTCCAGCAGCCCGGCGAGCGTGACGAGCTTGAGCGGCCCCTGCGAGGACAGCACGACGAGGAGCCGGAACTGCGGCAGCGTGACGGCGTCCTCGACGGCGGCGAGGGACCGCACGGAGATCGCCACCAGCAGCCGGGACGCGGTCAGCACCGCCGAGGTGACCTCGTCGACGCCGTGCGCGTCGCCGGCGGGGGCGGCCTGCTTGCTCATGACGACTTTCTACAACGCCCGGAGCCCCGTGCGCCAATGTGTGCCAGCCGGTCCCGCGCCAGGCTCCGACAAAAGATTCTGTCTTGACAAATCTGATTGTCGGTTGCCATGATGGGGCCATGCTGGACGTGACGGTGATCGAGAACCCCGAGGCGGCGGCCGCCTCGCTGGACCCCATGCGGGCGCGGCTGCTCGCCGAGCTGGCCGAGCCGATGTCGGCGACCGCGCTCGCGGCCCGGGTCGGCCTGCCCAGGCAGAAGGTCAACTACCACCTGCGGGCGCTGGAGCGGCACGGGCTGGTCGAGCTGGTCGGCGAGCGCCGCAAGGGCAACATGACCGAGCGGCTGATGCGGGCCACGGCGGCGTCCTACGTCATCTCGCCGCTCGCGCTCGCGTCGGTGCAGCCGGACCCGGACCGGCACCGGGACGCGCTGTCGGCGCGGTGGCTGCTGGCGCTCGCGGCCCGGCTGGTCCGCGACGTCGGCGCGCTGATCACCGGCGCGGCGCGGGCCGACCAGCGCCTGGCGACGTTCGCGCTGGACGGGGAGGTCCGGTTCGCGTCCGCGGCCGACCGGGCGGCGTTCATCGAGGAGCTGACCGCCGGCGTCGGCGCGCTGGTCCGCAAGTACCACGACGCGGAGTCGGAGGGCGGGCGGGGCCACCGCGTCGTGATCGCCGTCCACCCGTCGCTGAAGGCTGAGCCCGGGGCCGCCGCCGAACCGGAGCGGGACGTCCCCGGAGAGATCGAGTCCTGACCGGCGGCCGGTCGCCGCAACGCAACGCCGCTCAACGCACCGCCACTCAAACGCAACGCCGCTCAACGCAACGCAACCACGAAAACGTAGAGGAGAGTCGTCATGGCCAAGGCATTCGAGATCGTCCGCGAGTTCGAGGTCGACTCGTCGCCCGAGCAGGTGTGGGAGGCGATCACCACGGGCGCCGCGGGGTGGCTGTGGCCCGCGGAGTACGAGCCGCGGGTCGGCGGCGCGGCCGGGCTCGGCGGGGTCGTCACCGCGTGGGACCCGCCGCACCGGCTGACCAGCCGCCAGGAGGACCCGAACGGCATCGAGGGCCTCCCCCAGTCGCTGAACCAGCTCGACAACCTGATCGAGCCGCGCGACGGCGGACGCGCCTGGGTCCGCTACGTGCACAGCGGGATCTTCACCGACGACTGGGACAACCAGTACGACGGCGCGAACCGGCACACCGACTTCTACCTGCACACCCTGCGGCAGTACCTGGCGCATTTCCCGGGGCTGCCGGCGACGCAGTCCGACGTCCACGGGCCGAAGGCGTCCATGGCGAAGGGGTCGTTCGACGCGGCCGTCCGCGCGCTCGGCCTGGACGCCGCCGCCGAGGGCGACACGGTCCGGGTGGACGTGCCGGGCGCGGGGGCGAAGGACGCGGTGGTCGACTTCCGCAACGAGTACTTCCTCGGCCTGCGCACGGACGACGCGATGTACCGGTTCTTCGGACGCGACGCGTGGGGCGGCCCGGTCGGGATCGCCGTGCACGACTTCGCGCCCGGCTCGGCCGCCGAGCAGGAGCCGGCGAAGAAGGCGTGGCGCACCTGGCTGCAGGACGTCTACGCCTGACCCGCCCGAACGCGGGCGCCCGCACGGAGATCCGTGCGGGCGCCCGTTCGCGTCGCCGGTGAACGGCCTGCGCGTGCGGGTCAGGCGTCGCGGCGTTTGAGGAGGAACGCGGCGACGGCGAGGAGCGCGACCGTCCAGAGGGCGAACACGCCGTACCCCTGCCAGGGCGTGAGCAGGTCGTTCTCGCCCTGGTGGGCCTTGGCGATGAGGTAGCCCGCCTCGGACGGCAGGTAGGCGTGGACGTGCTCGCCGATGCTGCCGGGCAGCAGCGTGGCGAGCGGCGCCAGCACGAGCACGAACCCGATCACTCCGGTGATGCCGCCGGCGGTGTGCCGGACGATCGCGCCGATCGCCAGCGCGAACAGGCCGAGCATGGCCAGGTAGAGGCCGCCGCCGACGACGGCGCGCAGGACGCCCTCGTCGCCGAGCGACACCTCCGCCTTGTCCCCGATGAGCGCCGCGCCGATGAAGAACGACGCGAACGACACCAGGACGCCGAGCGCGAGGACGACCAGCGCGAACACCAGGGCCTTGGCCCACAGCATCGGCAGCCGCCGCGGCACGGCGAGGAGGCTGGCGCGGATCATGCCGGTGGAGTACTCGGAGGCGATCACCAGGACGCCGAGGACGCAGACGGTCAGCTGGCTGAGGAAGAACCCGCTGCCGAGGATGAAGCTGACCGGGTCGGCGGCGACCGAGGCGCGGTCGCCCTCGGTCATATTGTCCCACTGCGCGGTGGTCAGCCCGACGAACAGCGCGGTGAACCCGAGGTCGAGGAGGATGAGCAGGATCAGCGACCACAGGGTGGAGCGGACGGTGCGGATCTTCGTCCACTCGGCGAGCATGAGCCGTCCGAAGCCGGGACGGTCGTGGGCGGGCGGGCCCGCGGGCCGCGCGGCGGCCTCGGTGGTGGCGGCGGTCATCGCGGCTCCTCCTTCCCGGCGGGACCCGCGCCGGGCGCGGCGCCGGCTCCTCCGGCGGCGGGCCCGGGGCCCGGGACGGGTCCGGCGCCCGGGATCGGTCCGGCCACGGGGCCTCCGGCCGCGCCGTATTCGACGCTCTCTCGGGTCAGATCCATGAACGCCGCCTCCAGCGAGCCGCGCATCGGGGTGAGCTCGTGCAGGACGACTCCTTCGGCGGCGGCGAGCTCCCCGACGCGGGGCGCCTCCATGTGGGTGACGGTCAGCAGCCCGTCCTCGGACGGCGTGACCTTGGCGCCCTCGTCGGTGAGGACGCCGGCGAGCCGGGCGGCGTCGGGGCTGCGGACGGCGACCATCTTCTCGGTGCTGCGCTCGATGAACTCCTCGGTGGAGCAGTCGGCGATGAGCCTGCCGCGCCCGATGACGATGAGGTGCTCGGCGGTGACGGCCATCTCGTTCATCAGGTGGCTGGACACGAACACCGTCCGGCCCTCGGCGGCGAGCCGCTGCATGAGGGTGCGGATCCAGACGATGCCCTCCGGGTCGAGGCCGTTGACGGGCTCGTCCAGGATCAGCACGGACGGGTCGCCGAGCAGCGCGGCGGCGATGCCGAGCCGCTGCCCCATGCCGAGCGAGAAGCCGCCGGCGCGCTTGCGGGCGACGCCGGTGAGGCCGACGAGCTCGACGACCTCGTCGACGCGCTTCTTGCCGACCCCCTGGGTCTGCGCGAGGCACAGCAGGTGGTGGTAGGCGCTGCGTCCGGTGTGGACGGCCCGCGCCTCCAGCAGCGCGCCGACCACGCGCATCGGCGCGGGCAGGTCGGCGTAGTGGACGCCGTCGATGCGGGCGTCGCCGCGGTCCGGCCGGTCGAGGCCGAGCAGCAGCCGCATGGTGGTCGACTTCCCGGCGCCGTTCGGGCCGAGGAACCCGGTGACCCGCCCGGGGACGACGGTGAAGGACAGATCGTCCACGGCGGTCTTGTCGCCGTAGCGCTTGGTGAGGTTCTCCGCCTCGATCATGCACACATCCTGCGTGTTCGTTTCGGGAAATAGCGTGATCGGGATCACGCTAGCGGTACCTTCCGGGGCGCCGGATCCTCCGTGCAGCGGATCCGTCTCCGACCTGCGTAGGGTGCCCGCCCGCGCGCCGTCCACGCCCCGGGAAAGACGAGAGGCCCTCCCGCTCGGCGGGAAGGCCCCTGGTCTGTCCGGCGTCAGGCGTTGACGCCGTCGGCGGCGTTGACGTCCTTGTGGAACCGCTTGTGGACGTAGAGCTTCTCGCCGAGCGTCTCGCAGCGCCACCACAGGCCGCTCGGCGGGCCGATGCGGGTGCCGCGCGGCAGCTCGCGCAGGACCTCGTTCACCGGCGTCATGCGGAACCGCCCGGACCGGCACACCAGGATCCGCCGGTCGGTGACCACCACGACGCGGTAGGCGTTGGCGAAAATGATGATCCAGTAGGACAGCAGCGCGAAGTACTGGCTGGTGGTCTGGGCGCCGAACACCGCCTGGACGTTCTCGCCTGGCTGCAGGACGGGGGCCGCGTTGGCGCGCATCTTGTCGCGGATGGCCACGGGTCGGGACCTTTCTCGTGTGTCTCGTGGGCGGCGGCCGCTCCCGGTTCCGGCGGCGGCAGCGGCGGGGCGCGCCGTCGCCGGCGCGGTGCGCGCCGTCCTCGGCGCCCCCGGGCGCATCGTGCTCCCCACGGCCCTCAATGGTGATCGGGCGCCCCGATTGTGGCACTGAATCGCAGGTTACGGGGCCATTTCCCGGCATTTCAGCAGCCTTCGGCGTCCCGCACCCTTATTGACCACCTGTCAATAGTGGGCGAGGATGGCCGCGCAGGTTCCGACCGCCGGGAGGCACCGTGCCCGCCGCACCGCGGATCCCCTCGTCCGAGCAGCTCGTCGAACGGCTCGCCGACCGGGACGTGCTGCGCCGGCTCTCCGCCGAGCCGCTCGTCGGCCTCGGCGCCGGGCGGGCGCTGCTGATGCAGCTCGCGCACCCGGACGTGGCCCGCGGCGTCGCCGAGCACAGCGACTTCGCCGGCCGTCCGCTGGCCCGCCTGTTCGGCACGCTCGACTTCCTGCTGATCGTGACGTTCGGGACGCCGGAGCAGGTCGGGCGGATCGCGGCGAAGGTCCGCGGCGTCCACGGGACGGTCCGCGGCGACGGCTACTCCGCCGACGACCCGGACCTGCAGCTGTGGGTCAACGCGACGCTCATCGACTCGGCGCTGCACATCCACGAGAGCGTCATGCTCCGCGGCGGCCGGGACGGCCCCGACGACCGCGGCCTGGCGGAGGAGTACTATCGGCAGGCCCGCGCGGTCGCCGAGGTCCTCGGCTGCCCGCTGGAGTCGCAGCCCGCCGACCTGGCCGCGTTCCGCGCCTACATGGCGGACATGCTCGCGTCGCTGGAGGTGACGGACACGGCCCGCGAGGTCGCCGGCGCCGTCCTGTGGCCGCGCAGGCTGCGCGCCCTGTTCCCCGCCCTGGCCGTGTTCCGGCTGCTCACCGCGGCGCTGCTGCCCGGCACGCTCCGCGACCAGTACGGCCTGCCCTGGACGGACAACCGCCGCCGCACCGCGACGCTGATGCTGCGGACGGCGGGCGGCGTCCACCGCGTGACGCCGGGGTTCCTGCGGCGCCCGCCGCAGGCGTTCCTCGTCCGGCTGGCGGCCTACCGCGTCGACCGGACCCTGTCGGCGCGCCGCGCCCGCCGCCGGGCCCCCGCTCCCTAGGCGACGGACGAGTACGCGACGACGCCGCGCCGCATCGAGTCCATCGCGCGCCGGGCCGTCTTGCGGATGTGGCTGTTCGGCGGGGCGGCGTCCGCGACCTGCCCGAGCAGGTCGAGGAGCTGCTTGACGGCGCGGACGAAGTCGCCGGCGGTGAGGTCGCTTTCGAGGAGGACCTCGTCGAGGTCGTCGCCCTTGGCCCACCGGTACGCCGTCCACGCGAACCCGAGGTCGGGCTCGCGGAGGAACGAGACGCGGTTGTCGCGTTCGACGGCGTCCAGCTCGCCCCAGAGCCGCACCATCGCGGCGAGGGCGTCCTGCGCGGGCCCGGCGGGGGTGCGGGGCGGCGCGGCGTCGTCGGGCTGCCGCGACTCGTAGACCAGCGCGGACACGCACGCGGCGAGCTCGGCCTGGCCGAGCTTGTCCCACAGGCCCTCGCGGAGGCTCTCGGCGGTGAGCAGGTCGAGCTCGTTGTAGATCTGGCCGAGGCGGCGCCCCTCGGCGGTGACGGAGCCGCCCTCCAGGTAGCCGAGCTGCTCCAGGACGGCGCAGACCCGGTCGAACGTCCGGGCGATGACCTGGGAGCGGCCCTCGACGCGGCGGCGGAGCTGCTCGGTCTCGCGGTCGAGGCGGTGGTACCGCTCGGCCCAGCGGGCGTGCTCCTCCCGCTTGTCGCAGCCGTGCACGGGGTGGCGGCGCAGGTCGGCGCGCAGCCCGGTGATCTCGGCGTCGTCGGCGGCCGCGGTGTCGCCGCGGACGCGCTTTCGCCCGCGGACGTCGTCGGGGACCTTCGCGCGCAGGGTGGACGCCAGGTCGCGGCGGTCCTGCGGGTTGCGGGGGCTGAACGACTTCGGGATCCGGATCCGCTCGACGGGCTCCACGGCGCGCGGGAAGTCCTGGATCGACAGGCGCTGCACGGACCGGTTGATCGTCAGGACGAGCGGCGCTGGCCCGTCCGAGCGGCGTCCGACGCCCGGGTCCAGGACGACCGCCAGCCCCGACCGCCGCCCCGACGGGACGAGGATGACGTCGCCGGGCCGCAGGTGCTCCAGCGACTTCGCCGCCTCGGCGCGGCGGGTCCCGGCTCGCTCCCGCGACAGCTCCGCCTCCCGGTCCGACAGGCGGCGCCGCATCGCCGCGTACTCCATGAAGTCGCCGAGATGGCATTCGGCGGCCTTGGCGTACCCGTCGAGGGCCTCCTCGTTCTTGTGCACCTGCCGCGCGAGGCCGACGACGGCCCGGTCGGCCTGGAACTGCGCGAACGACTCCTCCAGCAGCGTCCGGGCGCGCTCGTTCCCGACGGCGCCGACGAGGTTGACGGCCATGTTGTACGAGGGCCGGAAGCTGGAGTTCAGCGGGTAGGTGCGGGTGCCGGCGAGCCCGGCGACGGACGCGGGCTCCACGTTCGGCCCCCACACCACGACGGCGTGGCCCTCAACGTCGATGCCGCGGCGCCCGGCCCGCCCGGTGAGCTGCGTGTACTCGCCGGGGGTCAGGTCGACGTGGGCCTCGCCGTTCCACTTGTCGAGCTTCTCGATCACGACGGTGCGGGCGGGCATGTTGATGCCGAGCGCGAGCGTCTCCGTCGCGAACACCGCCTTGATCATCCCGCGGGTGAACAGCTCCTCGACGATCTCCTTGAACGTGGGGAGCATCCCGGCGTGGTGGGAGGCGACGCCGCGCTCCAGCGCGGCGAGGAAGTCGCCGTAGCCGAGGACCCGCAGGTCCTCGGGCGAGATGTCGGCGGTGCGCAGCTCGGCGTGCGCGCGGATCTCCTCCGCCTCCTCCTTGGACGTCAGCCGGATCCCGGCGTGCAGGCACTGCAGGACGGCGGCGTCGCACCCGGCGCGGCTGAAGATGAACGTGATAGCCGGGAGCAGCCCGGCGCGGTCCAGCCGCTCGATCACGTCCGGGCGGGGCGGCGGCCGGAACCGCTGCGGGCGGGGCGCGCGGCGCCGCCCGGTGCGGCGGCCCTGGTTGACCTTGGCGCGCCGGACCTCGTCGACCGCCATGCGGGTGAGCTGCGGGTTCAGCCGCGCCTGCCGGTCCTTGCCCTTGCCGGTGTCGACGAACAGGTCGTACAGGCGGGCGCCGACCAGCATGTGCTGGAACAGCGGGACGGGACGGTGCTCGTCCACGATCACCGCGGTGTCGCCCCGCACCTCGTGGAGCCATTCGCCGAACTCCTCGGCGTTGCTGACGGTCGCCGACAGCGCCACGATCCGCACCGAGTCCGGAACGTGGATGATCACCTCTTCCCAGACGGCGCCGCGGAACCGGTCGGCGAGGTAGTGCACCTCGTCCATGACGACGAACGCCAGGCCCGCGAGGGTCTGCGACCCCGCGTACAGCATGTTCCGCAGCACCTCGGTCGTCATCACGACGACGGGCGCCTCGCCGTTGACGCTGTTGTCGCCGGTGAGCAGCCCGACCTTGTCCGGCCCGTAGCGGCGGACGAGGTCGGCGTACTTCTGGTTCGACAGCGCCTTGATCGGCGTGGTGTAGAAGCATTTCCCTCCGCCGGTGAGGGCGAGGTGCACGGCGAACTCCCCCACCACCGTCTTCCCGGACCCGGTGGGCGCGGCGACGAGGACGCCGCTGCCGTCCTCCAGCGCCTGGCACGCCTCGATCTGGAACGGGTCCAGCTCGAAGTCGTACAGGGTGCGGAAGTCCAGCAGGGCCGGGCCGTTCCCTGCGGTGCGCCTGCGGTAGGCGGCGTACCGCTGGGCCGGGGTCTCACCGGCCGACCCGGTGCCGGCGTCGGTGTCGGGGGAGGTCATACCTTGGAGCCTACGGTTTCGACCGGCCCGATTCCCAATCCGGAGGCGATCCCCGCGAGCCCCGTCCCGATCGGGAGGCCCGGCGGGGGGTCAGCGGGCGCGGTCGCCCTTCTCCAACTCGCCCTTCTCCAACTCGGCGTCGATGGCGTCCAGGTCGAGCGGGGACGCCTCGTCGTCGGCGAGGTCCTCGTACGGGTCGGGGGCGCGGGACAGGCGCCGGTCGTGGAAGTAGGCGATCACCTCGGCGACCTCGAACAGCACGATGGTGGGGAGCGCGAGCGCCAGCATGGTGAACGGGTCCTGGCTGGGGGTGGCGACGGCGGCGAACACGAACACCCCGAACACCAGGAGCCGCCGCGACTTGCGGATCCGCTCGTGGGTGAGGACGCCGATGAGGTTCAGCATCACGACGAACAGCGGCAGCTCGAACGTCAGCCCGAAGATGAACAGCATCGCCTGCGCGTAGCCCAGGTAGTCCTGGACGCCGACGAGGACGGTCGTGTCGCCCGGCGCGAGCCCGATGAAGATGCTCAGGCCCTTGTCCATGGTGAGGTACGCCAGCGCCGCGCCGAGCCCGAACAGCGGCACCGCCGCAGCCATGAACGTGTACGTCCAGCGGCGTTCCTTGTTGTACAGGCCGGGCGCGACGAACGCCCAGATCTGGTACAGCCAGATCGGCGACGACAGCACCGCCCCGACGATCAGCGCGACCTTCAGATGGATGAAGAACCCGTCGAAGATCCCGTGCACGACCAGGTCGCACTTGCCTTCCAGGCAGTGCTCGGACGGGATCCGCGTGTAGGGCTGCTTCAGGAAGTCCCAGATCGGGGGAAAGAAGATCCATCCGACGACGGCGCCGGCCACGAGGCCGAGGATCGCCTTGATCAACCGGTTGCGCAGCTCACGGAGATGCTCCATGAGGGGCATGCGGCCGTCGGGGGCGGCGGCGTCGCGCCTGGTCAGCTTCATCGTCGGCATTCAGGCTCGGGGGCGGGAAGGGTCGGGTCGCGGGTCCGGGCCGCGGTCAGCCGCTCTTGCGGACCTGGCCGGGGTCCGAAACCGGGACGCCCTGGATCGGCTCACCGGAGCCCAGCGCCCCGCGGGGACGCTGCGCGCCGCCGTCGGACGCGTCCCGGGCCGGCTTCGCGGCGCTGTCCGGCTCGGCGGCCTGCTCGGCCTGCGCCTGCTCGGATTTGGCGGGCTTGCCGTCGTCATCGTCGTCGTGCAGGCCCTTGGTCTCCGCCTTCAAGATCCGCGCCGACTTGCCCAGCGACCGCGCGAGCGTCGGAAGCTTCGTCGACCCGAACAGCAGCAATACCACAGCCAGGATGATCAGAATCTCGGTCGTGCCAAGTCCAGCCATGACAATCCTCTTCAGCAGGGTCCTCACGGACGCGGGTCCTCAGGACGATCGTACGCCCCCCTCGGACGGTTGTGACGCACGCGCTTCCTCCAGCCGCGAGAGTTCACCGCGCAGCGCCGACTGTTTCGGGGCCAGCCGCCGCCTGGTGCGCTCCAGTTCACGGCCGAACCGCCGCACGCCGAGCCACACCCGGAACGCGCAGTAGGCCAGCACGGCCAGGCCGACGAAGCCCAGCGACACCGATACCGCTACCCACGCCACGCCCGCAACGGTAGCCGACAATCCCCCGCCGCCATAGCGCCCCAGCCCCAGGCCCCTGCCACGAGGGTTCAGACCCGGTCGGGACGGGGCTCGGGCCCCGGCGTTCGGGAGCTCAGGCCAGGCCGTAGCGGGCGAGGGCGCGGACGGCGTCGTCGCGGATCCCGGCCGCCAGCCCTTCGGGCGCCACGACCCGGCCCTGGTCGCCGAGCCGCAGCGCCAGGCCCCGCACCCACCGCGTGTCCGGGGTCCGCAGCACCACCCGCAGCCGCCCCTCCCCCAGCTCCTCCACCGATTCGCACGGGTAGTAGTCGGCGACCCACCGCCCGCGCGGCGTCAGCTCCAGCGTCACCGCCTCGTCCTGCGGCGACGGGCGGAACAGGCCCGCGTCCACGTCGATCGGCTCCGCGTCGTCCGGAACCTGCGCGGGCACGTCCAGCACGGCCAGGTCGGCGATCCGGTCCAGCTTGAACAGCCGCACCGCCTCCGCCCGGCGGCACCACCCCTCCAGGTAGGTGTTGCCCTCCACCACCAGCAGCCGCATCGGGTCGACGTCCCGCTCGGTGTTCTCGTCCCGCGCCGGCACGTAGTACGTCAGATGCACACGGCGGTTACGGGCGATCGCGTCGCGCAACAGCGCGAGGCCCGTCCGCTCAGGGTCGGACGACCCGCTGTAGGCGTCCACCTCCACCGACACCTGGCTGGACACCGCCGCCGCCGCGCCCGCCGCGCTCTCCAGCTTCGCGATCACGCGGCTGAGCGCGTCGCGGTCGTCCAGCCCGGGGATCCCGGCCAGCATCCGCAGCGCCACCAGCAGCGCCGCCGCCTCGTCCACCTTCAGCCGCAGCGGCCGCGCGATCGACTCCGCCTCCGCCACCGTGATCTCCCCGCCCTCGTAGGACAGGTCGATCGGGCAGTACGGGTCGGGGGCGCGCAGCTCCACGCACCACAGCAGGTTCAGGTCGTCGATCAGCTGCTTCTCGGTCACCCCGAACGCGGCGGCGGCCTCGCCGAGCGCCACCGAGTCGCGGTTCACCACGTACGGGACGAGCGCCAGCAGCCGCCCCAGCCTGTCGGTCGACGTCGTCGCCGCGGCCTTCGCCGTCATCGGCCGTTCACCGTCCCGTCAATCTCGTCGATCTCCCCGATCTCCGCCGGTCCCGGCGGGTGGCCGCCGGCCGCCAGCACCGACTTCAGGTGCTGGATCACCGCCTCCCGCAGGTCCGGCGGGTCGAGCACCACCACGTCGTCGGCGAACCGCACCAGGTACGGCGCGAACCGGTCCGCGTCGCGGAACGTCAGGACGGCCTCGTCCCACTCCCCGTCCCCCGCCGCGCCGTCCCGCGCCGGGCGGACGTCGCGCGCCCACCGCCGCGGGCCCTGCGCCGCGCCGCGCCGCAGCAGCACCGTCGCCGGGCGCGGCTCGCTCACCGGGTCGCCCCAGTCGAACGCGATGCGCCGCACGTCCACCCCGTCCGGGACGGTCACCGACCCGGCCGGCCCCTCGGTCTTCACGTCGCCGACGATGCGGCTCAGCCGGAACACGCGCTGCTCGTCGCGGTCGCGGTCGAACCCGACCACGTACCAGCGGCCCCGCCGCGACACCACGCCCCACGGCTCCAGATGCCGCCGCGCCATCGACGTCCGCCCGATGCCCTGGTAGTCGAACGCGACCGGGCGGCCGTCCCGCACCGCCTCCCACAGCGCCGGGAACGCCGGGTCGTGGGTGTTGACCCGCGGCTCGATCCCCACCGCCGTCGTCACGTCCGTCTCGACCCCGGCCGCGCGGAGCTTCAGCAGCGCGCCCGACGCCGCCTCCGCCATGCTCGCCCGCTGCCACACCCGCGCCGCCAGGCCCAGCACCGCCGCCTCGTCCGGCGTCAGATGGATGTCCGGCAGTTCGTAGGCCTGCGGCGGGATCCGGTACCCGATCTCCTCGCCGCCGCCGCCCTGCTGGTCGCTGCCGACCTCCAGCGGGACGCCGAGCTCGCGCAGCTCCTCCTTGTCCCGCTCGAACATCCGCTTGAACGCCTCGTCGGAGTCCGGGTAGCCGGGCACCGCGCGGCGGATCTGCTCGGCCGTGAGATAACGCCGCGTGGCGAGCAGGCAGACCACCAGGTTGAGCAGACGCTCGGTCTTGCGCCGCGACACTTCGCCACCACCTCTTCGCTCCGTCGGGCCCGGACCGCCCCGGGCGCGCCCGATCGTTCCCGCGCCCACCGCTCAGGACGCTACCGTTTCCCGGTGTGATCCGATGGCGCAAAGGCACAGTCGAGGGCATCCGGCGCGAATGGCCCGGGGCGGTCGAGCTGACCGTCTCGCTCGGGGACGGCGGCACCTGCCGCGCCCTGGCCTACCCCGCCCTGGTCGGACGGCCCGAAACGGGAGATACCGTCCTGCTCAACACTACGGCCTTGGCGATGGGCCTCGGCACCGGCGGCTACGCCATGGTCGTCGCGGTCCCCGACCGGCTCCCGCCCGACCCGTCCGGACCCGGCCACCTCGTCAAGGCCCGCTACACGCCGCTGCAGGCCACCGTCCTCGGCGCCGACGAGCAGGACTCTCCCCACCACGCCGTCCTCCGCGACGCCGACTCCATCGGCGGCATGCCCGTCGTCGTCGCCGACCTGCACTCCGCGCTGCCCCCGATCCTCGCCGCGCTGCTGGCCGAGCGGCCGTCCGCGCGCGTGGTGTACGTCATGCCGGACGGCGGGGCGCTGCCGTCGTGGTTCTCCATGTCCATCGCCCGCTTGAAGGACGCGGGCGCGCTCGCCGCCACCGTCACCGCGGGGCAGGCGTTCGGCGGCGATCTGGAGACCGTCACCGTCCACACCGGGCTGCTCGCGGCCCGGCTCGTCCTGGACGCCGACGTCGCCGTCCTCGCCCAGGGCCCCGGGAACCTCGGGACGGGCACCAGGTGGGGTTTCTCCGGGGTCACGGCGGGTGAGGCCGTCAACGCCGCGTCCGTCCTCGGCGGGCGGCCCGTCGGGTCGCTGCGCGTCTCCGAGGGCGACAAGCGGGAACGCCACGTCGGCGTCTCCCACCACTCCCTCACCGCCTACGGGCGCGTCGCCCTGGCCGCCGCCGACATCCCCGTCCCCGAGCTCGGCGGCGAGTTCGGCGCCCGCGTCGCCGCCGGCGCCGCCCCGCTCGGCGACCAGCACCGGCTCGTGCCCGTCGCCGTCGACGGCCTGGAGGACGTCCTGCGGGCCGCCGAGAAGGACTGGGGCGTCCGGCTGTCCACCATGGGCCGCCGCCTGGACGAGGACCTCGCCTACTTCCTCACCGCGGCGGCCGCCGGACGCCACACCGCCGCCCTCCTCACCTGACGGCCGGGCTGGACTCCGCCTCCGCGGCTCCTGCTTCCGCAGCGCTGGCTTCCGCAGCGCTGGCTTCCGCGGCGCTGGCTTCCGCGGCCTCTTCGGCGGTGTAGGACGAGTTGAAGGTGAACGCGCGGGGCGTCGGGCCGTGCGCGCGGATCAGGGCGAGGCGCTCCATGGCCTCCTCCACCGTCGGGACGTGGCCCGCCGGGATCCACCACAGGACGAGATGCGCCTCCACGTGCCGCCGGAACCACTCGCGGCGCCGCCGCATCGTCTCCAGGTGGGCGCTGCGGTAGACGAAGTCCCACAGCGGCTCCGGCGACTCCCACACCGAGAAGTTGATGATCACGTCCTCGCCGGCGGGGCGCATGCCGGTCGCGTCCGGCTCCCCCTCCTCGACCAGCCGCCACACGAAACCGGGCGCGGCGTCGGCGAGCGCGTTGACGGGCTCCAGCAGCGCGAGGAAGCCGGCCATGCCCGGGTCGTCGAGCGGGACCAGGAGCGTGGCGACGTTGAACTGGGCCAGGTGGAACCGGGAGGGGGCGTGATCGGAGGGGGCGTGATCGTCCATGCGCTCAGTCCAGCACGCCGCCCACTTCTATGTCAATCTTCATTGTTTTTAGACTTTTCCGCCGCGACGCAGCACCAGCCAGGCAGCGGATCCATCCGCACCCGCACCTCCGACCCCTCCACCAGCCCCTCCAGCAGCGCCAGATTCAGCCCGCACACCAGCGGCGGGAACTGCTCCGCCACCGCGCGGAACGGGCAGTTGCGCATCCGCACCACGCCCCCGTCCTCATCCCGGACGGGCCCGTACCCCCGCGCCGCCAACACCCCCTCGACCCCGTCCAGGTCGCCGCACGACCCGGACGGGCCGCGCAGCGACCTGCCCTTGCGGCGCGCCGCGTCCTGCACCTCCATGTCGAGACCGGCCATCTCCGCCGCCTCCGCCAGCAGGCCCGCCGCCGTCCGGTAGTCCCGCGCCGGCGCAGACACCGCCCGCTCCGCCGCCGACGCCCGGTACACCTTCGCCGGACGCCCCGCGCCCGGCCCCGAACGGCCCGTCAGCCGCCTGCTGCCCGCCTCCAGCAGGCCCGCCCCCACCAGCTTGTCCAGATGGAACGCCGCGAGCGTCCGCGCCACCCCGGCCGCCTCCGCCGCCTCGTTCCGCCCCACGTCACGGCCCTGCGCCGCGACGAACTCGTACAGCCGCCGCCGCACCGGATCCTGCAGCAGCGCGATCGCGTCGATGTCCTCCACTCCGCCATTCTATGAACAACGAGGATTCAAGATAGAACCGGGCCGATCTCGCGGCGGTCGGTGCGCCCTGGCGCGCCGTCAGTGGACGCCGAGGAGGTCGACGACGAACACCAGCGTGTCGTCCCCCCTGATCCCGAACTGCGCCAGCCCCTTCGGCCCGTACCCCAGCGACGGCGGCACCACCAGCAGCACCCGGCTCCCCACCCGCTGACCGACCAGACCCTGCTCCCACCCCTTGATCACCTGACCGGTGCCGATCATCAGCCCGTACGGGTGACCCGCCGACCAGGACGAATTGAACTCCTTGCCGTCCCGCCAGAAGAACCCCCCGTACTGCAACGCCAGAAGCCGCCCCGCGCGCACCGCCGGACCGTCCCCCCGCACCAGCGTCCGCACCTGAAGCCGCTTCGGCGGCGCAGCACGCGGCACCGTCACCGACGGCGCCCGCCCCGCCGCCTCTTTCACCCTCGGCAGCTTCGGATCGGCCAGCGGAGCCTGCTTCACCCCGCGCGGGCCCGCCGAACTCGAATACACGGCACGGACGTCCAGCACGTACACCAGCGTGTCGTCCGAACCCACCCGATGCTTCGGATCGCCCTTCGCGCCGAAACCGTCCCCCGGCGGAATCCGCGCCACCACCCGCGCCCCCGGACGCGCCCCCACCAGCGCCTTCGTCAACCCCGGCACCAGCTGCCCCGTCGGGAAAGCCCCCGGCTGCCCCTTCGCGTAACTGTCCGCCAGCAGCTTCCGCCCGCCCTCATTCCACCGGTAGCCCACATAATCCGCCACCACCAGATCACCCTTGCGCGCCGCCGACCCCTTCCCCTTCGTCAGCGTCTTCACCGCAAGGGAATCCGCGGGCGCGCCCTTCGGGAACTCCACATCGGGCAGCCTCCCGAAATCGCCGCGCACCGTCACGTCCACGTCGTCGCCGCCCGAACACGCCGCCGACGACGCCAACGGCACCGCGAGCGCCACGACCACCGACACCAGCCGAACACGACGACGCATACAAAGATCCTTCGAGGGACGCCCACGCTACTGCGCGCTCACCCTACCGCCCTGGTGACCGGCCAGTAGCCCCCAGTGGGCAACTCCCCCGGAAACCCGTCACATACCGGCGATCAGTTTGTCCACCCGCTCGTCCACCGACCGGAACGGGTCCTTGCACAACACCGTCCGCTGCGCCTGATCGTTCAACTTCAGATGCACCCAGTCGACCGTGAAATCGCGCCGCTTCTCCTGCGCCTTCCGGATGAACTCCCCGCGCAGCCGCGCCCGCGTCGTCTGCGGCGGCACCGACTTCGCCTCGAAGATGTCCAGATCACGCGACACCCGATCGACCGACCCCCGCTTCTCCAGCAGGTAGTACAGCCCCCGGTCACGATGCACATCGTGGTAGGTCAGATCCAGCTGCGCCACACGCGGCGACGACAACGGCAGATCGTACTTCCGCCGGTACCGCTCGATCAGCTTGTACT
This sequence comes from Actinomadura sp. 1N219, assembly GCF_044326405.1. Classification (NCBI taxonomy): domain Bacteria; kingdom Bacillati; phylum Actinomycetota; class Actinomycetes; order Streptosporangiales; family Thermomonosporaceae; genus Actinomadura; species Actinomadura sp. 1N219. The sequence goes on along the minus strand of NZ_JBIRAY010000022.1, from coordinate 8,382 downwards.
TCGTCACCCAGTCGATCTCACGCGACACCAGATCGAGGTCGCCCGTCTCCACCGCCCGCAGCGTCCGCTCCCACAACTCCAGCACCCGCTTCGACGTCGCGTCCCCGCCGCGCGAGTCCACGAAATCCCGCGCCTTCCCGAAATACTCCTTCTGGATCTCCAGCGAACTCGCCTCGCGGCCGTTCGCCAGCCGCACCTTCCGCCGGCCCGTCATGTCATGGCTGACCTCGCGGATCGCCCGGATCGGGTTCTCCAGCGTCAGATCCCGCATCACCACCCCGGCCTCGATCATCCGCAGCACGAGATCCGTCGCGCCGACCTTCAGCAGCATCGTCGTCTCGCTCATGTTCGAGTCACCGACGATCACATGCAGCCGCCGGAACCGCTCCGCGTCCGCGTGCGGCTCGTCCCGCGTGTTGATGATCGGACGCGACCGCGTCGTCGCCGACGACACGCCCTCCCAGATGTGCTCCGCACGCTGCGACACGCAGTACACCGCACCGCGCGGCGTCTGCAGCACCTTCCCCGCACCGCAGATGATCTGCCGCGTCACCAGATACGGGATCAGCACGTCCGCCAGCCGCCCGAACTCCCCATGCCGCCCGACCAGATAGTTCTCATGACAGCCGTACGAGTTGCCCGCCGAGTCGGTGTTGTTCTTGAACAGGTAGATGTCCCCGGCGATCCCCTCCTCCCGCAGACGCCGCTCCGCGTCCACGAGCAGCCCCTCCAGGATCCGCTCACCGGCCTTGTCATGCGTCACCAGATCCACGACGCTGTCGCACTCCGGCGTCGCATACTCCGGGTGACTGCCGACGTCCAGATACAGCCGCGCCCCGTTACGCAGGAACACGTTGCTGCTGCGACCCCACGACACCACCCTCCGGAACAGATAGCGCGCCACCTCGTCCGGTGACAACCGCCGCTGCCCCCGGAAGGTGCAAGTGACGCCGTACTCGTTCTCAAGCCCGAAGATGCGCCTGTCCACACCCTGACCCTATGCGGCACAGACCCGACTTGGCAGTCTCTCCAACCGACCGTTTCCACCGAACACCACAACCACCGCACACGCGACAAGCCCGCCGCCGCACGGGCGGCGACCACCACCCCGCGACGACGGGCCCATCCCCAGGCCGGACGCTCCCCCACACGGCGGAACGCCCGGCCCCGCGGTCAGTCCTCGTCCTTCTCGGCGTCCTTCGAGCCTTCGGCATCCTTCGAGCCCGGGGCGTCCTTCGGGCCCTCGGCGCTCTTCGGGGCCTCGGGGAGGTCGGGCAGATCGAGGAGGTCATCGTCGTCCGCGCCCGCTCCGGCGCCCCCGGCGTCCCCCGCCTCCCCCGCGCCCGGCGCGGCCTCGTCCGCCGACAACAGGTCACCGATCCGCGCCGCCGTCAACCGCTTGAACAGCCGATGCTCACGATTGCGGTCCAGCACCGCGACCTCCAGCGACGTCGCCTCCAGACGCCGCTCCGAATCCTGCGCCTCCAGCGCCCGCACCGCCGTCCGCAACGCCGCCGCCAGCGACGAACCCTCCCGGTACCCGTCCTTCAGCGACTGCGCCACCGCCTCCGCCTGGCCGCCCATCGCCACATAACCGTGCTCGTCCGCCACCGAACCGTCGAACGTCAACCGGTAGATCTGATCCGTCTCCGCGGCATCACCCACCTCCGCGACCACGATCTCCACCTCGTACGGCTTGTTCGTCTCCGTGAAGATCGTCCCCAGCGACTGCGCGTACACGTTCGCCAGACCCCGCGCCGTCACATCCCGGCGGTCGTACTGATACCCGTTGATGTCGGCGTACCGGACACCGCCCAGCCGCAGATTCTCGAACTCGTTGTACTTCCCCACCGCCGCGAACGCGATCCGGTCATAGATCTCACTGATCTTGTGCAGCGCCCGCGACGGATTGTCCGCCACGAACAGGATGCCGTCGTCGTACTGCAGGACGACGACACTGCGGCCACGCGCGATCCCCTTACGCGCATAGTCCGCCTTGTCCTTCATCTGCTGTTCGGGCGACACATAGAACGGCATGGACACCGGTCAGGATCCCTTCTAACGCAGCGGGGCGGTCGGCCCGCCCGGCGACTCGTAACGACCATCGACGACGGCCCGCGCCAACGCGCCCACCTCGTCCTCGCCCAGCCGGCGATACCCCTCCGACGTCACAGACGCCACCACGGGGAAGATCCGGCGCGTCAGATCGGGACCGCCCGTCGCCGAATCGTCATCGGCCGCGTCGTACAACGCCTGCACGCACACCAGCCCGGCGTCCTCCGCCGACAGGTCCGCACGGTACAGCTTCTTCAACGCGCCCCGCGCGAACACCGAACCCGACCCGACCGAGTAGAACTCCCGCTCCTCGTACCGTCCGCCCGCCGGGTCGTACGAGAAGATCCGGCCCTCGTCCTGTTCCTCGTCATACCCCGCGAACAGCGGCACCACGGCCAGCCCCTGCATCGCCATGCCCAGGTTCTGCCGCACCATCGTCGCCAGCCGGTTCGCCTTGCCCTCCACCGAAAGCGTCCGGCCCTCACGCTTCTCGTAATGCTCCAGCTCCACCTGGAACAGCCGCACCATCTCGATCCCGATGCCCGCCGTCCCCGCGATGGCGATCGCCGAGAACTCGTCCGCCCGGAACACCTTCTCGATGTCCCGCTGCGCGATCATGTTCCCCGCCGTCGCCCGCCGGTCCCCCGCGACCACCACCCCGCCGGGGAACCCCACGGCGACGATCGTCGTCCCGTGCGGGATGTCATCCCCCACCCGCGACGCAGGCGGCGTCCGCCTCCCGGGCAGCAACTCCGGAGAGTACCCGCCCAGGAACTCCGTGAACGACGACGTGTCCGGGCTCGCGAACAACCCCGGCAGACGCCCGGTGTGCGAATCGTGGGACGCCACGCGACTCCCTTCCCTCCACCATGGCACCGGCTCCCTGCCCAACCCCACCGGCGCAGACGACTACGACCCTACTGTTCAAGGTCGCCCGCGCGCATGCCGCATGATCCCCGTCCCAGTCCGCCCACGGCGAACCCGTGCCCCACCGGCCGCCCGGCACGCCGATTCGGCGGCGTCGACGGCTCAGACAGGGCTCATCGCCCCTTCCGGGCCCAGGCCGTCCCATGTCGGCATGTCGAGCTCCTCGTCGAACGGCAAGGTCTGCTTGCGGTACTCCCCGTCCTGCTCCCAGAACACCTTCCAGCCGCCCCTGGGAACCGACGCCGGGTCAACGTCCGGAACGGTCAGCGACAGGCGCGTCCTGCCATCCTCGCCCGTCACGGTCCGCACGAGACGACCCGTCACGTAATCCGCCGCGCGACGAAGCGCGATCGGATCGTCCCTCAACTGCCCCATGCCCGTGTTACACGCCGAACACGGCATCCCGCGCACCGCGCCGCTCACATGGTCGTGATCGACATGCTCGGCCGGGAAGTCGAAGCACACCGCACATTGGCCCATCTGCACCTTCAGGAGCCACTCGGCGTCCCTGTCGTTAATCCCGTATTTCTGGCGCAGGTGGTAGTGACGGGAAGACTGCTGGCTGCTCCCCCTCGAACGCCAGAACGGGTCCCAGCGAACGCGGTCCGGGCCTCCGAAGACCGGAGCGCCGATCTCGATGCGCATCCGCCGTGCGTGGGAGCCCCGCAGCTCCAGGTAGTCCGCAGCGAGGCGCATCCGCTCCGGGTCATCGTCGAACTGCCCGAGCCCTCCGTTGCACTTGAAGCACAGGATGCGGCGGACGAGCCCGGTCAGGTGGTCGTGGTCGACGTGCTTCGCGTCCGCGCGGAGGCAGATGACACAGACGCTGCCCTGCTCGGCGATCATCTCCTCGACCTGCTGCTCAGTCACGCCGTAGCGGAGCTTGAGGAGATAGTTGCGCGCGCTCCCGTGGTTGCGTCGCCTTTCCGCGGTCATGACCACGTTGTGACAGGGACGGCAGTAGTTGGCGAGCCCAGAGCTGTTAGCGCGATTTCGCCCGAACTGGTCGACCGACTTAGTCTCTTCGCACTGTGGGCAATACTTCATCCCCTCGGGGACATCTGAGTATCGCCGATAAGCTCGGGTCTCTTTGCCTAGCTCTCCCTGCTTCTTCCGATATGACCGACTGTTGCGCAGTCCGAAGCAGGCCTTGCAGTAGTAGGCGAGGCCATCCTTGGAGGCCTTCAACTTCCAGAACTCCGTTGCGGGCTTGATCTCACCGCAGTCGAGGCATTTTTTCGAACGCATGGGCGAGACTTTATCGGCCTCGCCCATGTGCTTGCAGCCCGTATTTCGTTATGTGAATGATGCCCGGTTATGTAGTCCGATCAGTGGTGAGATAAATCGGACATACCAGGATCACTCGCCGCCTTTTTGTATATAGGCCCTTACGAAGTCTTCTGCGTTCTCTTCTAGTACTTCGTCTATTTCGTCCAGAATTGAGTCCACGTCGTCGGTGAGCTTCTCCTGGCGCTCTTGCACGTCCTCGGTGGTCGTGGCCTCGGTCTCCTCGACCTCTTCGGTGCGTCGAGTGGTCTGCTTCTGACCGCCGGTGTCCTTCGTGGCCATTCCGTACCTCCCGCTCTGCCGGTGCCCTCGACCCTATCTCCGATCTTCGACGGCGAGCGGATCTTGAACGTCCGTTTCGCCGCCTCGGCCCGGGGACCGGGGGCATGCTCGGGTTATCGCCCGCCGCGCCGCCACTGAAACGGGCATACCGGTCACGATACCGAGACGTCACCTGTTTGTGCAGGTCAAAGGCCATTGGAACGCTCGATAGCGGCACTATCCAAAAGAGCGTTCAGGCACCGGACGACAGCCGTGTGGCGTCCGCCTCCGGGGGCGTGAGGTCAGCTCTGGCCGGTCAGGGTGGCGACGAGGTCGGCGGCGGTCCGGCAGCGGTCCAGGAGGGCGCCCACGTGCTGCTTGGTGCCGCGCAGGGGCTCCAGGGTGGGGACGCGCTGCAGGGACTCGCGGCCCGGGACGTCGAAGATGACGGAGTCCCAGGAGGCGGCCGCGACGGAGTCGGCGTACTGGCGCAGGCAGCGGCCGCGGAAGTAGGCGCGGGTGTCCTCGGGCGGGTCCTCGACGGCGGCCTCGACCTCGGGTTCGGTGACGAGGCGGTCGATGCGGCCGCGGTCGACGAGGCGGTTGTAGAGGCCCTTGTCGGGCCTGATGTCGGTGTACTGGAGGTCGACGAGCTGCAGGCGCGGGTGGGACCAGTCGAGGCCGTCGCGGCTGCGGTAGCCCTCCAGGAGGGCGAGTTTGGCGACCCAGTCGAGTTCGCGGGAGAGCTGCATGGGGTCGTCGCCGAGGCGGTGGAGGACGGATTCCCAGCGGTCCAGGACGTCCTTGGTCATCTCGTCGACGTCGGCGCCGAAGCGGTCCTCGACGTACTTGCGGGACTGTTCGAGGTACTCCATCTGGAGTTGGACGGCGGTCATCTTGCGTCCGTCGCGGAGGGTGAGCTGGTGTTTGCAGGACGGGTCGTGCGACACGGCGCGGAGTGCGGCGACGGGCATGTCGACGGAGAGGTCGACGGTGAGGAAGCCGTCTTCGATCATGGCGAGTACGAGGGAGGTGGTGCCGAGCTTGAGGTAGGTGGACAGCTCGGCCATGTTGGCGTCGCCGATGATGACGTGGAGGCGGCGGTATTTCTCGGGGTCGGCGTGGGGTTCGTCGCGGGTGTTGATGATGGGGCGTTTGAGGGTGGTCTCGAGGCCGACCTCGACTTCGAAGAAGTCGGCGCGCTGGCTGATCTGGAAGCCGTCGCCGCGGCCGTCGACGCCGATGCCGACGCGGCCGGCGCCGGTGACGACCTGGCGGGAGACGAAGAAGGGGGTGAGGTGGCGGACGATGTCGGCGAAGGGGGTCTCGCGGCGCATGAGGTAGTTCTCATGGCAGCCGTAGGAGGCGCCCTTGTTGTCGGTGTTGTTCTTGTAGAGCTGGATGGGGTGGGTGCCGGGGACCATGGCGGCGCGTTTGGCGGCGTCGGCCATGACGCGTTCTCCGGCTTTGTCCCAGATGACGGCGTCGCGGGGGTTGGTGCATTCGGGGGCGGAGTATTCGGGGTGGGCGTGGTCGACGTAGAGGCGGGCGCCGTTGGTGAGGATGACGTTGGCGAGGCCGAGGTCTTCGTCGGTGAGCTGGGTGGGGTCGGCGACCTCGCGGGCGAGGTCGAAGCCGCGTGCGTCGCGGAGGGGGTTCTCCTCTTCGAAGTCCCATCGGGCTCTGCGGGCCCGTGCGGCGGACGCCGCGAGGTAGGCGTTGACGACCTGGGACGAGGTCACCATCGCGTTGGCCCCTGGCTGGCCGGGTACGGAGATGCCGTACTCGGTCTCGATGCCCATCACCCGCCGAACACTCATATCGTCGAGCCTATCGGGGCCGGCGGGGTGGAGCCACGGGGCCGGGGATTCGCGGGGGGTGTGGCGGGGCATGCGTGCGCGGCGGCCTCGCGTTGTGAGGCCGCCGCGCGTGTCGCGGTGCGGTTCGCGGCCGGGTCCGGTCCGGGTCCGCGGTTGGTCGGTCTTACAGGTATTGGCCGGTGTTGGCGACGGTGTCGATGGACCGGCCGGCTTCGGCGCCCTTGGTTCCGGAGACGAGGGTGCGGATGTAGACGATGCGCTCGCCCTTCTTGCCGGAGATGCGGGCCCAGTCGTCGGGGTTGGTGGTGTTGGGGAGGTCTTCGTTCTCGCTGAATTCGTCGACGCAGGCGGCGAGGAGGTGGGTGACGCGCAGACCTTTCTGGCCGGTGTCGAGGAATTGCTTGATGGCCATTTTCTTGGCGCGGTCGACGATGTTCTGGATCATGGCACCGGAGTTGAAGTCCTTGAAGTAGAGGACTTCCTTGTCGCCGTTGGCGTAGGTGACTTCGAGGAAGCGGTTCTCCTCGGTCTCGGTGTACATGCGTTCGACGGTGCGCTGGATCATGGCTTCGACGGTGGCCTCGTTGGAGCCGCCGTGTTCCTTGACGTCGTCGGGGTGGAGCGGGAGGCCGCCGAGGATGTACTTGGAGAAGATGTCCTTGGCGGCTTCGGCGTCGGGCCGTTCGATCTTGATTTTGACGTCGAGCCGGCCGGGGCGCAGGATCGCGGGGTCGATCATGTCCTCGCGGTTGGAGGCGCCGATGACGATGACGTTCTCGAGGCCTTCGACGCCGTCGATCTCGCTGAGGAGCTGCGGGACGATGGTGTTCTCGACGTCGGAGGACACTCCGGATCCGCGGGTGCGGAAGATGGAGTCCATCTCGTCGAAGAAGACGATGACGGGGGTTCCGGCGGAGGCCTTTTCGCGGGCGCGCTGGAAGACGAGGCGGATGTGCCGTTCGGTTTCGCCGACGTATTTGTTGAGGAGTTCGGGGCCCTTGATGTTGAGGAAGAAGCTCTTGCCTTCCTGGCCGGTCTTTTCGGCGACCTGTTTGGCGAGGGAGTTGGCGACGGCCTTGGCGATGAGGGTCTTGCCGCATCCGGGCGGGCCGTAGAGCAGGACGCCCTTGGGGGGCCTGAGCTGGTGCTCGCGGAAGAGGTCGGCGTGCAGGTAGGGGAGCTCGATGGCGTCGCGGATCATTTCGATCTGGGAGCCGAGTCCGCCGATCTCGTTGTAGGAGATGTCGGGGACCTCTTCGAGGACGAGCTCCTCGACCTCCGCCTTGTGGATCTTCTCGTAGGCGTATCCGGAGCGGGGTTCGAGCATGAGGGAGTCGCCGGCGCGGAGGGGGACTCCGCGGAGTGGTTCGGCGAGTTTGACCACGCGTTCTTCGTCGGCGTGGGCGATGACGAGGGCGCGTTCGCCGTCGTCGAAGAGTTCCTTGAGCATGACGACTTCGCCCTGCTCTTCGAACTTGAGCGCTTCGACGACGTTGAGGGCCTCGTTCAGCATGACCTCTTGGCCGCGCTGGAGTTCGTCGACGTCGACGGCGGGGCTGACGTTGACGCGCAGCTTGCGTCCGCCGGTGAAGATGTCGATCGTTCCATCGTCGCGGGCTTCGAGGAAGACGCCGAATCCGGATGGTGGTTGTGCGAGCCTGTCGACCTCCTCCTTGAGCGCCACGATCTGCTCGCGAGCCTCTTTGAGGGTCGCTACGAGACGCTCGTTCTGACCGGTTACGGCGGCCAGGTTGGCCTGTGCCTCATGGAGGCGTTCTTCCAGAACACGTACTTGGCGCGGGGACTCCGCGAGCTTGCGGCGCAGCACGGAGATCTCCTCCTCCAGGAAGGAGATCTGCGTTTGGAGGTCTCTGACCTCCTTTTCGTGCTGCGCCCTTCGCGCCCCTGCATCGTCACGAGCGGCCACGCCCCGTCACCTCCTCACGAAGAGAGCCGACGACCTACTGAGACCCTACCTATCTGGAGGGCTTCCGTAACCTGCCCATTCGGTGTTCGTGTCGTGGGGGGGTCT
>NZ_JBIRAY010000021.1:0-110427 GCF_044326405.1 Actinomadura sp. 1N219 | reverse complement strand
GGTCCACGCCGAGCAGCCCCAGCCGCCGCCCGCCGACCTGCGCGCGGGCCGCGTCCACGACCGTGATCCCGGCGACGCCCTTCAGGCCCTTCGCGCGCTCGACGGCCTCGGGCGGCAGCGACGCCGTCCCGGCGACGAGCAGGTGCGGCGTGTACCGGCGGGTCAGCGGCGCGACCGCCGGGGCCTGCGGCGCGGAGCCCCGGTCGACGGACACCAGGTCGTCGGCGCGGGCCGGCTTCTCGCCCGGCCGGTCGGCCACCACCAGGACGACGTCGGCGGCCAGCGTGCACACGATGCCCGCCGCGATGACCGCGGAGAGCGCCCTGCCGCGCCGTCGCATCCCGACCCCGATCCCGGCCCCGATCCCGGCCCGATCCCGTCCGTCGTCCTCGCCGCATCGTAGGCGAGGACGGCGGGTCCCGGCATCAACGCCGGACGCGCGCGGCGTCAGACCCCGTCGCGGCGCAGGACGACGAGGGCGACGTCGTCCTCCCGGGGGCCGAACTCGGCGATGACGCGGTCGCCGAACCGTTCGAGCTCGTCGTCCACGTCGGCCGCGACGAGCCGCAGCCGCTCCAGGTTGTCGGCCAGCGGGATGCCGCGGTCCTCGATCAGCCCGTCGGTGAGGAGCACGACGGTGCCGCCCGGCGGCACCTGCGTCTTCTCGACCGCCACCCCGCTCATGTCGCGCGCGTCGCGCGGGAAGCCGAGGAGCACGCCGCCGCCCTCGCCGTAGCGGGCGCCGCCGCCGGAGATGTGCAGCGCCGGGAGGTGCCCGGCGCTGGCGACCTGCGCGGCGCCGCTCAGCGGGTCCAGCGTCATCAGGCACATCGTGGCCGTCTGGTCGTCGTGGTAGCGCTCCATCACGCCGTTCAGCAGCCGCAGGATCGTGACGGAGTCGTGGCCCTCGGCGGCGAAGGCCCGCAGCGCGTGCCGGATCTCCGCCATGACGGTCGCGGCGTGCAGCGAATGCCCCTGCACGTCCCCGATGGCCACCAGCACCCGGTCGCCGCGGTCGAGGACCTCGTAGAAGTCGCCGCCGACCTCCGCCTGGTCGCTTGCGGGCTCGTAGCGGACGGCCAGCGACCAGCCCGGCACGGACGGCAGCGACGCGGGCAGCAGGCTGTGCTGGAGGGTGAGGGAGGTCGTGTGCTCCTCCGTGTAGGACCGCAGCGCCTCCATCGCGAGCGCCACCGCCTGCCCGAGCTGGCGCAGCAGGTTGATGTCGTCTTCCGAGCGCCGCACGCTGCCCCCGAGCGCGATCCCGATGGGCGGGCGGCCGTGCTTGAACCGCGACACCGCGAGCGTGACGTCGCTGTCCACGACGCTGTCGGGCAGCAGCTCCAGCCACTCGTCCAGCGGCACCCGGGTGACCTCGGTGCCGGTGTCGTCGCCCAGCCTGGCCAGCTCGGCCATCCGCGCGGGCGCGTCCGGCGGGCAGTCGCGGCGCCACGGGCCGATGCCGAGCTCGGCGGTCCGCCGCACCCGGCCGTCCGGCGGCAGCACGAACACCGAGGCGGGCACCCCGAAGATCGTGAAGGCGCCGCGGGCCGCGACCGCCGCCAGCTCCTCGAAGGACGCGGCCGCGTTGATCGCCAGGGACGTGCGGGTGAGCTCGGCCATGCGGGCGGCCATCCGCTCGGCGCGGCGGCGGGCCTGGTAGTAGCGCAGGACGGCCTCGACGGTGGCGAGGAACTCGCCGGGGTCGATCGGGTCGGTCATGTAGGCGTCGGCGCCGCGGCGCAGGCCCGCGGTGCGGTCGGCGACGTCCACGGCCTGCGCCGAGATGTGGATCACCGGCAGCGACCTGGTGTCCGGCGCGGCCTTGATCCGCTCGCAGACCTCGATCCCGCTCATGTCCGGGAGCCTGACGTCCAGCACCACCAGGTCGACGCGGTGCTCGACGAGCCGGATCCAGGTCTCCGCCGCCGACGCGGCCTCCACCACGGTGTGGCCCGCGCGCCGCAGCCAGCTGCCGATGATGTACCGCTTGGTGTCGTTGTCGTCGACGACCAGCGTCGTGGCCACGGCCGTCACCCCCCGTCCCCGGTGTCGCCCGCCCCGTCCGCCGTCCCGTCCCCGGCGCCGTCCGCTGCGCGCACGGCCCGGCGGGCGATGCGGACCGCCTCGGCGAGCGTCTCCGGGCCGAGCCGGTCCTTGCTCAGCACAGCGCCCGCGCGGCCGAGCCGCGGGTCGGCGCCCCCGCCGGCCCCCTCGACGGTCACGTCCGACGAGGTCACCAGCACCACCGGCACGTCCCGCGGCAGCCGGGCGAGGACGTCGTAGCCGTCCATGCCCGGCATCCGCAGGTCCAGCAGGACGAGGTCGGGCGGGTCGGCCGCGGCGGACTCCAGGGCGGCGCGGCCGTCGGCGGTCTCGGTGACCCGGCCGCCGGCGTCCTCCACCAGGCCCCGCAGGACGCGGCGGGTCACGTCGTCGTCGTCCGCGATCAGCACGTGGCCGGGGCCGAGGTCGTCCAGGCTCTCGTACGGCGGCAGCCGCAGCGTCACCGTCGTGCCCGCGCCGACGGCGCTGTCCACGAACAGGTCGCCGCCGAGCGCGCGGGCGAGGCGGCGCGCGTAGGGCAGGCCGAGGCCCGTCCCGCCCGCCTCGCTGCCGGGCACGCGGAAGAACTCCTCGAAGAGCCGCGCCTGGTCGGCGGGCGCGATGCCCGGGCCCGTGTCGGACACGGCGAACTCGACGTGTTCCGGCGCCGCGCGGGCCGCGACCCGCACGCCGCCCGCCGCGGTGAACTTCACCCCGTTGCTCACCAGGTTCCGCAGGATGCGGGTGAGCATCTCCGCGTCGGTGACGACGACGGGCGGCGCGGCGGCGGCGTCCACGGTGAGCGTCAGCCCGGCCTGCTCCGCCATCGGGCGCATCAGCTCCGACAGCTCGTCCAGCAGTGCCGGGACGCGCACCGGCGCGCGGCGCGGCTCCAGCCCGCCGCGCTCGGCCTTGGCCATGTCCAGCAGCTCGTTCACCAGCGCCAGCATGGTCTCGCCGGTGTCGCCGATCAGGGTGATCTGCTGGCGCTGCTCGGCGGTGAGCGGCTCGGCGGCGGGGTCCAGCAGCAGCCGGACGAGCCCGATGACGCTGTTCACCGGGGTCCGCAGCTCGTGGCTGACGGTGGCCCAGAACCGGTTCTTGACCTCGGCCAGGTCCTGCAGCTGGTCGGACTTCTCCTCCAGCTCCGCGTACAGCGCCACGACGCCGCGGTTGGTCTCCTCCAGTTCCTCGGAGATCTCGCTGTAGAGCGCCATCACGCCCTCGTTCGTCGCCTCGAGCTCGGCGTTGAGGGACCGCAGCTCCTCCTGCTGCCGCTGGAGGTCCGCCAGCGCCGCGATCAGGTCGGAGTTCTGCGTCCGCAGCTCCTCCAGCGCGGGGACGGGCGTCAGGCGGCCGAGCCGGTCGCGCAGCTCCGCGTCGCCGGGCGGCGGCCTCGCGCCCGCGGGCAGGTCCTTGCGGAGCCGGACGCGGACGCCGTCGTCCGTGGCCTCGTGCTCGACCCTGCTCAGCAGGCGCGAGATCGCGGCCTCGCACTCCGCCGCCCCGTCCATGCTGGTCCGGGGCACCAGGTTCAGCTCGATCACCAGGCCGGGCGGGCGCTCGCGGGCGAGGGCGAACGCGACCGACACCCGGCCCGAGCAGGCGTACAGCTCCCGTCCGGCCTCGCTGAGCGCGGTGGCGACGCGGACCTGGTCCTGGTAGGGGAGGCCGACCTCGGCGGCGACGCGCCGGCCCACCTGCCGGACGGCGAACACGCCGTCCTCGTCGGTGATCTCGATCCGGAGCAGCTCGCCGGACGCGTCCGCGGTCACGCCGTCACCCCCCAGCCGGACGTCGTGACGGCGAGCACGGACCGGTCGTCGTGGCGGGACCCCGCGTCGCGCAGGACGGTCGCCGCGATCAGCAGCGGGTCGCGGCCGAGCAGCCCCGGCTGGTCGGCGAGCCGCCAGCGGCCGGTGAGGCCGTCCGAATGGAGCACCACCACCGCGCCCCGGGGCAGGGGGTAGGCGTGCTCCCGGATCCGCTCGGCGTGCGCGCCGACGATCCCCGGGACGGAGACCATGCCGTGCCGGCGCTCCGGCCCGACGATCCACGCGGCCACGTTCCCGACCCCGGCGAACCGGACCCGTCCTTCCGCGGGCTCGATGGCGGCGACCGCGACGGCCCCGCCGCGGGTGGACGCCAGCCGCCGGTGAACGCACCGGAGGACGTCCGCGGGACGGGACGGCGCCGCGACCTCGTGCGTGGCCCGGACCGCGGACCACGCCGCCCGCGCGGCCAGCGGGCCGTGCCCCAGCCCGTCGCAGAGCATCGCGTAGACGGCGCCGTCCACCAGCCGCGCCGTGTACGCGTCGCCGCACTCCTCCTCGCCGTCGAGCGTCACCGTCAGCCCCGCGATCGGCGGCATCTCCCCGCCGGCGGGCGCCGCCGGTCCGGCGGGCGGCGGCTGGAACCGCGCGTACAGGACGGTGCCGATCCGGGGACGGGAATACAGCCCGCTGTGGTCGGCGAGCCTCTCGATCGAGCCGAGCCCGAGACCGAGCGTGCCGCCGGTGGAGTAGCCGTCCGTCCGGGAGACCGGCACGTCGGCGATGCCGGGCCCGTGGTCGACGCAGACGAACTCCAGCGCGGCGGCGCCGCCGTCCCGCACGATGCGCAGCAGCATCTCGCCCTGCCGCGCGTGCCTGGCGAGGTTCACGGCCGCCTCGGTCGCCGCGAGCTGGATCTGGCCGAGCCGCTCCCCGCCGAACCCGAGCCGCTCGGCGAGCGCGGTGATCCGCCGCCGGACGCCCGCCGCGGCGCTCTGCTCCTCCACCCGCACCCGCAGCGATTCGCCGGCGTGCGGGCTCGTCGTCCACCCGCCGCTCAGCGGCTCCATTTGGCCACCGTCACCGTGGTGCCCTTTCCCGGCTCGCTCCGCAGGTCGAACTCGTCGCTCAGCCGGCGCGCCCCGGACAGGCCGAGGCCGAGGCCGGCGCCGCTCGTCCAGCCCTCGCCGAGCGCGCGCTCCACGTCCGCGATGCCGGGGCCCTCGTCGGTGAAGACGATGCGCACGCCGCGGCGGTCCCGCTCGCCGGCCTGCTCCACCCGCATCGTGCCGCCCCCGCCGTGCGCGTAGGTGTTGCGCGCCAGCTCGCTCGCCGCGGTGACGATCTTGGTCTGGTCGACCAGGGACAGCCCGGCCGCCGCCGCGGCGGCCCGCACGAGCTGCCGGACGCGGACGACGTCGTCGTTCGACGCGATGGGCACCTCCTCGCCCGGCATCTCCTCGCCCGGCACCGCCTCGCCGTGCGGCTCCTCCCCGGGCGTCCCGCCGCCGGACGTTCCGTCGCCGGGCGGGATCGTCATGGGGCGCCCGCCACGGCGGAGCCCGCGCCGTTCGGCCCCGGCGCCTGCGGACCGGCCGGCGGATCGGCGTGCGGCAGCCCGGCGGCGGGCGGCCTGGCACCGAGCAGCCGCATGCCCTCCTCCAGGTCCAGCGCGGTGCGGACGCCGCCCAGCGACAGCCCCAGCTCGACCAGCGTGATCGCCACCGCCGGGCGCATCCCGACGACGACCGTCTCGGCGTCCATCAGCCGGGACATGGCGGCGATGGTGGCGAACATGCGGCCGATGAACGAGTCGACGATGTCCACCGCGGTGATGTCGATGATCACGCCGTGCGCGCTCGTGGCGACGATCCGGTCGGCGAGGTCCTCCTGCAGCGCCAGGACGGTTTGGTCCTGGAGGTCGACCTGGATCGACACCAGCAGGACGTCTCCGATCTTGAGAATCGGCACCCGTTCCATCACACCTCCGGGGTGTTCCGGGGGGTGTGGGGGGTCGTCCCCCCACGAGGGGCCGAGCTGGAGACCACGCGCAGGCCGCTGCGTTCGAGGACGTAGGCGAGCGCGTCGGCCAGGCTCGACTTGGTCACGATGTCGCCGAACTCGATGCCGAGCGTCACGATCGTCTGCGCGATCTGCGGCCGGATCCCCGAGATCACGCAGTGCGTGCCCATCAGCCGGGCCGCCATCACCGCCTTCATCAGATGCTGCGCGACCTCGGTGTCCACGGCGGGCACGCCGGTGATGTCGATCACCGCGTACCGGGAGCGGGTGTCGACCAGCGTCTGCAGCAGCGTCTCCATGACGACCTGCGTGCGGGCCGAGTCCAGCGTGCCGACCAGCGGGACGCCGAGGACGCCGTCCCAGATCTTCACCACGGGCGTCGACAGTTCGAGGAGCTGCTCGGCCTGGTCCGCGATGACCTGCTCGCGGGCCGACATGTAGGTCTCGAACGTCGCCAGCCCGAGCTCGTCGACGTAGGAGGAGAAGTCGATCAGCTCGCTGTAGGCGCGCTGGTTCCGGGTGGCCCTGACCTGCTCGTACAGCGACTGCTTCAGCGCGAACACGCCGATCGCGGTCTCGGTCGGGCTGAACCCCTGCCGGGCCCGGCCGCGGGAGATCTCCGCCAGCGTCGCCCGCAGCTCGCCCGCCGCGGTGTCGTCGCCGCCGAAGGCGCGCTCGACCAGCCCGTAGATCTCGGCCAGCTCCGAGCGGACCTCGCCCTCGGTGAGGCGGCCGCGGACGCTCTCGCCGACCAGCTCGATCCACCGGCTCAGCACCGGCTCCCGCCAGGAGCCCAGCAGCTCCGTGATGCTCGTGTCGTCCGGGCCGTCGGTCATGTGCGGCGCTCCCATCCGTGCCCCCACGGCGGCGCGGGATCCGTCCGCGCGGGTCGCTCAGGGCGTCCGTCCTGGTCGCGCCGCCCGGTGCTCACCCGCCCAACCGTAACCCGCCGATGGGCGCGCCCCACCCTGGATGACCTGGACGTTTACGTGGGATGACCGCTTTTTTGGCTTTGCCGCACCGGCGTCAATCCCACCAAAAGGACCAATTCGTCTTGCCGCGGATCTCCTCGGCGTAGCCGGCGAGGGTGCCCGGGCCCTGGAAGAGGATGTCGGGGCAGAACGTCCAGTGCTCGGCCGCGACGTGGACGGCGTGCCGGGTCGTGATCGGCGGGGCGGCGACGCTCAGCTCCAGCGTGTTGAAGCCCATCGCGACGACGCGGGCGCCGAAGCGCTCCTCCCAGCCGCGCAGGACGGCGGCGAGCGGCGCCGTCCACTCGTTGTGGTTGAGGGCGCCCTGCCAGCCGACGGCGGCGAGCGTGTCGGCGCCGCGGTCGACGGCGGCCAGGCCCAGCGAGAGGCCGCGGCCCGCGAGCACGCGGGCGTACCGGTCCGCCATGGCGTCCGGGTCGTCGACCGGGACGCCGGACGCGGCCGGGCCGGGGCAGTGCCGCCCGAAGGGGGCGAGGTCGTCGTGGTCCTCGCGGGCGGCCTGCTCCGCCCAGTCCGACCACACCTCGGACATGAACGCCTGCGGGACGTAGTTCCCGATCTCCGCCACCGGCTCGGGGGCGATCTGGCCCGACGCCCACGGCTGGTCGGTCTCGTCCATCAGCAGCGGCCAGAGGCCCGACCGGGCGTGCTCGGCGCGGAGCCTGCCCCACAGCTCGCCGCGGACGGGCTCGTCGCTCAGCCAGAACGCGGGGCGCAGGAGCGGCCGCCGCTGCGGGTATCCGGGGTCGGGCCAGACCAGGTCCCCGTCGGGCAGCGGCACCGACAGCGTCCGCTCCGCCTCGCCGTCCGGCGACGGGTCGAACAGCTGCGGCAGATCGCCCGGCAGGCGCCGGACCTCGACATCATCCATTTCACGCCGTTCCGGTACAGAGCATTGCCAAAAGGTTCTTGGCAATGGTCGATGGTAACGGCGTCGGGCCCGCCCGGGTGGCCGACCCGTGCGGTTCGGTCCCCGCGGACGGGCCCGGTCTCGCCGGTCTCGCCGGTCTCAGCCCTCACGGCGGCCCCGGACCAGGTAGTCGATCACCAGGCCGACGACGGCGAGCCCGGTGACCGTGCTGACGACGATCTCGATCCAGGTGTCCCGCAGGGCCACGTTCGACAGGACGTTGACGGCGATGAGGATGCCGGCCGTCGTCCAGCGGGTGGAGTTGCTCATGGTCTCGTGCCTTTCTGGAAGGTGGGTCAGGAGAGGGCCGGGGACGTGCGGCGGCGCAGGACGAGCCGCGCCGGCACGAGGATCGCGGCGGCGCCGGACCCGGCCACGCAGGCGACGATCGCCGCGGCCGTCAGCGGCGGGACCCACGGCAGCGGGACGCCGGTGACCGCGGCGGCGAACGCGGGCAGCGTCACCGCCGCGATGAGCGCCCCGGCCGCGACACCGGTGCCGAGCACGATCGCCGCCTCCAGCCGCAGCGTCCGCAGCACCTGGCCGCGGGTCGCGCCGACCAGCCTCAGCAGCGCGAACTCGCGCCGGCGCGCCGCCGTCGCCAGCGCCAGCGTGGTGACGAGGCCGATCAGGATGAACCCCGTGATCGCGGCGACGACCACCTGGTTGACGAAGCCCTGGAGCCGGATCTCCCGCGACAGGCCTGCGCCGAACGCATCGGGCGTGACCACGCGGGCGCCGGGGTGGGCGGCGGCGAGCGCCCGCAGGTCAGCGCCCTTCCCGCGGACGAGGACGTGATCGTCCAGCGGCGCCGACGCGTGCGCCGCCACCAGGTCACGGGGGAGGAGCACGTCGCCGAAGCCGAGCCCCCGGTCGTAGACGGCGACGACCCTGGCCTTGACCGCCGTCCCGTCCCCGAGCGACAGCGAGACCGTGGAGCCGACGCCGTGCCCGCCCGCGACGTCCCGGCTGAGCGCGACGGCGTCGCCCCGCAGGTCGCCGAGCCGGCCGGACGTCACCTTCGGGTCCATCGTCGCGGCGGCGTCCGCGCCGACGCCGCGGGCGCTCAGCGACTGGAGGCTCTGCTCACCGAGCGCCGAGACCGGCATGATCACGGTGGTCCGCTTGACCGGGGTGGCGGCCGTCACGCCGGGCGTCCGGCGCGCCGCCTCCGCGACGCCCCGGGGGAGCCCGGGACCGGCCGGCACGATGATCTGGTCCGCGCGGTTCCCGGCCTCCGCCTGCCCGCGCGTCGCGTGCGCGACCGTCGAGTGCGCGAACAACTGGACGCTCGCGAACGCCACGGCCAGCGCCACCGGCGTGATGAGCGACCCCGCGCGCAGGGCGGCCGACTCGGCGGAGTGCTGCGCCATCGGTCCGGCGATCGGAGCGACCGTCCGGGCCGCGCGGCCCAGCACCCGGTTGCCGAACCGGGCGACCAGCGGGCCCAGCAGCGCCGTCGCGACGATCAGCGCCATGACCAGGCCGCCCACCGACGCGGCGGCGTCGGGCCCGGTCGCCGTGGTCGAGAACCCCAGGGCGTTCAGGCCGAGGACGAGGAACGCCACGCCGGCGATGACGCGCCACCGCGGCAGCCGGGCGGGCTCGACCGCCGCCTCCCCGAGCGCCTCCACCGGACGGATCCGCGACACCCGCAACGAGGCGACGAACGCGGTGGCGACGGCGGCGAGCAGCGTCACCGCGAACGCGGCCAGTACCGGGAGCAGGCTGAGGGACAGGCCGAACCCGTCCGGCAGGACGCCCTCGCGCACCATCGCGCCGTGCATCGCCGCGCCGAGCCCCAGGGACAGGATCCCGCCCGCGAGCGCGGCCGGGGCCCCGATCCTCGCTGTCTCGGCCGTACCCGCCGATGCGCGGGGAGGGCGCGAGCGAGGCGCGCCGCCTCGTCCGGTCGCCGGACACCTGGCGGGACGTCGCCTGGATGGCCGCGCACGGGTTCACCGGCCTGCAGGCCGCCGCGATCGGGGTGATGATCTGGCCGGCGATCCCGTACACGCTGTCGCTGCCGCTGTGGTGGTGGGCCGCGCCCGAGGGGTCCACGTCGGCGTTCATCGTCCTGGACAGCTGGCCGAAGGCGCTGACGATGCCGTTCCTCCAGGGCGCCTTCAACCTGGTCGTCCTGCTGTGGCTGGTGCCGCGGCTCGCCCGCTGGCAGGCCCGCCTCGCCGAGGCGCTCCTGCGCCCCACGCGCCGCCGCAGCCTCGCCGAACGGGTCGAGGAGCTCACCGAGACCCGCGCCGAGGCGCTGGAGGCGCACGGCGCCGAGCTCCGCCGCATCGAGCGCGACCTGCACGACGGGACGCAGGCCCAGCTCGTCGCCGCCGCGCTCCGCCTCGGGCTCGCCGACCGCCGCTTCGACGCCGACCCGGACGCGGCCCGCGAGCTGTTCCTGCAGGCCAGGGACGGCGTCGAGGAGGCCCTCACCCAGCTGCGGACGGTGATCCGCGGCATCTACCCGCCGATCCTGTCCGACCGCGGCCTCGCCGGGGCGCTCGGCGCGCTCGCCGCCGCCGCGCCGATCCCCATCGACCTGGGCATGGAGATCGATCACCGCGCGCCCGCCGCCGTCGAGGCCGCCGCCTACTTCGTCGTCGCCGAGGCGCTCACCAACATCGCCAAGCACAGCGGCGCCCGCAGCGGCCTGGTCACGGTCCGCCGCGAACCCGCCCGGCTGACGATCACCGTGCGGGATGATGGCAAGGGCGGCGCCGACCCGGACCGCGGCAGCGGCCTCGCCGGGATCCGCCGCCGGGTGGCCGCGCTCGACGGCGCCACCCGCATCGACAGCCCCGACGGGGGAGGGACGACGCTCGAAGTGGAGCTGCCGTGCGGATCGTGATCGCCGAGGACAACGTGCTGCTCCGCGAGGGCCTCGTCCTGCTGCTCACCTCGGACGGCCACGAGGTCGTCGCCGTCGCGGGCAGCGGCCCCGACGTGCTGCCTGCGCTGCTGGAGCACCGTCCGGACGCCGCCGTCCTCGACGTCCGGCTGCCGCCCGGGTTCCGGGACGAGGGCCTGCGCGCAGCCGTCGAGGCCCGCAAGCGGCTGCCCGGGCTGCCCGTCCTCGTGCTGTCCCAGTACGTCGAGGAGACCTACGCCGCCGAGCTGCTCGCGGGCGGCGCCGAAGGCGTCGGCTACCTGCTCAAGGACCGGGTGAGCCGCGTCGGCGAGTTCCTCGACGCGCTGGCCCGCGTCGCCTCCGGCGGCACCGCGCTCGACCCCGAGGTCGTGTCCCAGCTGATGACGTCCCGGCACGACCCGCTGCGGGCCCTCACGCCCCGCGAGCGCGAAGTGCTCGGCCTGATGGCGCAGGGCCTCGACAACGCCACCATCGCCACGACCCTGGTCATCACCGAGCGGTCCGTCAGCAAGCACATCGGCGCGGTGTTCGCCAAGCTCGGCCTCCCGCCCAGCGACAGCGGCCATCGCCGCGTCCTGGCCGTCCTGGCGTATCTGAACTCGTGACCCCTGAACTTGCGGGCGGGGCTCCGCGGGTCCGGCGGGCGGTGCGGGCCCTGCTGCTGGACGGGGACGCGCTGGTCCTGCTGCGCCGCACGCGTCCGGGGCGTCCCGTGTACTGGACGACCCCCGGCGGCAAGATCGAACCCACGGACGCGAGCCCCGAGGCGGCCCTGCGGCGCGAGCTGGACGAGGAGCTCGGCGCCACCGCCGGGCCCGTCCGCCAGGTCTTCGCCTGCGGCGAGCAGAGCCCCGGCCTGCGCCGGCTCAACACCTTCTACGTGTGCCGCCTGGCGACGATGGACCTGTCCCGCAGGCACGGCCCCGAGTTCGACGACCCCGCCAAGGGCCGCTACGACGTCGACCTCGTTCCCTGCACGCCCGGCGAGCTGGCGTCCGTCACCCTCATCCCCGAGACGCTCGCCGCCTACCTCCACGACCATGCCGCCGATCTCCTGGGGCTGGTTCCCTAGCGGAGCCGTCAGGGGCGGCGGGCCAGGCCGTCCAGGATGTAGTCCAGGCCCTGCGTGAAGGCGGCGTCCCAGTCGCCGCCCCGCAGATGCCCGTGCGCGGCGAGGGCCGGATATCGGTCGCGGTTGCGGGCGAGATGCTCCGCCGTCTTCCGCGCCGCGGGCTCGTCGTCGTCCTGGCCGCCGATCTGCATGAGCGCCGAGCCGATGACGTAGTTGGCGACCGCGTACGCGGCGGCGGCGAGTTCGCGCCCGGTCACGCCCGCGCCGGCCAGCGCGGCGTACAGGAAGTCGGTGCGGGCCAGGACGTTGGGGCCGAGGAGCGGGCGTCCGCCGAGAATCGACGCCGACCAGGGATGGTCGAGCATCGCGCGCCGCCAGCCGGACATCAGCGCGACCACGTCGGCCCGCCAGTTCTTTCCCGCGCCGGGTATCGGGACGTCGCCGAAGACGGCGTCGAGCGCCAGTTCCAGCACGTCGTCCTTCGTCTCGACGTGCCAGTACAGGGTCGTGGACCCGGTGTCGAGGCGCTCGGCGAGGCGCCGCATCGTCAGCCGCCCGGCGCCCTCCTCGTCCAGCAGCGCGACGGCCTCGGCGACGATCCGCTCGCGGTTCAGGGGCGGCGCCTCCCGCCGTGGACGGTCCTTCCGCAGCCACACGCTCTCGGTCATGCGCGCCAGGCTAGTACATTGGACGGGAACCAGATCAATGGTCGAGTTTCTCGAACAGCGTACGAGAGGAGGGCCATGGGGCATATCGAGGTGAGCCGCCTGACCTACGCGCCGCCCGGCGGCCGGCTCCTGCTGGACGACGTCTCCTTCCGCGTCGGAGCCGGAGCCAAGGCGGCGCTCGTCGGCCCGAACGGCGCGGGAAAGACCACGCTGCTGCGGCTGATCGCGGGCGACGTCCGTCCGTCGGACGGCGTCGTGACGAGTTCCGGCGGCCTCGGCGTCATGCGCCAGTTCATCGGCGGCATCCGCGACGGCCGCACCGTCCACGACCTGCTGCTCTCAGTGGCGCCCGCGCGTGTGCGAAAGGCGGCCGACGAGCTGGCCGAGGCAGAGTCCGCCCTGGACGAGAGCGAGCGGAGCCAGCTCGCCTACGCCCAGGCCATCACCGCCTACACGGACGCGGGCGGCTACGACATCGAGATCGTCTGGGACACGTGCACGACTGCCGCGCTGGGCCTCCGCTTCGACGAGGCGAAGACCCGGCCGGTGACGACGCTGTCGGGCGGCGAGCAGAAACGCCTCGTCCTGGAGGCCCTCCTGCGCGGCCCGGACGAGGTCCTCCTCCTGGACGAGCCCGACAACTACCTGGACGTGCCCGGCAAGGAATGGCTGGCCGAGAGACTCCGCGGCGCGAACAAGACCGTCCTGCTCGTCTCCCACGACCGGCAATTGCTCGCGGACACGGCCGACCGGATCGTCACCGTGGAATCACGCGACGTCTGGGTCCACGGCGGCGGATTCGCGGGCTACGCGCAGGCCCGCCGCGACCGCACCGACCGCCTTCACGAACTGCGCCGCCGCTGGGACGACGAGCACGCGCGCCTCAAACGGCTCGTCCACACGCTCCGCCAGCGCGCCACCAACAATGACGCGGTCGCCTCGTCCTATCAGGCCGCTCGCACCCGGTTGCAGCGCTTCGAGGAGGCGGGACCGCCGCAGAGCGCCCCCAAGGAACAGAACGTGCGGATGCGCCTAAGGGGCGGTCGCACTGGAAAACGTGCCCTGATCTGCCAGTCGCTCGAATTGACCGGGCTGACGCGTCCTTTCGACCTCGAAGTCTGGTACGGCGAGCGTGTCGCAGTTCTCGGCTCGAACGGCTCCGGCAAGTCGACATTCCTGCGCCTGCTCGCCGGTGACGACATTCCTCACGAAGGCGTTCACCGGCTGGGGGCGCGGGTCGTCCCGGGCCATTTCGTCCAGACGCATGCGCGGCCCGACCTGCAAGGCCGCACGCCAGCGCAGATCCTCATGTCGGAGAACGCGCTGACCCGCAACGACGCGATGGCGGCGCTCGCCCGCTACGAACTGGCCCCCGCGGGCTCCCGCCCGTTCGAGACCCTGTCGGGAGGCCAGCAGGCCCGGCTGCAGATCCTCCTGCTGGAATTGTCGGGCGCGACCCTGCTGCTCCTGGACGAGCCGACCGACAACCTCGACCTGGCCAGTGCCGAGGCGTTGCAGGAGGGACTGGCGTCCTATTCGGGCACCGTCCTGGCGGTGACCCACGACCGTTGGTTCGCCGCCGAATTCGACCGCTACCTCGTCTTCGGCTCCGACGGCGAGGTCCACGAGTCGGACACCCCCGTCTGGCGCCCCGACATGGCCGGATTGTGATAGCGGACGAAAGGAACGGTATTTGATCGTCCCTCCTCGAAGGGAGAGGCTTGGCCTGACCGCGAGGGGGACGAGATGGGCGACTGGCCGGGCAGCGAGTTGAGCGACGAGGAACTCGACGTCGCCTACAACGTGCGGCGGAAGGCCGGAACGGAACTGCTGGAACGGCATCTCGCCCGGTACCGCGCCGAGTCCGAGCAGGCCGTCGCGGGCCTTCCCGGGCATCCCGGCGTCGTCTACGACGAGGCGAGCGGCGAGCGGCTGGACGTCTGGGGCGTCGACGGCGACGGCCTCAGACCGGTATTCGTCTTCTTCCACGGCGGATACTGGTTCGCGCTTTCGCGGGAAGAGTCGTCCTTCATGGCGCGGATGCTCCACGAGCAGGGCATCGCGACCGTCGTCCCCGACTACACGCTCGCTCCGAAGGCGACGCTGGAGGAGATCGTCCGGCAGGCGCGGGAAGCGGTCGCGTGGGTGCACCGGCACGGGCGCGAGCACGGGCTCGACCCGGAGCGGATCGTGGTCGGCGGGAGTTCGGCCGGCGGGCACCTGGCCGCGATGACGATGGCCGGACGCTGGCAGCAGCGCTCCGGGCTCCCCGAGGACGTCGTCAAGGCGGCGATGCCGGTCAGCGGCCTGTTCGACATCCGCCCGATCACCCGCATCTACGTGAACGACTACCTGCGGCTGGACGAGGAGCGCGCGGCGGCGCTGAGCCCCGCCCTGCTGCCCGCCGGCCGGCGGTGCCCCGCCGTGTTCGCGGTGGCGGAGAACGACGGCGCCGGCTTCCTGGCGCAGTCCCGGCGGTTCCAGCCGCAGTGGGACGCAGGCGACCTGATGATCGTCCCGGATCGGGACCATTTCGACGTCGTGCTCGACCTCGGCGCCGCGGAGTCCACGCTCGGCAGGGCATTGGTCGACCTCATCCGCTCCGTCTGATCAGGTCGCCGCGCCGGCGATCTCGGCGGCCTCGTGCCGGAGGTGGTCGAGCATCAGCCGGGCGGACGGCGTCGGGGCGCGGTGCGCGGGCAGCGTGACGCCCACCTGGCGGCGGACGGTCTCCAGCGGCACGGGCAGCGGCGCGATGTCGGCGTCGGTCCTGGCCACCAGCTCGGGCAGCGCGGCGATCATGTCGGTGTCGCGGACGAGCGTCCGGACGGTCAGCACCGAGGTGCACTCGACCAGGTTGTCCGGCGGGACGAGCCCCTCCGCGCGGAAGACCTGCTCCAGCTCGGCGCGCAGGGCCGTCTGCTCCAGCGGCAGCACCCACGGGTAGTCGAGCAGGTCGGCCAGGCCGAGGTTCTGGCGGTCGCGGGCCGGGTGGCCGCGGCGGGCGACGAGGCGGACGGGCTCGCCGTAGAGGGTGATCTGGCGGAGCCCGCGCAGGTCGCCGATCGGGTTGAGGCGGCCGAGGATCAGGTCGATCTCGCCGTCGAGCAGGCGCGGGACCTGGGCGTCGAACGTGGCCTCCCGAACGATCACCGTGATGCCGGGACGGTCCCGTTTCAGGGCGGCGATCGCGCGCGGCAGCAGCACGTTGGACCCGGCGAGGAGCGTTCCGATGGTGACGGTGCCGACCTCGCCGTCCGCGAGGCCGGTGATGCGCTCGCCCGCGCGGCGCAGCTCGGCGAGGACGGCGCGGGCGTGCTCGACGAAGGCGTCCCCGAACATCGTCGGCGTCACGCCGCGCGGGCCGCGGGTGAACAGCTCCACGCCGAGGATGTTCTCCACCTCGCGGAGGCTGCGCGTCACGGCGGGCTGCGCGAGGTGGAGGTGCTCGG
Source organism: Actinomadura sp. 1N219 (assembly GCF_044326405.1). Taxonomy (NCBI): domain Bacteria; kingdom Bacillati; phylum Actinomycetota; class Actinomycetes; order Streptosporangiales; family Thermomonosporaceae; genus Actinomadura; species Actinomadura sp. 1N219. Next base: position 94,612 of record NZ_JBIRAY010000021.1, on the reverse strand, counting down.
CGGCCCGCAGGACGCTGCCCTGGTCGGCGATGGCGACGACGAGGACCAGGTGGCGGAGCTTCAGCCGCCCGTTCAGCAGGTCGATCGCGCGCATGCCGCCTTACTATCACAGAACCGTGATAGCTCCATGGTCGATTGGTATTTGCCAGGCATAGCTTCGTGGGCAGAGGATCGAGGTGGCGGAGAGGCCGCGGGAGGAGAGCGATGAAGGCTGAGCACTATGTCGGCGGCGTGTTCCGTTCGGACGGACCGTCCTTCCCGCTGATCGCGCCCGCGGACGGCTCCGAGTTGGGCGCCGTCCCCGAGGCCACGCGGGAGGTCGTGGACGACGCCGTCACCGCGGCTCAGACCGCGCTTCGCGGCCCCTGGGGGACGACGGGCGCCGAGGAGCGCGCCGCCGCGCTGAGGGCCGTCGCCGACGGGATCCAGGCGCGGTTCGACGAGTTCGTGGAGGCGGAGGTCGCCGACACCGGCAGGTCCCGCGAGTTCGCCAGGACCGTCGACGTCCCGCGCGCGATCGGCAACTTCCGCTCGTACGCCGATCTGCTGTACGGGCGTCCCGAACGGGCCTACACGACGCAGATCCCGGGATGGAGCGCGGGAGCGGGCCAGGCGCTCAACTACACGGTCCGCAGGCCCCTCGGCGTCGTGGCGATCATCTCGCCGTGGAACCTCCCGCTGCTGCTGTCGACGTGGAAGATCGCGCCCGCCCTCGCCTGCGGCAACGCGGTCGTGCTGAAGCCGTCCGAGGAGACGCCCTCCACCGCGACGCTGCTCGCCCGCGTGATCGACGGCGCCGGGCTCCCGGACGGCGTGTTCAACCTCGTCCACGGGCACGGCCCGAACGCGGCGGGGGAGTTCCTCACCGGCCATCCGGGCGTCGACGCGATCGCGTTCACCGGCGAGTCCGCCACCGGCGCCGCGATCATGCGCAACGCCGCCGACCACGTCACCCCCGTCTCCTTCGAGCTGGGCGGCAAGAACCCGGCGGTGGTGTTCGCCGACGCCGACCTCGACGCCGCCGTGGACGGGACCGTCCGCTCGTCGTTCACCCACTCCGGCCAGATCTGCCTGTGCACCGAGCGCGTCTACGTCGAGCGGCCGGTGTTCGACGAGTTCGTCGTCCGGCTCGGCGAGCGGGCCTCGGCCCTGGACGGCTACGGCCCGATGATCTCCGCCGCCCACCGCGACAAGGTCCTGGCGTACTACCGGCTCGCTCGCGAGGAGGGCGCCACGGTCGTCGCGGGCGGCGGGGCCCCGGCCTTCGGGGACGAGCGGGACGGCGGCTTCCACGTCGAGCCGACCGTCCTGACCGGGCTTCCCGAGACGGCCCGCGCCGTCCGGGAGGAGATCTTCGGCCCGGTCTGCCACGTCGCGCCGTTCGACACCGAGGACGAGGCGCTCGCGCTCGCCAACGACAGCCCCTACGGCCTCGCGTCCACGCTGTGGACCCGCGACCTGTCCAGGGCGCACCGGGTCGCGCCGCGCGTCGAGACCGGGATCGTCTGGGTGAACTGCTGGAACCTCCGCGACCTGCGCACCCCGTTCGGCGGCGTCAAGGCGTCGGGGATCGGGCGGGAGGGGGGAGAGTACTCCCTGGACTTCTTCTCCGAGCCCGTGAACGTGTGCATCCAGATCTGAAGGCGAGCCCAGTGACAACGAATATCGACGCCGCGGCCGAGCGGCTCCTCGGCGCCCACGCGGACGGCGTGCCGTGCGCGCCCGTCCGCGACCTGATCACGACGGCGGACGACGCCTACGCCGTCCAGGACCGGCTGACCGAGCGCTGGCTCGGCGACGGACGCCGCCTCGCCGGACGCAAGATCGGCCTGACGTCGCGGGCCGTCCAGGAGCAGCTCGGCGTGGACAGCCCCGACTTCGGGATGCTGTTCGCCGACATGGCCGTCCCGGACGGGGCGGAGATCCCCCCGGGCGCCGTCCTCCAGCCCCGCGCGGAGGCGGAGGTCGCGCTCGTGCTGGAGCACGACCTGACCCACGAGCGGCACACCGTCGCCGACGTGATCCGCGCGACCGCGTTCGCGCTGCCCGCCATCGAGGTCGTCGGGAGCCGCGTCCGCGATTGGGACATCACCCTCGCCGACACGGTCGCCGACAACGCCTCGTCCGGCCTGTTCGTGCTGGGCAGCCGTCCCGTCCCGCTCAAGGACGTCGACCTGCGCCTGTGCGGGATGGTGATGGAGCGCCGCGGCGAGCAGGTCTCGACCGGCACCGGCGCCGCCTGCCTCGGCCATCCGCTGAACGCGGCGCTGTGGCTCGCCGACACGCTCGTCCGCGTCGGGCGCCCGCTGCGCGCGGGCGACACGGTCCTGACCGGCGCGCTCGGCCCCGTCGTCCCGGCCGCGCCCGGCGACGTGTTCGAGGCCCGCATCGACGGCCTCGGCGACGTCCGCGCCGCCTTCGGGAAGGAGGCCCGATGACCGCAGCGAAGCGAGGATCTTCGGGCCGACTCCCCGGGGGTCTGGGGGTTGCCCCCCAGAAAGGCAGGGAGGGCTGATGGTGGACGTCGACATGCTCGCGGAGCGGCTCGACAAGGCCGCCCGGGACGTCCTCCCCGTGGCGAAGCTCACCGAGCGGACGCCGTTCGACGTCGCGACCGCCTACGCGGTCCAGCGCGCCGGGATCGAGCGGCGCCGCCGCCGAGGCGAGCGGCTCGCCGGGGTGAAGATGGGCTTCACCAGCCGCGCGAAGATGGCGCAGATGGGCGTGGACGACGTCATCTGGGGCCTGCTCACCGACGCGATGCTCACCGAGTCGGCCGTGGACGTGTCCCGCCTGATCCATCCGCGGATCGAGCCGGAGATCGCGTACCTGATCGGCCGGGAGGTCCGCTCGGCCGCGGAGGTCGAATCGGCCGTGACCGGCGTCGCGGTCGGGTTCGAGGTGCTCGACTCCCGGTACCGGGACTTCAAGTTCACCCTCCCGGACGTCATCGCCGACAACGCGTCCGCCGCCCGGTTCGGCTTCGGGGCCTGGCGCCCGCCGCACGACGTGTCGAACGTCGGCCTGCTGATGGAGATCGACGGGCGTCCGGTGCAGACGGGCTCGTCCGCGGCGATCCTCGGCGACCCGGCGCGGTCGCTGCGGGCCGCGGCCCGGCTCGCGCTCGGCGCGGGGCTGAAGCTCGAACCCGGGTGGATCGTCCTCGCGGGCGCGGCGACGGCGGCCGTCCCGCTCCCGAAGGGCGCGCACGTGCGGGTCACCGGCGCGGGCCTGGGCAGCGTGGAGGTCACCGCATGACGGGCCTGGGCGACGACGCGATCCTCGTCGAGGGGAAGGCCGCCCCGCGCGGACGGTTCCCGCACGTGAAGCGGGCCGGCGACCTCGTGTTCGTGTCCGGGACGAGCTCGCGCCGCCCGGACGGGACGTTCGCCGGGGCGAGCGCCGACCCGATGGGCGTCACCGACCTCGACATCCGCGCGCAGACCCGCGCCGTCATCGAGAACGTCCGCGACCTGCTCAAGGCCGCGGGCGGCGACCTGCCGGACCTCGTGAACGTCACCGCGTACCTGGTGAGCATGAACGACTTCGGCGGGTACAACGAGGTCTACGCCGAGTACTTCGACGAGACCGGTCCCGCCCGGACCACCGTCGCGGTGCACCAGCTCCCGCACCCGCACCTGCTCATCGAGATCTCGTGCGTCGCGCACATCCCCGCAGCCCGCAGCACCGATAAGGAGGCCGGAGCATGACCCTGCCGCAGCTCTCGTTCGGACGGCCGTTCAACTTCGAGTCCTGGATCGACGAGCACCGCGACCTGCTGAAGCCGCCGGTCGGCAACGTCCAGGTGTTCGACGACGCGGGCCTGATCATCATGGTGGTCGGCGGCCCGAACCAGCGGACCGACTTCCACGACGACCCGCAGGAGGAGTTCTTCTACCAGCTCAAGGGCAACATGGTGCTGCGCGTCATGGAGGAGGAGGGCCGTCCGCCTGTCGACCTGCAGATCAACGAGGGCGACATCTTCCTGCTGCCGCCGCACGTCCGGCACTCGCCGCAGCGGCCCGAGGTCGGGTCGATCGGGCTCGTCGTGGAGATCCCGCGGCCGGAGGGCCAGCGGGAGGCGTTCGAGTGGTACTGCACCGAGTGCCACCGCCTCGTCCACCGCGTCGACCTGCAGGTCCGCTCGATCGTGGACGACCTGCCGCCCGTGTTCCAGAGCTTCTACGACGGCGACCGCAAATGCCCGCACTGCGGCGCCGTCCACCCGGGCAAGACGTGGCCGCAGACGATGACCCCGGCCACCGCGCCGCGGGCGTGACGAGGGTCCCGTGATGGTCATCGACGTCCACACGCACGTCTTCCCCCAGATCACCCGGCGCGAAGGCGCCCTGCTCACCGGCGCCGGGCAGCCGTGGCTGCGCGTCGACGGCGGCGGCGCCGGAATGATGATGAGCGGCGACGAGGAGTACCGGCCGGTCGGGGAGGCGCTCTGGGACCCGGCCCGCCGCCTCGCCGACATGGACGCCGCGGGCGTGGACGTCCAGGCCGTCTCGTCCACCCCGCTGATGTTCGGCTACGCCGCCGAGCCGGGCCGCGCCGCCGACTGGTGCGACCTGGTCAACGAGCGCATCCTCGCGTTCTGCGCGGACGCGCCCGAGCGGCTGCTCCCGCTGTGCCAGGTCCCGCTGCAGGACCCGGCGCTCGCCTGCGACGTCGCGACCCGCGCGAAGGCGGCCGGGCACCGCGGCGTCCACATCGGCAACCACGTCGGCGACCGCAACCTCGACGACGAGGGCATCACCGCGTTCCTCGCGCACTGCGCCCGGCTCGGGCTGCCGGTGCTGGCGCACCCGTGGGACATGCTCGGCGCGGACCGGATGCGCGGCCACATGCTGCCGTGGCTGTGCGGGATGCCCGCGGAGACGCAGCTCAGCATCCTCGGGCTGATGCTGTCCGGGGCGTTCGAGCGGATCCCGGAGTCGCTGCGGCTGTGCTTCTGCCATGGCGGCGGCAGCTTCGCGTTCCTGCTCGGACGGGCCGACAACGCCTGGCACCGGCGCGACATCGTCCGCGCGGGGTCGCCGCGCCCGCCCTCGGAGTACGTCGACCGGTTCTACGTCGACTCGGCCGTGTTCGACCCACGCGCCCTCCGCCTCCTCGTGGACGTGATGGGCCCCGAACGCGTGATGCTCGGCACCGACTACCCGTTCCCGCTGGGCGAGATGGAACCCGGCACGACGATCCGCGACTGCCCCGGCCTGGACGACGCCGAATGCGCCCTCCTGCTCGGCGGCAACGCGGAGACGTTCTTCGCCGCCGCCCCTGCCGAGGAAGCACTCGTGACCACCGAAGGAAGCGCACCGTGAACCTCGAAGAAGCACCGTGAACCTCGAAGAAGAGGCGCGGCGGCTCGACGCGAGCGACCCGCTGCCCACGCTGCGCGGCGAGTTCCTCGTCCCGCCCGCGCCCGGCGGGGTGTTCGAGGAGGCGGCGTACTTCGCCGGGAACTCCCTCGGCCTCCAGCCGAGAGCCGCCGCCGGACTGCTCCGCGAGGAGCTGGACGACTGGGCCCGGCTCGCCGTCGAGGCCCACACGCAGGGCCGCCGCCCCTGGGTGGACTACCACGAGCTGGCCCGCGAGCCCGCGGCCCGCCTCGTCGGCGCGCTGCCCCACGAGGTCGTCGCGATGAACTCGCTGACGGTCAACCTGCATCTGCTGATGGCGAGCTTCTACCGGCCCGCCGGGACGCGCACCCGCATCGTCATCGAGGACGCGGCGTTCCCGTCCGACTCGTACGCGGTCGCCAGCCAGGCCGTCCACCACGGGCTCGACCCGGCCGCGACGGTGGTCCGGCTGAGGCCGCGTCCGGGCGAGGAGAACCTGCGCACCGAGGACGTCCTCGGCTGCCTCGAACGCGAGGGCGACACGGTCGCGCTCGTGCTGCTCGGCGGCGTCAACTACCTGACCGGGCAGCTCATGGACATGCCGGCGATCACCAAGGCGGGCCGCGCCGCGGGCGCCGTCGTCGGCTGGGACCTCGCGCACGCGGCCGGGAACGTCCCGCTGCGGTTGCACGACTGGGACGTCGACTTCGCGGCCTGGTGCACCTACAAGTACCTCAATTCCGGGCCGGGCGCGGTCGCGGGGTGCTTCGTCCACGAGCGGCACGTCCGGGACGCGTCCGTGCCGAAGCTGTCGGGCTGGTGGGGGACCGACCCGTCCGTCCGGTTCCGGATGGATCCGGACATCGCGCCGCCCGCGTCCGCCGACGCCTGGCAGCTGTCCAACCCGCCGATCCTGGCGCTGGCGCCCGTGCTCGCCTCGCTGGAGATCTTCGACCGCGTCGGCATGGACGCGCTGCGCGCCAAGAGCGAGCGCCTCACCGCCTACCTGGCGTCGCGGCTCGCCGCCGGCAACGGCGTGGAGATCATCACCCCGCCGGACCCGGCCGCACGCGGCGCCCAGCTCTCCCTCCGGGTGGACGACGCGGGCGCCCTCGTCCAGCGCCTCGCCGAGAGGCACGGCGTGATCGCCGACGCCCGCGAACCCGACGTCGTCCGCCTGGCCCCCGTCCCGCTGTACTGCACCTTCCACGACTGCCACCGCGCCGCCGAAGCCCTCGCCGCCCTGCGGTAGCGCGCCTCAGCGCACGGCGCCTTCGGCGGCGGTCTCGGTGGCCGGGGCGGTCGCCGTGTTCGCGGTGCGGGGACGCAGGGCACCCGCCGAGAGCGTCATGATCGCGACCACGCAGGTGATCATGCCGAACGCGGCCGGGTAGGAGAGGGCGCCGGCCGTCCAGCCGGTGACGGCGGGCGCGGTCAGCCCGGACAGGTAGGTGATCGTCGCGACGCCCGCCACGCCCTCGCCGGGGGTCGCGCCGGTGTCGGCGGCGGCCGCGAAGACCAGCGGCACGACCGTCGCGATCCCGATGCCGATCAGCGCGAATCCGGCCATGGCGGGCAGCGGGGCGCGGGACGCCACGACCAGGACGCCGCCGACCACGGCGACCGAGCCCCCGCACCGCACGACCTTCGCCGCGCTCAGCCGCCGGACGAGCCGGTCGCCCACCAGCCGCGCGCCCGCCATGCACGACATGAAGATCGTGAAGCTGGCGGCGGCCAGGCCGGGGCCCGCGTCCGCGACCTCGGTGAGGTAGACGGCGGCCCAGTCGGCGCTCGCGCCCTCGGCGAAGGTGCCGCAGAACCCGACGAGGCCGATGGCGAGGACGGCCCGGGTCGGCAGCGCGAACCGGCGCGGCGCCGGGACGCCCTCGGTCGACCGGTCGGCGAGCAGCCCGCGTCCCGCCGCGAGGGCCGCGGCGAGCAGCACGGCCGCGACCAGCCCGAGGTGCAGCCGGGCGTCCACGCGGGCGTGCGCGGCGAGGATGCCGACGCCGCCCGCGGCCAGGCTGCCGACGCACCACAGGCCGTGCAGCCCGGAGATGATCGGCCGCCGCAGGTGCCGCTCGACGGCGACCCCGTGGCCGTTCATGACGACGTCGCACATGCCGGAGGCCGCCCCGTACAGCAGCATCGCCGCGAACAGCCAGGCGGGCGCGGGCGCGAGCGCGGGCAGCGCGAGGACCGCGCACCACGCCGCCGCCAGGATGCGGATGGCCCGCCGCTCGCCGATCCGGTGCGCGAGCCGGCTCGCGGTCGGCATGGCGGAGAACGCGCCGATGGACGGGCACAGCAGGGCGAGGCCGAGGACGGCGGGGGAGAGGTCGAGCCTGTCCTGGATCCACGGGATGCGGGTGGCGAGCGTCCCGGCCACGGCGCCGTGGACGGCGAACACGACGCCGATGGCGCGGTGCTGAGGGTTCATGGTCACAGAAACTAACAGGCAGGCTTCCTGATGAAAAGTGAAAACAGGCAGGAACCCTGATTATTATGGGAGCGTGAAGACCGCCGACCCGACGATGGCCCGCGCGATCAACGACCGTCTCGCGCTCGACCTGCTGCTGGAGCGAGGCCCGCTGACCGCCCCGCAGCTCCGCGCGCTGACCGGGCTGTCCCGCCCGACCGTGTCCGACCTGATCGAGCGGCTCCGCGCCGGCGGGCTGATCGAGGTCGCCGGGGAGACGGGCGCCGACCGGCGCGGCCCGAACGCGCGCCTCTACGGCCTCGTGGGGGGCCGCGCCCACGTGGCCGGGGTGGACCTGCGCCGGGACGCCGTCCATGTGGTCGTCTCCGACATCGCGGGGAACGAGACCGGCGCCGTGTCGCGCCCGCTTCCCGCGGCGCCCGACCTGGTCGCGCTCATCGCCGACGCCGTCGCCGAGGCCGCCGGGGGGCGCGTCCCGCACACGATGGTGCTCGGGACGCCCGGCCTGATCCATCCGCGCACCGGGCTCGCCACCGACAGCGGCGTCCCCGGCTGGCGTCCCGACCTGGGCCCGGCCCTGGCGGACCGGCTGGGCGCGCCGGTCACCCTGGAGAACGAGGTCAACCTGTCGGCCGTCGCCGAGCACCGGACGGGCGCCGCGGCCGGACGCGACGACTTCGCCCTGCTGTGGATGGCCGACGGCATCGGCGCCGCCGTCTTCCTGGACGGACGGCTCCGCCGCGGCGCGTCCGGCGGAGCGGGCGAGGTCGGCCTGCTCAAATTCGGCGGCATGGACTTCTGCGACCTGATGGAAAGCGTCCGCGACCTCGCCCCGGAGGAGTTCGCGGACCGGATCGTCCAGGGCGTGTTCGCGCTGGTCGCCGTCCTGGACCCGGGCCTCGTCATCCTCGGCGGCGACCTGGGCCGCGCGGGCGGCGACCGGCTGGCCGGGCTGGTCGCCGAGCGGCTCGGCCGGATGTCACCGGCGTCCACCGAGGTGCGGCCCAGCGGCGTCGAGGGCGACACCGTGCTGCGCGGCGCGGTGCTGACCGCCCTCGACCTGGCCCGCGACGACGTCTTCCGCTAGCCCTCCACCGGACCGGTCTCCGGCTCCTTCGGGAGCCGCTCGCCGGTGCGGAGCCGGTCGAGGCCGAGCCAGATGAACTCACCGGCCATCTGCTCGGCGACGTCGCGCGGGGTGTCGGGGTGCTCCAGCCACCACGAGACCATCGACAGCATCGACCCGTACATCAGCGGGACGAGCAGCCGCGCCCGCCGCTCGTTCACCTCCAGCGCCGCCCGCGACAGCTTCGGGTCGGCGCGGCGGCGGCGCAGCAGCAGGTCGGCGAACGCGGTGCCGAGCCGCTCGCGGAGCTCGCGCAGCTCAAGCCCCACCTCGGGCTTGTCGAGATGCCGCACGACGAGCGCCCACGCGTCCGGCTCCTCGGTGGCGTAGTCGAACAGCACCCGGATCATGGCGCGGATGCCGCCCGCGGAGCCGTGCGCGGCGAGCACCGCCGCGTTGAGCCGTCCGGTCAGCTCGGCCACGATCGCCTCGGTGACCTCGGCGAACAGCTCCTCCTTGGACGCGAAGTGCTGGTAAAGGAGCGCCTTGGACACCTGCGCGGCCGCCGCGACGTGCTCCATCTGCGTCAGGTGGTAGCCGCGCCTGCCGAACTCCTCCAGCGCGATCCGGAGCAGCTGCTCGCGCCGCCGCGCGTGCGGCATCCGCCGCCGCGCGCCCGCCCCGGCCCCCGCCCCGGCCCCCGCCTCGGCGTCGGTCATGTGCCGGTGTGCTTGCCAAGTTCGGCGCGCGCGACGGACCGGACGTGGACCTCGTCGGGCCCGTCCGCCAGGCGCAGCGTGCGCAGCCCCGCCCACATGGCGGCGAGCGGGGTGTCGCCGCTGACCCCGGCGCCGCCGTGCACCTGGATCGCCTTGTCGACGACGTCCAGCGCCACCCGCGGCGCGATCACCTTGATCGCCGCGACCTCGGACCTGGCGGCCTGGACGCCCTGCTTGTCGATCAGCCACGCGGTCTTGAGCGTGAGCAGCCGGGCCTGCTCGATCGCCATCCGCGACTCGGCGATCTGCGCCCGCACCACGCCCTGCTTGGCGAGCGGCCCGCCGAACGCCTCGCGGGACACGGCCCGCTCGCACATCAGCTCCAGCGCCCGCTCCGCCACGCCGATCGCGCGCATGCAGTGGTGGATGCGGCCGGGGCCGAGCCGGGCCTGCGCGATGGCGAAGCCGCCGCCCTCCTCGCCGACGAGGTTCTCCACCGGGACCCGGACGTCGGTGAACGTGATCTCGCAGTGGCCGTGCTGGTCCTGGTAGCCGAACACGGGCAGCGGCCGGACGACCTCCACGCCTGGCGCGTCCATCGGCACCAGCACCATCGACTGCTGCCGGTACGGGTGCCCGTCCGGGTCGGTCTTGCCCATCACGATCATGATCTTGCAGCGCGGGTCGGCGGTGCCGGTGATCCACCATTTCCGGCCGTTGATCACGTAATGGTCGCCGTCGCGCACGATGCTGGTGGAGATGTTGGTCGCGTCGGAGCTGGCGACGTCCGGCTCCGTCATCGCGAACGCGCTCCGGATCTTGCCGTCGAGCAGCGGCGCGAGCCACCGCTCCTTCTGCTCGGGCGTGCCGAACAGGTGCAGGACCTCCATGTTCCCGGTGTCGGGCGCCGCGCAGTTGGCGGCCTCCGGCCCGAGCTCGGGGGAGCGGCCCAGTGTCTCGGCGAGCGAGGCGTAGTCGACGACGGAGAGCCCGTGCGCCGGGTCCTCGCTGTCGGGGAGGAACAGGTTCCAGAGGCCGCGCTCGCGCGCCTCGACCTTGAGGTCCTCGACGACCTGCGGGACGTGGTGCTCCCTGCCCGCCGCCCGCAGCTCCGCCCGCTGAGCCGCGTAGACGGGCTCCGCCGGGTAGACGTGGGCGTCCATGAATTCCTGGAGGCGGCCGTGGTACTCCAGGGCCCGCTCGCTCAAACCGAAGTCCATTCCATTAGGGTAACTGACGAGTCAGTTACTTCATGAGGGAGCCCCCATGCAGGCGTTCGACGGGTCCGGGAAGGTCGCGCTGATCACGGGCGGGTCCAACGGCATCGGCGCCGCTGTGGCGCGGCGGCTCGCGCGGGACGGCGCCCGGGTCGTCCTCGCCGACGTCGACGCGGACGCCGGTGCGGCGCTCGCGGACGAGCTGGACGGCGCGTTCGTCCGCTGCGACGTGCGCGAGCCCGGCGACAGCCAGGCCGCCGTCGCCGCGGCCGTGGACCGCTTCGGCGGCCTGGACGTGGCCTTCCTCAACGCCGGCGTGGCCGGCGGCGGGGGAGTCGGCGACGACTTCGACCTCGCCGCGTACCGGCGGGCCATGGGCGTCAACCTCGACGGCGTCGTGTTCGGCGTGCACGCCGCGCTGCCCGCGATCCGCGCCCGCGGCGGCGGCGACATCGTCGCGACCGCGAGCATGGCCGCGCTCACCGCGACGCCGTTCGACCCGGTCTACGGCGCGAACAAGGCGGCCGTGGTCGGGCTCGTCCGCGCGCTCGGGCCCGCGTTCGCGGACGAGGGCGTCCGGGTGAACGCCCTGTGCCCGTCGTTCGCCGACACCGGCATCCTCGTCCCGATGAAGGGGCACCTCCAGGAGACGGGGTTCCCGATCCTGGACGTCGACGACGTCGTGACCGCGTTCATGCAGGTCCTGGACGGGGACGGCACCGGTGAGGCGTGGTACGTGGTGCCGGGCCGCCCGCCGGAGCCGTTCAGGTTCCGCGGCGTCCCCGGCCCGCGCTGAGCACACGAGCCGCAACCGGCAGCCCGACAGGAGAGTCATGCGCGCGATCCAGATCACCGAGTTCGGCGGGCCCGAGGTCCTGACCGTCACCGAGCTGCCCGACCCGTCCGCCGGGCCCGGGCACCTGCTCGTCGACGTCTCGCGGGCGGGCGTCAACTACGCCGACACCCACCAGGCCGAGGACAGCTACCTGTCGGAGTCCACGCTGCCGATGGTGCCGGGCGGCGAGGTCGTCGGCACGACCGGGGGCGGACGGCGGGTCGTGGCGCTCGTCGGCACCGGCGGCTACGCCGAGAAGGCCGTCGCCTCCGAGGCGCTGGCGTGGGACGTCCCGGACGCCGTCGACGACGTCACCGCGCTCGCCATGATCGTCCAGGGCGCGTCGGCGTGGGTGCTGCTGCGCCGCAGCGTCCACCTGGAGCCGGGCGAGTCGGTCGTCGTGCACGCCGCCGCGGGCGGGGTCGGGTCCATCGCCGTGCAGCTCGCCAAGGCCTGGGGCGCCGGACGGATCATCGCCACCGCCTCGTCCGGGGACAAGCGCGACCTCGCGCTCGAACTCGGCGCCGACGCCGCCGTCGACGCGAACGAGCCCGACCTCACGGCGGCGCTGATCAACGCCAACGGCGGGCGGCGCGTGGACACCGTCCTGGAGATGACGGGCGGGACCGTCACCGACCAGAGCCTGCGCGCCCTCGCGCCGTTCGGACGCCTCGCGTTCTACGGGATGGCGTCGCGGACGGAGCCGACGCCCGTCCGGCCCGCCACGCTCATGGCGCACTCGACGACGATCGCGGGCATGTGGCTGGCGCACGTCTTCCGGCTTCCCGGCGACGTGATGCGCACCGCGCTGGACGACCTGTTCGGCCTCGCCGTGGACGGACGGCTCCGCGTCGTCGCGGGCGGCGAGTACGGGCTCACCGAGGCCAGGCGCGCCCACGAGGACATGCGCGCCCGCCGCACCACCGGCAAACTCGTCCTGGACCCGTCCCGCTGAAGGAGGGTCAGCCGACGAGGATCAGCCGACGAGGCCGTTCTCGTAGGCGTAGACGACGGCCTGGGTGCGGTCGCGCAGCGCGAGCTTGGTCAGCACGTGCCCGACGTGCGTCTTGACCGTCTGCTCGGCCAGCACCAGCTCCCCGGCGATCTCGGCGTTGGACAGGCCGCGCGCGATCAGCCGCAGCACGTCCAGCTCCCGCGGCGTCAGCGCCGCGGTCGCCTTCGGGCTCGGCCGCTGGTGGCGGCGCCGCCGCGCGAAGTCGCCGATCAGCCGCCGGGTGATGGACGGCGCGAGCAGCGCGTCCCCGGCCGCCACGATCCGCACGCCGTTCACCAGGTCGGCCGCGGACGCGTCCTTCAGCAGGAACCCGCTGGCGCCGGAGCCGAGCGCCTCGTACACGTACTCGTCCAGGTCGAACGTCGTCAGCACGAGGACCTTGGGCCGCGCCCCGGCCAGGTCTGCGTCCGCGGCGGGCTCGCCGACCAGCTCCGCGGTGGCGGCCAGGCCGTCCATCTCCGGCATCCGGATGTCCATGACGATCACGTCCGGGTCGAGCCGCCGGGCCATCTCCACCGCCTCGCGGCCGTTGCCCGCCTGCCCGATCACCTCGATCCCCGGATCGGAGGACAGCAGCGCCGCGAGCCCGTCGCGGATCATCACCTGGTCGTCGGCGATCAGCACCCGAATCGTCACGCGTCAACAGTACGGGCCGTAGATCAGTCGGTGTCCCCGTACGGCAGTTCCGCGACGACCGACCAGCCGGCCTCCTCGCGCGGGCCCGCGTCGAAGCGGCCGTCGAGCATCGTCACGCGCTCGCGCATCCCGACCAGGCCGTGCCCGCCGCCGTGCGACTCCGCGGGCGTGCTGCGCGGCCCGTCGTCGGTGACCGCTACCGCAAGCGCCTCGGCGCCGTACTTGATCTCGATGTGGACCCGCGCGCCCGGCGCGTACCGGGCCGCGTTGCTCAGCGACTCCTGGACGATCCGGTACGCCGACAGGTCCACGCCGGTGTCCAGCGGCCGCGGCATCCCGACGACGACGCTCGCGACCGAGAGCCCGGAGCGGCGGGCCGCCGCGACCAGGTCGTCCAGCCGGTCCAGGCCGGGCTGCGGGGCCCGCTCGGCGCCCTCGTCGTCGGAGCGCAGCAGCCCGACGACGCGGCGGGTCTCGGTGAGCGCCTCGCGCGCCGCGTCCCGCACCACCCCGAACGTCTGCTTCGCCGCGTCCGGCAGGTCGGGGATCTTGTAGGGGGCGGCCTCCGCCTGCATCGCGATCACCGACATGTGGTGCGCCACCACGTCGTGCAGCTCGCGGGCGATGCGGGCGCGCTCCTCCAGCACCGCCTGCCGGGCGAGGTCCTGCCGGTGCTGCTCCTCGCGGCGGCGCAGCTCCTCCACCGCAGAGTGCCGGCCGCCGACGGCGTCCCCGAACGTCAGTGCGACCGCGAAGATCCCGGCGAGGATCATCCCGAACCAGCCGGGCATCCCGAACGCGACGGCGGGCAGCAGCACCCCGGCGATCGTGACCGTGCCGACGCCCACGGTGGTCTGCCGGTCGGAGCCGACCCCGGTGAAGAACAGGATGACGATCAGGGCCAGGATCGCGGTGACCGGCCACGGCATGAACCCGGTCCCGTGCCGGACGACGACGGTCAGCAGCAGCCCCGCCGCCGCGACCCGGAACGCCGCGAGCGGCCACCGCGCCGCGAAGATCAGCGGCGTCGCCTGCAGCACGCCGAGCGGCCAGGCGAGCCCCGGCTTCACGTGGTACTCCACGATCGCGATCGCGATCGACCCGGCGGTGAAGCCGATCGTCATCGCGAGCATCAGCGCCAGGATCGGGATGCGCAGCGAGAGGTTCCCCGGCAGCAGCGTGACGGCCGGGTGGTCGTCGCGGCCGGGCACGACGGCGGCGCGGACGCCGGCGATCAGCCGGTTCCGGGCCCCCGGCGCGACGTGATCTGGATGGTTCATTTGGGTCGAGCCTAGATCCACCGGCGCCGGAACGGCCTGACCCGGCGGAGGGAGATGCGACCCGCACCCTGGGTATCAGCCCGCTCCCGGGGCTCCGGCCCGCTTCCAGGAGGCCGGCCCGCTTCCGGCGGATCGGCCCGCTTCCGGGGGGCCGGCCCGCTCCCGTCCGGCAGGAAGTGATCTTGCGGTGATCGCCGGGGCGACGGAGACTGCGGGAATGAGCGACCTCAGCCATCCGATCTTCGCCCGCCTCTATCCGCGCCTCGCCGCCGGCTGCGCCAAGGCGGGCGGCGACGCGCACCGCGCCGAGCTGCTCGCCGGGGCGTCCGGCCGCGTCCTGGAGGTGGGCGCCGGGTACGGGGCCAACTTCGCGCACTACCCGCCCGAGGTCACCGAGGTCGTCGCCGTCGAACCCGAGCCGCTGCTGCGCGCCAAGGCCGCCCGCGCCGCCGCCGCGGTGCCCGTCCCCGTCACCGTCCGGCCCGGCCTCGCCGAGGACCTCGACGTGGACGACGCCTCGTTCGACGTCGCGGTGACGTCCCTCGTGCTGTGCTCGGTGCGCGACCCCGTCCGCGCGCTCGCCGAGCTGCGGCGCGTCCTCAGGCCCGGCGGGGAGCTGCGGTACTACGAGCACGTCCGGGGCAGGACGCCGCGGAAGGTGCGGTTCCAGCGCTACGCCGACCTCGTGTGGCCGTTCTTCGCCGCAGGCTGCCGCCTGACCCGCCCGACGGACGAGTGGATCGCCCGCTCCGGGTTCACCGTCCAGCGGGAGCGGCACTTCGAGTTCCCCGCGTCCGCCCGCGCCAATCCCGCATCGCCGCACGTCATCGGGGTCGCCGTCCGCGACTGAGGGCCGGCCTCCCGGCCGCGACTAAGGTCCGCCTTCCGGGGAAGATCAGGCCGCATGACGACACCGGATAGCGGACCGAGACCCGCGCAGGACCGGCGGCCGGACGCGCCGTCCCACTCCGTCGCCACCGCCGTGCTCCTGGCGGGCGCCGCCGCCCTCGGCGGGTTCCTGTTCGGCTACGACTCCTCGGTCATCAACGGGACCGTCGACGCGCTCAAGGAGACGTTCGACCTGAGCGGCTTCATCGTCGGGTTCGTCGTGTCGGCCGCGCTGCTCGGCTGCGCCGCGGGCGCCTGGTTCGCCGGGCCGCTCAGCGACCGGATCGGCCGGGTGCGGGTGATGCACGTCGCCGCCCTGCTGTTCGTGATCAGCTCGCTCGGCTCGGCGCTCGCGTTCAACCCGGTCGACCTGACGTTCTGGCGGCTGGTCGGCGGCGTCGCCATCGGCGCCGCGTCCGTCATCGCGCCCGCCTACATCGCCGAGATCGCGCCCGCCGCGCTGCGCGGACGGCTCGGCTCGCTCCAGCAGATGGCGATCGTCCTCGGCATCTTCGCGGCGCTCGTCGTCGACTACGTCATCGCCCAGGTGTCCGAGGGCGGCGCGACCGGGACGTTCCCCTGGGGCGGCGGCGCGTGGCGGTGGATGTTCGCCAGCGCCATGGTCCCGGCCGTGCTGTGGGGCCTCATCGCCACGGCGATCCCCGAGTCGCCCCGGTACCTGGTGAAGAAGCACGAGACGGCCCGCGCCCGGCAGGTCCTCGCCCGCGTGATGGGCCACGGCGACGTGGACGCCAAGATCGGCGACATCGAGCGGTCGATCGCCAGCGACCGGCCCGTCCGGCTGGGCGACCTGCGCGGCCCCCGGCTCGGGCTGCTGCCGATCGTCTGGGTCGGCGTCCTGCTGTCGGTGTTCCAGCAGTTCGTCGGCATCAACGTGATCTTCTACTACTCGTCCTCGCTGTGGCAGGCGGTCGGCTTCTCCGAGGACGACGCGATGCTCACCTCGGTGATCAACTCGCTGGTCAACGTCGTGTTCACGCTGGTCGCGATCGCGCTCGTCGACCGGGTCGGGCGGCGGCCGCTGCTGCTCGGCGGCGCCGCCGGGATGGCGGTCTCCCTCGGCCTGCTGACGGTCTGCTTCGCCACCGCCCCCGTCGTGGACGGCGAGCCGCGGCTCGGCGACCTCGCCGGGCCGGTCGCGCTGGTCGCCGCCAACGTCTTCGTCGCCTCGTTCGCCGCGACGTGGGGCCCGGTGGTCTGGGTGATGCTCGGCGAGATGTTCAACAACTTCATCCGGGCGTCCGCCCTCGCCGTCGCCGCGGCGGCGCAGTGGCTCGCCAACTGGGTGATCACCACGACGTTCCCCGGCATCTCCGGGTTCTCGCTCGGGCTGGCGTACGGGATCTACACGGCGGCGTCCGTCCTGGCGTTCGTGTTCGTGATCCGCGCCGTCCCCGAGACCAAGGGCCGCGAGCTGGAGGACATGGACGAGCTCGCCGCCCCCCGAGCCCGCCCCTGAGCGCCTTTCGCCGCCGTGCACCGGCTCGTCCCATCGGTTACGCTGGACGCATGCCGCATGTGTTCGATTTCGAGACGACGACGCCGGGTCACTCCCGGCGCGACGGCGGCATGTCCTGACATTGCACGCGGTGGGGCCCCGGGAGCGATCCCGGGGCCCCTCGCGTTTCAGGGCCGCAGTCCGGGATCGCCGCCGGGCCCTCCCCGACGAGAGGAGCGGCCAGAGATGAAGGCGGACGCGTCCGGGGCCCACCCCGAGTCGATACCATCGGAACCCGCTGATCCCGGCCCATCACCACGAGGAGAATCCGTGTCCGAGCTGCGCATCACCGTCGACGGCGGCGAGCGGGCGGTGCCGGCGGGCGCCACCGCGGGCCAGGCGCTGGACGCCGACGGCCGCACCGTGATCGCGGCCAGGGTCAACGGCGAGCTGCGCGACCTCGCGGCCGGGCTCCGCGACGGCGACGCCGTCGAGCCCGTCGAGATCGGCTCCGCCGACGGACGGGCGATCATGCGGCACTCCGCCGCGCACGTCATGGCGCAGGCCGTCCAGGAGCTGTTCCCCGAGGCGAGGCTCGGCATCGGCCCGCCCGTGGAGAACGGCTTCTACTACGACTTCGACGTCGCCGAGCCGTTCACCCCCGACGACCTCAAGCGCGTCGAGAAGCGGATGCGCGAGATCGTCAAGCAGGGGCAGCGGTTCTCCCGCCGCCCCGTCTCCGACGACGACGCCCGCGCCGAGCTGGCCGACGAGCCCTACAAGCTGGAGCTCATCGGCCTGAAGGGCGCGGGGGGCGCAGAGGACGCGGCCGAGGGCGCGAGCGTCGAGGTCGGCGGCGGCGAGCTGACCATCTACGACAACCTCGACGCCAAGTCCGGCGAGCTGCGCTGGAAGGACCTGTGCCGCGGCCCGCACCTGCCGTCCACCCGGGTCATCCCCGCGTTCAAGCTGATGCGGTCCGGCGGCGCGTACTGGCGCGGCAGCGAGAAGAACCCGCAGCTCCAGCGGATCTACGGCACCGCGTGGGAGTCCAGGGAGAAGCAGGACGAGTACCTGGCGTTCCTGGCGGAGGCCGAGAAGCGCGACCACCGCAGGCTCGGCGCCGAGCTCGACCTGTTCTCGTTCCCGCCGGAGATCGGCAGCGGACTCGCCGTCTTCCACCCGAAGGGCGGCGTCGTCCGCCGGGTCATGGAGGACTACTCGCGCAGGCGGCACGAGGAGAGCGGCTACGAGTTCGTCAACACCCCGCACATCACCAAGGGCGACCTGTTCGACACCTCAGGGCACCTCGGCTGGTACAAGGACGACATGTTCCCGCCCATGGAGGTCGACGGCGGCGACTACTACCTCAAGCCGATGAACTGCCCGATGCACAACCTGATCTTCCGGGCGCGCGGGCGGTCCTACCGGGAGCTGCCGCTGCGGCTGTTCGAGTTCGGGTCGGTGTACCGGTTCGAGAAGTCCGGCGTCGTCCACGGCCTCACCCGCGTCCGCGGCATGACCCAGGACGACGCGCACATCTACTGCACCCGCGGGCAGATGGTCGACGAGATCAAGAAGCTGCTCGCCTTCGTCCTGGACCTGCTCCGCGACTACGGGCTGAACGAGTTCTACCTGGAGCTGTCCACCAAGGACGACTCCGAGAAGTTCATCGGCTCCGACGACGAATGGCTGGAGGCCACCGCCGCGCTGCGCGAGTCCGCCGAGGAGTCCGGCCTGGACCTGGTCGACGACCCGGGCGGCGCCGCGTTCTACGGCCCGAAGATCTCCGTCCAGGCCAAGGACGCCATCGGCCGCACCTGGCAGCTGTCCACCATCCAGGTCGACTTCAACCAGCCCAAGCGGTTCGGCCTGGAGTACCAGGCGGCGGACGGCACCCGGCAGCAGCCCGTCATGATCCACCGGGCGCTGTTCGGGTCGATCGAGCGGTTCTTCGGCGTCCTGCTGGAGCACTACGCGGGCGCCATGCCGCCGTGGCTGGCGCCGGTGCAGGCCGTCGGCATCCCGATCGGCGACGCCCACGTCCCGCACCTGGAGAAGGCCGCCGCCGCGCTGCGCGAGCGCGGGATCCGGGTCGAGGTGGACGCCTCGTCCGACCGGATGCAGAAGAAGATCCGCAACGCGCAGAAGCAGAAGATCCCGTACATGCTGCTGGCGGGCGACGACGACGTGGCCAAGGACGCCGTGTCGTTCCGGTACCGCAACGGCGAGCAGAAGAACGGGGTCCCGATCGCCGAGGCGGCCGACGAGATCGCCAGGGCGGTCGAGGCCCGCGTGCAGATCTGACGGGCGGCTGGAGGGCCCGGTGTGAGCAGACGGCGGATGAAGGGCGGGCGCCCGGCGCGGCGGCCCCGGTCGCCGCTGCCGGCCTGGTCGGCGAGGCTGCCCTGGCCGGCGCGGTGGACGCGGCCGTCCCGGCGGCCCCGGTCGCCCTGGGTCCGGTTCGGCGGGTACGGCGGCGCCGCGCTGCTGGCCGCCGCCGCCGTCGTGGTGCTCCTCATGCCGCTGATGGACGACGGGCAGGGCGCCGGGGCGGCCGGCGCCCTGGGCCCGGCGAGCCCGTCCGCCGCGCCGACCGGCGGGGAGCCCGGCCGCGCGAGCCTTCCCGCGTCCCCGGCGCGACCCGCGCCGCAGGAGAACCGCAGCGGACAGCCCTACCCCGGCGGGCAGGGCGGCGGGCCCGAGATCCCCGAGCAGAACGGCCCGGCCCAGCTGTCGTGGTGCCCGCGGGGGACGGCGTACTACCGCGCCGCCCCCGACGGCGTCGACGTCGTGATCACCGTCTCCTCCAGCGGGGCGATCCGGGCCGAGATGTCCCTGGACGGAGGGCGCCGGCCGGCGTCGCAGCAGACCACCGTCAAGGGCGGCGGGCCGCACACGTTCCACTTCAGGGGCGTCCCGCCGGGGCTCGTCCAGCGCGTCAAGGTCACCACGGTGTCGGTCGGCGTCGCCATGCAGACGTGCTACGCCCGCGTCGCGGCCTGATCGCCGGGCATGCGGACGTCCTCCACCGACACGTTCACCGCGGCGATCCGCATCCCCAGCATCATGCCCGCGACCCGCGCCACGTTCGCCTTCACCAGCCGCGCCACGTCCTTGATGACGGTGCCGTACTCGACCGCGATCGCGACGTCGAGGGCGACCTCGTCCGCGTGCTCGTCCAGGTCGACGCGCACGCCCGCCCGCGCCCGCGCCGCGTCCGGGCCGTGCGCGCCGGGGCCGTGCGCGCCCGGGCCCTGCCCGTCGGGGCCCGGAGCGCCGGGACGCGGGACGAGGGCGGCGACCCCGCCGACCTCCAGCGCGGCCAGCGCGGCGATCTTCCCGATGACCCCGTTCTCGATCGTGATGCGGCCGTCCACCGCGGTGGTGATGTCGCCGGGCGTGCCCTGCAGCGTCATCGGCAGCGCGTTCGCACCCGAGGTCACCGCGGACGCGGACGGCGCGGGCAGCGGCGGTCTCGGCGGCGGCACCGTCCCCCGCCGCGCCGCCGGGCCGGGGAAGAACGTCCCGGCACCGGGCTCCGGCCTCGGCTCGCCACTTCCGGTGAAGCCCTTGTCGAGCCCGGTCATGATCGCTCCCTGGGGGTCGGTGGAATGACCATGGTGGCGGAGGGACCCTCGGGACGTCACGCACGGATGTGATCGCGGGCGCGTCCCGTGCGCGCGCCCGCCGGGGATCCCGGCTACAGCATCCGGGGCATCTCTCTCTATGCTGCTGGTCAGGCCGTGAACAAAAGGAGACCGCCGCCTTGAGCGCAGAGAACGAGCCTGGGCCCCGCTTCGAGCAGGAGCGGGGCGGCGCGGGCGAGCCCGACCGATTCCAGCGGCTGTGGACCCCGCACCGGATGGCCTACATCAAGGGCGAGAACAAGCCGACGGGGGCGGGCTCGGGCGACGGCTGCCCGTTCTGCGAGATCCCGAAGATGCCCGACGAGGACGGCCTCGTCGTCGCGCGCGGCGCGTCGGTTTTCGCGGTGCTGAACCTGTACCCGTACAACTCGGGGCACCTCATGGTCGTCCCGTACCGGCACGTCGCCGACTACGCCGACCTCGACGAGGCGGAGTACACCGAGCTGGCGGTGTTCACGCGGCACTCGCTGACCGCGCTGCGCAAGGCCAGCGGCGCGCAGGGCTTCAACGTCGGCATGAACCTGGGGCTCGTCGCGGGCGCGGGGATCGCGGCGCACCTGCACCAGCACGTCGTCCCGCGCTGGGGCGGCGACACCAACTTCATGCCGGTCGTCGGGCACACCAAGGTGCTGCCGCAGCTGCTGCGCGACACCCGGCAGATGCTCGCCGACGCCTGGCCCGTGTCATGAGCCCCCCGAAGCGGCGTGATCAGCCGGTGCTGGTGTACGACGGCGACTGCGGCTTCTGCACGACGTCGGCGCGGTTCCTGGAGCGGCACGTGCCCGTCCGGGCGGACGTCGTCCCGTTCCAGTTCGCCGACCTGGACGATCTCGGCACGACGGTCGAGCGCGCCGAGCACGAGGTGCTGTGGGTCGACCGGCTCGGCCGGGTCAGCGGCGGCGCGGACGCGGTCGGACGGCTGCTGACCGAGGCCGGCGGCGCCTGGCGGGCGCTCGGCGTGGCGGTCCGGATCGCGCCGGTGAGCTGGGCCGCGCAGGCCGTCTACCGGCTCGTCGCGATCAACCGGCACCGCATGCCGGGCGGGACGGCGGCGTGCAGGCTCCCGGCGGCGCAGCGTCCGGGCGGCGCCCGTCAGGAGGGCAGCGGTTCGCGCTGACCGGACGCGGTCGTCTCGTCCGCCGCCGTCCGGCCGCGCAGCCGCTCGGGCAGCAGGCCCGTGAGGCGTTCCAGGGGCAGGAACGCCGCCAGCCAGATGGCGTGCGGCAGGAAGTGGATCGTCATCAGCGCGTAGGTGACGACGTGGAAGCCCGCGAAGAACAGCACCATCAGGTACAGCGGGCGTCCGCGCAGGAACAGGATCACGGGGGAGACCGCCTCCGCCACGAACATGATCCACTGGCTGGCCTTGAGCACCGGCGAGTAGCCGATGAGGCTGCGCCCGAACGGCGTCCCGCGCCGGCTCAGCGCCCACTGGACGGTGTTGCCGTTCGGCCACGCGGGGAACCCGCCGATGCGCACCTTCGCCCACGCGGACAGGAAGTACGCCGCGACGACGCCGATCTGGATGCAGCGCACCGACCACGCCGACGCCTCGCAGCCCCGCGCGTCGCCGATCCTCGCGCGTCCGACGCTCGGCAGGGCGAACAGCGCCACCACGAGCGCCAGATGGTCGTGGTCGACCTTCCCGTACGACATGCTGATCGTGACCCACCACAGGTAGCCGCACGCGGCGACGTACCCGGTCGCCCTCGGCAGGACCCGTCCGGTCGCGGCGACCAGCCCGGCCGCGATCGTCACCACCAGCAGCGTGTACATCGACCACGGCGTGGGCGCGGGGATGTGCAGCAGCCGCGCGAGCAGGACGGGCTGGTACAAGTCGGCGGGCAGCCGCGCGTGCGCGAGGGAACTGCCGGTCAGCAGCAGCATGTCGAACGGCAGGAACGCGTAGGCGAGGATCCGCAGCCAGGCGACGCGGGCGCGGGGGACGGGCGAGAACCACCAGCGGTCCCAGGCGGTGCGGGCGGGGGAGTCCCCGGACCCTTCGGCCTCCATCGGACGGGGCGCCTCCGGCGCCGCCGCGGCCGTCATCGCACGTCCCAGACGACGCGGTTCTGCTTCGTCACCGAAACGACCTTCCCCCGCTTCAGCGTCTTGATCTCCTGAACGACGTACACCCTGGTCAGCCCGGGCTCGCGGGGATTCAGCCTGCGGTGCCCCTCGGCGATCCCCTGGAGCAGCGACGGGTCGCGGACGATCCGGCTCATCTGCCCCTCGATCTCGGCGCGTTTCATGCCCGTCCCGACGGCGTCCATGGACAGCTTCACGTGCACGCCGGCCGCGGTGTCGGCCTCCAGCCAGAACGAGTTGATCGTGCCGCCGTCGTCCTTCACCGCGAACGCGAACTGCGTCATCGGACCGAGCGGGAAGGCGTCGTTGTCCCCGTACGAACTGGTGTAGAGGAGCGTCCCGACAAGGGACGCGGCGACGACGGACCGCCAGAGTCTCGAAGTGAGACCCAGGCGGTGGGCCGGGGTGTGCATCATCCAACCCTAGAGCCGCGCGCCCGCTCCGGCAGGAAGATCCCCTTCTCTCCGGCCCCGCCTGTCGCAGCCTCCCGCAGCTGCGACACGGTGACGAACTCGAAGCCCTTCTCTCGCAGCCCGCGGATCATGGCGGGCAGCTCCTGCACGGCGACCTTCCGGCTCGGCGCGCCGACGTCGTGGGCGAGCACGATGGAGCCGGGCCTGGCATGGTCCACGACGGCGTCCACCAGCGCGGCCGGCCGGTCGGCGAACCGGCGGTCCTGCACCAGCAGCGACCACAGCGCGATGTCGTAGCCGTGCTCGGCGGCGACGTGCAGGGTCGTCCCGCCGAGGCGGCCCCACGGCGGGCGCAGCAGCGTCGGCGCCCGGCCCGTGACCTCCTTGATCGCCTCGTGGGTGCGGTGGATGGACCGGTAGGCGCTGGCGTGGCTCATCCTCGACAGGTCGTCGTGCTTCCACGTGTGGTTGCCGATCTCGTGCCGGCCGAACCTGCCGCGGACGAGGTCGGCGTTGCGGCGGAGCCTGCTCCCGACGACGAAGAACGTCGCGGGCACCTTCTCGGCGTCCAGCGTGTCGAGGGCCTGCGGGGTCCACCGCTCCATCGGGCCGTCGTCGAAGGTGAGCGCGACGAGGCGGCGCCTGGTGTCGGCCGACCAGAACACGTCGACCTGACAGCCGGGCGGCCGCCAGGACTCCACCGAGGCGGCCGACGCCGGGACGGGCTTGTCCTGCCACGCCTGCTCGGTCACGACGCCCGCGCCGCCCGCGAGCAGGCCGCCGGCCGCGAGCCCGACGCTCTTGACGAAACGGCGCCTGCCCGGCCCTTCGCGCCGCCGTTCTTCCCCCGATTTTTCCATGGCGAAATCAGCGTGCCACGGCGATCCGGGAAGATCATCGCCCCGGCGGCCGACCTGCTCTCAACCTCTGGGATGAGGGGCGGATGACGAAAGGATGAACTCGCCGCCGGACGCCGGGGAGGGGCGGCCCGTCCGAGCCGGGCCGCCCCTCCCTCCGCCTGCCGGTCAGCCGTCCTTGGACTCCTCGGCGACCTTCTCCGCCAGATGCGACGGGAGCGGCTCGTAGCGCAGGAACGTCCGGCTGAACGTGCCGGTGCCCTGCGACATCGACCGCAAGTCGATCGCGTACCTGACGATCTCCAGCTGCGGCACCTCCGCCTTGATCATCGTGCGGCCGCCGGGCACCGCCTGGGAGCCGAGCACCCGGCCGCGCCGCGACGACAGGTCGGACATGATCGGGCCCACGTAGTCGTCGGCGATGAGCACGTCCACCTCGTCGACCGGCTCCAGCAGCAGGACCGGCACCTGGCTCGCCGCGTCCTTGAGCGCGAGCGCCCCGGCGGCCTGGAACGCCATGTCGGACGAGTCGACCGAGTGGGCCTTGCCGTCGCGCAGGGTGATCTTGATGTCCACCAGCGGATACCCCGCGGACACGCCGCGCGCCATCTGCTGCCGGACGCCCTTCTCGACCGACGGGATGAACTGCCGGGGCACCACCCCGCCGACGATCTTGTCGACGAACTCGAAGCCCTCGCCGGACGGCAGCGGCTCCACGTCGATGTGGCAGATGCCGTACTGGCCGTGCCCGCCGCTCTGCTTGACGTGCCGGCCGAGGCCCTTGGCGGCCCCGCCGAACGTCTCCCGCAGCGGGACGCGCAGGTCGACCCGCTCGACCTCGACCCCGTACCGGGTCTTGAGCCGGTCGATCAGCACGTCGGCGTGGGCCTCGCCCATGCACCACAGCACGAGTTGCCGCGTCTCGGAGTTGTTCTCCAGCCGCAGCGTGGGATCCTCGGCGACGAGCCTGCCGAGCGCCTGGCTGAGCTTGTCCTCGTCCGCCTTGGACTTCGCCCGGATCGCCACCGGCAGCAGCGGGTCGGGCATCGTCCAGGGAGCCATCACCATCGGGGAGCCGGGGTCGGAGAGGGTGTCGCCCGACTCGGCGCGGGTGAGCTTGGCGACCGCGCAGATGTCGCCCGCGATGCAGGACGAGACCGTCCGCTGCGCCTTGCCGATCGGGGACGTGAGCGCGCCGACGCGCTCGTCGACGTCGTGGTCCTCGTGGCCGCGGTCCTCCATGCCGTGCCCGGACACGTGCACGGTCGTGTCGGGGCGCAGCGTCCCGGAGAACACCCGGACCAGCGAGATCCGCCCGACGTACGGGTCGGACGTGGTCTTGATCACCTCGGCGATCAGCGGCCCGTCCGGGTCGCAGGCGACCTCCTCCGGCGGCCCGCCCTTCACCGGGGTCACGGAGGGGATGCCGTGCTCGAGCGGGGACGGGAACGCCTGCGTGATGATCTCCAGCAGCTCCAGCATGCCGACGACCGGGCCCGGGTGGTCGCCGTGCGGCACCGACGTCGCGAGGACGGGGTAGAAGCTGCCGCGCGCCACCGCGGTCTCCAGGTCGCCGATGAGCGCCTTGACGTCGAGGTCCTCACCGGACAGATACCTGTCCATGAGGGACTCGTCCTCGCTCTCCTGGATGATCCCCTCGATCAGCGCCGCGCGCTGCTCGGCGATCTGGTCCACGTACTCCGGGTCGGGGTCGCACTCGGCGCGCTTCCCGGTGGAGTAGTCGAGGCACCGCTGCGTCAGGAGCCCGATGAGTCCCCTCAGCCCGTCCCCGTTGCTCACCGGGAAGTACAGCGGAGCGACGCCCTCGCCGAAGACGTCCTGGCAGGTCAGGACCACGTCGTCGAAGTCGCCGCGCTGCTGGTCGACCTTGGTGACGACGACCGCGCGGGGCATCCCGACGGCGGCGCACTCCTCCCACAGCATCCGGCTGAGGCCGTCGATGCCGTCCACCGCCGAGATCACGAACAGCGCCGCGTCGGCGGCGCGCAGCCCGGCCCGCAGGTCGCCGACGAAGTCGGCGTAGCCCGGGGTGTCGATGAGATTGATCTTGACGCCGCCGTGCTCGAACGGGGCGAGCGCGAGGTTCACCGAGCGCTGCTGGCGCACCTCGACCTCGTCGTAGTCGCTGACGGTGGTGCCGTCCTCGACCTTCCCCGCCCGCTGCAGCGTGCCCGTGGCGGCGAGCAGCGCCTCCACCAGCGTCGTCTTCCCGGCCCCTGAATGGCCGACCAGCGCGACATTGCGCACCTTGTCGCACCCGCCGGCCTCCGGTGCCCTGCCGGGGGCTCCCGGGTGGCCTCCCTTGTCCGCCATGACTACCTCCTCGGAGGGGTCTCCGCGCGTGCGCGCACGTGCGGGGCCCGCGTGCGGTTGGGGCCCGGACCTCGCGGCGGTCCGGCCCTGACGTCCGAGTGCGGCGTCCGACCTCGTCCAACGTGCGTGACCGACGTCACACCCGTACCACCACCTTTTCCCGTGGCGAGCGGGACCACAAGAGGTGAAGGACAATCAACCGTGATCTGTCCGCGGCGCGGCGGCCGCAAACCCGGCCCTGACCACCGGTGCGTGCCGGCCGCACTACGATTGGCGCCCCGAGACCAGCAGAACGGACGGCGATGCTCAACAAGATCAGGCCCGGACTGGAACGCGTCCTCACGCCCGTCGGACACGCGGTCGCGCGGATCGGGCCGTCGCCGAATGCGATCACCGTGGTCGGGACGCTGGGCGTCGCCGCCGGCGCGCTGGTGCTGTTCCCGCGCGGCGAGTTCTTCTGGGGCACGATGGTCATCACCGCGTTCGTGCTGTTCGACATGCTGGACGGCGCCGTCGCCCGCGTCACCGGCAAGATCTCCAAGTTCGGCGCGTTCCTGGACTCCACGATGGACCGGGTCGCCGACGCCGCGATCTTCTGCGGGCTGATGATCGGGCTGTACCGGGACGGGCAGGAGACGCTCGCCTGGGTCGCGCTGTACTGCCTGGTCGCCGGGGCGGTGGTGTCCTACGCCAAGGCCCGCGCGGAGGGGCTCGGCTACACCTGCAACGTCGGCATCGCCGAGCGCGCCGAGCGCCTCATCGTCGCGCTGGTCGCCGCCGGGTTCGACGGGCTCGGCGTGCCGTTCATCCTCGCGGTCGCGCTGTGGGCGCTCGCCGCGCTGAGCACGATCACGATCGGGCAGCGGTTCGCGACCGTCTACGTCCAGGCGAGGGACGCCGCCCAGGCCGGGGACGTCGCCGGGGACGCCGCCGGGTCCGATGACGCCAAGTCCGATGAGGCCGCTGACGCCGCGCAGGCGAGGGACTCCGCGGCGGAGCCGAGACCGTGACCGCCGCCCGCCCGCGGGAACGCGCCGCGGTGCTGCGGGACGAGGTGACCGACGCCGCCTACGCGTTCGGCTGGACGGTCGTCCGGAAGATGCCCGAGCGCGCGGCCCGGCTCGCGTTCGCCGCCCTCGCCGACCGCACTTGGCACCGCCACGGCGGGGGCGTCCGGCAGTTGGAGAAGAACCTGTGCCGCGTCCTCGGCAAGGACGCCGTCGACGACGAGGTCCGCGTCCTCAGCAAGAAGGTCCTGCGGTCCTACTTCCGGTACTGGCTGGAGGTGTTCCGGCTGCCCGAGTACGACCGGGCGCGGATCCTCGGCCGGATGCGGGTCACCGGCGAGGAGAAGATCTTCACCAGCCTCGACTCCGGCCGCGGCGTCATCCTCGCCCTGCCGCACATGGGCAACTACGAGCACGCCGGCGCATGGCTGGTGCACTGCGGGTACCCCTTCACCACCGTCGCCGAGCGGCTCAGGCCCGAGTCGCTGTTCGACCGGTTCGTCGAGTTCCGGGAGGGCCTCGGCATGGAGGTCCTCGCGCACCGGGGCGCGTCCGCGTACGGCCGGATGGCCCAGCGGCTCCGCGCCGGGAGGCCGGTCTGCCTCGTCGTCGACCGCGACCTGACCGAGAGCGGCATCGACGTCCGCTTCTTCGGCGCCACCGCCCGGATGCCCGCCGTTCCGGCGTCGCTCGCGCTCCAGACCGGCGCCGCGCTCATTCCCGTGACACTCTGGTATGAGGGCGAGTACTGGGCGGCGCGCGTCCACGAGGAGATCCGGGCGCCGGACGAGGGCGGCAGACAGGAGAAGATCCAGGCCATGACCCAGGAGCTCGCGGGGGTCTTCGAGGACGGCATCGCCGCCCACCCGGAAGACTGGCACATGCTGCAGAAGGTCTGGGTGGAAGACCTGGCGGACGGGCCCTGATGAGAGTCGGCACGCTATGAAAGTCGGGATCGTCTGCCCGTACACGTGGAATGTGCCGGGCGGCGTCCAGCAGCACATCGGCGACCTCGCCGAGGCGCTGATCGCGCTCGGCCACGAGGTGTCGGTGATCACGCCCGCGGACGACGACGCGCGCCTGCCGCCGTACGCGGTGTCGGCCGGGCGCGCGGTCCCCGTCCCCTACAACGGCTCGGTCGCCCGGCTGGCGTTCGGGTTCCTGTCGGCGGGACGCGTCCGGCGCTGGATCAACGAGGGCGGCTTCGACGTCCTGCACGTCCACGAGCCCGCGGCGCCGTCGCTGGGCCTGCTCGCCTGCTGGGCGGCGGACGGCCCGATCGTCGGCACCTTCCACGCCTCGTTCGTGAAGTCGCGGGCGCTGTCGGTCATGTCGCCGATCCTGGGCAGCGCCCTGGAGAAGATCACCGGCCGGATCGCCGTGTCCGAGGCCGCCCGCACCAGCCTCGTCGACCATCTCGGCGGCGACGCCGTGCTGATCCCGAACGGCGTCGCGACCGAACGGTACGCGATGGCGGACCCGCTGCCCGGCTGGCCCGGCCGCGTCCCGTCCGCCGGCGCCGTGCCGGGCGGTCCCGGCGACGGCGGCGGCGCGCTCGGCTTCCTCGGCCGGATGGACGAGCCGCGCAAGGGCCTGGACGTCCTGCTGCGCGCCTTCGAGATCCTCGGACGGCGCCGCCCCGGCCTGCGGCTGCTGCTCGCCGGGCCCGGCGACGCCGACGACGTGGCCGCCCGCGTCTCGCCCGGCCTGCGCGACCGGGTCGTCCTCCTCGGCCTGGTCAGCGAGGCGGACAAGGTCCGCGCCTACCACTCGGTGGACGTGTTCGTCGCGCCGAACCTCGGCGGCGAGAGCTTCGGCATCGTCCTGGTGGAGGCCATGTCGGCGGGCGCGCCCATCCTGGCCAGCGACATCGAGGCGTTCGACCGGGTGCTGCTCGGCGGGCGCGCCGGGGCGCTGTTCGCGGCGGGCGACCACGAGGCCCTCGCGGCCGCCGCCGGCGAGCTCCTCGACGACCCGGCCCGGCGCAAGCAGCTGTCGGCGGAGGCGCGCGCCGCCGTGCGCGCCTACGACTGGTCGTCGGTGGCCCGCGACGTGCTCAGGGTGTACGAGACGGTCACCGACGCCGGCGCGGGCGTCGTCGAGTCCGGCCTCGGCGCGTAGGGGCACGCCGATGTCCTACGACTGGATCATCGACGTCCTGTTCTGGGTCGCGGTCGCGTTCCTGATCGCGGTGTACGTGTCGTGGCGCGCCACCCGGCTCGACCGGCTGCACGTCCGCGTCGAGACCGCCCGCGCCGCGCTGGACGCCGCGCTGGTCAGGCGCGCCGCCGCCGCGCTGGAGCTGGCCGCGTCCCGGCTGCTGGACCCGGCCGCCAGCCTCGTGCTGGCCACCGCCGCGCACGAGGCGCGCACCGCCGACGCCGACAACCGCGAGTTCTCCGAGAGCGACCTGTCGCGGGCGCTGCGCGCCGTCGTCGACCAGCCCGAGTTCGTCGGGACCCTCACCGCCCGCGGCGCCGGCGAGGCCGTGCTGGACGAGCTGTCCTCCTCCGCCGCGAAGGTCGCCTACGCGCGCCGCTTCTACAACGACGCCGTCGCCCAGGCCCGGATCGCGCGCCGCAAGCCCCTCATCCGGATCCTGCCGCTCGCCGGCCGCGCGCCGCTCCCGGACTTCTTCGAGATCGACGACGACCCGCCCGGCATCTGAGGCGCAGCCCCGCCCGGCGTCCGAGCCCGGGATTTGAGCGGTTCCAGCCCATTGGACCGTACCGCTGCCGGGGGCGGGCGCACCCGGCCGTGTTCGCTACCCTCTGGCAGACCGTCCAAGGGAGGGGCACATCGTGCGATCCGTTTGGGGCACCACCGGCCGGCGCCGGACGGCGGCGTGGCTCGGCGTCCTCGCCGTCGCGGGGGCCGTCCTGCCGGCCTGCTCTGACTCCGGCGACCCCACGTCGGCGCCGCCGCCGCGCAGCACCGGCGGACCGGCGGAGTCCGGGACGCCCGCACCCGCGACGCACCCGTTCACCGGCGGCACGAAGGGCGTGACCAACCCCGTCCTCGCCGTCAAGATCGAGAACACCCGGCCCGCGTTCCCGCAGAGCGGGGTGTCGGCCGCCGACATCGTGTACGTCGAGCAGGTCGAGGGCGGCGAGACGCGGCTGATGGCGGTGTACTCGTCCCGGCTGCCGAAGCGGGTCGGGCCCGTCCGCAGCGCCCGCATCTCCGACCTGCACATCCTGCCGCAGTTCGGCCGGCCCGCCTTCGCGTTCTCCGGCGTCCAGAGCAAGATGAAGAAGTACGTCCGCAAGTCGCCCGCGTACGAGGTCTCCCAGGAGAAGGCGGGCGGCGCCTACTACCGGTTCGGCGGCAAGCCCGCCCCGTACAACCTGTACGCCGACCCGAAGGCCCTGCTCAAGCGGGCGCCGAAGGCCACGCCGCCGCAGGACGTCGGCTTCCGCTTCGGGGACGCCCCGGCGGCGGGCGGCAAGCCGGTCAAGTCGTTCAACGCCAGGTGGCCGTCCGCGAGGATGGGGTTCACCTGGTCGGCCAGGCACAAGCGGTGGCTCGCGAGCTGGGGCGGCAGCCCGAGCCGCGCGGCCGAGGGCGGGCGGCTCGGCGGGAAGACGGTCGTCGTCCAGTACGCCAAGACCACCCGGTCGAAGTTCCACGACTTCCTCGGCAGCTACACCCCGCTGATCGACACTACCGGCACCGGGCGCGCGGTCGTCCTGCGCGACGGGAAGGCCTACAACTCCAAGTGGTCCCGGACGTCCGAGGACGAGGGCACCACGTTCACCACCGAGGCGGGCGAGCCGATGAACTTCGCGCCCGGCCAGGTCTGGGTGGTCCTCGTCAACGACGGCAAGCCCTACACCCCGTAAGCGCCTTCCCTCCGAGCAGGGAATATCATGGAAGGTGACTTATCGCCCGTCACGTGAGGAATGCCCGTGCCCACTTCCACTCCCGTCCCTGAGAACGCCGCGCCCGAGACCGGGACCGCCCGCGTCAAGCGCGGTATGGCGGAGATGCTCAAGGGAGGCGTGATCATGGACGTCGTCACGCCCGACCAGGCGAAGATCGCCGAAGACGCGGGCGCGGTCGCCGTCATGGCCCTGGAGCGGGTCCCCGCCGACATCCGCGCCGAGGGCGGCATCTCCCGGATGAGCGACCCCGACATGATCGACGGGATCATCTCCGCGGTGTCCGTCCCGGTGATGGCCAAGGCCCGCATCGGCCACTTCGTGGAGGCGCGGGTGCTGCAGGCGCTCGGCGTCGACTACGTCGACGAGTCCGAGGTGCTCACGCCCGCCGACTACGACAACCACATCGACAAGTGGGCGTTCACCGTCCCGTTCGTCTGCGGCGCCACCAACCTCGGCGAGGCGCTGCGCCGCATCACCGAGGGCGCGGCGATGATCCGCTCCAAGGGCGAGGCCGGCACCGGCGACGTCTCCAACGCCACCACCCACATGCGCAAGATCCGGCAGGAGATCCGGCGGCTCCAGAACCTCCCCGAGGACGAGCTGTTCGTCGCCGCCAAGGAGCTCCAGGCCCCCTACGAGCTGGTCAAGGAGGTCGCGGAGGCCGGGAAGCTGCCCGTCGTGCTGTTCACCGCCGGCGGCATCGCCACCCCCGCCGACGCGGCCATGATGATGCAGCTCGGCGCCGAGGGCGTCTTCGTCGGCTCCGGGATCTTCAAGTCCGGCAACCCGGCCCAGCGCGCCGAGGCGATCGTGAAGGCCACCACCTTCCACGACGACCCCGGCGTCATCGCCAAGGTGTCCCGCGGACTCGGCGAGGCCATGGTCGGCATCAGCGCCGCCTCCCTCGGCGAGGACCAGAAGTTCGCCGGCCGCGGCTGGTAAACGGGCGCCCCCACTCCACAGCGCGCCCTTACAGGGTTTACGCTGGCGGCGCGGCCGGTCAAAGAGGCTTTCCCGGGGGGCTGGGGGCGTCCCCCGGAACGGAAGGTTCCTCGGGCGGCGCCCGGCCGCGGGAGGGGAGAGCATGGCTTGGTCGGTCGCGCTGGCGTGCGCGAGCGCGGGTGAGCCCGCCGAGGTGTTCCGGCCGGGCCTCGTGCCCGATCCGGACGCCGCCGCGGAGATCGCCCGCGGCCTCTACCCGGCGGACACCCTCATGGAGACCGGCGACACCGTCCTGGACTTCGCGCTCTGGCCGTACGAGGACGAGCTGTTCGTCGGGGCGTTCGAGCGGGCGCTGCTGCTGTGCGACCGGCGGCTGTTCTGCCTGGACGACGACGCCCGCCGGATCGCCGACACCGCCGCGGCCGCGCTGCCCGACTCCTGCTGCGGGGTCCTCGTCCTGCACACGGTGATCCGCGGCTGCTGGTTCCGCTGGTACGAGTACGGCGAGCTGCGCCGCGACGTGTTCGTCACCGCCGAGGACGGCGTCGTCGTCAACCTGGGCGAACGGCTCCCCGCCGAGCGGCCGTTCTGGCGGGCCATCGACGCGGGCGCCCCCGACGTGCCGCTGCCGTTCGACCCCGAGGAGTTCGGGCTCGCGCTCGCCGAGGCGCACATGTTCGGCCGCGGCATCGCCGACCGCGGCAAGGACGGCTTCCTGCCGCTGGAGCTCCCGCTCCGCCGCTTCAAACACGCCTGACCGGCGCCCGCCCTGGGCGGGCGCGCCAGGGGCCTGGGGAAGACGCGCCAGGTCATACGGCGTTGTACGGAACGTCCAAAGGCTGCTCGACCCCCGGAAGGTTCTTCGTGACTGCTGTGCCGACGATCGGTGTCCTCGCCCTGCAAGGCGACGTGCGCGAGCACGCGCACGCGCTGGAGGCGTCCGGGGCGCGCGCCCTCACCGTGCGCCGTCCCGACGAGCTGGAGCGGGTCGACGGGCTCGTCCTGCCCGGCGGAGAGTCCACCACGATGTGGCGGCTGGCGCGCTCGTTCGACCTGCTGGAACCGCTGCGCAAGCGGGTCGAGGCCGGGATGCCCGCCTACGGCTCCTGCGCCGGCATGATCATGCTGGCGGACCGGATCCGGGACGGCGCCGCCGGCCAGGAGACCGTCGGCGGGATCGACATGACCGTCCGCCGCAACGCCTTCGGACGCCAGGTCGACTCGTTCGAGTCCGACGTCGTGCTGACCGGTATGGGGGACACGCCGTACCACGCCGTTTTCATCCGCGCGCCCTGGGTGGAGTCCACCGGGGACGCCGTCGAGGTGCTCGGACGCGCCGAGGGGGGCCCGAACGCCGGTAGGATCGTCGCCGTCCGCCAGGGGCGCCTCGTGGCGACCGCGTTCCACCCGGAGTTGACAGGCGATTTCCGCGTGCACCACTACTTCGCCGATCTGGTGCGCCGGACGACAGAGGAGGAATGACAGAATGTCCGGCCATTCCAAATGGGCGACGACCAAGCACAAGAAGGCGGCCCTCGACGCCAAGCGGGGCAAGCTCTTCGCCAAGCTCATCAAGAACATCGAGGTGGCGGCCCGGACCGGCGGCGGCGATCCCGACGCCAACCCGACCCTCTACGACGCCATCTACAAGGCGAAGAAGAACTCGGTCCCCAACGACAACATCGAGCGCGCCCGCAAGCGCGGCGCCGGCGAGGAGGCCGGCGGCGCCGACTGGCAGAACATCACCTACGAGGGCTACGCGCCCGGCGGTGTGGCCGTTCTGATCGAGTGCCTGACCGACAACCGCAACCGGGCCGCCTCCGAGGTCCGCGTCGCGCTCACCCGCAACGGCGGCTCCCTCGCCGACCCGGGCTCGGTCTCCTACATGTTCAACCGCAAGGGCGTGGTGATCGTCCCCAAGTCCGGCACCAGCGAGGACGACGTGATGATGGCCGTCCTGGACGCGGGCGCCGAGGAGGTCAACGAGCTCGACGAGGAGAACTTCGAGGTCGTCAGCGAGGCCGGCGACCTGGTCTCGGTCCGCACCGCCCTGGTGGACGCCGGGATCGACTACGACTCGGCGGAGAGCAAGTTCCTGCCGAGCGTGACCGTCCCCCTCGACGAGGACAACGCCAAGAGGGTCTTCCGCCTCCTCGACGCGCTGGAGGACTCCGACGACGTCCAGGACGTCTACGCCAACTTCGACGTCAGCGACGAGGTGCTCGCCACACTGGACTAGCCGCGCGGGCGTCACCGGGAGGGCATACGGTCGGGATCATGGAGATCCGCGCGCTCAGGCCGGACGAGTTCGACGGCGTCCGCGACATCCGGGCCCGCGCCTTCGGGCCGGTGCCGGACGAGGCGTGGCGGCAGCGCATCCGGCGCGCTCAGCCGACGCTGGAGGCCGGACGGAACTTCGCCGGGTTCGACCGCGGCGAGATCATCGCCACCGGCACGCTGTACGACATGACGCAGTGGTGGCACGGGCGCGCCGTGTCCCTGGCGGGCGTCAGCGGGATCACGGTCGCGCCCGAGCAGCGCGGCCGGGGGGTGGGGCGCGAGCTGATGCTCGACCTGCTGGAGCGGGCCGCCGCCTTCGGCCATCCGCTGGCCGTGCTGTATCCCGCCACCACGACCCTCTACCGCTCGGTCGGCTGGGAGCACGCGGGCGCGGAGCACCACGTCGAGATCCCCACCGAGGCGCTGCGCACGGTCGCCGCCGGCCGCGTCCCCCTCCGCAGGGCCGGCCCGGACGACGCCGCCGAGGTCGCCGCCGTGATCGGCCGCGCCCACCGCGCGGCGCGGGACTGCGGGCCCGTCGGCTGGGACGAACCGATGTGGCGCTCGATGCTCGAATCCGGCGAGCACTTCTGCTACCTGGCCGAGGACGGGTTCCTGGCCTACCAGTGGAACGACACCGCCACCGGCCTGGAGGTGCTCCGGCTCGTGGCGTCCTCGGAGCGGACGCTGCGGGCGCTGTGGGCGCTCGTCGGGTCGGGGTCGTCCACCGCCGAGACCGTCCGGGCGTGCGTCGGGCCCTTCGACCCGGTGCTGTGGCTGCTCCGGGAACGCGAGACCGAGTACGTCCACCGCAGCCAGTGGATGCTGCGGCTGGTGGACGCTCCCGCCGCGATCGAGGCGCGCGGCTACCCGTCCGGAGTGACGGCCGGGGCGTCCCTGCTCATCGACGATCCGCAGCTTCCCGCGAACTCGGGCCACTGGCGGCTGGAGATCAAGGACGGCGAGGGACGCCTGGAGCGCGCCGCCGAGAACGCGGACGCCGTCCGGCTCGGCCCCCGCGGCCTCGCGGCGCTCTACGCGGGCGTCCCGGTCGCCACGCTCCGCCGCACCGGCCTCCTCCAGGGCGGGGACGCCGACGCCCTGTCACCCGCGTTCGCCGCCACACCTTTCACCCTCGACTACTTCTAGGGACACGCCCTGCTTCCCAAGGACACACCCTGGGCGCACGTGAACGGTGCATGCTGACTTGGTAGCGTGTTCGACCGAACAGATGATCGAAGGAGTGGCCGTGCGGGTGATGGGGGTGGACCCCGGGCTCACCCGGTGCGGGGTGGGGGTCGTCGAGGGCGACCCGGGCAAGCGGCTCCATCTGGTGCACGTGTCCGTCGTGCGGACCGCCCCCGACGACGACATCGCCCTGCGCCTGCTGGGCATCGAGACGGGCATCGAGTCGCTCATGGACGAGCTGAGCCCCGACGCCGTCGCCGTCGAGCGCGTGTTCTCCCAGCACAACGTCCGCACCGTGATGGGCACCGCGCAGGCCGCCGGGGTCGCGCTCCTGGTGGCGGCACGCCGCGGGCTGCCCGTCGCGCTGCACACCCCGAGCGAGGCCAAGGCCGCCGTCACCGGGAACGGCCGCGCCGACAAGGCCCAGGTGACCAGGATGGTGACCCGGCTGCTGTCCCTGGACGCGCCGCCGAAGCCCGCGGACGCGGCGGACGCCCTCGCGCTCGCCATCTGCCACGTATGGCGCGGCGGCGCCCAGCAGCGCCTCGCGCACGCCCAGCGGTCGCGAATCGAGGAGGCGGCGCGGGCCGAGCGGGAACGCCTCGCCGCCCGGAGTAAAGGAGGAGCCAGCGAATGATCGCCTTCGTCAGCGGCAGGGTCGCCGCCGCAGGGCCCGACGGGGCGGTGATCGACGTGCACGGCTTCGGCCTGTCGGTGCAGTGCACCCCCGCCACGCTCGCGGGGCTGCGGGTCGGCGAGCAGGCGAAGGTGCCGACGTCGCTGGTCGTCCGCGAGGACTCCCTCACCCTGTTCGGCTTCGCCGACGACGACGAGCGATCCGTCTTCGAGCTGCTGCAGACGGCCAGCGGCGTCGGGCCGCGCCTCGCGCTGGCGATGCTCGCCGTGCACACCCCGAACTCGCTGCGCCGCGCCATGGCCACCGAGGACGTGACCGCCCTCACCCAGGTGCCCGGCATCGGCAAGAAGGGCGCGCAGCGCATCGTCCTGGAGCTGAGGGACCGCCTCGGCGGCCCGGTCGGGGACGGCGCCGCCGACGTCCGCGCGCCCGCCCGCGCCGAGCCGTGGCGCGAGCAGGTCCAGATGGGCCTCATCAATCTCGGCTGGTCCGCCAAGGACGCCGACGCCGCCGTGACCGCCGTCGCCGCCGACCTCGACGGCTCCGAGACGCCCCCCGTCGCGACCCTCCTTAGGTCCGCCCTGAAGAAGCTCAGCAAATGAGCGAACCCGAGCGGCTGGTGGCGGCGGACGCGGGCGGGCCAGAGGAGCAGGTGATCGAGGCCGCGCTCCGGCCCAAGAAGCTCGACGACTTCATCGGGCAGGAACGCGTCCGCGAGCAGCTCTCGCTGGTCCTGCACAGCGCGCTGCGGCGCGGCCGTACGCCCGACCACGTGCTGCTGTCCGGCGGCCCCGGCCTCGGCAAGACCACCCTCGCCATGATCATCGCGGCGGAGCTGGGGCAGCCGCTGCGGATCTCGTCCGGGCCCGCGATCGAGCGGGCCGGCGACCTCGCGGCGGTGCTGTCGACGCTCGCCGAGGGCGAGGTGCTGTTCCTGGACGAGATCCACCGCCTCGCGCGTCCCGCCGAGGAGATGCTCTACATGGCGATGGAGGACCTCCGCGTCGACGTCGTCGTCGGCAAGGGCCCCGGCGCCACCGCGATCCCCCTGGACATCGCGCCGTTCACGCTGGTCGGCGCCACCACCCGGGCGGGGATGCTGCCCGGGCCGCTGCGCGACCGGTTCGGGTTCGTCGCGCACATGGACTTCTACGAGCCCGCCGAGCTGGAGATCATCGTCCGGCGGTCGGCGCGGCTGCTGGACGTGGAGATCAGCGACGACGGCGCCGCCGAGGTCGCCGGGCGCTCCCGCGGCACCCCCCGCATCGCCAACCGGCTGCTGCGCCGCGTCCGCGACTACGCGGAGGTCCGCGGCGACGGGACGGTCTCCAGGGAATCGGCGCAGGCCGCGCTGGCGTTGTACGAGGTGGACGAACGGGGCCTGGACCGGCTCGACCGGGCCGTGCTCGGGTCGCTGCTGCGCAAGTTCGGCGGCGGTCCGGTCGGCCTGTCGACGCTGGCCGTGGCGGTCGGGGAGGAGCCGGAGACCGTGGAAGTGGTCGCCGAGCCGTTCCTCGTCCGGCAGGGCCTGCTGGCCAGGACGCCGCGCGGACGGGTCGCCACGGGCGCCGCATGGGCGCATCTAGGGTTGACCCCGCCTCCGACGGCGCCGCTGGCCGGGACGCTGTTTGAGATGGGCGAGGACCGGGACGAGACGGCCGATCGGCCCGAATAGTGATCATTCGGGTAACGGGTTGGGAACTTCCCGGCTTCGTCGGTCGTCGCGTCGTTGCCGGGGTCTGGCGTACTCTCTA
Source organism: Actinomadura sp. 1N219 (assembly GCF_044326405.1). Classification (NCBI taxonomy): domain Bacteria; kingdom Bacillati; phylum Actinomycetota; class Actinomycetes; order Streptosporangiales; family Thermomonosporaceae; genus Actinomadura; species Actinomadura sp. 1N219. The sequence continues at coordinate 56,678 of NZ_JBIRAY010000021.1, read as the reverse complement.
GACTCCGGGACTTGGTTGACCGTTCTCCAGCCGGCGGTCCCGTGGACGTGACCGGTCCGGTCACAAGGCTCCGGTCACAAGGCTGGGCAAACGACATCGGAAGGATGCCCCTGTAATGGGCAGCGAACTTATTCTCGCGGCGGACTCCGGCGGTAGCGGGGCCTTCAACCTGCTTCTGCTCCTCGCCGTTCCCCTGGTCTTCTACTTCCTGCTGATCCGCCCGCAGAGCCGGCGCCGCAAGCAGCAGATGGAGATGCAGAACGCCATGGAGCCCGGCGCCCGCGTGCTCACCACCAGCGGCATGCGCGCGACCGTCGTCGAGGTCGATGACGACGGCATCCTGCTGGAGATCGCCGACGGGGTCGAGGTGCGCTTCGTCAAGGCGGCCGTCATGCAGGTCCTCAAGGACGACGAGCCCGAGGACCTCGACGACGAGCAGGACGAGCCCGCCGAGGCGGACGAGGACGAGGACGGCGACCGCGTCGACCTCTCCAAGGACGACGACGCCGAGGCCGCGGAGGCCGGCGGGGCGGACGAGGCGGACGAGGCCGAGGAGTCCAAGCCCAAGGGGAGGGCCAAGGTCAAGGCGTCGGACAAGCCGTCCGCCTGATCCTTCCTCCGGTGCCGACACTAGACGGGAAGTAAGACGACCAGTGGCTCCGCCCAGTACCGCTCCCAAGCCCGGGCGCACGCTTCTCGCGCTCTTCGCGATCCTGGTGATCCTCTCCGGCGTCGCCGTCTGGCAGGGCCAGACGACGCCAAAGCTGGGGCTGGACCTCGCCGGCGGCACGACGGTGACCCTCACCGCCAAGACGTCGTCCGGCAAGAACCCGCCCGCGCAGCAGATGGACCAGGCCGTCAAGATCATGACCCAGCGGGTCAACGGCCTCGGTGTGTCCGACGCGGAGGTCGCCAAGCAGGGCAGCAACAACATCGTGGTGAACGTGCCAGGGGAGGGGCAGAGCCGCGTCGTCAGCCTGATCGGCACGACGGCGAAGCTGCAGTTCCGCCAGGTGTTCGCCGTCGCCGACGGCAAGCCCACGGGCGCCGCGCCGGCGCCGTCCGCGAGCCCGACCGGCAAGGCCAAGGACGACGGGAAGAAGAAGGACGACAAGAGCCCGTCGCCGTCCGCCTCACCGTCCGCCAGCGCCAAGCCGTCGGCGTCCGCGTCGGCCACGCCGCGCGGCAGGGCGCTGTCCGGGGCCCTGACGGAGCCGACCCCGGCGCCGTCCGGCGCGGCGACCCAGCCGGCGGCGCCGTCGCCGACGTCGCCGCTGATCCCGCCGACCGGCCAGCCGCTGCCCGGTCAGCCCGCGCCCGGTCAGCAGCCGCCCGCGCAGGACTACGCCGGCATCACCGACCAGGCCGTGATCAAGCAGTACGAGGCGCTCAACTGCTACGCCGGCGACCGCCGCGCCCCCGGCTCCAACGACCCGAGCCGCAAGTTCGTCGCCGCCTGCGACCAGGACGACGAGGGCGGCCAGATCGCCAAGTACATCCTCGGTCCCGTCCGGGTGCTCGGCGAGAACGTGGACGGCGCCAACGCGATGCCGCCGAACTCCCAGCAGGGCCAGGCCAGCTGGTCGGTCTCGCTGGACTTCGACGGCAAGGGCGCCCGCCAGTTCGGCGAGGTCACCACCGAGGCCTACGGCGCCTACCAGCAGGACCCGAACTCCCCGCGGGCGCAGGTCGCGATCATCCTGGACGGCCAGGTCGTCTCCGCGCCCAGCATCAGGGAGGGCGCGATCACCGGCGGCACCGCCAGCATCGACGGCCCGCCCGACAGCTTCAACCAGAGCTACGCGACCGACCTCGCGAACGTCCTCAAGTACGGGGCGCTGCCGCTTGAGTTCACGCAGAGTTCCATCGACGAGGTGTCGTCCACGCTCGGCTCCGACCAGCTGACCGGCGGTCTCATCGCCGGCGCGATCGGGCTCGGACTCGTCGTCCTGTACTGCATGTTCTACTACCGGGGCCTCGGCCTGGTCGCGGTGTCCAGCCTGATCGTGGCGTCGGCCATCACCTACCTGGCGGTCGTGATCCTCGGTGAGGGGATGGGCTTCCGGCTCTCGCTGCCGCACATCATCGGCCTGATCGTCTCCATCGGCATCACCGCCGACTCGTTCATCGTGTACTTCGAGCGGCTGCGGGACGAGCTGAGGGCCGGGCGCAAGCTCCGCCCGTCGGTGGAGACGGCCTGGAAGCGGGCGCGGCGCACCATCCTGGTCGCCGACGCCGTGACGTTCATCGCCGCGCTGGTGCTGTACTTCCTCGCGGTCGGCGGCGTCGCCGGGTTCGCGTTCGCGATGGGCCTGACGACGCTCATCGACGTCATCGTGGTGTTCTTCTTCACCAAGCCGCTGGTCGCGCTGCTGTCGCGGACGAGGTTCTTCGGCCGCGGCCATCCGCTGTCCGGCGTCGACCCGCGCAAGCTGCACCGCGCGCCGCAGAAGCCGTCCGCCGCCACCGCCGGCACGAGCCAGGAGGCCTGACCCATGGGACTGCGTGCCGTCACCTCGCGGATCTACCGGGGCGAGATCAGCGCCGACATCGTGGGCCGCCCGAAGATCTGGGCGGCGATCTCCGGGCTGCTGCTGGTGCTGTCCCTCGCCGGGCTGCTCGTCCAGGGCCTCAACTTCGGCGTCGAGTTCAAGGGCGGGTCCGTCTTCACGTTCAAGGCCCCCGGCTCCTCCATCGAGGACGTCCGCGGCGCCGTCTCCGGCGGCGGCGTCCACCAGGTGATCGTGCAGAAGGCCGGCGGCGACTGGCGCGTCACGACCGAGAGCCTGACGTCGACGCACGTCACCGAGGTCAAGACGCACGTCAGCCAGGAGCTGAACATCCCCGCCGAGAAGATCAGCACCCAGGTCGTGGGCGCCTCCTGGGGCGGTGAGATCCAGGAGAAGGCGTGGCAGGCGCTGATCGTCTTCATGATCTTGATCATCCTGTATCTGTCGCTGGCGTTCGAGTGGCGGATGGCGGTCGCCGCCGTCGTCGCGCTGATCCACGACCTGGTCATCACGGCGGGCATCTACGCCTGGTCCGGGTTCGAGGTCACGCCGGCGACGCTGCTGGGCTTCCTGACGATCCTCGGTTACTCGCTGTACGACGCGGTCGTCGTCTTCGACATGATCAAGGAGGTCACGAAACCGCTCACCGCGACCTCCAAGACGACCTACAGCCAGGCGGCGAACCAGGCGCTCAGCAGCACGCTGGTCCGCTCGCTGAACACGTCCCTGGTGGCGATCCTGCCGGTCGGCGCGATCCTGTTCATCGGCACCACGCTGTTCGGCGCCGGGACGCTGAAGGACCTGTCGCTCGCCCTGTTCGTCGGCATGATCGTCGGCACGTACTCGTCGATCTGCGTGGCGACGCCGCTGCTCGTCCAGTTCAAGGAGCGCGAGCCGAAGTACAAGCAGATCCGCGCGAACCTCGCCCGCCGCGAGCACAGCACGAAGCGGCAGGCCAAGGCCGCCAAGGTGAAGGCCGCGGCCGGCGGTCCCGGCGGCGACGCGCCCTCGGCCGACGACGAGCCGTCCGGCGGGTCGTCCGGCGGCGAGCAGGACGACGACGCCGCCGACCTCCGGAGCACCGTCACCGTCAAGAAGGTCGTGCAGACGGGGCCGCGGCAGCAGCCCAGGCGCGGCACCCGGCAGCAGCGCCGCGGCGGTGGCGGCGCCAAGTAGGCAGGCGGCGCCAAGTAGCCGGTAGCGACGGCGAGGAGTAGGGCGGGGGAGCAACGTGGATCTCGGCAAGCTGATCCAGGACCGGATCCGCGACGTGGACGACTACCCGAAGCCAGGGGTGGTCTTCAAGGACATCACGCCGCTGCTGGCCGACCACGTCGCGTTCGCCGGCGTCGTGGACGCGATCGTCAACCACTACGGCCGCGGCACCATCGACAAGATCGTCGGCATCGAGGCGCGCGGGTTCATCCTCGCCGCGCCCGTCGCCTACCACTTCGGCGCGGGCTTCGTCCCGGTGCGCAAGAAGGGGAAGCTGCCGGCGCGGACGCACGAGGAGACCTACGATCTCGAGTACGGGACGGAGACGATCGAGATCCATCTCGACGCGCTCCGGCCCGGCGAGCGGGTGCTGATCGTCGACGACGTCCTCGCCACCGGCGGGACGGCCGCGGCCGCCGCCGAACTCGTCCGCCGGGGCGGGGGAGAGGTCGCCGGGCTGTCGGTCCTCCTGGAGCTGTCCTTCCTTCACGGACGCGACAAGCTGCGGAATCTCGACGTTCATTCCCTGGTTACGGTCTAGTACGAAATGGGCGCCGGATACACTGGCGCCATCAGGGCCCGGTGGGGACGGGCGCATCCCGCGGGGCACGGAGAGAGCAGCGCCCGCACGGACTAGGAGGCTGGGTGCCAGGTGAGGTGGTATCGACCGACGCGGTGAACGACGCCGAGCCCCCCGAGGCGGGGGCCCGCCCGGCGCCGCCGGCCGCGGGGGAGCCGCCGCGCCCGCCCGCCCGGAAATCCGCCGAAGCGTCAACGCCCCCCGATGCGCCCACGCCTCCTCAGGCCCCCGGCCCTTCAGCGGACGCAGCCGCGTCCGAGCCCGCAGATCCGCCCAGGCCCACGCCGGCCGCGATTCCACCGTCTGCCGCCCGGGTGCGCCGTAGGCTCGCCAGGTTGGGCGCCCAGCGCGGCCCCACTATGAACCCGGTACTCGAACCACTGATCAAGACGGTCCGCAACACCCACCCGAAGGCGGACCTGCGGCTCATCGAGCGCGCCTACGACGTGGCCGCGCACTACCACCGCAACCAGAAGCGCAAGAGCGGCGACCCGTACATCACGCATCCGCTCGCCGTCGCGACCATCCTCGCCGAGCTCGGCATGAACACCGAGACGCTCTGCGCGGCGCTCCTGCACGACACCGTCGAGGACACCCCGTACACGCTGGAGCAGCTGACCGCCGACTTCGGCGACGAGATCGGTGCGCTCGTCGACGGCGTCACCAAGCTCGACAAGGTCAAGTACGGGGAGGCCGCGGAGGCCGAGACCGTCCGCAAGATGGTCGTGGCGATGTCCCGCGACATCCGCGTCCTGGTGATCAAGCTCGGCGACCGGCTGCACAACATGCGGACGCTGCGCTACATGCCGCGGCACAAGCAGGAGAAGAAGGCCCGCGAGACGCTGGAGGTGTTCGCTCCGCTCGCGCACCGCCTCGGCATGAACACGCTGAAGTGGGAGCTGGAGGACCTCGCGTTCGCCACCATGTACCCGAAGCGGTTCGACGAGATCGCCCGGCTGGTGTCCGAACGCGCCCCGCGCCGCGACGTCTACCTGCAGGAAGTGATCGAGAACGTCTCCACCGACCTGCGCGAGGCCCGGATCAAGGCCACCGTGACCGGACGGCCGAAGCACTACTACTCGATCTACCAGAAGATGATCGCGCGGGACGTCAGCTTCGACGACATCTACGACCTGGTCGGCATCCGGGTCCTGGTCGACAGCGTCCGCGACTGCTACGCCGCGCTCGGCTCGATCCACGCGCGATGGAACCCGGTCCCCGGCCGGTTCAAGGACTACATCGCGATGCCGAAGTTCAACATGTACCAGTCGCTGCACACGACGGTGATCGGCCCGGAGGGCAAGCCCGTCGAGCTGCAGATCCGGACGTGGGGCATGCATCGCCGCGCCGAGTACGGCGTCGCCGCGCACTGGAAGTACAAGGAGGAGACGGTCGGCGGCCGCAAGGCCGGTGACATGCAGTGGCTGCGCCAGCTCCTCGACTGGCAGAAGGAGACCGCCGACCCGGCGGAGTTCCTGGAGTCGCTGCGGTTCGACCTGTCGGTGTCCGAGGTGTTCGTGTTCACCCCGAAGGGCGACGTGATCGCGCTGCCGCAGGGCGCGACGCCGGTCGACTTCGCGTACGCGATCCACACCGAGGTCGGGCACCGATGTATCGGCGCCCGCGTCAACGGCCGGCTCGTCCCGCTCGAGTCGACCCTCGACAACGGCGACACCGTCGAGGTGTTCACCTCCAAGTCGCAGGACGCCGGCCCGAGCCGCGACTGGCTCGGCTTCGTCAAGAGCGCCCGCGCCCGCAACAAGATCAAGCATTGGTTCTCCAAGGAGCGCCGCGACACCGCGATCGAGTCCGGCAAGGACGCCATCGCTCGCGCGATGCGCAAGCAGAACATGCCGCTGCAGCGGATGATGTCCGGGGAGGCGCTGCTCGCCCTCGCCCGCGACATGCGCTACCCGGACGTGTCGTCGCTGTACGCGGCGGTCGGCGAGAGCCAGGTGTCGGCGCAGAGCGTCGTCCAGAAGCTCGTGGACGCGCTCGGCGGCGTGGAGAGCGCCGACGAGGACCTCGCTGAGATCGCGCTGCCGACCCGCCGCAAGCGGGGACGTCCCGTCGGCGACCCGGGCGTCGTCGTCGCCGACGACCCGGACGTGTGGGTCCGGCTGTCGCGCTGCTGCACCCCGGTGCCCGGCGACGACATCGTCGGGTTCGTGACGCGGGGGCACGGCGTGTCGGTGCACCGCGCCGACTGCTCCAACGTCGCCAGCCTGAAGTCGCAGCCCGACCGGCTGATCGACGTCAAATGGTCCCCGGGCGAGGACTCGGTCTTCCTGGTCGCGATCCAGGTGGAGGCGCTCGACCGGCCGCGGCTGCTGTCGGACGTGACGCGCGTCCTGTCCGACCAGCACGTCAACATCCTGTCGGCGTCGGTCACCACGACCCGCGACCGCGTCGCCGTGTCGCGGTTCACGTTCGAGATGGGCGATCCGAAGCACCTCGGGCACGTGCTGAAGGCCGTCCGGTCCATCGACGGGGTCTACGACGTCTACCGGACGACCAGCGGCGCCACCCGATAGGGGCGGCGCCGCTTCTGTCTTTCCTCAGCCCGTTTCCGGTCAGCCTTCGGCGGGTTCGTCCTCGGGGTCCACGTCGACGCCCGCCTCGGCGCGCTGCTGCGGGGTGATCGGCGTCGGCGCGGCCGTCAGCGGGTCGTAGCCGGACGCCGCCTTCGGGAACGCGATCACGTCGCGGATCGACTCCTGGCGGGCGAGGAGCATGACGACGCGGTCCCAGCCGAACGCGATGCCGCCGTGCGGCGGCGGCCCGAACTTGAACGCCTCCAGCAGGAACCCGAACTTCGACTCGGCCTCCTCCTTCGACAGGCCCAGCACGTCGAACACCCGCTGCTGCATCTCCGCCCGGTGGACACGGATCGACCCGCCGCCGATCTCCGTGCCGTTCAGGACGAGGTCGTACGCGTTCGCGAGCGCGCCGCCCGGGTCGTCCTGGAACGTCGCGGCGTATTCCGGCTTCGGCGCGGTGAAGGGGTGGTGCACGGACGTCCAGCCGATCTGCTCGCCCTTGCCGTCCTCCACCGGCTCGAAGATCGGCGCGTCGACGACCCACACGAACTCCCAGGCCGACTCGTCGATCAGGCCGCGGCGGCGGCCGATCTCCAGCCGGGCCGCGCCGAGCAGCTCCTGCGTGGCGTGCCGCTTGCCCGCGCCGAAGAAGATCGCGTCGCCGGTCTCGGCGCCGACCTTCGCGGCGAGGCCCGACTTCTCCGCGTCGGACAGGTTCTTGGCGACGGGCCCGCCGAGCGTCCCGTCCTCCTGGACGAGCACGTACGCCAGCCCGCGGGCGCCGCGGGCCTTCGCCCAGTCCTGCCAGGCGTCCAGCTCCTTGCGGGTCTGCGCCGCGCCGCCCGGCATGACGACCGCGCCGACGTACGGGGCCTGGAACACGCGGAACGACGTCCCGGCGAAGTACTCGGTCATGTCGGTCAGCTCTAGGCCGAACCGCAGGTCGGGCTTGTCGGACCCGAACCGGGACATCGCGTCGGCGTAGGTGATGTGCGGGATCGGGCGGGGGATCTCGTGCCCGGCGATCTCCCTCCACAGCCGCGCGACGAGGTCCTCGCCGACGGTCAGGACGTCGTCCTGGTCGCAGAACGACATCTCGATGTCGATCTGGGTGAACTCCGGCTGCCGGTCGGCGCGGAAGTCCTCGTCGCGGTAGCAGCGCGCGATCTGGTAGTAGCGCTCCAGCCCGCCGACCATGAGCAGCTGCTTGAACAGCTGCGGCGACTGCGGCAGCGCGTACCAGTGGCCCGGCTGCAGCCGGACGGGGACGAGGAAGTCGCGGGCGCCCTCCGGCGTCGACCGCGTCAGCGTCGGGGTCTCGACGTTGACGAAGCCGTGCTCGCGCATCACCTCGTGCGTCAGGAACGACGCCTCGGACCGGATCTTCATGGCCCGCGCGACGGCGTCGCGGCGCAGGTCGAGGTACCGGTACTTGAGGCGGATCTCCTCGTTGACGTTGACGTCGCCCTCGATGGGGAACGGGAGCGGCGCCGCGTCCGACAGCACCTCGATGTCGGCGGCGGCGACCTCCACGTCCCCGGTCGGCAGTTCGGGGTTCTCGTTGCCCTCCGGCCGGACGCGGACCTCCCCGACGACCTTGACGCAGAACTCCGAGCGCAGGTCGTGCGCCGCGTCCTCCTCGCGGAAGACGACCTGCGCGGTGCCGGACGCGTCGCGCAGGTCGATGAACGTGACGCCGCCGTGGTCGCGGCGGCGGCCGACCCAGCCGGCCAGCGTGACCTGCTGTCCGGCGTGCTCCTTGCGGAGCGTCCCCGCCTCGTGCGAGCGGATCATGGTGCGAGCCTTTCCTTCAACGTCGTGGTGATGTCGGCGAGCGGGACGGCGGTCTGCTCGCCCGCGGCCAGATCCTTGACCTGGGCGACGCCGTCCGCGATATCTCGCTCCCCGAGGATCACGGCGTACCGGGCGCCGGAGCGGTCGGCGTCCTTCATGGCGCCCTTCAGGCGCTTCCCGCCGAACGCCATGTCGGCGGCGATCCCGGCCCGGCGCAGCTCGTCGACCAGCGTGAACAGCCGGCGTTCCGCGGCCTCGCCGAGCGGGACCCCGAACGCCTCGCAGCGCGGCCTGACGGGGAGCGCGGCGCCCCCGTCCTCCTGCCGCTCGGCGTCGACCGCGAGGAGCGTGCGGTCCAGGCCGACGGCGAACCCGATGCCGGGCAGCGGCGGGCCGCCGATGTCCTCCGACAGCCCGTCGTAGCGCCCGCCGCCGCCGATGCCGGACTGCGCGCCGAGCAGCGGGTGGTCGAACTCGTAGGTCGTGCGGGTGTAGTAGTCGAGGCCGCGTACGAGGGTCGGGGTGTCCTCCCACGCGATGCCGAGGTCGGCGAGCAGCTCGCGGACCCGGTCGTGGTGGGCCTTGCAGGCCGGGCACAGGTGGTCGGCCATCAGCGGGGCGTCCGCGATCTGGGCCCGGACCTGGGGGCGCTTGTCGTCCAGCACCCGCAGCGGGTTGATCTCGACGCGGGCGCGGGTGTCCTCGTCCAGATCGAGGCCGCGCAGGAAGTCCTGCAGCAGCGCCCGGTAGGCCGGACGGCACTCCCGGCAGCCGAGCGAGTTCAGCAGCAGCCGCACCCGCGTCAGGCCGAGCGACCGGTACCAGTTCCACGCGATCGCGATCGTCTCGGCGTCGACCCGCGGGTCCTCGCTGCCGATCGCCTCCAGGTCGAGCTGGTAGAACTGCCGGTAGCGGCCCTGCTGCGGCCGTTCCGCGCGGAACGCCGGGCCGGACGTCCACACCTTCACCGGCAGCGCGCCCTTGTGCAGGTTGTTCTCCAGGACGGACCGCAGCACCGTCGCGGTGAACTCCGGACGCAGCGTCAGCGACCGGCCGCCCCTGTCCTCGAACGTGTACATCTCCTTGGACACCACGTCCGTCGACTCTCCGACGCCGCGCTTGAACAGATTGGTGTCCTCGAACACGGCCAGTTCCATATAGCCGTACCCGGCCAGCCGCGCCTGCTCGGCGAACGCCTCGCGGACGGCGTAGAAGAGGTCCGCGCGCGGCGGAACGTATTCACTGACCCCCTTGGGGGCCCGGAAGCTCGAACTCATGGTCTCTCTGACTCAGAATCCCTTGTTGGGCCCGTCCGCCGGAATCAGTTCCGACAAGAACGGATTGGTCGCGCGTTCGCGGCCGATTGTGGTCTGCTCGCCGTGGCCGGGAAGGACGGCCGTCTCGTCGGGCATGGTGAGGCACACCCGGGACAGGCTCGCGAGGATCTCCTCGTACGATCCGCCCGGCAGGTCGGTGCGCCCGATGGACCCGGCGAACAGCAGGTCGCCGGTGAACATCACGTCCGGGATCTCCTGCGCCTTCGGGGTCCGGAACGTCACCGACCCGGGCGTATGGCCCGGCGCGTGGTCGACGGTGAAGCGCAGCCCAGCCAGCTCCAGCGCCGACCCGTCAGCCAGCTCCTTCACATCGTCCGGCTCCGTCAGCTCCAAGCCGCCGAACAGCTGCTGCCCCGCGCCGAGCGAGAGGCCCTTCGCCGGATCGGTGAGCAGATCGCGGTCGTCGGGATGAATGTAGGCGGGGACGTCCCTGGCGCCGCAGACCGGCGCCACCGACCAGACGTGGTCGATGTGGCCGTGCGTCAGCAGCACCGCGACCGGCTTCAGCCGGTGCTCGCGCAGAATGGCGTCGATCCCCGCCTCGGCGTCCTGGCCGGGATCGATGATGACGCACTCCTCACCCGCTGCGGGCGCCACGACATAGCAGTTCGCGGCGAAAGATCCGGCGGGGAACCCGGCGACGAGCACGGTCGTCCTTCCTTGGAACCATCTCGGGTGGGCGTGTCCGAGGGTACCGGCGCGGCCATTGCCTCCGCGAACGAGATAGCCCCGTCGCCGTGTCGCGAGTGCCGCCCGGAGAGCGCAGTCCGGTGCGAAAGGCCCGGCCGGAAACCGCTCCCTGAAAGCGGAGGCGCTTTTACTCGCGGGTGCCGCTACTATGCGCTGCACGTTCAACTGATCACACCGGAGGGGCAGCACGTGGCGGGGAAGGACCGCAAGAAGGAGCTCGCGCGGCAACGCTACGAGCGCCAGCAGCAGCGACAGGCGCAGGAGGCGGCGAAGGCCCGCCGCCTCAAGATCATCAGCTCCGCCGCGGCGGTGGCGGTCATCGCCGTCGGCGGCGCGGTGTTCGTGGTCGTCAGCCGGGACGACGAGTCCACGGCCGCCGGGCCGAAGTGCGACTACAAGTCCGCGCAGGCCGCGTCCAAGGACGTCGGCAAGCCGCCGGCGAAGCCCGCCTACACGGGCACCGTGCAGGCGACCGTCAAGACCAATCAGGGCGACGTGGAGATGCAGCTGTACGGCGCCAAGGCGCCCTGCGCCGTCAACTCCTTCGCCCACCTGGCGCAGAAGAACTACTTCGACAAGACGCCGTGCCACCGGCTGACGAGCGGCGGCCTTAACGTCCTCCAATGCGGCGACCCCACCGGCAAGGGAACGGGCGGGCCGGGCTACGAGTTCGCCAACGAGAACACCAAGGGCGCCACCTACACCGAGGGCACGCTCGCCATGGCGAACGGCGGGCCGGACACCAACGGCAGCCAGTTCTTCCTGGTGTACAAGGACTCGCAGCTTCAGCCCGACTACACCGTGTTCGGGAAGATAACCAAGGGGCTGGACGTGCTGAAGAAGGTCGCCTCCGACGGGTCTGACCCGAAAGGCGATGGCAAGCCCAAAAAGAAGGTAGAGATCCAGGACGTCGCGATCGCCGGGAAATAGGCGAACGGGATACTAAGGTGTGGAGGGTCCGGAGGGCGTGCGCCCGTCCGGACCCGCGATTCAGGAGGCAAGGGTGTCCAGCGCGACCGATCCCTGGGGCCGGGTGGACGAGGACGGCACCGTCTATGTCAAGACGTCCGACGGCGAGCGGGTCGTCGGCTCCTGGCAGGCCGGCGCGCCCGAAGAGGCCCTGGCCTACTTCAAGCGCAAGTACGACTCGCTCGTCACCGAGATCGGCCTGCTCGAACAGCGCGTCCGCACCACCGACCTGCAGCCCGCCCAGGCGCAGCAGAGCATCGACCGGCTCCGCGAAGCGGTCTCCGAGGCGCACGCCGTCGGCGACCTGGACGCGCTCGGCCGCCGCCTGGACGGCCTGAGCGAGCAGGTCGGGCGGCGCCGCGAGGAGGTCAAGGCCCAGCGCGAGCAGCACCGCCACGAGGCCCGCGAGGTCAAGGAGCGGATCGTCGCCGAGGCCGAGCGGATCGCGGTCGAGGAGACCCACTGGAAGAACGGCGGGGAGCGGCTGCGCCAGCTCGTCGAGGAGTGGAAGGCCGCCGACCGCATCGACCGGCCCACCGAGACCGCCCTGTGGAAGCGGCTGTCGTCGGCCCGCAACGCCTTCACCAAGCGCCGCAAGGCCTACTTCGCCACCCTGGACGACCAGCGCGAGGAGTCCCGCAGGGAGAAGGAGCGCCTCGTCGCCGAGGCCGAGGCGATGTCCGACTCGACCGACTGGGGCGAGACGGCCTCCGCCTACCGCGACCTGATGCGCCGCTGGAAGACGGCGGGCCGCGCCTCCCGCGACGCCGAAGAGGACCTCTGGACCCGCTTCAAGGGCGCCCAGGACACCTTCTTCCAGGCCCGCAGCGCCGCGTTCGCCGAGCGCGACGCCGAGTTCCGCGAGCACGCCGAGGAGAAGGAGAAGATCCTCGCCGAGGCCGAGCGGCTGCTGCCGGTCAGGGACGTCCGGCAGGCCAGGCAGGCGCTCCGCGCCATCCAGGAGCGCTGGGAGGCCGCCGGCATGGTCCCCCGCGAGCACCGCGACCGCCTCGAAGGCCGGCTCCGCAAGATCGAGGAGACCGTCCGCGCCGCCGAGGAGAACGAGTGGCGCCGCACCAACCCCGAGGCCCGCGCCCGCGCCGAGGCCACCGTCACCCAGCTGCGCAGCTCCATCGACCAGCTCGAAAAGCGCCTCGGCAAGGCCCGCGACGCCGGCCGCGAAAAGGACGTCAAGGAAGCCGAAGAGGCCCTCAACGCCCGCCGCGCCTGGCTAGAAGAGGCCGAACGCACCCTCGCAGAGTTCTCTTAGTCCATCGGGGGGGCGACCCCCCGAGCCCCCGGCTGCGCGGCACGGGTCTCCTCGCTCTGGTCGCTGGCGCTCCCGCCGCTGCGGGGACGCGCCGCGCCGGGCATGCCCGCTGCGCTCGCAGGGCTCGCTCCGCGTGCCTGCCCGTAACCGTCGGCTGAGGTTCAAACACCCTTGGCCGGGGTTAGGCTCCGGCGCGTCCTAGGAAGGCAAGGAGGCGGGTTTGTTCGGTGGCGCCTCTTGGGGGTGGGAGGGGTGGGGCCAGGTGGCCCTTGGCTCGGAGGGGGGCCGAGACGACCTGGGCGGTGGCGAAGGCGTGGTGGACGAGGTCCGGGTCGAGGCGTGAGGGCTGGCCCGTCGCCTGGGCCAGGTCCCAGGCGTGGACGAGCGGCTCCAGGATGTAGGCCTCCAGGTAGTCGGCCAGCGGCAGGAGGCCGAGGGCGCCGAAGGGGATGAGGCCGTCCAGGGCGTCCTGGGTCAGCGCTTCGGCGCACTCCTTGCGGGCCGTCCGCCAGCTCATCAGGACGTCCCCCGGGACGAACCGGGACGGGTCGCGGCTCACGTCCGGCACGGGCTCCCCGGCGGCCAGGGCCCGGACCAGGTGCTGCCCGCCGGTGACGTGCCCGGCGACGTCCCGGGCGGTCCACCCCGCGCAGGGCGACGACGCGTCCCAGCCGTCCCGGGAGACGCCGGCGACCAGGCCCTCGAACAGGTCGAGGGCCCGGTGGTAGCCGCTGAGGTTCTGAGCCATGCTGGTCAGTGACGCGCGATCCGACCGGCCTGTCAAGCGCTATTGCGAAGGTCGCCTCACTCGTCCGGCGGGGCGGGTCAGGCCGCGGCGGCGTCCCGATTCCGGAGCATCTCGTTCATCAGGGCGATCTCCGAGCGCTGGCCGTCCACCATCGTGCGGGCGAGGCGGCGGACCCGGTCGTGGTCGGTGCGGGCCAGGACGGCCTCGGCCATGGCGACGCCGCCGCGGTGGTGGGCGGCCATCAGGCGCAGGTACCGGACCTCGGCGGCGCGGCCGGACGCCTTCTCCAGGTCGGCGAGCTGCTCCCGCGTCGCCATGCCCGGCATCGCCGCCGCGCCCGCTCCCCGGTGGCCGCCGTGCCCCGACATCCACCGCATGGGGCCCGCGGGGTCGGTCTTGGGGAGGCCCCACTCGTCCAGCCAGGCGGTCATCATGCCGATCTGCGCCGACTGGGTGTTGATGATGTCGTAGGCCAGCAGCCGGACGTCGCGGTCGTCCGTCCGGTCCCGGACGATGAACGACATCCGCACCGCCTGGGCGTGGTGGGCGCTCATGTCGCGGGCGAACCCCGCCTCCGGGTCGTCCCTGCCCGGCTCGTCCGAGCGGGAGGCGGTGAGCGCCACCAGCGCCGCGCCGGCGAGGAGGACGAGGGCCGCGAGGACGACGGTGACCCGCCGTCCCCGCCCCGCGTCTGGGATCACGGCGTGTCCTTCGCGCCGTCGCACGCCGCGCCGGGCTCGGGCGTCTGCGGGCCCTTCACGAAGGCGCGCAGGAACTCGTCGACGCGCTTGTCGGAGGCGTCCTGGAGCTTGACCTGGTTGCCCCAGGCGCTGAGCGCGATCGGGGCGTCCTGCGACGGGTACGGGCTCAGGAACGTGTAGTCCGTGCCGGTGACCTTGGCCTTGAGGGCGTCGAGCTGAGCGGCTGCCAGGCCGGGGCGGTAGGTGATCCAGACGGCGCCGTGCTCCAGGGAGTGGACGGCGTTCTCGTTGCGCAGCGGCGTGTCGTACACGCGTCCGTTGCAGTTCTGCCAGGCGGCGTCGTGGTCGCCGCCCATGGGCGGGTCGGTGGCGTAGTCGACCGGGCTCGTGGTGTGGTCGCGGCCTAGGCCGTCCTTGGTCACCAGTCCGGCGATGGACGCGGAGTCAGCGGAAGACGGCCTGGACTGCATGAACGCGTAGCCGACGGCGACGACCGCGACCAGGCCGATCAGGGTGAAGAAGGCGATGGCGCCCCAGGGTGTCTGGCGCTGCGTGAGCACGTTCTTCGTCTTGCGGGCGTTCTTGTTGCGGGCGCTCTTGGACATGACGAGCGGTCCTCTCGATGCTGAGTCTGGCTGTCGGGACAGAAGGGCAGCGCCGTATCGCGGAAGGGGTCGATACGGCGGGTGCGGTGGCCTTACGGCCGGTCTGTCACAGCCGGAGCACCTGGAGGGCGGGCCGGAACGCGGGTCTGGACGTGCCCGCGACGAGCGCGACGACCGTCCAGCCGATGCGGGCGGGCAGCCGCGCGGCCGCACGGCGCAGGGCGAGCGCCAGGCCGAGCAGGACGAGGGTGAACAGCGCCGCCAGGCACAGGCACGCGTCCATCGGCGTCTGGGCGGGCTGGTCCTTGAGGGGCGTTGTCAATGCCGTGTCAGCGAGCCTGTGAAGGCCGTGGAGCGCCGAATCTCCCGGGCCGAGGGAGTGGTGGCCGGTCGCGGCGGACGCGGCGGCCACGGGCACGCTCACGGCGTGCTCGGTGCACAGGCGGTCCACCGGGCCGTGCCGCAGCCCGTAGCTGAAGATCAGCCCGCCCACGACGAAGAGCGCCACGAGCAGCCCTGCGGGCCCGTGGCGCCGACGCCGGGTCGTACCGGACACCGTCACGCTCCTGAATGCGACTTTCGCGCCGTTCCAACGCGGGAGCCCGGCCCCAGGTTCCCGCGCCCCACGACCTTGTCCCGCCCGCCCCGACCTTGGGACGGGAGTCGGCGCGTCCGGTGATGTCGGTGCCGCGAGATAGTGTCGGAGCGTGACCAGCAGGGCGGAATCGGGCGAGCCGGAGGGCCTTTTCGACGCGCCGGTCCAGGAGCGCGGGCCGGCCGGGGCGGCGGCGCCCGCGCCGGGCCCGGCGGCCGGGGGAGACGTGCGGCAGCCGCTCGCCGTGCGGATGCGGCCCCGCGCGCTGGACGAGGTCGTCGGCCAGGCCCATCTGCTCGGCCCCGGCACCCCGATCCGCCAGCTCGTCGACCGGGACGTGCCGATGTCGCTCGTCCTGTGGGGCCCGCCCGGCACCGGCAAGACGACCCTCGCCACGGTCGTCAGCCACGTCACGTCCCGCCGGTTCGTGGAGATCTCCGCGGTCAGCGACGGCGTCAAGCGCGTCCGCGCCGAGATCGACCTGGCGCGGCGCGAGCTCGGCATGGCCGGGCGGCAGACCGTTCTGTTCGTCGACGAGGTCCACCGGTTCAACAAGGCCCAGCAGGACGCGCTGCTCCCCGCCGTCGAGAACCGCTGGGTGTCGTTCATCGGCGCCACGACCGAGAACCCGTTCTTCTCCGTCATCAGCCCGCTGCTGTCGCGGTCGCTGCTGCTGACCCTGGAGCCCCTCGGCGAGGACGATCTGCGCGAGGTGCTCCACCGGGCGCTCGCCGACGAGCGCGGCCTCGACGGAGCCGTCACCCTCGACGCCGCCGCCGAAGACCATCTCGTCCGGCTGGCCGGCGGGGACGCCCGCCGCGCCCTCACCTACCTGGAGGCCGCCTCCCTCGTCGTCGAGGACGGCGGCGCCATCGACGTCGATGTGCTGGAGAAGGCCGTCGACCGGGCCGCCGTCCGCTACGACCGCGAGGGCGACCAGCACTACGACGTCATCAGCGCGTTCATCAAGAGCATCCGCGGCAGCGACCCCGACGCCGCCCTGCACTACCTCGCCCGCATGATCGAGGCGGGGGAAGACCCTCGGTTCATCGCCCGGCGGCTGATCGTCCACGCCAGCGAGGACGTCGGCATGGCCGACCCGACCGCCCTCCAGACGGCGGTCGCCGCGGCGCAGGCGGTGGAGTTCGTCGGCCTGCCCGAGGCCCGCATCAACCTCGCCCAGGCAGTGATCCACCTCGCCCTGGCCCCCAAGTCGAACGCGGTCATCACGGCCGTGGACGAGGCGCTCGGCGACGTGCGCAAGGGCCTGGTCGGGCCCGTCCCCGGGCATCTGCGCGACGCGCACTACAAGGGCGCCGCGAAGATCGGGCATGGCGAAGGCTACAAATATGCCCACAACCACCCTGGTGGGGTGGTGAAACAGCAGTACGCGCCCGATTCGGTCGACGGGCGGGAGTACTATCGGCCGACCCGGCACGGCGCCGAGGCCCGGTTCACCGAGGTCCTCGCGCGGATACGGTCCGTCCTGCGCGGCTCGCCCGGCGAGGGACGCGACCGCCGCTGATCGATCTTGTCCGGCCGGTGCTCCCGCCACCCGGCGCGGGGGACCGGTAAGGTCGATCAGGCCATGCCCGGCGCGGAGCCGGAACCGCACGAACGGAAAGCCCTGATGCTCACTGGTGGACAGCTCGCAGGTCTCATCGTGGCCGTGTTCTGGGCGGTGCTCGTCACGTTCATCGCGCTGACCCTGCTGAGGCTCGCCCGGCTCCTCCGCGAGGCGGGCGAGGTCGTCCGCGACATCGGCGACCAGGCGGGCCCGCTGATGGACGACATGACCCGCACGGTGCAGCGCGCCAACGAGCAGCTCGGCCGGACCGACGTCATCACCAAGCAGGTCGCCGGCGTCACCCAGAACGTGTCCGCCGTCACCACCGTCATGACCTCGGTGGTGGGCGGGCCGCTGGTGAAGGCGGCCGCCTTCTCCTACGGCGTCCGCAAGGCCCTCGGGAGCCGCGACGGCGACGACGCCGCCCACCCCGGCGACGCCCCCTCCAGGCAGGACGCCTCCAGGCAGGACCGTTCCCGGCGGGGCCGCTCCCGCAACGGCCGGTCCCGGAGCGCGCGGCCGGAGCTTCAGGCCAGGTCCTCGGGCAGGGGACGCGGATGAGGCGGCTGTTCTGGCTCACCGTCGGCGCGGGCGCCGGCGTCTACGTCTCGCACCGCGTCAAGCGCCGCGTCGTGCGGTTCACGCAAGCCTGGTCCCCGGAGGGCGTCGCGGCCCGCGCGGTGTCGACCGGGCAGGGCGCGGGCGAACGGCTGAGGCATTTCGCCTCCGACGTCCGTACGGAGATGAGGGCCCGCGAGGAGGAGCTGCGCGAGGCCGTCCGCATGGACCAGGCCCCGCCGGACGCCGGGCACGCCCCGGCCCGCCGCGTCCTCCGGGCCCGCTACACGATCATCGACCACGACGACCACGACCACGACACGACCGACCACGACAAGGATGGCCACTGATCATGGAGTCGGCAGAGGTGGCTCGCCGCTTCCTCACGTTCTTCGAGGAGCGCGGGCACACGGTGGTGCCCTCGGCCAGCCTGGTCGCCGAGGACCCGACCCTCCTGCTGGTCAACGCCGGCATGGTCCCGTTCAAGCCGTACTTCCTCGGCCAGCGCACCCCTCCGTCCCCGCGGATGACCAGCGCCCAGAAGTGCGTGCGGACGCCCGACATCGAGGAGGTCGGGAAGACCACCCGGCACGCCACGTTCTTCCAGATGCTGGGCAACTTCTCCATCGGCGACTACTTCAAGGAGCAGGCGATCCCGTTCGCCTGGGAGCTGCTGACCGCGTCCCGGGACGACGGCGGCTTCGGGTTCCCCGAGGAGAAGCTCTGGGTGACGGTCTTCACCGACGACGACGAGGCCGCCGACCTCTGGCACGACAAGGTCGGCGTCCCCACCGACCGCATCCAGCGGCGCGGCATGGAGGACAACTTCTGGTCGATGGGCGTCCCCGGCCCGTGCGGACCCTGCTCGGAGATCTACTACGACCGCGGCCCCGAGTACGGCCGCGAGGGCGGCCCGGTCGCCGACGAGGACCGCTACCTCGAAGTGTGGAACCTCGTCTTCATGCAGTACGAGCGGGGCCCGGGGGAGAGCAAGACCGACTTCCCGATCCTCGGCGACCTGCCCGCCAAGAACATCGACACCGGCATGGGCCTGGAGCGCATGGCGGCGATCCTGCAGGGCGTCGACAACATCTACGAGACCGACACCCTGTGGCGCGTCCTCGACCGCGCCGCGGAGCTGACCACCACCCGGTACGGCCGCGACGACCGCGCGGACGTGTCGCTGCGCGTCATCTCCGACCACGTCCGCAGCGGGACGATGATGGTCGCGGACGGCATCCGTCCCGGCAACGAGGGCCGCGGCTACGTGCTGCGCCGCATCCTGCGCCGCTCCATCCGCAACCTCCGCCTGCTCGGCGGCGAGGACGCGGGCCTCATGCACGAGCTGACCGCCGTCGCGATCGCCGCGATGGGCGAGCAGTACCCCGAGCTGGTCCGCACCGCCGCGAACATCCACACGGTCATCGACGCCGAGGAGGACTCCTTCCTCCAGACGCTCCGCACCGGCACCGCGATCTTCGACACCGCCGTCGAGGAGACCCGGCGGTCGGGCGGCGCGACCCTGGCGGGCGAGCAGGCGTTCAAGCTCCACGACACCTACGGCTTCCCGATCGACCTGACCCTGGAGATGGCGTCCGAGCAGGGCCTCCGGGTGGACGAGGACGGCTTCCGCCGCCTCATGCGCGAGCAGCGCGATCGCGCCAAGAAGGACGCCCGCGACAAGCGGACCGGCAACCTGGACGTGTCCGTCCTCGACGAGCTGCTCACCGGCGCCGGCGGCAAGGTCGACTTCATCGGCTACCGCCACCTGCTCGGCGACGCCCGCCTGGTCGGGCTGCTGGTCAACGGCGCGAACGCGCCCGCGGCCGGGGAGGGCACGGACGTCGAGGTCGTCCTCGACCGTACCCCGTTCTACGCCGAGGGCGGCGGGCAGCTCGCCGACCACGGCCTGATCAGGCTCGGCAACGGCGCCGTCATCGAGGTCACGGACGTGCAGGCGCCCCTCGCCGGGCTGGTCGTGCACCGCGGCCGGGTCGTCAGCGGCGAGGCGCAGGCCGGCGACTCCGCGCACGCCGAGGTGGACGTGGAGCGCCGCCGGGCGATCTCCCGCTCGCACACCGCGACCCACCTGGTGCACGCCGGGTTCCGCCGCGCGCTCGGCGAGTCCGCGGCGCAGGCCGGGTCGGAGAACTCGCCGGGCCGGTTCCGGTTCGACTTCACCGCGTCCGGCGCCGTGCCGCCGAGCGTGCTCCGCGACGTCGAGGACGAGGTCAACGAGGTCCTGGTCGGCGATCTGGACGTCCGCGCGTTCCACACCTCGATCGACGAGGCCCGCGCGATGGGCGCGCTCGCGCTGTTCGGCGAGAAGTACGGCGACGAGGTCCGCGTCGTCGAGGTCGGCGACTACTCCCGCGAGCTGTGCGGCGGCACGCACGTCGCGCGGTCCGGGCAGCTCGGGCTGGTGAAGGTGCTGGGCGAGTCGTCCATCGGCGCCGGGGTCCGCCGCGTCGAGGCCCTCGTCGGGATCGACGCGTTCCGGTTCCTGGCCCGCGAGAGCGTCCTCGTGGCGCAGCTCGCCGAGCAGATGAAGGCCCGCAAGGAGGAGCTGCCCGAGCGGATCTCGGGCGTCGTCACGCGGCTGAGGGACGCGGAGCGGGAGCTGGAGAAGCTCCGCTCCCAGCAGGTCCTCGCCATCGCGGGATCGCTCGCCGACGGCGCCAAGGACGTCAACGGCACCGCGTTCGTCGGGCACCGCGCCCCGGACGGCACCGGCGCCGACGACCTGCGCAAGCTCGCCGTCGACGTCCGCGGCCGGCTCACGTCCCGGCCCGCCGTCGTGATGGTCGCCGGGGCGCCGAAGGACCGTCCCGTCGTGGTCGTCGCCGTCACCGAGGGCGCCCGCGACCGGGGGCTCAAGGCGGGCGCGCTGGTCGGGCTCGCCGCGAAGGCGCTCGGCGGGGGCGGCGGAGGCAAGGACGACCTCGCCCAGGGCGGCGGCGCCGATCCGTCCGCCATCGGCGACGCCCTCGCCGCGGTCGAACAGGCCGTAGGGGCCGCGTGAGCCCGGGTTTTCGGGGCAAGGACACCGGGACCGGCCCGCCGAGCGGGGGCGAGGCGATGAGGCAGGGCATCCGGCTGGGGATAGACGTAGGGAGTGTTCGGATCGGGGTCGCGCGGTGCGACCCCGGCGGGATCCTCGCGTCGCCGCTGGAGACCGTGAAGAGCGGCAAGGGCGACGTCGACCGGATCGTGGCGCTCGTCGCCGAGCACGAGGCGGTCGAGGTGGTCGTGGGCCTGCCGACGTCGCTGTCGGGCCGCGAGGGCCCGGCGGCGGAGGCGGCCCGCAGGTTCGCGACGAGGCTGGCCGATCGGCTGCCGCCGGACGCGGTCCGGCTGCACGACGAGCGGCTCACCACCGTGACGGCGGAGAGCGGCCTGCGCGCCGGGGGCGTGCACGGCAGGGCGCGGCGGGCGGTCGTCGACCAGGCGGCCGCGACGGTCCTGCTCCAGGCGGCCCTTGACGCGGAACGGTTGACTGGGCGTCCCCCAGGCGAGATCGTCCGGGGAAGCTCATGAACGACTTGGACCTTTTCTCAGACCCGTACGGCGACGGACGCCCGTACGACGAGCGGTACGGCAGGCGCGACCAGCGCCGCGTCCGCAAGCGGCAGAAGCGGCGCAAGCGCAACGGCCGCGCCGCCGGGCTGTTCGCCCTGGCGTTCCTGGTCGCGGTGTTCGGCACCGGCGGCGTCCTCGGGTACGCGTGGCTGGACGACAAGCGCCACCCGCCGGACTACGACGGCCAGGGCTCGGGGAAGGTCACCGTCCAGATCAAGGACGGCGCGAGCGGCTCGGTGATCGGCGCGACGCTGCAGGAGCACCGGGTGGTGAAGAGCTCCCGCGCGTTCGTGCAGGCGTACACGAAGGAGACGCGCGCCTCCAGCATCCAGCCCGGCTTCTACCAGATGCGGCTGAGGATGTCGTCGGCCGCGGCGATGGCGCTGCTGCTGGACCCGAAGTCCCGCGCCGGCAACCAGATCACGATCCCGGAGGGCCGCCGGGCCGTCGAGACCTACGAGCTGCTGGCGAAGAAGACCGGCATCTCGGTCAAGGAGTTCCAGACGGCCGCGAAGAAGCCCGAAGCGCTCGGGCTGCCCCCGTACGCGAAGGGCAAGGTCGAGGGATACCTGTACCCGGGACGCTACGACCTCGACCCGAACGGCTCGGCGGAGCAGATCCTCAAGCAGATGGTCGCCCGCTTCAACGAGGAGGCCGAGAGCGTCGACCTGGTCGGGAAGGCGCGCGAGGCGGGCATGAACCCGGCGAAGGTCATCACGCTGGCCAGCCTCGTCCAGGCGGAGGGCGGCAAGCCCAGCGACCTGCCGAGGATCTCCCAGGTGATCTACAACCGGGTGGAGAAGGGCATGCCGCTCCAGTTCGACACCACGGTGCTGTACGCGCTCAACAAGCGGACGCTGACGGTCACGAACCAGGACCTCCAGGTCGACTCGCCGTACAACACCTACAAGCACAAGGGCCTGCCGCCGGGCCCGATCGCCAGCCCCGGCCCGGAGGCGATCGAGGCGGCGCTCACCCCGGAGAAGGGGTCGTGGCTGTTCTTCATCGCCACCGACCCGACCAACAAGATCACCGAGTTCGCCACGACGGAGGCGGAGCGGGTCCGGCTGGAGAAGAAGTTCCGGGCCTGGCAGAAGGCGCATCCGGGCCAGTGACAGGAGAGACGCGCCGCGCCGCGGTGCTGGGGTCGCCGATCGCGCATTCGCTGTCGCCGGTGCTGCACCGCGCGGCGTACGCGGCGATGGGCCTGGACGCCTGGACCTACGACGCCGTCGAGTGCGGCGAGGACGGCCTCCCCGGTCTCCTGGACGGCCTCGGCCCCGAATGGGCCGGCCTGTCGCTGACGATGCCGCTCAAACGGGTCGCGCTCGGCCTGGTCGACACGGTGTCGGACCTGGCGGTGAAGGTCGGCGGCGCCAACACGATCGTCCTGCGGGACGGGCGGCGGCACGGCGACAACACCGACGTGCACGGCATCGTGACGGCGCTCACCGAGGCGGGCGTGAAGGCGCCCGCGTCCGCGCTGGTGCTCGGCGGCGGCGCGACGGCCGCGTCCGCGCTGGCCGCGCTCGCCGGGCTGGGGACGGACGAGGCCGTCCTCGCCGCCCGGACGCCCGCGCGCGCCGCCGAAGCCGCCCAGGTGGGGGAGCGGTTCGGGCTCGCAGTCCGGGTCGTCCCGCTCGACGAGGCGACCGCCCACCTGCCCGCCGAATTGGTGGTGTCGACGCTGCCCGGACGGGCCGCCGACGCGTTCGCCGGGCCGGTCGCCGCGTACGGCGCGGCCCTGTTCGACGTCGTGTACGCGCCGTGGCCGACGGCGCTCGCGGCGGCGGTCGAGCGGGCCGGCGGGACGGTCGTCGGCGGGTTCCCGATGCTCCTGCACCAGGCCGTCCGGCAGGTGACGCTGATGACCGGCCGCAACGACGTCCCCGTGGAGGCGATGCGCGCCGCCGGTGAGGCGGAGCTGGCCCGCCGGTCCTGACGGGGCCAGGTCGGGACGAAGGCGGACGGTCAGGGCGGGCCGCGCTGGGTGCGGCGCCGCCGCATCGACTCGCTGAAACCGGTGAGGATGACCGGCAGGATCACGCTCAGCCAGAAGTCCTTCCAGCCCCAGACGCCGGCCGCGACGCCGAACGCGCTGCACAGGCACACCAGGACCAGCAGCGCCGCCGCCCAGTGCCGCCGGACGAGCGTCACCGGGTCGATCAGCCGGCGGTTCGGCAGCAGGTCCGCCAGCGGGCGCTCCCGCGCGTGGGCGCGCTGCACGACGGCCGCGTCCGGCAGCCAGTGCAGGACGTCGGCGCTCCCCGCGAGCGGGAGCCGGGCGAGCGCGATCAGCGTCTCCAGCCGCCACCACAGCGTCCACAGGGACGTCCGCCCGCTGCCCGGGTAGCCGTTCCAGCGCGGGCCGGCGACCTCGCCGCGGGTCAGCGTCCGGAACGCGCGGGCGACGGCCGGGCCGTGCGGGCCGCGCGGGTCCCGCAGCAGCGCGGCGAGCGCGATCGGCAGCCCGTAGTGCCAGAGCGCCAGCCGCCACACCGGCTTCGACCCGGCCCCCGGTGAAGTGACACCGTGGGGCGAGACGTCGTAGGTCTCGATCCAGGTGTGCTCGTCGTCCGGGTCGAGGTTGGCCAGCAGCCAGTCGTAGGCGTCCAGCAGCCGCTCGGAACGCAGGTCCGGACGCGCCTCCGCCAGCGTCACCAGCGCGAACGCGGTGTGGGTGATCGTCGGCCTGGACGCCTGCGTCGGCCCCCAGCCGGGACGGTGCGCGGTCCGGTCCGCCGTCAGCCACTCCACGCCCCGGTCGACGGCCGCGTCGTACGGGTTGAGCTGGCTGAGCGCGCGGAGCGCCAGGCACGTCAGCCACACCCGGGACCGGCAGCCGAGCAGCGAGCCCCAGCCGCCGTCCGGGTTCTGGTTGTGCAGCAGCCACTGGTAGGCGCGGCGCAGGTCGGGCGCGTCGTCGCGGAGGTCGCAGCGGGCGCGGGCCAGGAACCGCGCGATCCAGCCGGTCGCCTCCACCACCGGCATGCCGAGGCTGGTCTTGGTGGCCCAGCCGCCGTCCCGGAGCGCGTCGGGGGAGCTGGCCTGCCGGTCGGCGAGGAACGCCAGGCCGTCGTCGAAGTACTCGAACGGACGGCCCGCCTCCACGAACGCCAGCAGCCCGAGGGCCGTCGCGGTCGTGCCGGGCTCGGGCCTGGTCAGCTCGTGGTACCAGCCGCCGCCGGTGCCGAGCGCGGGCGCGTAGGTGTCGCGCAGGACGTCCAGCGACTCGTTCAGCCGGGTGTCGAGCACCGCCATGTCGATGACGGCCGCGTCCTCGCCCGGACGGGACGCGCCGCGCCGCAGCCGGGGCCGGGGCATGGCGGCGGGAGGGTCGGCGCGGGGCGCCGGTGCGGGGAGCTGGGGTGTCTGGTTCACGATTTTGCCTTCTGCTCCTTTTGTGCCCGCAAAGTCAAACTCTGTACCCCGTGCGCTCTATGTCGCTATCCGCGGCCGTACACAACGCTGGCGACGAGGATCGCCCGCGCGGGCGCCGGGCAGGCTGGAGAGGCGAGCGATTCCCCGCGACCCGTGGAGCTGGAGGAGGCTTGGCCGAGCCGACGGCGCTGCCCGCGCCCGGTCACGAATGCGTCCTGTGCCCGCCGCTGCGATTCCGCTTCAACGGCATGGCCGACCTGCCGGGGGAGTCCGGCGTCCTCGCCCGCGACGCCGACTTCCTCCTGATCCCGGACGTGGCGCCGCTCGCGGAGGGGCACGTCCTGCTGGTGACCCGCGAGCACCACCAGTGCGCCGCCGCGTTCGGCCCCGCGCTGTGGGAGCGCGCGCTGCGCTGGCGCGACCGCGTCGCCCGCCTCTACGGCCGCGCCTACGGGACGCGCGAACTGCTGCTCTTCGAGCACGGACCGGCGATCTCCCAAGGCGGCGGCGCGTGCATCGACCACGCCCACTGGCACTTCCTCCCCGGGACACCCGGCGTGCGGACGGTCGTGGAGGAACGCGGCCTCCCCGGCGCCCCCGCCGACCACGCGGCGCTGCGCGCGTATCTGCGCACCGGCCGCTCCTACCTGCTCATCGAGGAGGACGGCGCCGCGACCGTCCATCCCGGCGACGGGGTCCGGAGCCAGTTCCTGCGCTGGGCTGTCACGGCCGCCGGGCAGAACGGGACATGGCGCTGGCAGGAGTCGTTCGGGCTCCCGGCCAGCAGGCGCCGATTCCTGCGCACCCTTCAGGCGCTGCGCGGAGCGACGGCCGCGCTTCCCGACGCGGACGACCCTCCCGACAGCCACCAGTAGAGCTCCGACGCGGCCAGCCGATCGCCGAACCCAGCGCGCTCGACGCCGTCGCCATATCCGGTCGGGTACTCCATCAGCAGGCCGTCCCGCTGATAGGCGAGCGCGTGCTCCAGCGACGTGTCGCCGAAGCGCAGCAGCCACAGCGGACGCCCCGGCACCGCCCGGTCCAGCGCCGGAAGCAGCTCCCGCACGTCGCGCGTCGCGGCCGCGCTCCCGAGCAGCCGCGCCAGCGTGGGCGCCTCGGAGATGACGAGGTCCGCCAGCGCCAGCATCGGCACGATGTCCTCCGCCGGGAGCCGCGCGTCGACGTCGTGCGGGACGAGGTCGAACGCCACCCTCGTCCCCGCGTCCCGGGCGATGCGCGCCGCCGTGTGCAGCGCCGCCCCCGACACCGGGGACAGCAGCGAGTACCCGTCGGTGACCAGCACGTCCGCGCCCTCGATCCCGGACGCCGCCGAGCGGACCTCGGGCGCGGTGAGGCGGCGCCCCGGCGGCTCGTCCTGGACGACCAGCAGCCGCACGCCGGGCCCGCCGTCCAGAGGGCCGCCGTCGTCCGGACGGCCGCGCAGCATCACCGAGACCCCGTTCGGAACTCCGGGCTCGACGCGCAGATGGTCGTCGGCCCCGATCCGCCGCAGCTCCCGGCGGATCACCGGCGTGAAGTCGTCGTCGCCGACCTTGCCCAGCACGCCCACCCGGCGGAAGCAGCGCGTCGCGCACCGGGCCAGGTTGACCGCCGTCCCGGCGACGATCGCCCGCGCGGGCGCGTAGGTGAGCCGGTCGGCGTGGACGTCGGCGAACCGGACGTCCGGCAGCGTCGCGCGGACCTCGATCCCCACGTCCCCGATGACGAACATGTCGAAGCGGCGCTCGTCGGCGCCGTCCACGCCGTCCAGGCCGGGCCACTCCGCCGGAGATCGGGACGAGACCATGCCGTGGCGGTCAGCCGGGCGCGAGCAGGAAGGCCCGCATCACCGGACGCAGGCTCGGGATCAGGTCGTAGGCGCTCACCTCGGGCAGCGGCACCCAGGCGCAGCCGTCCAGATGGTCGCCGGTCTCCTGGTTCTCCAGGGTGGCGTCGAGCGTCACCGGCCTGCATCGCCGCGCCGCCGCCACCACGCGTATCTGCCCGCCCCGCGCCTGCCCGCCGCCGGGCGGCGAACGGTCGGGCATGAACCACTGCCACAGATGGAACGGCGGCCCCGGGTCGACCTTGAGGCCGACCTCCTCCCACACCTCCCGGCGGATGTGGTCGTCCAGGTCGAGGTCGTCCTCCACCTCCAGCCGCCCGCCGGGCACCTCCCAGCGGCCGGGATGGAACGGGTCGGACGCCGACTTGCGGACGAGCAGCAGCCGACCGCCGGAGACGATGAACGCCTTCTGGGCGAAGGCCAGGCCGATCGGCGGCAAAGCGGTGAGGGGGCCGGCCGTGCCGGCCTCGACCGAGGGCATCGCGGGAACAACCTCCCTTGGCGCCGGCCCCGCCGGGCCGTCGAGCGGAGCTCGTCCGCTGATCGGCGGCGGGCGGGGGCTGGAGGACGGTCCGTCCTCGCTTCACCGTAACAAGCCGCGGCCGTCATGCCGAGAGGTCTGGCCCACCGGGCCCGGGAATGGGCCGGGGACCACCGCCGTTGACGAAGGTGGCGTACTTCACGCAGGCCCCACGAGGGCGGCCCCCGGCATGGCGCGAAAGCCCCCCGCAGGTGGTAGTCTTTGTGGCCGACCGTCCCTGCGCGCGTGACCAGAATGGGAAGCGTGCGCCGGGCGCACAAGCGGAGGCCACCTCCCACCTGACCGGCCGGAAGGCCGGTGGGTCTCGGTCCGGCGAGCGGGCGCACTTCGCCCGTCGCGCCGTCGTCCTCGAACGGCTCCGCCGTCCGGGGAGACCGAAGGTGGCCCCGTACGTGAGTCGTACGGGGCTTTTCTCGTGGGAGCCTCGGGGTACGACCGGTCCAACGAACGTGAGAACGGCCCCAAGGAGGTCCCATCAGCGCCGAACCGCGTATCAACGACCGCATTCGCGTGCCCGAGGTCCGTCTCGTCGGCCCGAACGGCGAACAGGTGGGCATCGTGCCCATCGCCAAGGCCCTTGAAATCGCGCGCGAGTCGGACCTCGACCTCGTCGAGGTGGCGCCCACCGCGCGTCCGCCCGTCGCACGGCTCATGGACTACGGCAAGTTCAAGTACGAGTCTGCGATGAAGGCACGCGAAGCGCGGAAGAACCAGGCGCACACGGTCATCAAGGAGATCAAGCTCCGCCCGAAGATCGACCCGCACGACTACGAGACCAAGAAGGGTCACGTGGTGCGGTTCCTGAAGGCCGGGGACAAGGTGAAGGTCACGATCATGTTCCGCGGTCGTGAGCAGTCCCGTCCCGAGCTCGGTTACCGGCTGCTGCAGCGGCTCGCCGACGACGTCGAGGAGCTCGGCTTCGTCGAGTCGCGGCCCAAGCAAGACGGCCGGAACATGATCATGGTGATCGGTCCGCACAAGAAGAAGACGGCCCGCGGGCAGGAGACCGAAGCGGGTACCGCCTGACGGCCGTCCGGGACCGGAACGCGGCCTGCGAGGAGCCACACCCGGCTCCGCGGCCTCGCGGCGGTCCCACCTCCGCGCCCTCGCGCAGAGCGGGGTCGCGGCGCACGTACATTGAAGCCTGACCTGGCGCGTCCACGGTCCCGGAGCGGACGGACCCGTGCGATGCGCCGATCAGGTGCGCTCCCGTGCCGTCCGCGCGGGGGCCGGGACAGAGGGAGACGACGGCGACCATGCCGAAGACCAAGACCCACAGCGGTGCCAAGAAGCGCTTCAAGGTGACCGGCACCGGCAAGGTGATGCGTCGCCGCGCCAACAAGAACCACCTGCTCGAGCACAAGCCGTCCAAGCGGACCCGGCGGCTCAGCGGCCCGGCCGTGGTGGCCGACGCCGACGCCAAGAACATCAAGAAGCTGCTGCGCAAGTAGCACTCGACCAGGAACATCAGCGACCGGCCGAGGCCCGGACGGCCCCGGCCCCCACGAAGGAGCACAGCACGTGGCACGCGTGAAGCGGGCGGTCAACGCCGCCAAGAAGCGTCGGGTCGTCCTGGAGCGGTCGAGCGGCTACCGCGGTCAGCGTTCGCGCCTGTACCGCAAGGCCAAGGAGCAGCAGCTCCACTCGATGACCTACGCGTTCCGGGACCGCAAGGACCGCAAGGGCCAGTTCCGCCGGCTGTGGATCCAGCGGATCAACGCCGCGGCCCGCGCCAACGGCATCACCTACAACCGGTTCATCCAGGGCCTGAAGGCCGCGGACGTCGAGGTCGACCGGCGCATGCTCGCCGAGCTCGCCGTCAACGACGCGCCCGCGTTCGCCGCCCTGGTCAAGGTCGCCAAGGACGCGCTCCCCGCCGAGGGAAGCACGGAGGCCGCCTGATCCGGGTCTCCCGGACACGGGCGGGCGGAGCGATATGGCGGGCCGCGAGCTGACCTCCCTGCGATCACCGAGGGTGAAGGCCGCTCGCCGGCTCGCCAAACGCGCCTTCCGCCGCCGCGAGAACCGGTTCCTCGCCGAGGGGCCGCAGGCGGTGCGGGAGGCGCTGGAGATCCCCGGCGGCCTCGCCGAGCTGTTCACCACGGCCGAGGCCGAGACCCGCCACCCCGACCTGGTCCTCGCCGCCGAGCGGGCCGGCGCGCCGGTGCTGCGCGTCAGCGGCGAGATCATGGCCGAGCTCGCGCAGACCGTCACCCCGCAGGGGCTGCTGGCGGTCTGCGGGTTCGTGGACGTGCCGCTGGCCAAGGCGCTGGAGGCGGGCCCGCGGCTGGTGACCGTCCTCGCGCACGTCCGCGACCCCGGCAACGCCGGGACGGTGCTGCGCACCGCCGACGCCGCCGGGTCGGAGACCGTCGTGTTCACCGACGCGTCCGTCGACCCCTACAACGGCAAGTGCGTGCGCGCCTCCGCGGGCAGCCTGTTCCACCTGCCGGTCGTCGTCGGCCCGCGGTTCGACGAGCTCATCCCCGAGCTGCGCGGCGCGGGGCTCGCCGTTCTCGCCGCGGACGGCGCCGGCGACCGCACCCTGGACGACGCGATCGACGACGGGAGCCTCGCCCGGCCGACGGCCTGGGTGTTCGGGAACGAGGCGTGGGGACTGCCCGACGAGATCCTCCGACACGTGGACGAGGTCGTGCGGGTGCCGATCCACGGGCGCGCCGAGAGCCTGAACCTGGCGACGGCCGCGGCCGTATGCCTCTATGCCTCGGCCCGCGCCCAGCGAGGTACGTGACGAAAAGCGCAGTACGCGGCCGCCGGCGAGGGGACGTGACGGACGGCACGTGCCGCCGGTCCCGGCGGTTCTGTGCGATCCGTGATCGGATGGCCGCAATCGGTCGCCTACAGGGCCGCCTTCCAGCGGGTGAGCTGCGAAGATGGGCTGCGCGCGGACGGCGGGCCGGGGGGCCGGCGGCCGCGCCGGACTCGTCCGCAGGTAGGAGCCGGAAACAGGCCGGGCGACGGATCCGCCCAGGTAGTCCCGGTGCTTACGGTGTTGATCAGTGCGTTGACCAGGCTCGGCGACGATGCCGTGCAGAGTTGGGGGCGAAGTGATGAGCGAGGACATCAGGCCGGCCAGGAGGACGGGCCGCCGCGGGCCGGAGGTGCGGTGCCGGACGGCCCGGACCCCGGCCCCGCCGCCCGCGGTCCTGCGGCTCCCCGCCGTCCCGGCCCCGGACGCCGCGGGCGAGCTGGGGGTCGAGGTCGCGATGGTGCGCGGCGAGTCCGCCGTCGTCGTCGTCACCGGCGAGATCGACCTGCGCACGGCCGACACGCTGTGCGCGCGGCTCGTCGAGGCGCGCGGCGAGGGCCCGCGCCGGCTGGTCGTCGACTTCTCCGCCGTCGCGTTCTGCGACGCGGCCGGGCTCGGCGCGCTGGTCGGCGCGCGCAACAGGATCGCGGTGTCGGGCGGTGAGATCTCGCTCGCCGGGGTCCGTCCGGCCCAGCTGCGGCTGCTGCGCGTCACCGGGCTCGACCGCCTGTTCGCCGTCCACCCGGACGCGGCCTCCGCGCTCGCCGAGCACGACTCGTCCACCACGTCCAGGTGAGGTCCGCCGCTCCCGCCGGCCGGGTCCCTGGTGAGAGGGCGTTCCGGGGCCGTCCGAACCCTGCCCGGGGGCTACAGATGCCTTGCCGCGGCGCGCTTTGCGGGTCCCGCAAGGCGCCCGACTGCGGCTAGAGTCTCTTCTCGACAGGCCGCGTTCTCTTCGGTGCTCTGGAGGCCGCTGTGGGCGGAGAGGAACCCCCTCGCGTGGCCGCGCGCGCGCCCGCAGAGGGTTCCGCGGACGCGCCGGTTCCCGGCGTGTCGCCGGACGATCTGCCCGACGGCCTGATCGTCGCCGGCCGCGACGCCCGCGTGCTGGTGTTCAACGCCGCCGCCGCGCGGATGACCGGGGTCGCCGCCGCGTCCGCGATGGGCCGCGACTTCCGCGACGTCCTGCCGCTGCACGACGCCGAGGGCCGCGACTGGTGGAAGTGCCTGGCCCCCTACGACGGCCTGTCCACCCGCACCCGCCACCCCGAGCGCGTGCTGTTCCTGCCCGGCGGCGCCGAGGTGCTGGTGACGGCCGCGTACCGGCGGGACGGCGACGGCCGGGTGGAGCGCTTCACGGTGTGCCTGCGCGACGCCCTGCAGCGCGCCCGCCGCGAACGCGACCGCGCCGACCTCGTCTCCACCGTCGCCCACGAGCTGCGGTCCCCGCTGACCAGTGTCAAGGGGTTCACCGCGACGCTGCTGGCCAAGTGGCACCGCTTCAACGACGACCAGAAGCGCGTGATGCTGGAGACCGTCAACGCCGACGCCGACCGCGTCACCCGGCTGATCACCGAGCTGCTGGACGTGTCCCGCATCGAGGCCGGGCGGCTGGAGATGCACCGCCAGGTCGTCGACCTCCCCGAGGAGGTCCGCAAGGTCATCGCGGGCCGGGTCGCGGCCGGGGAGGCGGAGGACCGGTTCAGGTTCGAGTCCCGCGGCGTCCTGCCCGAGATGTGGCTCGACCCCGACAAGATGGATCAGATCCTCGGTAACCTGGTCGAAAACGCGGTGCGCCACGGTGCGGGGACTGTCACCATCGTGGTGGAGCCGGACGCGCACAAGGAGGGAGCCGCCGTGTCGGTGCGCGACGAGGGCGAGGGCATACCGCCCGAGGCCGTCCAGCGCGTCTTCCGGCAGTTCTGGCGCGGCCCCGGCGGCAACCGCCGCCGCGGCACCGGCCTCGGGCTCTACATCGTCAAGGGGCTTGTCGAGGCGCACGGCGGCGTGATCACCGTGCGGCGGGCGCCCGGCGGCGGCGCCGAGTTCCGATTTACCGTGCCCGCAGGGGCCCCCGACTACGCGACCTGAGCCCGGCGCATCCGCCGGGACGGACGGCCGCCCGGGGTTCCCGACAGGGCCAGCGCGTTTCGCGCACGCTTTCCGGATCTTCACCGCCCGCGCACTAGACTGCGGGCGTCCCACGCCGACCGGAGTCGATCACACAGCCATGTCTGCACCCAACAAGTCCTACGATCCCGTCGAGGTGTCCGCGTTGCAGCCGGAAGAGCTCGAACGGGCCCGCGACGCGGCCCTCGCCGCCGTCGCCGCGGCGGCCGACCTCGACGACCTCAAGCAGGTCCGCCTGGCGCACGCCGGCGACCGCTCGCCGCTGGCCCTCGCCAACCGCGAGATCGGCGCGCTGCCGCCCGCGGCCCGCGCCGACGCCGGCAAGCGCATCGGCGCCGCCCGCGGCGCCGTCGCCCAGGCGGTCAAGAAGCGCCAGGGCGAGCTGGAGGACGAGCGCGACCAGCGCGTCCTCGTCGAGGAGACCGTCGACGTCACCCTGCCGTGGGACCGCGCCCCGCGCGGCGCCCGGCACCCGCTGACCACCATGCAGGAGCGGATGGCGGACGTCTTCGTCTCGCTCGGCTTCGAGGTCTCCGAGGGCCCCGAGGTCGAGGCGGAGTGGTTCAACTTCGACGCGCTCAACTTCCTGCCCGACCATCCCGCCCGGACGATGCAGGACACCTTCTTCGTCGAGTCGGAGGAGTCCGGCCTGGTGATGCGCACGCACACCTCGCCGATGCAGATCAGGTCGCTGCTGTCGCGCGAGCTGCCGGTGTACGTGGTCGCGCCGGGGCGCACGTTCCGCACCGACGAGCTGGACGCCACGCACAGCCCCGTCTTCCACCAGCTGGAGGGGCTCGCCGTCGACGAGGGCCTGACGATGGCCGACCTGCGCGGCGGCATCGACGCGTTCGTGTCCGGCATGTTCGGCGAGGGGCTGAAGACGCGGTTCCGGCCGTACTACTTCCCGTTCACCGAGCCGTCCGGCGAGGTCGACATGCAGTGCTTCGTGTGCCGCGGCGCGTCCGCGGAGCCGGGCGGAGCCCCGTGCCGGACGTGCGGCTCGGAGGGCTGGATCGAGCTCGGCGGCTGCGGCATGGTCAACCCGCGCGTGCTGGTCGCGTGTGGCGTCGACCCGGACCGCTACAGCGGCTGGGCGTTCGGGCTGGGCGTCGAGCGGGCGCTGATGTTCCGGCACGGCGTGGAGGACATGTACGACATGGTGGAGGGCGACGTCCGGTTCACCCTCCCGTTCGGGATGGAGATCTGATGCGGGCCCCGCTTTCCTGGGTGCGCGAGTACGCCGAGCTTCCCGCCGGCGTCACGGGCCGCGCGCTGGCCGCCGAGCTGATCGCGGCCGGCCTGGAGGTCGAGACCGTCGAGCACGCCGGCGCCGATATCACCGGCCCGCTCGTCGTCGGCCAGGTCCTCGCGATCGAGGAGCTGACCGAGTTCAAGAAGCCGATCCGCTACTGCCAGGTGGACGTCGGCAGGGCCAACGGCACCGGCGAGCCGCAGAACATCGTCTGCGGCGCGACGAACTTCGCGGTCGGCGACCGCGTGGTCGTGATCCTGCCGGGCGGCGTCCTGCCCGGCGGGTTCGAGATCGGCGCCCGCAAGACCTACGGCCGGGTGTCGGAGGGCATGATCTGCTCGGTCGCCGAGCTGGGCATCGGCGACGACCAGGGCGGCATCCTCGTCCTGCCGCCGGACGCGCCCGTCGGCGCGGACGCGGTCGAGCTGCTCGGGCTGCGCGACGACGTCCTCGACATAGCCGTCACGCCCGACCGCGGCTACGCCCTGTCGATCCGCGGCATCGCCCGCGAGGCCGCCACCGCGTACGGCGTCCCGTTCAAGGACCCAGCCCGCGTGGATCTGCCTCCGAAGAACGGCGAGGCGTACCCGGCGAGCATCGCGGACGCGACCGCGTGCGACCGGTTCGTGCTGCGCGAGGTGCGCGGCTTCGACCCGGACGCGCAGACCCCGCTGTGGATGCGGGTCCGCCTGCACCGCGCCGGGATGCGCCCGGTGTCGCTGGCCGTCGACATCACCAACTACCTGATGCTGGAGCTCGGGCAGCCGCTGCACGCGTTCGACCGGGGCAAGCTCACCGGCCCGATCGTGGTCCGCCGGGCCGCCCCGGGCGAGCAGTTGGAGACGCTCGACCATGTCAAGCGGGCCCTCGACCCCGAGGACATCCTCATCACCGACGAGTCGGGCCCGATCTCGATGGCGGGCACGATGGGCGGTCTCGCCACCGAGATCGACGAGCGGTCGTCCGACATGGTCATCGAGGCCGCGCACTTCGACGACATCGGCACCGCGCGGATGAGCCGCCGCCACCGGCTGCACAGCGAGGCGTCCTACCGGTTCGAGCGCGGCGTCGACCGCGAGCTGCCGCTGTACGCCTCGTACCGGGCGGTGCGGATGCTCGCCGAGCTGGGCGGCGCGGAGGTCATGCCCGGCGTCACGCACGCCGAGGCGCCGGTCGAGCCGGTCACGATCACGATCGACGCCGGGCACCCTGACAAGGTCGCGGGCGTGACCTACGGGCGGGACGTGGTCGTGCGGCGCCTGGAGCAGGTCGGCTGCACGGTCGAGGGTGCTGACGAGCTGACTGTGACGCCGCCGTCGTGGCGTCCCGACCTCACCGACCCGAACGACCTCGCCGAGGAGGTCATCAGGCTGGAGGGGTACGAGGACATCCCGGCCAGGGCGCCGCGCCCGGTCAAGGGCAAGGGGCTGACCGTCCGGCAGCGGCTGCGCCGCCGGGTCGGCCGCGCGCTCGCCGGTTCCGGGTACGTCGAGGTGCTGGCGTTCCCGTTCGTCGCCGAGAAGGACTGGGACGCCCTGCACCTTCCCGCCGACGACGTCCGGCGCCGGACGCTGCGGCTGGCGAACCCGATGTCGGAGGAGGAGCCGCTGCTGCGGACCACGCTGCTGCCCGGCCTGCTGAAGGTCCTGGCGCTGAACGTGGGACGCGGCTTCGGCGACACCGCCCTGTACGAGATGGGCGTGGTGTTCCGGCCGCGTCCGGGCGCTCCGGAGCGGGCGCCGCGCCTGGCGGTCGACCGGGGCCCGACGGCCGACGAGCTGGCCGCGCTGCAGGCGGCGCTGCCCGACCAGCCGCACCGGGTCGCGGTGGTGCTGTCCGGCGACCGGGAGCCGTCCGGCTGGTGGGGCGGGGGACGTCCGGCGCTCTGGGCGGACGCGATCGAGGCCGCCCGCACGGTGGCCCGCGAGGTCGGCGTCGAGCTGACGGTGAAGGCCGACCAGCACGCGCCGTGGCATCCGGGCCGCTGCGCCGCCCTCTACGCGGGCGACACGCTCGTCGGGCACGCGGGCGAGCTGCACCCGCGCGTCACGAAGGCGTACGGGGTTCCGGCGCGGTCGTGCGCGATGGAGCTGGAGCTGCGCCGTCTCGGCGACCCGGTGACGGTCCGCGCGCCGCACGTGTCGAGCTACCCGGTCGCCACGCAGGACGTCGCGCTGATCGTCGACGACGCGGTGCCCGCCGCCGAGGTGGAGGACGCGCTGCGCGAGGGCGCCGGGGAGCTGCTTGAGGCGATCCGGCTGTTCGACGTCTACACCGGCGAGCAGGTGGGGGAGGGGCGCAAGTCGCTGGCGTACGCGCTGCGGTTCCGCGCCCCCGACCGGACGCTCACCGCGGAGGAGACGTCGCGGGCCCGTGCCGAGGCCGTCGCGTCGGCGTCCGAGCGGACCGGCGCCGTCCTGCGCGGCGGCTGACAGGCGACACCGGACGCGCGTCCCGGGCTCTCGTCCCGGGGCGCGCGTTCGCGTCTCATCCGGCGTAGTCGAGGCTTCCGTCGCGGCGGCCGACGGAGACCAGCCGCTCCATCGACAGCGCCGCGACCGCGTACCAGCCCGCCCCGACCAGCGCCTCCAGCCCGATCAGGCCCATGATGTGGCCGACGGGAGCGCCGTCCAGGATGGCGCGGACCGCCTCCAGGCCGTGCACGACGGGCAGCGCGTTCACCGCGATCCGCAGCGGGTCGGGCCACACGCCGACAGGGACGTTCACGCCCCCGAACGTCATGACGATCCCGTACGCGAAGTTCAGCACGAGCCATTCGACGCCGCGCAGCCGCAGCGCCAGGCCCGCCAGCGCGCACCCGTACCCGTAGCTGCTGACGATGATGAGCACGATGACCGGGATCGCGTACGCGGCGCGCGGCCACGGCAGCGGGACGCCCAGCAGCGGCGGCAGGACGAACCACGCCGCGAGCGAGCTGGTCAGCCCGGTCGCCGTCCACTGCAGCCCGCGGCCCAGGTAAACCGGCAGGTGCCCGGACGGCGCGACGGCGAGCAGCGGCAGCGTCCCCATCGCCCGTTCCCCGGCCAGCGAGATCACGACGATGGTGGACTCCATGCACGCCAGCACCACGATGTTGCCGACGAGCACGTACCGCATGGTCTGCTCGTCGCCGACGTAGCCGCCCAGCAGGGCGTAGAACGTCGCCTGGCACAGCAGGCGGACGAGCCACCCGAACGTCCACGTCCGCCACGTGTAGACGGCGCCCAGCTCGGCGAACCCCAGGATCAGCGATTCCCGGACGATCCGCAGCACCGGCCTCATGCGAACTCCACCGTCCCTTTGCGGCGGGCCTGGTCGACGTAGCGGCGCGTCAGCCACAGCCCGGCCGCCATCGCCGCCGCGCCCAGCCCGAGGATCGCCGCGACCGACCACGCCCAGCCGCGGGCGTCGCCGCGGACGGCGTCGCGCAGCAGCTCCGCGCTCCACGACAGGAACACCACGCGGCTGAACGGGTCCAGCCATCCGGGCAGCGCGGCCACCGGGACGACGATCCCGCCGAGGATGTAGAACGGGTAGCCGAGCGAGTTCTGGAGCACCTCGCGGGCCCGCGACATGACGAACACCGCCGAGATGAGGGTCGCCGTCCCGACCGTCGCTAGGCAGGTCGCCGCGACCGCGAACGCGAACGGCACCGGTTCGGCGACCGTCACCACCCTCCCGAATCCGAGCGCCGCGACCAGCCACGACTCGGCGAACGCCGCCGCGCCCACCAGCACGACCGTCGCGACGCGTCCGGCCACCACCAGGCCCAGCGGGACGGGCGAGGCGATCATCGGGGAGAACCGCCCGGCCCAGCGGTCCTCGGTGACGACGCGTCCGGCGTAGTCGAGCGCGGCCACCCACAGCCCGATCAGGCCCGGCGCGAGGACGGCGTTCGCGACGACGTCCGGGCGGTCCGCCGTCACCGCCAGCGCGAGCAGCGTCGTCGTCTGCATGGGGGCGATCAGCAGGATGAGGGCGTGCTCCGGGCGCCGCCGGGACAGCGCGACCTGCAGCAGCACCGCCTGCCACAGCACGCGCGGCATCGCCCGCGCGCCGCTCATACCCGCATCCCCCGGTCGCCGACCGCGCGCAGGTAGACCTCTTCGAGGGTCGGGCGGCCGCGCGCGGCGGTGAGCACGTCGCGGTCCAGGAGCCAGGCGAGGACGCGGCGGGTGCCGTCCCGGTCGGCGGTGTGGACGCGCCACCGGCCGGGCGCGCCGTCGCGCCGCTCGACGTCGGTCACGCCGGGCAGCACGGCCACGGCCGCGGCGAGCGCCGGGTCCGGGTCGGTGTAGTCGACGCACTCGCGGTCGCCGAGGAACCGCCCGGCCTGCGCGGGCTCGCCGGTGAGCAGCATCCGGCCGCGGTCGATCAGCGTGACCCGGTCGCAGAGCGCGGTCGCCTCGTCCATGTCGTGGGTGGCGAGCAGGAACGTGCGTCCCTCGTCGCGCAGTTCGAGGACGAGCCGCCGGAAGGCCGCGGCCGCGACCGGGTCGAGCCCGGACGTCGGCTCGTCGAGGAACAGCAGGCGCGGCTCGTGCAGCAGCCCGCGCGCCAGGTGGAGCCGCTGCCGCATCCCGCGCGAGAACCCCTCGACGGGCTCGTCCGCCCGGTCGGCGAGGCCGACGCGTTCCAGCAGCGCGCCGGACCGGTCCCGGATCGTCCGGGTGTCGAGCTTGTAGAGGGCGCCCCAGAACAGCAGGTTGCGGCGCGCGGTCAGCCGGTCGTAGAGGCCCCGGTCGCCGCCGAGGACGAGCCCGACCAGCGACCGGACGTCCCGCGTCGCGGTCACGACGTCATGGCCGAGCACCCGCGCCGTACCGCCGGACGGCAGCAGCACCGTGGAGAGGATCTTGACGAGGGTGGTCTTGCCCGCGCCGTTCGGCCCGAGCAGCCCGTGGATCTCGTTCTGGCCGATGGTCAGGGACAGGTCGTCCAGCGCGACGACGTCGTCCCGGCGCCTGCGCGAGTAGACGCGGCGCAGGCCGGAGGTGTGGACGGCGGCTTCCATGCTGAACACCGTCCGGCTAAGGCGCGGCCCGCGGCCATAAGGCGGCGGCTTAGATGAGGGCCGACGGCGCGCTAAGCCAGGCCGCGGTCGCGGGCGGCGGCGACGGCCTCGCCGCGCGAGGTGACGCCGAGCTTGGCGATGATGCGCGAGACGTGGACGCTCGCGGTCTTGGGCGAGATGAACAGCTCGTCGGCGATCTCCCGGTTGGAGCGCCCGCGCGCGAGCAGCCGCAGCACCTCCGACTCGCGGGCGGTGAGCAGCCCGCCGGACGAGCCGGGCAGCCCCGCGCGGCGTGCGCGCTCGGAGATCCGCCGGGCCAGCGGCGCGGCGCCGAGCCGCCCGGCGATCCCGGCGGCCCGGTCGAGGCGCGGGGCGGCGGCGGCGCGATCTCCGGCCGATAGGTCGGCGCACGCGGCGTGGAACAGCGCCCGCGCGAGCGGATACGGCTGCTCCATCCGCTCCCAAGCGGAGATCACGGCGTCCCATGCCAACGGGCCTCCGGTCAGCGCGGACACGGCCGCCGCGTGCGCCTCGGCCACGGGAGTCGCGACGGGCAGCCGCGCGGCCAGCGCCGCGATCTCGGGGAGGCGCGGGCCGCCCGCGTGCGCCGCGGTCTCCAGCAGCGGCCACAGGTGGCAGGGCTGCACGGTCAGGCGCGGATGGCGCAGGACGGCGTCCACCGCGTCACTCGCGCCCGGACGGTCGTCCTCCGCCAGCCTCCACTCGACGATCATCTGGGCGAGGGGCAGCGCCGTCTGCGGGAACCCGGCGTCCAGCGGGACGGCGAGCGCCTCCGGGTCGGGCCCGGGCCCGGTTCCCCGGGCGGCCAGCAGCGCGATCCGCCAGATCATCATCTGCACGCGGAACGCGGGCGCGTGGTGCCGGTCCAGGCGCTCCTGGAGTGCGCCGGCGGCCTCGTCCCAGCGGCCGAGCCGGTACAGCGCCTCGACCTGGTTGACGGCCGGCGCGAGCCCCGCGCTGTGCACCAGCCCGGCGTCCTCCGCGACGGCGAGCCCCTCGGCCGTCAGGGCCAGCGCGTCCGCCGGACGGCCCGTGTTCAGGCGGCAGTGCGCCAGCGTGTTCAGCACCCGGGCGCGTTCCCACGGCCCGAGCCCGCGATGGCGGAGCCGTTCCAGCGCCGCCGGGTCGCCGTCGCCGTCGCGCGCGGCGGCCTCCGCGACGGTGATCTCCAGGTGGGCGGCCGCCCGGCGGTCGCGGGACGCGCGGGCCAGCGCCAGCCCCTCCCGGCCGAGCCGTTCCCCCTCGTCCATCTCCCCGTAGACGAGCAGCCGGGAGCTCAGCCGGGTGAGGACCTCGACGCGGACCGGGCCGGCGGCGAGCCGTTCGGCCTCCCGCAGATCGTCCAGCTCGTCCTCGTCGCCCTGGAAGCCGCGCATCTGCGCCCGGAGGGTCAGCCGCCTGGCGGCTTGAGCGGGTTCGCGGCGGCGGTCGGTCTCGTCCAGGGCCCGCTGGACGAGCGGCAGCCCGCGTCCGGGTTCGCCGATCGCGCCCGCCGCCGCCGTCGCGGCGTCCAGCACGTCGTGGCGCGTGCGGCCGGTGAGGGATTCGGCATCGGGCACCCGGTCCCACAGGTCGAGGACGCGTTCCAGCAGCGACAACTGCTCGGCGTAAGCGGCGGCCGCGTAGCGCTCCCAGGCGGCCCGCCACGCGGCGGCCAGGGCCTGGGCATGGTCGCCGCACCCCTGCCAATGGACGGCCAGCGCGCTCTCCGGCGCATCGCTGAGTTCCGGTTCCCGCTCGATGGTCTCGGCGAACCGGCGATGCAGGGCGGAGCGTTCGCCGGGCAGCAGGTCCTCGTGGACGGCCTCGCGGATGAGCGCGTGCCGGAACGCGTAGCCGTCGCCGTCCGCGGCCAGGAGCCCGTGGTCGGCGGCCGGGCGCAGCGCCTCGCTCAGACCGGGATCGGACAGGCCGGTGACGGCCGCGAGCAGGCCGTGCCCGACCCGGTCGCCGGCGGCGCTCGCCGCGCGCAGCGCCGCACGGGCGGGCTCGGGAAGCCGCCGGACGCGGGCGAGCAGCAACTCCCGCAAGGACCCGGGCACCGCCGCGCCCGCGCTCCCGACGAGCGCCTCGACGAACAGCGGGTTGCCGCCGCCGCGCGCGTGCACGTCCCGCGCCACGGCCGGGTCGGCGGCCCCGAGGATGCCGCGCACCTGGTCGGCGACCTCGGCGCGGGTGAGCGGCGGCAGGTCCAGCCGGGTCGCGTGGGGGAGCCGGGCGAGATCGGCGAACAGCGGGCGGGTGTCCGGCTCCTCGGGACGGAAGGTCACCACCAGCAGCACGCCCGTGCGCGGCGGGTTCCGGAACAGGAACGTCAGCAGGTCCCGGGTGGAGCGGTCGGCCCAGTGCGCGTCCTCCACCACCAAGGTCACCGGGTCCTGCGCGCCGAGCCGTTCGGCCAGCGCCAGGACGTGCTCGAACAGCCGCATCTGCCCGGTGCCGTCGTCCGGCGGGGGCCCGGCCGCGGTGAGGCCCGGCATCAGCCGCGCCAGCTCCGGCAGCGCCGCCGCGGGCATGAGCGAGACGACGGCGTCCCGGCCGAGGCGCCGCAGGATCGCGGTGAACGGGGCGTACGGCAGGGTCGCGGCGCCGAGGTCGAGGCAGGCCCCGGTCAGCGTGCGGACGTCCCGCGCGAACTCGGTGACCAGGCGCGTCTTCCCGCCGCCCGCCTCGCCGCCGACCAGGACGGCGGCCGCCTCGCCCGCGCATGCCCGCGCGTGCGCGGCGCGTAACTCGGCCAGCTCGGCGGCGCGCCCGGCGAACACCGGGCTGACAGGGTCCATCGGCCTAGCATGCCGCCTCCTATCGCTACTTGTGTTGCGATAAGGGATCGGGTAGCCTCGGTGCCGTCACATCGCCGCCCGGCAGGGGAGTCCATTGAGGATCTGAGGTCCGACACCGCGCACCGGCCGCCCATCGGCCCGCGCACGTGACCTCAGTACGGACTCCCGTCTCGCCGGGCTTTTCCATGCCCGCCGGCGCGTCGCGCGACCCGCGGTGTCTCCATGCGTCCCGCATCCGCTCATCACCATGGAGGCCGCCTCATGTCATTCGCCATCGTGTGCTCGGACCTGTCCTTCGCCTGGGCGGACGGCACCCAGGTCCTCGACGGCCTGGACGTCACGTTCGGCACCGGCCGGACGGGCCTGATCGGCGTCAACGGCTCCGGCAAGTCCACCCTGCTGAAGATCATCGCCGGTGAGCTGCCGCCCGCCGCGGGCACCGTGAGCGTCGACGGGGAGATCGGCTACCTGCCGCAGAACCTCGCCCTGGACGGCGCCGCCACCGTCGCCGACCTGCTCGGCATCGCCGGGACCCGCGACGCGCTGCGCGCCATCGAGCGCGGCGAGGCCACCGAGGAGAACTTCACCGCCGTCGGCGACGGCTGGGACGTCGAGGAGCGCGCCCGCGCCGAACTCGACCGGCTCGGGCTCGACCACCTGGGCCTGGACCGGACCGTCCCGACCCTGTCCGGCGGGGAGGCCGTGATGGTCGGCCTCGCCGCCCGGTTCCTCGCCCGCCCCGGCGTGCTGCTGCTGGACGAGCCGACCAACAACCTCGACCTGGACGCGCGCCGCCGCCTGTACGACGCGGTCGCGTCCTGGACGGGCGTGCTCGTCGTCGTCAGCCACGACCGGGAGCTGCTCGACCGGGTCGACGAGATCGCCGACCTGCGCGCCGGCGGCGTCCGGACGTTCGGCGGGAACCTGTCCGCCTACGAGGAGCTGCTCGCGGTCGAGCGGGAGGCCGCCGAGCGGACGGTCCGCGCGGCCGAGACCGACCTGCGCCGCCAGCAACGCGACCTGCGGGAGGCGCAGGTCAAGCTCGCCCGCCGCAAGCGCTACGGCGCGAAGATGGAGGAGAGCAAGCGCGAACCGAAGATCGTGATGGGGGAGCGCAAGCGGCAGGCGCAGGTCTCGGCGGGCAAGCACCGCATCATGCACGAGGAGCGCCTCGCCGGCGCCCGCGACCGGCTCAGCGAGGCGGAGGGCGCGGTCCGCGAGGACGCCGAGATCCGCGTCAAGCTGCCCGCCACCCGCGTCCCGGCCGGGCGGACGGTCGCGACCGTGACGGGCCTCGCCGCGCCCGAGCCGGAGATCGGCACCCTGGCCGAGCTGATCCTCCAGGGCCCGGAGCGGATCGCGCTGACCGGCCCGAACGGCTCGGGCAAGACCACGTTCCTGCGGGCGCTCACCGGCGACCGCGTCCCCGAAGGAATGGCCGTCAGGATCGGCGTGGACGGCGTCCGGTACCTGCCGCAGCGGCTCGACGTCCTCGACGAGGAGCTCAGCCTCGTCGACAACGTCCGCGTGCGGGCGCCGTCGGCGAAGCCGTCCGAGATCAGGGCCGGGCTGGCGCGGTTCCTGTTCCGCGGCGCGCGCGCCGAGCAGCCCGCCGGGACCCTCTCAGGCGGCGAACGGTTCCGCGCCGTCCTGGCGTCGCTGCTGCTCGCCGAGCCCGCCCCGCAGCTGCTCCTGCTGGACGAGCCGACGAACAACCTCGACATGGCGAGCGCCGCCCAGCTCGGCCAGGCCCTCGCCGCCTACCAGGGGGCGCTGATCGTGGTGAGCCACGACGTCCCGTTCCTGCGGACCCTCGGCGTCACCCGCTGGCTCCGCATGGACCGCGCGGCGGGCCTGACCGAGATCGAGCCGATGTAGACCGGCGGATCAGGTCAGGACGCGCTTGGTGAACGTGCGCGTCGCGGCCCAGGTCAGCAGGATCGTCCCGCCCAGGACGGCCAGGAGGAACGCCCAGGCCGGCATGTGCGGGACGTCCGGCGTCAGCGTGCTGCGCAGGCCCTCGCTGACGTACACCAGCGGGTTGAACAGGCTGACGATCTGCAGCCAGCGGATGTCGTCCAGCGCCGACCACGGGTAGTACACGCAGCCGAGCATGGTCATCGGGAGCAGCACCATCGCGAACAGCACCTGGACCTTCTGCGGGTTCATCAGCGTGCCCAGCAGCAGCCCGCCCGCGGCCGACAGCAGCGACCCCGCCACCATCACCAGGATCAGGACGGGCCAGTTGTCCACGTGCACCTTCGGCGCCTGGCCCTCGGCGTGGATGAGCAGCACCGCCGGGAACACCAGCAGCCCGCCGAGCAGGCCCTGCACCGCCGCGGCGATGATCTTCTGCGCGGCCAGCAGCGGGATCGGCACCGGGGCCAGCGCCCGGTCGGTGATCGACTTCTGCCAGTTCAGCTCCATCATCAGCGGGAAGATCACCGCCATCATCGCCTGCATGATGATGGACGAGCCGACCAGGCCCGGCACGAGGATCGTGGAGAACGTCGGCCCGCCGGGCCCGCCCGCCATCGCGCCGCCGCCGAGCTTCGGCAGGACGTAGGCGAACACGAACACGAACATCACCGGCTGCACCAGCACCCGCGTGAACGTGGACACGAAGTTCTTGCGCATGACGCGCCCCTCGCGCGCCATCATCGCGGCGAACGTGCGGGGCAGCGTCGCCCGCGCGGGCGGCGGCGGGGCGAGGACGGCGGGCGCGGCGGGGCCGGGGGCCGCCGGGGCGGCGGACGCGGTCATTCGCGGTAGTCCCTTCCGGTGAGGGTGAGGAAGACGGTCTCCAGGCTGGGACGGAGCTGGGTGGCGTCGGTGACGCCGACCCCGGCGCGGGAGCCGATCGTGACCAGTTCGCCGAGCAGGCCGTCGGAGTCGGCGGCGAACACGCGGACCTGGCCGTCGTTGACCTCGACCTTGCTGATGCCGTCCCGGTCGGCGAGGGCGTGGATGCCGTCCGGCGCCGCGGCGTCGTAGGTGACGGTGATGACGGTGTCGGCGCCGGCGTTGGACTTCAGCTCGTCCACCGTCCCGCTCGCGAGGATCTTGCCGTGGTCGACGACGGCGACCCGGTCGCAGAGCGCCTCGGCCTCCTCCATGTAGTGCGTGGTGAGCAGGATGGTCTGCCCCGCCGCCTGGAGTCCGCGCAGCACCTCCCACAGGTTGGTGCGGGTCTGCGGGTCGAGCCCGGCGGTCGGCTCGTCCAGGAACAGCACCTCGGGCCCGTGCATGAGGGCCCGGCAGATCATGACCCGCTTGGCCTGCCCGCCGGAGATCTCGAACGGGTTGCCGCCGCGCTGCTCGGTCAGCCCGAACAGCTCCAGCAGCTCGCCCGTCCGGCGGCGGGCGTCGCGGGCGCCGAGCCCGAAGTAGC
The DNA here is from genome assembly GCF_044326405.1 of Actinomadura sp. 1N219. NCBI lineage: Bacteria > Bacillati > Actinomycetota > Actinomycetes > Streptosporangiales > Thermomonosporaceae > Actinomadura > Actinomadura sp. 1N219. The sequence goes on along the minus strand of NZ_JBIRAY010000021.1, from coordinate 12,288 downwards.
GGCCCCGGAACTCCAGGTTCTCGGCGACGGTGAGGTCGCTGTCGAGGGTGTTGTTCTGCGACACCACGCCGATGCGGCGCTTGATCTCGACGGCGTCCCTCACCACGTCCAGGCCGCAGACCCGGGCGCCGCCGCCGGTCGGCACGACGAGGGTGGTGAGCATGCCGATGGTCGTCGACTTGCCCGCGCCGTTCGGGCCGAGCAGCCCGAAGAACTCGCCGCGCGGGACGTCCAGGTCGATGCCCTGGACGGCGGGCACCGCGGGACGCTGCCCGGACGCCGGATAGGTCTTCTTGAGGTCGACCGTTCTCACGGCGGCTTCTGGGGGTTCGGTCACGCGCCGTCTCCCTTCGCTTCATCGCTTTGTGAATCGTCCTCTTCGGCCGGGAAATCCTCGAACCGTTTTATGAGGTTGAGGAGGAACCGCCGGACGGCGGCCTCGTCGCCCTCGTCCACGACGTCGTAGACATGCGAGAGGTCGCGTCCGATGGCCTGTGACTTCGCCGCGACCAGCCGCCGGCCCGAGTCGGTGATGCGCAGCATCACGCCGCGCCGGTCGCGGAACGAGCGCTCGCGCCGGACGTGCCCGTTGCGCTCCAGCGTGTCGACCACCGAGGTGACGGTCGCCGGGGTGACGATCAGCCGCTTGGCGACCTCGCCCGGGCGCATGCCGTCCTCGACGATCAGCATGCGGAGCACGAAGAAACCGGCCGGGCTGATGCCGTGCCGCTCGATGATCCGCGAGACCACCGGCTGCGCCAGCCGCGACGCCAGGCCGAAGAGCCTGCCGATCGGCCATTCCTCCATGGGCTCGACCCGCAGGTCGGCGAAGCCGAGGTTCTCCATGGCCGTGATGTTAGGGCCCTGATGGTTAGAAGGCAAATCTTTAGCTGCCTAAATATCTCCTCTATCATGTGGCGCTCGTCTCAACCGGCCGGAAGGGGCCCTCCCGGCTTTGAATAGACATCCAGCTTCATGCATACTCTTGCTTATCGATTCTGAAGGGCAGGGTGGACATGGGAATCCGGACGGCGGTCGCCGGCGCCAGCGGGTACGCGGGCGGCGAGCTGCTGCGCATCCTGGCGGGACATCCGGAGTTCGAGATCGGCGCGCTGACCGCGGGCTCCAACGCGGGCGCCGAGCTGGGCGCGCACCAGCCCCAGCTGCGATCCCTGGCCGGACGCGTCCTCGCCGAGACGACCCCGGAGACGCTGTCCGGCCACGACGTCGTGTTCCTGGCGCTGCCGCACGGCCAGTCCGGGCCGATCGCCGCGGAACTCGGCGAGGACGTCCTGGTCATCGACTGCGGCGCCGACCACAGGCTCACCGACCCGGGCGACTGGGAGCGGTTCTACGGGACGCCCCACGCCGGCGCCTGGCCCTACGGCCTGCCCGAACTGCCCGGACACCGGGACGCGCTGCGCTCGGCGAAGCGCGTCGCCGTCCCCGGCTGCTACCCGACCGCCGTCACGCTCGCGCTGTTCCCGGCGTTCGCCGCCGGGCTCGCCGAACCCGACGTCGTCGTGGTCGCCGCGTCCGGTACCTCCGGCGCGGGACGGGCCCTCAAACCGCACCTGCTGGGCAGCGAGGTCATGGGCTCCGTCTCCGCCTACGCCGTCGGCGGGACGCATAGGCATACACCGGAGATGGTCCAGAACCTCAGCGCCGTCGCGGACGAACCGGTCACGGTCTCGTTCACGCCGACGCTCGCGCCGATGAGCCGCGGCATCCTCGCCACCTGCACGGCCAAGGCCCGTCCCGGCGTCACCGCCGCCACGCTGCGCGCCGCCTACGCCGGCGCCTACGCCGGCGAGCCGTTCCTGGGCCTGCTCCCGGACGGGCAGTGGCCCGCCACGTCCATGACGCTCGGCGCCAACACCGCGCTCGTCCAGGTCACGCTGGACGAGTCCGCCGGACGCGTCGTCGCCGTCGTCGCCATCGACAACCTCACCAAGGGAACCGCGGGCGGTGCGGTGCAGAGCGCCAACCTCGCCCTCGGCCTCCCGGAAGAACTCGGCCTGACCACGATCGGAGTGTCCCCTTGAGCGTCACCGCCCCCCGGGGCTTCCGCGCCGCCGGCGTCGTCGCGGGGCTGAAGGCCAGCGGCAACCGCGACCTGGCCCTCGTCGTCAACGACGGGCCGTCCCGCGCGGCCGCCGGCGTCTTCACCCGCAACCGCGTGAAGGCGGCGCCCGTCCTGTGGTCGGAGCAGGTCCTCAAGGGCGGACGCGTCCGCGCCGTCGTGCTGAACGCCGGCGGCGCCAACGCCTGCACCGGCGCGCCCGGCTTCCAGGACACGCACGCCACCGCCGAGAAGGTCGCCGACGTCCTGGAGGACTCGGCCGGCGAGGTCGCGGTCTGCTCCACCGGCCTGATCGGCGAGCGGCTCGCGATGGACCTGCTGCTCCCCGGCGTCGACAAGGCCGCCGCCGAGCTGTCGCGCGGCGACGGCGGGCTCGCCGCCGCCGACGCGATCCGCACCACCGACACCGTCGCGAAGATCTCCTTCCGGCAGGGCGCGGGCGGCTACATGATCGGCGCGATGGCGAAGGGCGCGGGCATGCTCGCCCCGTCCCTGGCGACCATGCTCAGCGTGATCACCACCGACGCCGACCTGCCCGCCGCCGTCCTGGACCGGGCGCTGCGCGCGGCCACCGGCGTCACCCTCGACCGGCTCGACTCCGACGGCTGCATGTCCACCAACGACACCGTGCTGCTGCTGGCGTCCGGCGCCTCCGGCGTCGTCCCCGCCGAGGACGAGTTCACCGCGCTGCTCACCGAGGTCTGCGCCGACCTGACCCGGCAACTGCTCGTGGACGCCGAAGGCGCGTCCAAGGCCATCGCGATCGAGGTCGTCGGCGCCGCGTCCGGCTACGACGCGGTCACCGTCGGACGCTCCATCGCCCGCAACAACCTCCTCAAGTGCGCCATCCACGGCGAGGACCCCAACTGGGGACGGGTGCTCTCGGCGGTCGGCACCACCGACGCGGTGTTCGAGCCCGACGAGCTGAACGTCGCGATCAACGGCGTGTGGGTGTGCCGGAACGGCTCGTTCGGCGACGACCGCGACAAGGTCGACCTGCGCCCCCGCGACGTGACGATCACCGTCGACCTGTCGGCGGGCCCGCACAGCGCGACCGTCTGGACGACCGACCTCACGGCCGACTACGTCCACGAGAACTCGGCCTACTCCACATGACCGCGATCACCTCGGGCGCGGACATGCGCAAGAACCGGATGGGCGTCATGGCCAAGGCCGAGACGCTGATCAAGGCGCTGCCGTGGCTGGAGCGGTTCCACGGCACCACCGTCGTGATCAAGTACGGCGGGCACGCGATGACGGACGAGGAGCTGCGCCACTCCTTCGCCGAGGACGTCGTGTTCCTGCGCTACGCCGGGCTGCGGCCGGTGATCGTCCACGGCGGCGGCCCGCAGATCAACGCGGCGCTCGCCCGCAACGGCATCGACTCGACGTTCACCGCCGGGCTGCGCGTGACCACGCCGGAGGCCATGGAGGTCGTCCGGATGGTGCTGACCGGGCAGGTGCAGCGCGACGTCGTCGGGCTGATCAACCGGCACGGCCCGTTCGCGCTCGGCATGTCCGGCGAGGACGCCCACCTGTTCACCGCCGAGCGCAAGCACGCGGTCGTGGACGGCGAGGCCGTCGACATCGGCCAGGTCGGCGAGATCGTCGAGGTGCAGGTCGGGGCGCTGCGGGCGCTGCTGGACGACGGCCGCATCCCGGTCATCTCCAGCATCGCGCGCGGCGACGACGGCGAGGTCTACAACGTCAACGCCGACACGGCCGCCGCCGCGCTCGCCGTCGCGCTGGACGCCGCGAAGCTCGTCGTCCTCACCGACGTCGAGGGCCTGTACGCCGACTGGCCCGACAGCGACGACGTGATCGACAGGCTCACCACCGACGAGCTGGCCGTCCTGCTGCCGGACCTGTCGGCCGGGATGGTCCCGAAGATGGAGGCCTGCCTGACGGCGGTGCGCGGCGGCGTCCCGCAGGCGCACGTGCTGGACGGACGCGTCCTGCACTCCCTCCTCCTGGAGATCTTCACCGACGAAGGGATCGGAACGATGGTGCTCCCCAGCCCCCCGGGTCCGGCGCAGGAGGTATCGGCATGAGCGACTTGAGGGCACGGTTCGAGGCCGCGTTCATGCCGAACTACGGCGTCCCGCCGGTCGCGCTGGCGCGCGGCGAGGGCTGCCGCGTGTGGGACACCGGCGGCCGGGAGTACCTCGACCTGATCGCCGGGATCGCGGTCAGCTCCCTCGGCCACGCCCACCCGGCCCTCGTCGAGGCGGTGTCCTCGCAGGTCGCGACGCTGGCGCACACGTCCAACCTGTTCCTGCACGAGCCCGAGGTCCTGCTCGCCGAACGCCTCCTCGGCCTGCTCGGCGGGGACGGGAAGGTGTTCCTCAGCAACAGCGGCACCGAAGCGAACGAGTGCGCGCTGAAACTCGCCATCAAATACGGCAAGTCCAACGGCCGCACCTACTTCGTCGCCGCGGAGAACGGCTTCCACGGACGGAGCATGGGCGCGCTGTCGCTGACCGGGAAGGCGGCGATCCGGGAGCCGTTCGGGCCGTTCGGCATCGACGTCCGGTTCGTCCCCTACGGCGACGCCGACGCGCTCAAGCCCGCCGTGGACGAGAACTGCGCCGCCGTCTTCCTGGAGCCGACGCAGGGCGAGGCCGGAGTCGTCCCCCCGCCGGACGGGTACTTCGCCGCAGCCCGCGCCATCTGCGACGCCACGGGCGCGCTGTTCGTCGCCGACGAGATCCAGTCCGCGATCGGCCGGACGGGCACCTGGTTCGCGTTCCAGCACGAGAACGCCAAGCCCGACATCATCACCCTGGCCAAGGGACTCGGCGGCGGCCTGCCGATCGGGGCGTGCGTCGCGTTCGGCCCGCACGGCGACCTGTTCGCGAAGGGCGACCACGGCAGCACCTTCGGCGGCAACCCCGTCAGCGCCGCCGCCGCGCTCGCCGTCCTCAGCACGATCGAGAAGGACGGCCTGCTCGCCAACGCCGCCTCCGTGGGGGAGATCCTCGCCGGCGGCCTCCGCGCCATCGACCACCCCCTGCTCGACGGCGTCCGGGGCCGCGGGCTGTGGCGCGCGGCCGTCCTCACCGGGCCGCACGCGCCCGCCGCCGAGGCCGCCGCCCGCGACGCCGGGTTCCTGATCAACGCGCTCGCGCCGGACGCGCTGCGGATCGCGCCGCCGCTCGTCCTCACCGCCGAGGAGGCCCGGTCGTTCACCGCCGCCTTCCCCGCGATCCTCGACTCCGCCGCCCCCGAACCGGAGAACTGAGCATGACCAGGCACTTCCTCCGCGACGACGACCTGACCCCCGCCGAGCAGGCCGAGGTTCTCGACCTCGCAGCCGAGGTGAAGAAGGACCGCTTCCGGTTCCGGCCCCTCGACGGCCCACAGTCGGTCGCCGTGCTGTTCGACAAGCCGTCCACCCGGACCCGGCTGTCGTTCACCGCCGGCATCGCCGAACTCGGCGGCAACCCCCTCGTCATGGACGCCGGCACCAGCCAGCTCGGCCGCGGCGAGACCATCGCCGACACCGCCCGCGTCCTGGAACGCCAGGTCAGCGCCATCGTGTGGCGGACGGCGGGCCAGGAGCGCATCGACGAGATGGCCGCCGGAACCACCGTCCCGGTCGTCAATGCCCTCACCGACGAGTTCCACCCGTGCCAGGTCCTCGCCGACCTGCAGACCGTCCGGGAGGCGAAGGGCGACCTGCCCGGCCTCACCCTCGCCTACTTCGGCGACGGCGCCAACAACATGGCCCACTCCTACCTGCTCGGCTGCGCCACCGCAGGGATGCACGTCCGCGTCGCGGCCCCCGCGTCCCAGCCCCCTGCCCCCGCCGTCGTCGATCGCGCGACCGAGATCGCCGCCGCGACCGGCGGGTCCGTGACCGTCACCGACGACGCCGCGAAGGCCGCCGCCGGAGCCGACGTCCTCGCCACCGACACCTGGGTCTCCATGGGCCAGGACGGCAAGGACACCTCCCGCTACGAGCCGTACGCCGTCACCGAAGAACTGCTGGACCTCGCCGACGCGGACGCGATCGTCCTGCACTGCCTGCCCGCCTACCGCGGCAGGGAGATCGCCGCATCGGTCCTGGACGGCCCGCGGAGCCGCGTCTGGGACGAGGCCGAGAACCGCCTGCACGCCCAGAAGGCGCTGCTGATCTGGCTGCTGGAGCGCTCGCGGTGACGACGGCCCCCATGACCAAGACCGCCCGGCACGCCCGGGTGATCGAGCTGCTGACCCGGCATCCCGTCCACTCGCAGGGCGAGCTCGCGAAGCTCCTCGGCGACGAGGGCGTCGACGTCACCCAGGCCACGCTGTCGCGCGACCTGGTGGAGATCGGCGCGGTGCGGCTGCGCGCCGACGACGGCAGCCTGATCTACGCCGTCCCCGGGGAGGGCGGCGAGCGGATCCGGCGGGCCCGCACGGGCTCCGCCGAGTCCTTCACCGGACGGCTCTCCCGGCTCGCCGCGGAGCTGCTGGTGTCCGCCGAGGCGTCGGCCAACCTGGTCATGGTGCGGACCCCGCCCGGGGCCGCGCAGTACCTGGCCTCGGCGATCGACCACGCCGAATGGCCGTCCATCCTCGGCACCGTCGCGGGCGACGACTCGATCCTCGTCATCGCCCGCGACCCGACCGGCGGGGACGACGTCGCGCAGGCGCTGCTGCGGCTGACCGACGGGCGCGAGCGACGAAGCTAGGGCCGCCCCGCGGCCCCGTCCCAGCCCGCAAGACCCGAAACCTCGCACACACTTCGCACAGGAGATAAAGATCATGAGCGAGCGCGTCGTCCTCGCATACTCCGGGGGACTGGACACCTCCGTCGCCATCCCGTACCTCGCCGAGCAGACCGGCGGGGAGGTCATCGCGGTGGCCGTCGACGTCGGCCAGGGCGGCGAGGACCTCGACGCCATCCGCAAGCGGGCCCTGGCCTGCGGCGCGGCGGAGGCCGTCGTCGTGGACGCCAGGGAGGAGTTCGCCGCGGACTTCTGCGTCCCCGCCATGCAGGCCAACGCCCTCTACATGGACCGCTACCCGCTGCTGTCCGCGCTGTCCCGGCCGCTGATCGTCAAGCACCTCGTGTCGGCCGCCGAGGCGTTCGGCGGGACGACCGTGTCGCACGGCTGCACCGGCAAGGGCAACGACCAGGTCCGGTTCGAGGCGGGCCTGTCGGCGCTCAACCCCGACCTGAAGGTCATCGCGCCCGCCCGCGACTTCGCCTGGACGCGCGACAAGGCGATCGCGTTCGCCGAGGAGAAGGGCCTGCCGATCGACGTGTCGGCCAAGTCGCCGTACTCCATCGACCAGAACCTGTGGGGACGCGCCGTCGAGACCGGGTTCCTGGAGGACATCTGGAACGGGCCCATCGAGGACGTCTACGACTACACCGCCGACCCCGCCGAGCCGCGCGAGGCCGACGAGGTCGTCATCACCTTCGCGTCCGGCGTGCCCGTCGCGCTGGACGGCCGCCCGCTCACCCCGTACCAGATCGTCGCCGAGCTGAACCGCCGCGCCGGCGCGCAGGGCGTCGGGCGGATCGACATGGTCGAGGACCGGCTCGTCGGCATCAAGAGCCGCGAGGTCTACGAGGCCCCGGCCGCGATCGCGCTGATCACAGCGCACATGGAGCTGGAGAGCGTCACCGTCGAGCGCGACCTGGCCCGGTTCAAGCGGTCCGTCGACCAGCGGTGGGGCGAGCTCGTCTACGACGGCCTGTGGTTCTCGCCGCTGAAGGACTCCCTGGACGCGTTCATCGCCGACGCGCAGAAGCACGTGTCCGGCGACGTCCGGCTGACCCTGCACGGCGGCCGCGCCGTCGTCACCGGGCGGCGCAGCGACGCGTCCCTCTACAGCTACGACCTCGCCACCTACGACACCGGCGACACCTTCGACCAGAGCCTCGCCAAGGGCTTCGTCGAGCTGTGGAGCCTGCCCAGCAAGATCGCCGCCAAGCGCGACCGGGGCATCTGACCGGGAAGAGCGACGCGTGGGGGCGCCGCGACCACGGCGTCCCCACGTCGTGCAGCCATGCCCGGACGTGGTGAGATGAGACGGCAACGTTCGTCCAGCGGCGGAAGAAGAGGATTTTCGTGACGAAGGCACCGACGCGCCTGTGGGGCGGCCGGTTCGAAGGCGGCCCGTCGGACGCGCTCGCGCGGCTCTCGGTGAGCGTCCAGTTCGACTGGCGGCTCGCCCCCTACGACCTGATGGGCTCGCGCGCGCACGCCCGCGTCCTCAACCGGGCGGGGCTGCTCACCGGCGACGAGCTCGACCGCATGATCGGTGCCCTGGACGACCTGGAGGAGGCCTGCCGCACCGGCGAGTTTCGCCCCACGGTCGCCGACGAGGACGTCCACACCGCCCTCGAACGCGGCCTCCTCGAACGGCTCGGCGCCCTCGGCGGCAAGCTCCGCGCGGGCCGCAGCCGCAACGACCAGGTCGCCACCGACCTGCGGCTCTACCTCCGCGACCACGCCCGCCAGATCGTGTCCCGCCTCGTCGAGCTGGAGACCGCGCTGATCGCGCAGGCCGAGCACAACCTCGGCGTCGCCGCCCCCGGCATGACCCACCTGCAGCACGCCCAGCCCGTGCTGTTCTCCCACCAGCTCCTCGCGCACGTCCAGCCGCTCACCCGCGACGTCGCCCGGCTCCGCGACTGGGACAAGCGCGCCGCGATCTCCCCGCTCGGCTCCGGCGCCCTCGCCGGCTCGTCCCTGCCGCTCGACCCGCAGGCCACCGCCGCCGAGCTCGGCTTCGACGCCGCCGCCGCCAACTCCATGGACGCCGTCGCCGACCGCGACTTCGTCGCCGAGTTCCTCTTCGCCGCCGCGCTCGTCGGCGTCCACCTGTCCCGCCTCGGCGAGGAGATCTGCCTCTGGGCGTCGCAGGAGTTCCGCTGGATCGAGATGGACGACACCTATGCCACCGGGTCGTCGATCATGCCGCAGAAGAAGAACCCCGACGTCGCCGAGCTGGCGCGCGGCAAGGCAGGCCGCCTCATCGGCCACCTCGTCGCCCTGCTCACCACCCTCAAGGGCCTCCCGCTCACCTACAACCGCGACCTCCAGGAGGACAAGGAGGGCGCGTTCGACGCCGTCGAGACGCTGCTGCTCGTCCTGCCCGCCATGTCCGGGCTGATCGCGACCATGCGGGTCAACACCGAGCGCCTGGAGGCCCTCGCCCCGGACGGCTTCGCCCTCGCCACCGACCTCGCCGAACTCCTCGTCCGGCGCGGCACCGCGTTCCGCGACGCGCACGAGGTCGTCGGGCACCTCGTCGTCTGGTGCCAGGTCAACGACAAGGACTTCGACGACCTCACCGACGAGGAGCTCGCCAAGGTGTCGCCGCACCTGACGCCGGACGTCCGCGAGGTCCTGAACGTCCAGGGGGCGCTGGCGTCCCGGAAGGCGTACGGGGGCACCGCGCCCGACCGCGTCCGCGAGCAGCTCGGCGCGCTCCGCGCCCTCGTCAACGAGCACGCCGCGTGGGCCGCCGACTCCGACGCCTGACCGCCCGCGGACCCCGGACCGATCGGGCGTTCCGCCGCCATAGGGTGATGCGATGACTGGAGCGCTGCTGCCACGGGACTTCTTCGACCGTCCCGTCGACGAGGTCGCGCCGTCCCTGCTCGGGCACGTGCTCAGCCACCGCACACCCGATGGCGAGGTCGCGGTCAGGCTCACCGAGGTCGAGGCGTACGCCGGCCCGCTCGACCCCGCCTCCCACGCCTACCGAGGCCGGACGCAGCGCAACGCCGTCATGTTCGGGCCGCCCGGCCACGCCTACGTCTACTTCACCTACGGCATGCACTTCTGCGTGAACCTCGTCTGCGGCCCGGACGGGACGTCCATGGCGGTCCTGCTCCGCGCCGGCGAGGTCGTCGCGGGGGAGGACACGGCGCGCGCCCGCCGGCCGCGCTCGTCCGTCCGCGACCTGGCCCGCGGCCCGGCCCGGCTCTGCCAGGCGCTGGGCATCGCCCGCGAGCAGAACGGCCTGGACGTCTGCACCCCCGGCGGGCCCCTCACCGTCCACACGGGCGAACCCGCCGACCCTGCGCTCATCCGCCAGGGGCCGCGCACCGGCGTCAACGGTGCCAAGGAGGTGCCGTGGCGGTTCTGGATCGACGGCGACCCGACCGTCTCCCCGTACCGCGCACACGTCCCGAGACAGCGCAAGAAGGTCCCCGCCGATGACTGACCCCGCCCCGCCATAACAATCTCATCCACGTGGACTCCGCCACCAGAAGCCACGGAGAGCCGCCGTCATCAAGCCCGCGAGCCGCTCTGAAAGGCGCCCACGCGACGTCCGACTCGGGACACGAGGCGTTCGCGCCGCCTGCCGCCACGTAGCCGCCCGCTGAATATCGTTAGCGTGACACCCGCCCGCCCGGGCACCCTGGTGGGCACACGGAAGCAAGCCGGAACGAGGGAGACCGTGACCGACATCCTGGACGATCTCGCGTGGCGCGACCTGATCGCGCAGTCCACCGACCTGGACGAACTGCGGGCCCTGCTCGCCGCGGGACCGGTCACGCTCTATTGCGGGTTCGACCCGACGGCGCCCTCGCTGCACCTCGGCAACCTGATCCAGATCCTCACGCTGCGCCGCTTCCAGCTCGCCGGGCACCGGCCCATCGGCCTGGTCGGCGGCGCCACCGGCCTGATCGGCGACCCGAGCGGCAAGAGCGCCGAACGCGTCCTGAACTCCGAGGAGACCGTCGCGGGCTGGGTCGAGCGCATCCGCGGCCAGGTGTCGAAGTTCCTCGACTTCGGCGACGGCCCCACCGGCGCGACGATGGTGAGCAACCTCGACTGGACGGGCCCCATGTCGGCCATCGAGTTCCTCCGCGACATCGGCAAGCACTTCCCGGTCAACCGGATGCTGGCCCGCGAGACCGTCAAGGCCCGGCTCGACACCACCGGCATGAGCTACACCGAGTTCAGCTACGTCCTGCTCCAGTCGATGGACTTCCTGGAGCTGTACCGGCGCCACGGGTGCCGGCTTCAGACGGGCGGCAGCGACCAGTGGGGCAACCTCACCGCCGGCGTCGACCTCATCCGCCGCGTCGAGGGCGGCAGTGCCCACGCGCTGACCACACCGCTGCTCACCAAGGCGGACGGGACCAAGTTCGGCAAGACGGCCGGCGGCGAGACGTACTGGCTCGACCCCGAGCTGACCTCGCCGTACGCGTTCTACCAGTTCTGGGTCAACGCCGACGACCGGGACGTGGAGAACTTCCTGAAGGTCTTCAGCTTCCGCCCTCATGAGGAGATCGACGACCTGGTCAAACAGGGAGCCGACCGTCCCGCCGCCCGAGCCCCGCAGCGGGCGCTCGCGGAGGAGATGACCACACTCGTCCACGGCGCGGACGAGACCGCCCGCGTCATCGCCGCGTCCCGCGCCCTGTTCGGCCAGGGCGCCCTGGAGGAGCTGGACGAACGCACACTGAAGGCCGCGCTCGCCGAGGTCCCCCGCACCGAGGTGGCCCCGGGCGAACTGCCGACCGTCGTCGACCTGCTGGCCGCCTCCGGGCTGTGCAGGAGCAAGTCCGAGGCGCGGCGGGCGATCGCCCAGGGCGGCGCCTACCTCAACAACGCCAAGGTCGAGTCGGAGGACGTCGCGCCGTCCGCGTCGGACCTGCTCCATGGGCGCTTCCTCGTCCTGCGACGCGGCAAGCGCAACGTGGGCGGCGTCGAGGTGACCGCGTCCTGAAGCCGTCCGTGACCGCCTGCCCGGAGCCTCTCCGGGCAGGCGATCACCATGTCGCGGGCAAACTTCGGTAGATACACGTCACAGTGCGGTTACAAGGATCCGTCGGCGGGCATGATGGAAGTCTCGAAAACCGTACCTGAACTGGGGTTTCTCGCCGCGCAACGTCGATTTGACGGCCCTCGCGGCGGGACCTAATGTTCTACGAGCCCCACGGGGGGAGCGGGACGCGGCAAGCGGCCCGGCCTCGGGGGAAACCCTCAGCGAACCAACCGGGTTGAACTCTGTTCTGCCCGGAAACGGACGTACGAGGCCGAACCACCCAGACTTTGACAAACAGGGCGGATCGGGTAGTATTGAAGGGTTGCCCCGGAGCTGGAAACGCGGAAGCGGTTCTGGCGCGGTGGGTGTCCGTTTCTTGAGAACTCAACAGCGTGTTAAAAGCCAGTGCCTTTATACGGTCCGGTCGATTGTTGGCCGGCCCGTCCCCGCGACTGTCCCTCTTTGGGGTGGTCGGGGAT
>NZ_JBIRAY010000020.1:0-123319 GCF_044326405.1 Actinomadura sp. 1N219 | reverse complement strand
GGTTCGTCCACCAATCCCACTGGAACGGGCCGAGCCCTACCGACTTCCGCAGCTGCTCCAGTGTCGCGGCCACGCGCAGCGACGGGTAGAAGCCCTCCGGGGTGCGCATCGGCAGCACGTCGATCGGGATGCGGTCGCGGACGTGCTCGTCCGCGGTGGCCAGGCAGGCGAGCGCCGCTTCCGCGGTCGCGCGGTCGATGTCGGCGGCGGCTTCGGCGCGGAGCCGCTGGAGGTCGCGGAGCCCGTCGGTGACCGGCGTCGGGGCCGTGCCGAGCGCCAGCAGCAGTTCGGCCTCGCGGGGGGACGCCGCCCGGCCGTCGAGGACGAGTTCGCAGAACGCCAGCCGTTCGGCGGTCAGCAGGCAGGCGAGCAGGCAGGTGGCCCAGTCCTCGGCGTCGGCGGCGGCCTCCGCGTCCTCCAGTCCTGGCTGCACAAGCAGGGCGTGGCTCCAGGAGGCGGCGGTGGCCTTGTCGGCGAACCAGCGCGCGTCGATGGCGGTCATGCCAGCCTCCCGTCGACGGCCGCCGGATCGGCGGCGAGGGCGACGGCGCCGTGGGTGATCGCCTCGGCGAGGGCCGGCGCGTCCACTGCTTCCAGCGCGTCGTCAAGGGAGTCCGAGGGGAGGTTCAGCCGGTGCAGGAGGTGCTCGCCGACGAGCTGGAAGGTGGTGTCGCCGAAGGTGAAGTCGGGCGCTTCGGCGGGGGTGAGCCGCACCAGCGCGGCCGGGTCGCCGACGCGCAGGCCGAGCCGGTCGGCGTAGCGGGCGAAGTCGGCGGCCGTCGTGACGCGGCGCGCGTCGGCGAGGAGCGCCGGTGGGAAGCCGCAGCGGCGTGCCTTGGCGGGCAGCCACTTGTCGCCGACGAAGATCTCCCCGCGTGCCCGGACGGCGGCCTCGACCGCGCGCTCCGCGGCTCGGGACCAGGCCAGGCCGGCGAGCGGGGCCTTCGCGGCCGCCATGACGACCGCGAGGGCCGCGGCCCGCACCGCGATGTCGACGGCGAGGCGGACGAGCGCCGCGGCGATCCGCGCGGTCTCCTCCGCGGTGAAGATCGGCGGGGCTCCCTCGTACAGGGGGACGGCGGTCGCCCACCGGCTGAGGCGCTTCATGTCCGTCATGGGCGGGACGGGGCCGAGCGCGCATCGTCCGCCGAGCAGGGCGACGTCCTGGACGGGCGTCCGCGCGAGCGCGGCGGCCGGGGTGCCCGACTCGTAGTGCACCAGGTCCAGCCGTGTCCGGTCGGCGAAGAACAGCATCGGGACCACGCCCTCGGCCCGTTCCTGGACGAAGACGTGCAGGTCGACGTCGCTGCCCGCGTTCCCGAGCCCGGCCGCGAGCGACCCGACCAGGTACACCTCGTCGCCCTCCAGGCAGCTCCCGAGCACGTCGATGACCTCCTCGGGGCGCAGGCTCACCGGCCGCAGCGCGGCGCGGACCGCGTCGCCGCAGATCAGCGCCTTCATACCGGCTGTCCCGTCCGGTCCGGCGCCTGCACTGGCCGGTCTGCCGCCTGCACTGGCAAGTCCGCCGCCTGCGCTGTCTGGTCCGCGGGTTGTCCCGGACGGCCTGCCGGGTGTCCCGGTTGGCCTGAGCGGCGGAAGTCCTCGCTCAGGTCGAGGAGCTCCGCCATCGGGGCGATGCGGCGCTCCAGCTGGGTGAGGCCCTCGCCGCTGCGGATCGCCGCCAGGGTCTGGTCGAGCGTGGACACCGTGGCGCGCAGCAGCTGGTTCGCGTAGATCGCCATGCGGTAGCCGAGCCGGCCGAGCGCGCGCAGCGAGATGTGCGGGTACGCCGTCGGGATGCTCACCAGCGGCGCCGGATGCGTCCACCGCCGGGCCACCTCCAGGGCCTCGCCGCCGTCCTTCTGCCGCGTGTGCAGCAGGACGAGGTCCGCGCCCGCGTCGGCGTAGCGGACGGCGCGGGCCAGCGCCGCGTCCATGCCCTCCTGCGCGATGAGCGCCTCCGTCCGCGCGATCACCAGGAAGTCGGGGTCGAGCGTGGCGCGCCGCGCCTCGGCGATCTTCTCGGCGAAGCTCTCGACGTCCTCCAGGTCCCGCGGGCCGCCGCCGAGGAAGCTGTTGCGCTTCGGGAAGGCGCTGTCCTCGACGCAGACCCCGGCGATGCCGCTGCCGCTGAAGTCCCGGACGGCCCGGATCCACGTCTCCACCGTGCCGTAGCCGTTGTCGGCGTCCACCACGAGCGGCAGGTCCGACGCCGCCGCGATGGACCGGGACGCGGCCAGCATCTCGGCGAACCCGAGCAGGTTCCGGTCGGGCAGCCCGTGGACGGCGGACACCTCCAGGCTGCTCGCCCACCCGCCGTCGAATCCCGCGCGCTCCGCCAGCCGGCTGACCAGCGCGTTGTGCACCCCGACCAGGGCGACCGGGAGCTCACCCCCGGCCATGACGGCGCGGCGCAGCCGCGTGGTAGGTCTCGTCCCCATGTCGTCTCCTCGTTCGGAACTCGCTGGATCGTCGGCGGCCCCCGGTCCGGATGTGTCAGGCGGCCCACGGGCGGGGTTCGGCGGACGCGGCCCGCGAATTCGCGTCGGCCCAGAAGGACAGTGAGAGGGCCAGGGCGTCATGGACGGGGTGCAGGAGCACGGTCGGCTCCGGCGCCTCCGCCATCGACACGTACGGGACGAACTCGCTCAGCAGCTCGATGACCCGCAGCTGCCGGCCGGTGAGCGTCGTCCGGGCGAAGGGCAGGAAGAACCGGTCCCAGCGCTCCGCCGAGATGATCGGCGGCGGCGCCAGCCGTGACGCCCCGTGCCGCGCCCGCCATCCGTTGATCGCCGTGAAGGATGCCTGCACCAGGTCCTCGGTGGTCAGCGCGGCGGCGCCGGTACCGAGCACGACCGGCCCGGCCGGGTCCGCCGCGGGGCCGGCGTCCAGGGCGGCGAGGACGGCGTCGGCGACGTCGTCCACGGGCACCATCTCGACCGTCCCCTTCGGCTCGCCCACCATCGCGGGCGCCAGACCCGTCACGCAGGCGCGCGCGAAGGTGTACAGGCCGGAGAAGCGGGCGATGTGGCCGTCCGTCCGGCGGCCGATGATCAGCGGCGGGCGGACGACGGTGCACCGCGAGTGCCCCGTGACCAGGCGCTCCGCCGCGGCCTTCGACCATTCGTAGGAGTTGCGGTAGTCGGACAGCCGCGCCGACGACGTGTCGCCGCGCAGGCCGATCGCGAACGCCGTCGACACGTGCACCAGATGGGTGTCGTCGCCGACCAGCTCCAGGACCGCCTCGGTGCTCTGGACGTTGCCCGCCCACGCCTCCTCGGGATCCTGGTTCCAGCGTGTCGTCGCGGCCGCGTGGACGACCGCGTCGAACCGGCGCGGCAGCTCGTCCGGCGGCGGCTCGGCCCCCATCCGCCAGCGCAGCACGCCGTCGTCCGGCGCCCCCCGCCGGCTGACGGCCACGACCTCGACACCGCGGCGGCGGCGCAGCGACCCGAGCAGCTCCGAGCCGAGCACCCCCGTCGCCCCCGTGAGCAGTACGCGCGTCATCCGGTGACCGCCCTGCGTTCCAGCCCGCGGAGCATCTGCACGCTGTTGTCGCGGATCGCCCGCACCGCCACCGGGTCGAGCATCTGCGCGAGCAGCGGGATGCCGATCTCGAAGGCGATGTCGAGCTCGACCCGGGTGCGGCCCGCCGGCTCGGACGTGACCTGCCAGTGGCCGTCGAACCGGTCGAGGTCCCCGTCGAGCTGGTTGAACTCGATCCGGCGGCGCTTGTCGTCGACGCGCTCGGCCTCCGTCCATTCGAGGACCGACCCCTTCAGCAGGACCGACCACGCCGTCGTCCGGGACGTCCCGTCGTCGGCGACGATCTCGACGCTTCGCACGCTCTCCATGTAGCGCGGATACGCCTCGACCGCGTGGACGGCCTGCCAGACCGCGTCGGCGTCCGCGGCGATGCTGAGCTCAACCTGAACCTGCGGCATGCCGCCCTCCTTTCCTCTTCGCGTTCGTCCGTGGCTCCATCGTGTTCATCCGATCCATGCCTCCCAGTCGAAGAGCGGGAGGCCGAGCCGGTGCCTGAGCCGTTCGAGCTGCGAGACGGTCTCCGCCGCCGGCTGGTTGCCGGTCGGCGTGCGCCGGACGGGCATCCGGAGCGGCAGCTCGGCGCGGAGACCGGCGTCCGCGGCTGCCACGGCGGCGGCGGCCCGCTCCGCGTCCGCCCGGGTCACGACCGTGCTCGGCGTCATGGACCGGATCGCCTCCAGCGGATCCGCCGGGTCCGGTGCGGCCGACCTGCCCGCTTCGCGTGGCACGGGCGGTGCGGCCGGTGGGCCGGGGCGGCCGCCTCCCGCGATCAGGAGGTCGACCTCCAGGCCCGTCCGCGCGGCGCTCCCGCCGCCGAGGACCTCCCGGCACAGCGCGATCCACCGCAGGCACTCGCTCGCCGCGGCGAGCGCCCGCGGCCAGTCGTCCCGCTCGATCGCCGCCATGACGTCGTCCCGTCCGGGCTGGACGAGCATCGCGTGCGCGACCGCCGCGGCGATCCCCTCCGCCGCGTACCAGTGGGCGTCCCGCTCGGTGCTCGTGCTCGCGTCCCGCTCGGTGCTCGTTCTCACGTCCCGCTCGGTGCTCGTTCTCACGTCCCGCTCGGTGCTCGTTCTCGCGTCCCGCTCGGTGCTCATGGGGCCGGCTCCAGCCGGGGCGCGAGGCCGCCGACGTCGACCGTCCAGCGCAACGCGCCGTTGACGAGCCCGGCGAACACCGCCGCCGCGTCCCCGTCCAGGGCGGCGGCGACCGTCGCGGGCACCGACGGCAGGGCCGGGACGAGGCGGCGGCCCGCGACCAGCAGGAACGGCTCGCCCGCCAGCATCCACCGCTCGGCCTCCGGACTGGCCCGGAGCCCGACGCGGCCGGCCGCCGCGGCCGGGTCGACGCCCAGCCTCCGCAGCACCCCGTCAAGGTCGGCGGCGCGGCGGGCGGCCCCGGCGTCCCGGGCGAGCGCGGCCACCTCGGGGGCGGCCGAGCGCGCGGGCAGCCACCGTTCGCCGAGGTGGTACTGGCCCGACAGGACCGCTGCCAGCTCCCAGGCGACGGTCCCGGCGCGGCGGCACAGGTACCAGGCGCGGTCGGCGCCCGCACGTTCCGCGAGCGCCGCGAAGGCCGCCAGCGCGGTCAGGTCCGCCAGCAGCGACGTGGTGATCAAGCCGACCGCCTGGGCCCGCTGCCCGTCGTCCAGCAGCAGCGGCGGCGCCCCGGCGCGCAGCGGCACCGCGTTGAGCCACCGGCTGAGCAGCCACGCGTCACCGCGGCCCGCGGGGCGCGCACCCTGGCCCGGACGCCGGCCGCCGACCACCCGGTCGATCGTGCACCGATCCAGGTACCGGACGTCGACGCAGGTCCCGGCGGGGGTGAAGGCCAGCACCGGGCCGTCGAGCGCGGCCGGCCGGTCGCCGGACACCACGTGCACGTCGATGTCGGACCGGTGGTCGCCGAGCCCGGCGGCCAGCGAGCCGACCAGGTACGGCTCGCCGTCGTACAGCGCCACGGCGTCGAGGACGTCCTCGACGCGGGCGCCCACGGCCTTGAGCGCGATCTCCGGCGCCACGGCGTGCGGCCGGGGCGCCGGACGCGGAGCGGGCGGGGTCGTCAACTGCGTCATCGGTGCTGCCCTCCAGGGCTCAGCGCGGTGCGGTGGGTGGCCTGAAGCGCCGCGCCGAGCCGCGCCTCCGCGACGTCCAGGTCGGCGTCGGAGAGGATCGCCGGCGGCAGCAGCCGGATCACCTCGGGACGGCCGAGGCACGGCGACACGATCACGCCGGCCGACGCCAGCTCGACCAGCAGCACGCCCGCGAGCCGCGCGTCGCGCAGCTCGACGCCCCAGAGATGCCCGCGGCCGCGCACGTCCGCGATCAGCTCCGGGTGGGCGCGGCGGAGCCGTGCCAGCATCGCCGCGAAGGCGGGCCCACGGTCGGGCAGCCCTTCCGCGACGTCCAGCGCGGCCAGCGCGGCGGCGGCCGCGAGCGGATGGCCGCCGAACGTCGTCGAGTGCAGGAACGGGTCGCGCAGGAGCGGCGCGAACAGATCGTCGGTGCCGACCACGGCGGAGATCGGCGCGACGCCGCCGCCGAGCGCCTTCCCGAGCAGGACGGCCGACACCGGCGCGCCGGCGTCCAGCGCCACGGACATGCCGCCGCACCTGCGGAACCCGGTCTGCACCTCGTCGACGATGAAGTGGCAGCCGTGCCGCCTGGCCAGCTCGGCCCAGCCGACGAGGACCTCGGCCGGGACCGGACGGACGCCGCCCTCCCCCTGCACGGGCTCCAGGATCAGCGCGGCGACGTCGCCCGCGGCGAGCTCCCGGTCGAGCGCGGCGAGGTCGGCGGCGTCGACGTGCGTCGTCGCCGCGAGGTGATCGGTGAACGGGCGGCGGTACCGGTCGTACCAGGTGGCGCTCAGCGCCCCGAGCGTCTTCCCGTGGAACGCGCCCACGGCCGCGACGACCCGCGGCCGGCCCGTCGCCGCCCGCGCGAGCTTCAGCGCGAGGTCGACGGCGTCCGCGCCGTTGCAGCCGAACCAGCAGCGCCGCAGCGGCCCCGGGCCGAGCGCCTCGACCAGGCGGGACGCGAGTCGCGGCGTCACCTCGTTCGCCAGCGACCGGGTGCTGGTGGGCAGCCGGCCGAGCTGCGCGGCGACGGCGGCCGTCACGGCCGGATGCCGGTGTCCGAGCAGCGTGACGCCGTAGCTGCCGAGGTCGAGCAGGCGCCGCCCGTCCGAGAGCGTCACCCAGGCGCCGTCGGCCTCCCGCTCCCACGCGCCGCCGCCCGCCATCCGGTGCGCCAGGGCGAGCCCGGGCGACAGGTGGTGGCGCTCCGCGAGCAGCGGGTCGAACGGCGCGGTGGTCGGGGGTCCGGCCGGCGCCACGGCCGGTGTCATGTTCATGACCGCAGGTCCAGCGACAGCGGGCGACCGGCGCCGGCGGCGGCGATCAGCGACTCGCACAGCGGCAGGGACGGCGGGTGGTGGTGCGCGGCGAGCGCGTCCAGGACCCGCGCCGACGCGGGGGCGCCCGCGGTGTACGCGGCGGCGCCGAGCACCGGCCGCAGATCCGCGAGGACGCGGTCGGTGACCGCGCTGAGCTGCAGCCGCAGCGCCGCCGCCGAGACGAGCGCCGCGTCACCGGCGACGAGGCCGCTCGTCCAGGCGTGCGCCAGGCCCTGGGCGGACGAGCCGAACGCGCGCAGCTCGCCCGCGGCCGCCGTCAGCGCCGCCTCCCGCACCCGCTCCGGCAGGCGCGGCGGCGCGGCGGCGGCGAGCTCGACCAGGCCGCTCATGACCCCGTGGTACGTCGCGCTGATCAGCACGGCGAACCAGACCAGCCCGCCGATCACGACGTCGTCGATCGTTCCGGCCGGGGCCTCGTGGAAGACCAGGCGCCGGTCGATCTCGACGTCCGTCAGCTCCACCCGCGCCGTGTCGGACGCGCCCATGCCGAGCGACGGCCATCCCCCGGTGACCTTCAGCCCCGGCGCCTGCGCCGGGCAGAGCGCGACGATCGTCACGTCCTCCCCGACCACCTGGGCGGAGAGGCAGAAGAGCTTCGCCGTCGTGGACAGCGAGCAGGGGAACTTCACGCCCGTCAGCCGGAACCCGCCGTCCGTCCGCTCGGCGCGCGTCGTGCTGCGCAGGATGTTCGGGCTGCCGCCCGGCTCGGCGAACGCGGACGCGACCAACTCGTGCCCGGTGGCGATGGCCTCCAGCAGCATCCAGGACGTGTCGCGTTCCCGCCGCCAGTGGTCGGTCATCAGGCCCACCGACAGCATGTGCATGTTCAGCGCGACCGCGATCGAGGGGTCGGCGAGCGCCATGTTCCGCTGGACGGACGCCGCCTTAAGAAGGTCGCCGCCGCCCCCGCCGAACTCCTCGGGGATCGGCAGGACGGCCGGTTCGCCGGCCGCCGCCGCCAGGATCCGCTCGGCGGCGGTCAGCCCCGCGTCCGGCGGTGGCGGCTCGGGCGGCGCGGGCGCGGCGGGCCAGCCGGCGGCGAGGACCTCGCCCCACCCTCCGGAGGCCGCGTCCCGTGCCGGACGGCCCGGGTCGCCGTGGTGCGCGGATCCGCTCATGACTCTCCCCCGTCCTGGCGCGGGCTCGCCGCGCCGGTCCCGGGCCTGCTGCCGGCCCGAGGCTCTGATCTAGGTTCGGCCGGGGGCTCGGGCCGGATGTCGGCGAGGGGCTCGACGCGCTTCTCGCCGGGCGTGGGCAGTTCCGAGACGTCCGCGCACAGGTCGAGCATCGCCGTCCACAGGTCGCGCGGAAGCCGGACGACCCCGCCGCCGTCCCCGTGGTCGGCGGGCAGGCGGTCGGCGTCAAGGTGATCGGCGGGCACGTGGGCGGCGAAGGCCGCCTTCATGAGGAGGGCGCGCCGCCACAGCGAGTCGCCGGGCGCGCCGACCGGGCCGCCGCCGGGCAGCGAGTCGTCGACCCGGGCGACATCGGACAGCCGGGCCGGATCGATCCGCAGCGGCGCGGGCGGCCCGTCCAGGGTCCGCGCGAGCAGCCGGACCATCTCGGCCCGGTCGAGCATGACCGACAGGTCACGGATGATGTCGGCGGGCTCGTCCGGGATGTGGACGTAGGTCACGAGGCGGCAGGGCGCGCCGAGCTCGCGGCGCAGCTGGCCCGGCCGCTGCCGCGCCGGGATCGCCGGGCCCTTGAGCCTCGCGAGCCGCACCGACGCGGGCGTGCCGTCCACCGGGGCGGTGTCGCGGAGCAGGAAGCCGTACAGGGGGCCGAGCGACAGGAGCAGCTCGCTCAGCTCGATCCGCTCGACCGGGGCGATGTTCCACTGGTAGCGCCAGATCTCGCGGATCATGGTGGGCGTGAGCCGGCTGCGGAACATGCCGACGATCTCGAATCCGTGCCGGGGCAGGAAGGCGGCGACGCGCGGGAACACCCCGTCGATCCAGCCCTCCGGCTTGACCGCCAGGATCGCGTAGCGCTGAAGCGAGTCCACGACCGCGGGGCCCGCTTCGGCGAGCAGCCCGCAGCAGGCGATCTTGAAGCCGGGTTCGTCCCGGTATAACTCCCATTTGCGCGGGCTCATGGTGAGCCGGGAACTGAAACGGTCGGCCTCGGACGGGTCGACCGCACCGAACGAGCGGTTCCCCGTCATGACCATATTGCTGGACACGATGCTCCCCTTAGTGTCTCCGGACAGGGCTCGACGCAATTCCCCTGATCGCGTCCCCCGGAGCCCCGTTGCCGCGCCGCGGCCGTCAGCCCTCGTCGAGGCAATCCGGCTGAGTGGCGATGATGTAGTCGAATATGGGCTGTGCGCTGTACCAGCCGGCCAGTGGGAATCCGACGTGACCGCGAATGATCCGGGCGGTCTCCGGCGGGATCAGCTCGGGCTCCCCCGCGGCCGAGGCGGTCAACTCCGCCTGGCACGAATGCTCCATGCTGATGAACCAGAACGCCGCCTCGTCGACGGATTGGCCGACGGTGAAGATTCCGTGGTTGCCGACGAGCGCGGCTTTGTTGCCGCCGATCGCCTCGGTGATCCGCTTGCCCACTTCTTCGTTGTTCGCGACGCGTCCGGCGTCGTCGGTGCCGACGCCGTGGTCCTCGAAGAATATGCACGCGTCCTGCGTGATCGGACGGAGCGGGCGATGCAGTGAGGCGAACGTCTTCCCGTACATCGAGTGGGCGTGGGCGACGCACAGGACATCGCTGCGCGCCGCGTGCACCTGCGAGTGGATCATGAGGGCGGAGCGGCTCACCGGCCAGTCCCCGACCAGCACGTTCCCGTCCGAGTCGACCAGCTGGAGATCGCGGACGCGGACCAGCCTGAAGCTCATCGGGAATGGGTTCACCCAGAAGCAGTCGGTGCGTTCGGGGTCGCGTACCGTGATGTATCCGGCGGCGCCTTCGTCGAACCCATAGTGCGCGAAGACACGAAAAGCCACGGCGAGCCGCTGCTTTCGGTGCAGCCTTTCCTCGGCCGGCGTCCGCGCCACGAAAGGCTCGTGCGGAGTGCGTACTCCGGTACTCGATTCGATCATCTCGGGCCCCCTGGCTCCGACCGCCTGCAACTCTTCGTGTCTGGCAAGCTAACTTCTCCGAAACTTTGCGTCAAGATTTTGGTTGACCACATCCTGCCAAGATCTTGACTTTCATTCGTTTCGGACTCGATTCGATGACCAAAAAGAGGCCGCTCAGACCCGAATGCGAAGAATATTCAGGGCTCTGTCCAGGCGTTTTGCCGAGCTTCCGGAGAACAGCGGAACGATTGCCGCCATAATTACCAGCCGAAAAGTAGCGCACTCTGGCAACCACATGCCCAGGACTGCCGCCGCGCAAATTGTGGCGACATGATTACTCTGCCCGAAATCCTCCTGGCCGAAGCCCGCATTTCGAACGTCAACAGAAATTTCAATACTCGTCAACAATCGACGAATTGAGCAGCCCTGTACGGAATGCGGCCGCGCGGTGACGCGGCGGGACGGTCAGAGCCGTCACGGATTGGCGTTGCGCGACGGCTCGGGCGGCGGCGCGGACGGCCCCGCGGACGTCTCGCCGGCGGAGCGCGCCGCTGCCGAGAGCGCCGCGGGCGGGGACGCGTCCTCCATCGGAAGGCGCACCCGGCGGAGCCGGCGGGGCGTCCACCACGCGGCCCGGCCGAGGAGCCGCATCGTCGCGGGCACCAGCAGCGCCCGGACGACGGTCGCGTCCAGCAGCACGGCGATGATCATGGCGATGCCGATCAGCTTCACGAACGCGATCCCGGACGCCGAGAAGGCCGCGATCACGACGATGAGCAGCAGCGCGGCACCGGTGATGATCCGCCCGGTGTGCTGGAGACCGGTCGCGACGGCGTCCTCCGGGTCGCCGGTGGCGAGGTACCGCTCGCGGATCCGCGACAGCAGGAACACCTCGTAGTCCATGGACAGGCCGAAGACGATGGCCAGCACGAGGATCGGCTGCGTGGCGTCGAGCGTCCCCGTCGCCGTGAAGTCCAGGAGCCCGGACAGGTGGCCGTCCTGGAAGATCCAGACGACCGCGCCGAAGGACGCGCCGAGCGAGACCACGTTCAGCGCCAGCGCCTTCACGGGCAGCAGCGGCGCCCCGAAGGCCAGGAAGAGCAGCACGAACGTCACCCCGGCGATGATCAGCAGCATCCAGGGCAGCCGGGCGCCGAGATCGTCCAGCATGTCGGCCAGCTCCGCCGGTTTGCCGCCGACCAGCACGTCGGCTCCCGGCGGCGGCTCCACCGCACGGACCTGCCGCACCAGATCCCGCGAGCGCGCCGACAGCTGGTCGCTCCGGTACTCGACGGTGATCCGGGCCGTGTCGCCGGCCGCCCCGCTGACCTCCGCCTCCCGGACGTCCGGCAGACCGGCGATCGAGGCGGTGTACGCGGCGAGCGCGGCCTTCCCGGCCGGGGCGGCGGCGTCTCCGGGGAGCCTGACGACCGCCTGGATCGGGGCGGACGCGCCGCCGCCGAAGTCGCGGTCGATGCGCTCGGCGACCTGCCTGCTCTCGGTGGACGCGGGGAGCGCCCGGTAGTCGACGCCGCCGAACTCGACGCGCAGGAACGGCAGCCCGAGCGCGATCAGCACGGCGGTGATGGCCACGGCGAACAGCACCGGCCGTCGCATCACGCCCCGCGCGAGCCGGTACCACCTGCCGTCCTCGATGCCGTCCGCTGCGCCGTCGCCGACGCCGTCACCGGCCGGGATGCCGGCCGGGCCGCCAGCTTCACCTCCGGCCTTCCGCGCCTCGCCTCCGCGCCCGCGTCCGGTGCCGCGGCGGGCGGCGAACGGGAGGCGGACGGCGAGCGCGTCGACCCGGTGTCCGAGCGTCCCGAGCAGCGCGGGCAGCACGACGACCGCGGCGAGGACGGCGATCAGCACCGCCGCCAGCCCGCCGAAGCCCATCGACCGGAGGAATGCCTCCGGGAAGATGAGCAGGCCGGACAGCGAGATCGCCACCGTGACCCCGGAGACCGCGATCGTCCGCCCCGCGGTCGCCGACGTGCGGGCCACGGCCTCCTCGACGGACAGACCTCTCCCCAGTTCCTCCCGGAACCGGCTGACCATGAAGAGCGCGTAGTCGATCGCGAGGCCGAGCCCGAGGATGGTGACGATCTGCACGGAGTACACCGAGACGGACGTCACGTAGGTGAGCGCGTGCAGCGCGCTGAACGCGCCGAGGATCGCGGCCGCCCCGATGACCAGCGGCAGCGCGGCCGAGACGAGGCCCCGGAAGATCAGGACGAGCAACACCAGCAGCACCGGCGCCGACAGCAGCTCGGACCGCGCGATGTCCTCGGCGACCTGGTCGTTGATGTCGCGGTCGATGGCTTCGAGCCCGCCGATCTGCGTGTCGAGGCCGGGCACGCGCAGGCCGGCCTCGATGCGCTCGAACTCGTCCTCGCGCCGCTCCTCGTCCCCGCGCAGCGTGATCGCCGCGTAGGTCGCGCGGCGGTCGGCGCTCACGAGGTCGGCGGAGCCGCTGTTCCAGTAGGTGACCGCGCGCTGGACGGCGTCCGGCGGCAGCGCGCCGACGGCGGAGACGACCGCGCTCCGGAACCCGGGATCGTCGACGGTGACGCGGTCGCTGCGGTACAGGACGAGCACGTCGGCGTCATCGCGGCCGAGCCGGTCCTCGATCGCCTGGGCGGCGCGGACGCTGTCGCTGTGCGGGGCGTCGAAGCCGCCGCCGGCCAGGGCCGGGAAGACGCGGGTCCCCCACACGCCCGCGAACAGCACCGCCCCGAGGGCGCAGCCGAGCACGAGTCTCCGGTGGCGGTGCACCCACCTTCCCAACCGCTCGAACATCGGCCTCTCTCCCGGGAGCGTCGTCTAGATGGAGTGACTAGATGGAGTAGCGTTCCTTGCGCGGGTCGAGCCGGGCGACGGCGATGGCGGTGAACACCGTCCCGAACAGGACGAGCAGCGCCGAGCTCTCCAGCACGACGCTCCACCGTCCCGCTCCGAGGGTCGCCTCGTCGACGGCCCGCATCGCCCAGTAGTGCGGGGTCGCGTAGCCGGCGGTCTGCGACCATTCCGGGAGCTGCGGCGAGGCGACGATCGCGCCGCCCAGCGCCCCGAGGACCATGAGGATCAGGTACGTCAGCGAGAAGAACAGCTCGGCCCGCCTGATCATCGTGTAGAGGAGAGCGCCGGTCGCGACGCCCGTGATCGTGAACGGCACCAGGACGATGACGAGCTGGGCCGTCCCGGTCCAGGCGCCCGCCCGAAGCGGCAGGTCGAGCACGGTGACGGCGAAGGCCGCGAACACGGTGAGCTGGCCGATCCCGATGGTGAGCACCGGGAGGCACTTCCCGAGCAGGTACGCGACCTTCCGCGGCGCGGCCGTGGCGGTGCGCCGCCACGTGTGGGAGTCGAACTCGCGGTAGAGCGCCCGTCCGACGTAGTTGACCGTCATGTAGGAGAACATGACGCCGAACCCGACGGTGACGCGTCCGGTCGCACCGGCCTGGCTGAGCCCGGCGACCGCCGGTCCGAGGATGGCGCTGGACACGGCCGGCAGCAGCACGAACCACACGAAGGGGAACTTGGCCCGGACGAGGGCGCGGTACTCGATCTGCGCGAAGCTGCCGATGACGGCGATCACCGGGGCTCCTCCCCGACGGCGGCGCGCAGCGACGGGTCGCGCCGCAGCAGGTCGCGCAGCGAGGGCGCCTTGACCTGGACGGAGTGCAGCGCGTCGGCGCCGCCGATCCCGGCCTCCGCGGCGGCGCGCTGGAGGTCGTCGATGGAGCCGAGCGGGCTGTGCAGCTCGGTCAGCTTGACGGCGCCGTCGTCGGTCACGTGCTCGACGTAGCCGAGGCGCCGCTGCCGGGCCAGGTAGCCGCCGAGCGGGCCGAGGTCGTACGTCCGCCCGTCGCTGAGGACGGTGATGGACGAGCACAGCTCCTCGACGTCCTCCGGGTAGTGCGCGGTCACCAGGATCGCGACGTCCTGCGCACGCCATTCGCCGACCAGGCCGATGAGTTTCTGCCGGGTCTCGAAGTCGAGGGCGGTCGTGGGCTCGTCCAGCAGCCGGACCGCGGGACGGTGGACGAACGCGCACGCCAGGTGGGCGAGCCGCCGCTGCCCGCCCGACAGGAACCGGGCGGGCCGCTCCCGGAGCGCGCCGAGGTCGAAGTCGTCGACCGCCCGCTCCACGAGATCCGCGATCCGCCATCGGCGCGTCGCGAGCCGGGCCGCGTGCGTCAGGTTCTCGGCGACGGTCAGGTGCTGGTAGAGGGCGACGTCCTGGGTGGCGTAGCCGATGGGCCCCGCCGCATCCAGATCGGCCTTGATCAGGCCCTCCCGCTTCCCTTCGATCGAGTCGGTGACTGCGCCGAGCAGCGTGGACTTGCCGCTGCCGTTGGCGCCGAGCAACCCCACCGCCAGCCCGGGCTCCAGCCGCAGCGAAGCTCCGCGCAGGACGGGCGCCCCGCCCGGGTAGCCGAACCAGAGGTCCTCGACGGACAGCATGGGAGCAGGCTAGAACACTGACCGACAGTCGGTCAACGAACTGGGTGGGTCTATCCTGGCGCTGTGCGGCGCAAGGAACAGGCGGAGGCATCGCGGGCGGGCCTCCTGGAGGCGGCCCGGCGGTGCTTCACCGAGCAGGGCTACGAGGCCACCACGGTGTCGGCGATCCTCGACCGGGCCGGCATGGCGCGCGGCGCCCTCTACCACTACTTCCCCGGCGGCAAGCGCGAGATCTTCGCCGCCGTCTTCGAGATGGTGGACGAGGCGTTCCACGACCGCCGCGACGCCCTGTTCGAGCTCGACTCGCCCCTCGCGCGGATCCGGGCCGGCATCCGGCTGTTCCTCGAGCTGTGCCTCGAGGACGACTTCGCTCGGATCATCCTGATCGACGCCCCCGAGATCTTCCCCGGCGAGGCCGACCGCGGCAGCTCCTACGCGCTGCTCCACGCCCAGCTCAAGGAGGCCACCGCGACCGGCGAGGTCCGCGCCTTCCAGCCGGAGGTGATGGCGGCCGCCCTCTACGGCGCCGTCCGCAGGGCGGGCGAGGTCGTCATCTCGGCCCCCGACCGCCCCCAGGCCGCCGACCAGGCCGCCCACGCCCTCGACGTCCTCCTCGACGGCCTCGCCGCCAAGCCCCCTTCCCCTTGACCTGCCCCTCGCGTTGACCTGCCCCTCGCGGTGGAGGACGTCGGCGACGCGGGCCGCGCTGCGGCTCCCCCACCGGCGCGAGTGCCGTCCATGCCCGGGCGTCGACGGTGTCGACGACGACCGTCTTCTCGGTCGTTCCACCCTGCCGACCCGATGTCGACTGTCGAGTGCCCGCTCTGCCGTTTCGAGCGGGACCGGGCCGTGCCCTTCCCATTAAGAGCAGGGCCCGGTCGGGACGGGTCAGCGTCCGGGTGCTTCTTCCATGTCGGGCGGTGTTGGGATCGTGGTTCTCAGGGGGATTACTGGCAGCGCTTCCAGGAGTAGTGGTAGGTCGTCTTGATGCTGCCGTCGGTGGAGTCCATGGCGATGAAGCTGACCTTCGAGGCGTCCGTTCCCACCTCGGCTCGCAGTTCGGTGTTGACGTTGAAGTTCCGCTGCTCGCCGCACGGTGACCATACGAGCTGGGACACGTCCACGACGTCGGTCGTCTGCCAGTTCTTCTTGTAAGGGCCGGCCAGATCGTGCGTGAACTCCCTGGTGCGCGAATCGCCTTGGAAGTAGTAGCTGGCGAGTTGGGACGCGTTCGCGCCGGTCTGCAATGAGGCGTAGCCGCGGTAGTCCGTCGAGGAGACGGCGTAGGTGAAGCCCTGCGGGACGTGCACCCTCATGTTGATCTGGCAGTTCTTACGGCCGTCGGTGGGCTTGGACGAGCCGCCCGCCTGAGCGATGTACTCGCTGTAGGTGACGGTGAACGCGTCGTTGGTCTCATTCAGGGCGATCGCGGCGGTACCGATCGGGCATCCGGAGCCGTTGATGGTCGCGACCTCGATGGTGACGCCGTCGGGGCCGCGGCCGAGAAATTCCTCGGCCGCGGCGGCGGGGGTGACGGACACCGCGGTCATGGTGAGCGCCGCGGCGGCAGCAGAAATGGCGATCCCTTTACGCATGCGTTTCCTCTGCTCGGAAGTTGGCGCAGCCGATCCTTCGGCAGTCGAAGAGGCGGCGCCCGATGGCTGGATTGGACAGACGCCATCAATGGCAATAGATCCGGATCTAAGCAAAGGCTAACCTCAACAGTTAAGTACTGTCAATCAATGGTTTTCAACTTTTCGATCACTTCAATTGACAAGTGACCGGAGTTTGGCGACCTTGATCATCGATCTTCGATCGTCAATAGCGGTTATTTGACAAAGAACCGTTCCAACCCGCGTTCCGCGCGTTGGGCGGGGCCGTGAGCAGGCACGACGTGAATCTGGGAATGGCCGGAAACGGTCGCATTCGTTCTGTCCATGGATCGGTCCCGTGAGCAGGATCACCACATGCGGATGGCTTGGACAGTTTTGGAGGTTTGGGGGTTTGGGGGGATTTGCTGGGGCACGTCAGGTGTCGGAGGTTCGGGGTCGTCCTGTGGAGGTGCGGGTCATGAAGATCGTGGTCATCGGCGGCAGCGGGCTCATCGGGGGCAAGGTCGTCGGCAGGCTGGGCGACCAGGGGCATGAGGCGGTCGTCGCCACACCCAAGACCGGCGTGAACACCGTCACCGGTGAGGGGCTGACGGACGTGCTCAAGGGCGCGTCGGTGGTCGTCGACGTGTCGAACTCGCCGTCGTTCGAGGACGCGGCCGTGATGGAGTTCTTCACCACGTCCAGCCGCAATGTGCTGGCGGCGGAGGCCGGGGCGGGCGTGGGGCACCATGTCGCGCTGTCGGTCGTGGGGACGTCGCGGCTGCCCGACAGCGGATATTTCCGGGCGAAGGTGGCGCAGGAGGAGCTCATCGCCGGTTCGCCGGTGCCTTACTCGATCGTCCACGCGACCCAGTTCTTCGAGTTCACCGGCGCCGTCGCCGACTCGGCCACCGACGGGGCCACCGTTCGCGTGCCGGACGCGCTGATCCAGCCGATCGCGGCCGACGACGTCGCCGACGCGGTGACGCGGGCCGCCCTCGGCACGCCCACCCAGGGCATCACCGAGGTGGCGGGGCCGGAGCGCTTCAGTTTCGAGGAGCTGGTCCGCCGGTTCCTCCAGGCCCGGGACGACGACCGCACGGTGGTCGCCGACCCGGAGGCCCGGTATTTCGGCGCGCGGCTGAAGGAGACGAGCCTGGTTCCGGCCGATGGCGCCGTCATCGGCGGCGTCCGGTTCGCCGACTGGGTGCGATCCTCGAAGTGAAGGACCGAGCGAGGGTCATCGGTTGCGGACGAAGCCGTGGCGGGCCAGGAGGTCGGTGACGAAGTGGCCGGCGGGGGTGAGCTGCCTGCCGGTGCCCCCGCACGCGCCGCAGACGGTCTCCTCGGGTTCCGCAGGACGGGACCTCATGTGGTCGGCGATGGCACGCTCCACCACGGCGAAGATGGCGGGCTCGCCCGCGAGACCGTCCGGGACGGGGCCGGGGACCTGGGCGGGGCGTAACTCGTGGGCGCGGCGCGCGGCGTGGGCGACGGCGACCAGTTCCGTGGCGCGCTGCTGCCATTCGCGCCATTGCGCGTTGAGCGTCCAGCCGGTGCCGTCGCACCCGGCGCAGTCGCATTCGAGCGCCTCGAGGAGCCGCATCCAATGGTCGGCCGCGTCATCCGCCCTGCGGTCCCTGTCCATGCACAGTCCCACCGGTCTCTGGGGTCCGCCCGGACCACCCCACTCGCTCGTACGCACGCTCACCTCGTCTGGTTCGCCGTCGCCCGCCGGTGCCGGACGTTCCGGGGTGTTTTGTGGGACGGACGTCGGGTAAGTGCACCCGCGCGCCGATGGTGAGGGGTGGTGTGACGTGGGCGTTCGCACTTGGATCGGGTCGTGGCCCGTCTACCGCCAGCTCACCGGCGACGACCCGCTCGGACGGGGGGCCGCGGCGAAGAGCGCGGGGACCGGGCGGATCGAGGCGCGGGTGAGTGCGGCCGACCGGGTCGTGAAGTCCGTCTGCCCGTACTGCGCGGTCGGCTGCGGGCAGGACGTGTACGTCCAGGACGGCAAGGTCACCCAGATCGAGGGAGACCCGGACTCGCCGGTCAGCCGGGGGCGGCTGTGCCCTAAGGGCTCGGCCAGCCTCCAGCTGACCACCGGGTCGGCCCGCGAGTACGAGGTGCTGTACCGGCGGCCGCACGGCGCCGGGTGGGAGCGGCTCGACCTCGGCGACGCGATGGAGATGATCGCGGACCGGGTGATCGAGGCGCGGCGGAGCGGCTGGCAGTGGGAGGACGAGGGCGTCCCCGTCCGCCGGACGCTCGGCGTCGCGAGCCTCGGCGGCGCCACCCTCGACAACGAGGAGAACTACCTGATCAAGAAGCTGTTCACCGCGCTCGGCGCGGTGCAGATCGAGAATCAGGCGCGCGTTTGACACTCCTCGACCGTTCCCGGTCTGGGAACCTCGTTCGGACGCGGCGGCGCGACCACCTTCCAGCAGGATCTGCAGAACGCGGACTGCATCGTCATTCAGGGCTCGAACATGGCGGAATGCCATCCGGTCGGGTTCCAGTGGGTGATGGAGGCGAAGGCGCGCGGGGCGAAGCTGATTCATGTCGATCCGCGGTTCACGCGGACGAGCGCGCTCGCGGACGCGCATGTGCCGCTGCGGGCCGGTAGCGATATCGCGTTCCTCGGCGGGATCGTCAATTACGTCCTGCAGAACGAGAAGTACTTCCGTGAGTACGTGCTGTCGTACACGAATGCCTCGGTGATCGTGTCGGACGAGTTCCGCGACACCGAAGATCTGGACGGGGTCTTCTCCGGCCTGAATCCGGTCCAGCGCGGCTACGACCACACGACCTGGCAGTACGCGGGCATGAACGTCCAGTCCGCGGCCGGGGAGCGGGACATGCAGTGGGACGAGCGCGTCGGGTCCGTGGAGGAGGCGGGACGCGGGGAGGCGCACGGGTCCGGCGGCGCGGCGATCGGCGAGGGCGACCCGGAGCACGACCCGTCGCTGGAGCATCCGAACTGCGTGTTCCAGGTGCTCAAGCGGCATTACGCGCGGTACACGCCGGAAATGGTGGAGCGGATCTGCGGCGTCCCGCAGGACCAGTTCCTGAGGGTCTGCGAAATGGTCACGGAGAATTCCGGCAGGGACCGGACGACCGCGTTCGCCTACGCCGTCGGCTGGACACAGCACACGGTCGGCGTCCAGTACATCCGGACGGCCGCGATCCTGCAGTCGCTTCTCGGCAACATCGGACGTCCGGGCGGCGGCATTCTGGCGCTGCGCGGCCACGCGTCCATTCAGGGTTCGACGGACATCCCGACGCTGTTCAACCTGCTGCCCGGCTATATCCCGATGCCGCACGCGCACACCAACGAGAACCTGGACGCGTTCGTCCAGGCCGAGTCGGCGCGCAAGGGTTTCTGGGGCAACATGCGCGCCTATCTCGTCAGCCTGCTGAAGTCGTACTGGGGCGACGCGGCGACGGAGGACAACGACTACTGCTTCGACTACCTGCCGCGGCTGACCGGCTCGCACAGCACCTACGAGACGGCGCTGGCGCAGATCAATGGAGTGTGCAAGGGCTATTTCCTGATGGGCGAGAACCCGGCGGTCGGGTCGGCGAACGCCAAGATCCAGCGGCTGGGAATGGCGAACCTGGATTGGCTCGTCGTCCGCGACTTCTCGCTGATCGAGTCGGCGACGTGGTGGAAGGACGGCCCGGAGATCGAGACGGGCGAGATGCGCACCGAGGACATCGGCACCGAGGTGTTCTTCCTGCCCGCCGCCGCGCACACCGAGAAGGACGGCAGCTTCACCAACACGCAGCGGATGCTGCAGTGGCACCACAAGGCCGTGGAGCCCGCCGGGGACGCGCGCAGCGATCTGTGGTTCATGTACCACCTCGGCCGGATCATCAGGGAGAAACTGGCCGGGTCGTCCGACGAGATGGACCGTCCGGTGCTCGACCTGACGTGGGACTACCCGACCGAGGGCCCCCTGGACGAGCCCGACGCCGAAGCGGTGCTGGCGGAGATCAACGGGTTCGACGGCGACGGAAATCCGCTGTCGTCGTACACGCAGCTCAAGGACGACGGGTCCACCAGATGCGGCTGCTGGATCTACTGCGGCTGCCACGCGGACGGCGTCAACCAGCCCGCCCGCCGCAAGCCCGGCCATGAGCAGCACTGGGTCGCGCCCGAATGGGGCTGGGCATGGCCCGCGAACCGCCGCATCATCTACAACCGCGCGTCCGCCGACCCGGACGGCAACCCGTGGAGCGAACGCAAGGCGCTCGTCTGGTGGGACGCCGACCGGGGCGAATGGACGGGCCACGACGTCCCGGACTTCATCCGCGACCGGCCGCCCGACTACCGGCCGCCCCCGGACGCGACCGGCCCGGACGCGCTCGCCGGCAACGATCCGTTCATCATGCAGGCGGACGGGAAAGCGTGGCTCTACGTCCCGGCCGGGCTGACCGACGGCCCGCTGCCGACGCACTACGAGCCGCAGGAGTCGCCGTTCTCGAACCCGCTGTACGGGCAGCAGCGCAATCCCGTCCGGCATCTGCCGGCGCCGCATCCCGACAACCGGTACGCGCCGGTCGACGGGGAGCCGGGCGCGGACGTGTACCCGTTCGTCGCGACGACCTACCGGCTGACCGAGCACCACACGGCGGGCGGCATGTCGCGCTGGCAGCCGTACCTGGCCGAGCTGCAGCCCGAGTTCTTCTGCGAGGTGTCGCCGGAGCTGGCGGCGGAGCGGAGCCTGGAGCACGGCGGCTGGGCGACGATCGTCAGCCCGCGCGCCGTCGTCGAGGCGCGGGTCATGGTGACCGAGCGGATGCCGACCCTCACCGTGGACGGCCAGACGCTGCACCAGGTCGGCCTCCCCTACCACTGGGGCCCCAACGGCTACAGCCGGGGGGACGCGGCAAACGAGCTGCTGCACCTCTCCCTGGACCCGAACACCCACATCCAGGAGGCGAAGGCCCTGGCGTGCGACATCCGGCCGGGGCGGCGCCCGCGCGGGCCCGCCGCCGCGGCGCTCGTCCGCGAGTACCGCGAACGGGCCGGGATCACCGACCAGACCGGCACCGAGGTCTAGCGAGAGCTCCGGCTCAACGAGCGATCCGGAGGACGGTCTCGGCCAGATCGCCGTCCTGGTGCGGCGGGACGGAGCGGAGGTCGAGGAGGCAGCGGCCGTCCTCGACGCGTCCCATCACGGCGGGCGTCCCCCGCCGCAGCCGGGGCGCGTACGGCTCGGGCAGCGAAACGGCCGCGCTCGGCAGGACGACGCCGGGCGCGCCGCCCCCGCCGACCGCCGCCTCGCTCTCGACGGCCCGCGCGTCCAGCCCGGCGTCCCGGAGCCGGGCGGCCAGGCGTTCGGCGCGCTCGCGCAGCGCTTCGAGATCCGCGTGGAGGGCCTGCTCGGTCGGGGTGCGCGGGCCGCGGACGGTGGCCTCCAGCGCGGCGAGCGTCATCTTGCCGACCCGCAGCGCGCGGGCCAGCGGATGCCGCGCGAGCCGCCGGACGAGGTCCTCCTCGCCGAGGACGATCCCGCACTGCGGCCCGCCGAGCAGCTTGTCGCCGCTGGCCGTGACGAGATGCGCGCCCGCCTTGAGCATGGACGCGGCGTCGGGCTCGTCCGGCAGGAGCGGTTCGGGGGCGAGGAGGCCGGAGCCGATGTCGGCGACGACCGGGACGCCGAGGGGGGCCAGCTCGGCGACGTCCGCGCCGCGCGTGAAGCCGGTCATGCGGAAGTTGGACGGATGGACCTTGAGGATGAAGCCCGTCTCGGCGCCGACGGCCGCCGCGTAGTCGTCCGGCGAGGTGCGGTTGGTCGTGCCGACCTCGCGCAGCCGCGCGCCGGTCGCGGCGAGCAGTTCGGGGATGCGGAAGCCGTCCCCGATCTCCACCATCTCGCCGCGGCTGATCACGATCTCGCGTCCGGCGGCGAGCGTGGTCGCGGCCAGCACGAGCGCCGCCGCGCCGTTGTTGACGACGTGCGCCGCCTCCGCGCGCGGCACCCGCTCCAGCAGGGCGGCCAGCGCCGACCGTCCGCGCCGCGCCCGGTGGCCGGTCTCCAGGTCGAGCTCGACGTCGGTGGCGCCGGACGCCACCGCCACGGCGTCCCGCGCGGCGTCCGACAGCGGCGCCCGCCCGAGGTTGGTGTGCAGCAGGACGCCGGTCGCGTTGATCACGGGACGCAGCCCGGACGCGGTCGGCGGCAGCGACTCCACCGCCGCGTCGGCGACCGCGTCCGGCGGGATCTCCCCCGCCCTCGCCCGGCGCTGCGCCGCGACGACGGCCGCCTTCACGACGCCGCGGCCGATCCGTCCCGCCGCCTCGGCGAGCCGCGGATCTGCGAGCAGCACGTCGGTGCGGGCGATCCGCCGCCGCCCGTCGGCGGGCGGCGCTTCACGATCCATGACGCGACCTCCGGGTTCCGCGCTGTCCGGCAAGCATCCCACGAAGGCGCATGAAGAACGGTTGGGCCCGTGTGCGCCGGGACCGCTGTCGTGCTCCTCGCCGTGCCCGTCTGAGGCCGATCCCGCCACGCCGAAGGCGGTTACATCCTGTCACCATGAGGCAAGGTCATAGCCGGTTGTAGCTGAGGCAAAGCTGTGAGTAACTGTTCCCCGGAGCCGCACGGCTCTCCGGAGAGACACCGCGTCACACCTTGATCAGCGAGGAGACCGACGATGGACGAACTGCTGGCGGAGAGGGTGAACCGGCTCCTGTCCGGCCCCAGCGGTCTGGGCACGTCGGCGGCGCGCGTCATGGACGCGCTGGCCGCCGAGCCCGAGGCGGCCGTCCCGCCCGCGCAGGACGCGGTGGTGCCGCCCGCGTCCCACCTTCCGAGTCCCACGCGCAAAGGCGGCCATTTCTCGCCGGGGTACGCGGAGCGGGAATGGGGCGACGGCTCGTTCCCCCCGCTCTACTGCCCGCTGACGGCGCGCGTCGACGACGACCTCGCCTGCGAGGTCAACGACCGCCTGGTCGCGTGGGCGGAGGAGGTCGGGATCTACGCCGACCAGCTCGACAAGTTCCGCGACACCGGGTTCGGGCGCCTCGCCGTCCTCGCCCATCCCGAGACCGACGACGTCGACCCGCTGCTGTTCGCGGCAAAGATGAACGCCGCGTGGTGGGCCTCCGACGACTACTACGCCGACGAGAGCGACCTCGGCGCCACCCCGACGAAGCTGCCGCCGCGGCTCGCGCTGGTGATGTCCGCGATGGACCCGCCGCCCTCCGCGGGGAGGTACACCGAGCAGCTCGAAGAGGCGCTGCGCGCCGATCCCGTGCTGGTCGCGTTCCGCTCGGCCGCCCAGCACCTGCGGCGGCTCGCCGGGCCGTCCCAGGTCGGGCGGATCTGCGGCATCACGTTCCAGATGTACGTGAGCTGGACCGCCTACGCCGCCTGGCGGCACCTGGGCGAGCTGCCGCCGGTGTGGCGGTACCTCGCGGCGCGGCAGCACGACAGCTTCTACACGTCGATGACGCTGATCGACATCGTCGGCGGCTACCAGCTGGACGCGAACCTCTTCTACGAGCCGCGCGTCCACCGCGCGGTGATGCAGGCCGGCACCGCGTCCGTGATCGTCAACGACCTGCACTCGGCGGAGCGGGAGGCGGCCGACGACCTGCCCGACTGCAACGTCGTCCTGCTGATCGCGGAGGAGGAGGGCTGCCCGCTGCGCGAGGCGGTCGAGACCGCCGTCGAGATGCACAACCACTTCGTCCGGGGGTTCGAGGCGAGCCAGAAGGAGCTGGCCGCGGTCCCGTCCCCCGAGCTCCAGCGGTTCCTGCTCGGTGTGCAGGGCTGGATGGCCGGGGGCTTCGAATGGCACGGATCCACCGGCCGCTACAAGTGACGACCGTCGAGAAAGGATCATCGGATATGGGCTCCACCCAGGGCGCCGCGGTTCTCAACAGCCTTTACCAGCACTCGGTCGCCGACTACTGGAACGCCGAGAAGAACCCGGTCAACCTCCGCCTGGGCGAAGTGGACGGGATCTACCACCACCACTACGGCATCGGCGCCGTGGACTGGACCGTCCTCGACGGCCCGTCCGAGACCCGCGAGGAGCGGACGATCGCCGAGCTGCACCGGCTGGAGACCGCGCAGGCCGACCTGCTGATGAGCCATCTCGGCGCCGTCCAGCCGTCCGACCGGCTGCTGGACGCGGGGTCGGGGCGCGGCGGGTCCAGCCTGATCGCGCACCAGCGGTTCGGCTGCCGGGTGGACGGGGTGTCGATCTCCGAGTCCCAGGTCGCGTTCGCCAACGCGCAGGCCGAGCGGCGGGGCGTCAACGGCAAGGTGCGCTTCCACTTCAAGAACATGCTCGACACCGGCTTCGAGCCTGGCGCTTACCAGGCCATCTGGAACAACGAGAGCACGATGTACGTCGAGCTGGGCCTGCTGTTCGCCGCGCACGCCCGGCTGCTGCGGCGCGGCGGCCGGTACGTGTGCATCACCGGCTGCTACAACGACGCCTACGGGCTGCCGTCGCGGGCCGTCAGCGAGATCAACGCCCACTACATCTGCGACATCCACCCGCGCAGCACCTACTTCAAGGAGATGGCGGCGAACCGGCTCGTCCCGGTGAGCGTGGTCGACCTCACCTCCGCGACGATCCCGTACTGGGAGCTGCGCGCGAAGTCCACGCTGGCCACCGGCATCGAGGCGGCGTTCCTGGACGCCTACAAGGGAGGCAGCTTCCAGTACCTGCTCATCGCCGCCGACCGCGTCTGAGGCGGGCCGCGTCTGAGGCGGGCCTCGATCCGGTCGACGTCGCCGCGTTCCGCCGCGGGGAGCGGCGCACCGGCGGCGTCCCGGGCCGCGGACGCGGCGTCCAGCGAAGCCGCCGCCTCGTGATGGCGGCCCGCCAGGGACAGCGCTCCCGCCGTCCCTTCCAGAGCCAACGCGATCGCCCGCGGATTCCCGGTTGCGCGGGCGGCGGCCAGGCCCTCGGCATGCAAGCCGAGGGCCTGGTCCGCGTCTCCGCGCAGTTCGGCGACGAAGCCGAGCTCGGCGAGCAGGAACGCGATGCCGGGCGCGCCGTCGATGTCGCGGCACCAGTCCAGCCAGCGGCGCAGGATCGTCTCCGCCTCGTCCAGCCGGCCGCGGCGGCGCGCCGCCAGCGCCAGCCCGAGCTCGGCGAAGTTCTCCATCCGGCGATGCGACTCGCGGACGGCCAGGCGCCTGCCGCGCTCGTGCAGCTCGTCGGCGCGGTCGAGGTCGCCGGTTAGCAGCGCGATGCGGCCGAGGCGGGACAGGACGCCGGACGCCTCCGTCCAGAGCCCGAGCTCTTCGGCGTCGCGCAGGCCGCTCTCGTGGAGCTCGGCGGCGCGGGCGTAGTCGCCGGTCACCTCCGCGAGGACGCCCAGGGTTTCGGTGGCCTGGAGGCGTCCCCAGCGGTCGCCGGCCGTCCGGAACAGCTTCATGGCCCGGTCGCCGTCGCGTCCCGCCCTCGGCAGGTCCCCTGCTGAGAGCGCCTGAGCGGCGCGGGTGGCGAGCGTCGCCGCCTCACCCCACGCATCGCCCGCGGCGCGGAAACCCTCCAGGGCGCGGGCGGTGAGCTCCTCGATCGCGTCGAGGTCGCCGAACCCGGCGCGGACGAAGCCGAGGAACCATGCGGCCCACGGGTCCTTCTCGTCGTAGGCGGCCAGGGCGTCGCGGCAGCGCTCGTCGCGGTCGCGGCCGTCGCCTTCGAGCATCGCGAAACCGGTGTGCCAGGTGCCGGCCACGGCCGTTCGCGCGGGGTCGCCGCCGGGGATGGCGAGGGCCCGTCCGAACGCGCGGCGCGCCTCGCCGGGACGCCCCCACAGGAACCAGGCCCAGCCCATCGCGTTGACCAGCCGCAACGCAAGGTCGGGCGCTCCGTCCTCGACGGCGGCGTCGAGCGCACGCCGCAGGTTCCCGGATTCGGTCCGCAGCGCGCGCAATGCCTCCCGCTGGCCGGGACCGCGCAGGTCGGCGCGTTCGGCGAGCGCCGTGTAGTACTCGGCATGAGCCCGGCGGACCGCCTTGTACTCCCCCGCTTCGCGGAGGCGTTCGACGCCGTACGCGGCGATCGACTCCAGGAGGCGGTAGCGAGGGCCGTCGCCGACGACGACCAACGATCGGTCGACGAGGCTTGCCAGCACACCGACGTCCGCGCCGCAGACTTCTTCGGCCGCTTCTAGGGTGCAGCCGCCTGAATGCGCGGCGAGCCGTCGCAGCACTGTCCGCTCGGGTTCGCCCAGCGGCTCCCAGCTCCAGTCGATGAGGGCGCGGAGCGTCCGCTGCCTGGCCGGGGCGTCCCGCGCGCCGGACGACAGCAGCCGGAACCGGTCGTCCAATCGCGCCGCCAGCTCCTCGACGCCGAGCGCGCGGACGCGGGTGGCGGCCAGTTCGAGCGCGAGCGGAATGCCGTCCAGCCTGGCGCAGGTGTCGGCGATGGCCGCTCGATGACCGGCCTCGGACGCCGGGCCGGGCGCGATGCCCGCCCGTTCGGCGAACAGCTCGGCGGCGTCGCGGGCGTCCAGCGGC
This sequence comes from Actinomadura sp. 1N219, assembly GCF_044326405.1. Lineage (NCBI taxonomy): Bacteria > Bacillati > Actinomycetota > Actinomycetes > Streptosporangiales > Thermomonosporaceae > Actinomadura > Actinomadura sp. 1N219. Next base: position 96,763 of record NZ_JBIRAY010000020.1, on the reverse strand, counting down.
GGGACGTTCCACAGCCGCTCCCCGGAGATCCCGATCGGCTCGCGGCTCGTGGCGAGGACGCGCGGCTCGGCGGCGTCGCGCAGCAGCCCCGCGACCAGGCGGGCGACCGGTTCGACGACGTGCTCGCAGTTGTCCAGGACGAGCAGCACCCGCTTCCCGCGCAGCGCTTCGCCGAGCCTGCCCGCCGGGCCTCCCGGAATGCCCGCGTCGTCGCGCAGCCCGAGGACGCCGGCCACGAACGACGCCACCTCGTCGGCGGACGCGCCCGCCTTCAGGCCCTCGTCCAGCGCGACCAGCCACACGCCGTCGGGGTGCCGCTCGCGTGCGCGCCGCGCGACGGCGACCGCCAGCCGTGTCTTCCCGACGCCGCCCGGCCCGGTCAGCGTCACCATCCGGGCGGTGGTCAGGGCGTGCGCGAGCTCGTCCGTCGCGGCGTCCCGTCCGATCAGCGGGGTGACGTCGGCGGGCAGGTTCCCGGACGCGGGAAGCGTGCGCCGGAGGATGGAGAGGTGCAGGTCGGCCAGGTCCGGTCCGGGGTCGGCGCCCAGGTCTTCGCTGAGCCGACGACGCAGGTCCTCGTACGTTGTGAGCGCTTCGGCAGGACGGCCCGCGCCGTAGAGGGCGCGCATGTAGGACGCGCGGAACCGTTCCCGGAGAGGATGTCTGTTTACGAGGGCGCGGAGTTCGGCCGCCAGCGCTTCGTGGTCGCCTAGTTCCAGGCGCGCCTCGGCTTGCGCTTCCACGGCCGCTAGGCGCAATTCGTCCAGGCGTGTGATTTCGGGCGCGGTGAATGGCGTGTCGGCGAAATCGGCGTAGGCGGGGCCGCGCCATAGGGACAGCGCGTCCGTCAGGAGCGCGGCGCGGGTCACCGGGCCCTCGGACGCCCGTGCTTCGGTGAGGAGTTCCTCGAACCGTGCGGCGTCGCCGGGGCGGGCGTTCAGGCGGTAGCCGGGTGGGGCCTTCTCGACCAGGGCGCGGGCGCCGGGTTCGGCGTCGTCCAGGGTGCGGCGGAGCTGGGAGACGCGGGCCTGGAGGGTCGCGGACGGGTTGGCCGGCAGGTCGTCGCCCCACAGATCGTCGATCAGGCGATCAGACGGGACGGCCTGCCCCGCGTGCGCCAGCAGGTCCGCGAGGAGGGCGCGGACCTTGCGGTCGGCGACCTTGACCGGCGTGCCGTCCCCCGTCCGCACGTCCAGCGGGCCGAGCACCCCGAAGCGCATACCGCCACCGTAATGCGGCCCGAAGGGTTCCCGAAGCCGCGGGCGCCATGCTCATTCTCCTAATGGAAAGGGGAATTGCGATGACCGAACAGACATCGGTGACCGTCCTCGGCCTGGGGCTGATGGGGACGGCGCTCGCTGAGGCGCTGCTGAAGAACGGGCATTCCGTCACGGTCTGGAACCGTTCGCCCGGCAAGGCGGAGCCGCTGGCTGCCAAGGGCGCCCGGCGGGCAGCGACGGCCGCCGCGGCGGTCGCGGCGAGCCCGCTGGTGATCGTCTGCCTGTCGGTGTACGCCAACGCGGACGACGTCCTCACCGCGGATGTGCTGGCGGGGCGCACGATCGTCCAGCTCACCAACGGGACGCCGAAGCAGGCGCGGGCGCTGGCCGAGCGCGTCACGGGCAGCGGCGGACGGTACGTCGACGGCGGGATCATGGCCGTCCCGCCGATGATCGGAGGGCCCGGCGCGCTCGTCCTCTACAGCGGCGACGAGGCCGCGTTCGAGGAGAACCGGGCGCTTCTCGACGCGCTCGCCAGACCCCAGTTCCTCGGCGGTGACCCAGGTCTGGCGCCGCTGTTCGACCTCGCGCTGCTGGACGCCATGTACGGCATGCTCGCCGGGTATTTCCACGCGGTCGCGCTCGTCCGGTCGGAGAAGGTGCGGGCGGCGACGTTCACGCCGATGGTCACCGCGTGGCTGACCGCGATGATGGGATCGTTCCCCGAGTACGCGCGGGCGGTGGACGAGGGCGAGTTCGGCACGGACGTCTCCAGCGTGTCCACCAGCCAGGTCGCGTTCCCCGGGCTGCTGGACACCAGCCGTGACCAGGGCGTGGACCCGTCCTACCTGGTCGCGCTGCGCGACCTGCTCGACCGCGCCGTGGCCGAGGGGCACGGCGACGACGGACTGGCCCGCCTGGTCACGGTGCTGGCGCGTCCCGCGCCCTAGCCCGGCGTGTCAGCCGTGCGCGGAGCGGGGCGGCGGTTCCGGCGACGGTGACGGGGACGGGTGGTCCATGTCCGGCAGGCCCACGTCCTGCCGCTGCGGGACGGCGTCCGGCGAGCGCGGCGCGGGCTCGGCGGCGGAGCGGGCGGGCCCGGCGCGGCGGGCGGCGCGGCCGGACGGCTCGTCCTCGGCGAGGTCCTCGGTGAGGAGGCCGGAGGTCTCCAGGTACTGGTGGCCGCGGGGCGTCAGGTCCCACGCGTTGTGGCGCCACTCCTTCCTGCGCCACACGACGCCCGCGGACAGCAGCCTGCGGCCCACCCGGCTGATCTCCGTCTCGTCGGTGCGGAGCTCCGCGGCGAGCTCCTTGTTGGACAGGCCCTGGCGGCGGTACACGGCGAGGAGGAAGCGGGCGGCGTGGCCGTCGGGCTGCAGCGCGAGCTGGAGGCCGGACGGGAGCCGCTTGAGCGCCCAGTGGACGACGTCGATCAGCCCGAGGATGCGCCCGCGCTGCTCGCGCTGCGGGCCGTCGAGGGCGTTGACGTCGAGGTAGTGGCGGTGCAGCCACTGGAGCCCGTCCTGGCATTCCACCAGGGCGGGCTCGTCGGCGCTGAGCGAGGCGTCGGTGATCAGCATGCCGAGCGCGCTGAAGTGGCCGTCGCTGATGACCTTGGCGTGTTCCATCGAGTCGATGAGGCGCCGGACCTCTGTCCGGCGGTCGCGGTCGCGGGCGGGAGCGGGGGCGGGCACAGCGCTCATGGTCACTCTCCAAAAGGTTGACGAGCACCGCCGGGATCCCTCCAGCATGAGTGGATGCCAAGTGATTGTCAAGTGATGGGGGTACCGGCCTCTGTTGCCGACGACACTGAAACAGACGGCCACGAGAGTTAGCATCGATCCACCACCCGTAACCACGCGTGTCAACCCCCGGGGGCGCTTATGACGGATCAGTTGGCCGCAGCCGACCATCCGGCCGAACCAGCTGATCTCTTCGTCCGGCTCTACGACTCGATCGCGGACGGCGTCTTCCAGGACTGGACGGCCACGCGCTGGTACGCCGACGAACAGGTCCGGCGGCGGGCGAACGAGATCGCCGAGACCGTCCTGGACGACGGCGTCCTCGACCCCGCCGAGACGGCGGAGCTCATCGCCGCGCGCGGCGACCTCGGCCGGTTCACGATCATGCTCGGGCTCGACATCGCGCTCGCCCATGCCAGCCCGTACGGGCCCTACCACGGCGCTCCAGCGCTGGCCGCCGTGCTGGTCAACTACCTGACCGAGGGGAAGCTGAACGGGCCCCGCACGACGGGCGCGCTGCTCCCCCGCTGCGCGTTCCCCGGACGGCCCCGCGGCCTGCGCACCAAGGCGGAGTTCTTCGGCGTCCACCGCGTCCCGCCGCAGCAGTGGGACAAGATCGACCACCGCGTCCTGCCCGCCGTGAACGACCCGCACTTCAGCCGGGACGAGCCGGTCGCGGTCGGGTGCGCGCCGGTGCTGGAGACCTTCGACGACGTGGACATCGAATTCGAGGAGCGGCACGGGATGACCGTGTACCGGCTCCGGCCGATGGACTCGTCCGGGATCCGCAGCCGTGTCAAGGCGATCGTCCGGCGGCTCGACGAGTCCGGCGCGCAGCTCGCCGTCATGCCGGAGGCGTCGCTGTCGGACTCGCTGCTCGAACTCTGGAAAGAGGTCGCGTTCGATACCGCCGGACGCGACCGCGACCGGCGCCCGCTGCGGTTCCTGCTGCTCGGCAGCGGCCCGCTCGGCGACGAGGACCCGCCGCCGAACCGCTCCGTCCTGCTCGACCGCTGGACGGGGCAGGAGCTGCTCGTCCAGGACAAGCTGTCCGGCTTCACGCTGGACGCCGGGCAGATGCGGCTGTGGCGGCTGCCGGACGCGCCGCCGTCCGGCACGGCCGTGGAGTACGCCAGGCCCGGCACGCGGATCGGCGTGCTCGACTCCTCGCTCGGCCGCCTCGCCGTCCTGATTTGCGAGGACCTCGGACGCTCGATCGGCTGGGAGCGCGAGCTGGAGTCGTGCGGCGTGTCGCACCTGCTCGTCCCGATCTTCTCCAAGCCGATCCTGGAGCACCGCTGGGAGGACCAGGGCGCCGAGCGGCAGGTCGCGGGCCTCGGCACGTGGGTGACGGTGTCCAACAGCCTCGCTGTCGGCGCCGCCATCCCGGACGAGGACCTCCCCGGCACCCGCTACACCTGCCTCGTCGCCGGTCCGAGGACCCTGCACCGCACCGCGTACGTGACCGAGCGCCAGTTCGGCGTGTCCAGGACGGGCGCCGAACTGGGACGGCTGCCCACGTCCGAGCTGCCCCGCGTCTTCCCGGGCGCGGCGTACGACGTCTGGCACGAGCACTGGCAGGACCCCAAGTAGAGGTCGTCCGGCGGGCGGGTCACTCGACCGTGAACGGCTCCGGGCTGGTGGCGGCGCCGTCCGGCGTGTTCACGATCGGGTGCCCCGAGGTCGCGCCCGCGGGGACGGTCGCCCGGACGAGCGTGTCCGTCGCGTCGGTGACCGACGCCCGCACCCCGCCGAACCGGACCGCCGTCGCGGACGCCAGCCCGCTGCCGTGCAGGGTGACCGCGGCGCCGACCGGCCCGCTGACCGGCTCCAGCCCGCTGATCGCCGGCGCGGGCGCGTGGTCGCGGCCCGGCCGCGCGGGCGCCAGCAGGGTCGCGAACACCGCGCGGAACTTCTCGGCCGTCTCGCGGGAGAACTGCCCGACGAGCGCGGCGATGGCGGCGACCCCGTACGGGTTGACGTCGGACGGCCCGCCCAGCGGCGAGGTCAGCCCGCCCCGCACGACGAGGTAGACGACCAGCCCGAACAGCGCCCCGACGAACGGGAGCAGCAGGTACATCATCAGCCAGCTCCGGCGCAGCGCGCGGTTCCCGACGTACCAGTAGAACGACCGCAGGACGTGCGCGACCGCGCCGAGCGCGCCCGCGGCCATGACGATCACGAACAGGCTCGTCTCGCGGGACATCGTCGGCGACCACCCGGCCAGGTGCAGGGTCTTGGACACCGGCACGATCTCGGTGCGCCCGTCCGGCCCGGTCCGCGGCCCCGGCGGCCACGCCTGGACGAGGACGATCACCAGCACCGCCGTGAGGGCCATCAGCACGGCGAACACGACGACGATGTCACGGGTGCGGGCGTACTCGGATCCGACCGGCGACTCCGCCACGGCTCTCCCTCTGTCGTTCTCGCGCGTCCGGGTTCTGCCGGATATCGAGGCCCGGCCGGACGGCGTTTCTTTACGCCTTGATCAAGCGAGTTTCAAGAATCCGACAATCCATTGCAAATTGGTGGAGTCTTCATTAACGATTCGCGGGACGCCGAGTGCGCGACCGTACTCTCCGGCCATGCGCCGAACAGCAGCAGCACTCGCGGCCGTCCTGACCGCCGGCCTCGCCGCCGGGGCTCCGGCGGCCGCCGCGGCGGAGCCGTCCGCCTGCGACACCCCCGCCGATCATCGGATCGCCGACGTCCAGGGCGGCGGTGACGCGAGCCCGGTGAACGGCCGGACCGTCCGGGTCGAGGGCGTCGTCACCGCGGACTTCCAGCGCTCCGACCAGCTCAGGGGCTTCTTCGTCCAGGACCCGGCGCCCGACCGGGACCCGGCGACGTCCGACGGGATCTTCGTCTACTCGACCGCTGAGGTCGCGGTGGGCGACCGGGTGCTCGTGACGGGCAAGGCCGTCGAGTACAACGGGCTCACCGAGCTGTCGCCCGTCTCCGCCGTGGACGTGTGCGGCGCAGGGAGCCGGATCGCTCCGGCGCGCGTCCGGCTCCCGCTGCGGGACGGCGCGACCTTGGAACGGTACGAGGGCATGCTGCTGCGGTTCGAGCAGAGGCTCACCGCGACCGAGACCTACACGCTCGGACGGTACGGAGAGGTCACCGTCTCCGCCGACGGCCGCCTCTTCCAGCCGACGGACGGGCACGGCTCGACGCAGGAGCGCAACGACGCGTCGAGGCTGCTCGTGGACGACGCGTCGAGCGTCCAGAACCCGGAGACGATCCCGTACACGGACCCGCGCGTCCTGCGGATCGGCGACTCGACGTACGGGCTGACCGGCGTCCTCAATTACGGGTTCGGCAAGTACCGGCTGGAGCCGACCCGGACCGCGCATTTCGCCAACACCAATCCGCGCCCGGCAAGGCCGCGGCACGTCGGCGGCGATGTGCGCGTCGCGAGCTTCAACACGCTGAACTGGTTCACGACGCTGAACAAGCGCGGCGCGGACACGGCGGAGGAGCAGGAGCGGCAGCTCGCCAAGCTGACCGCCGCCTTGAAGGGCCTGGACGCCGACGTCGTCGGGCTGATGGAGGTCGAGAACAACGGCGACACCGCCGTCAAGGCCCTCGTCGACCGGCTGAACCAAGCCGTGGGTGCAGGGACGTATGCCTGGGTGCGGCACCCGTTCCCCGGGACGGACGAGATCCATGTCGCGCTCATCTACAAGCCAGCGAAAGTGACACCGGCGGGCGCGGCGCGCTCCTCGGAGGACCCGGTCTTCGACCGTCCTCCGCTGGTGCAGACGTTCCGGCCCGCGCGCGGCACGACGCCCGTCACGACGCCCTTCACGGTGATCGTGAACCACTTCAAGTCGAAGGGCTGCGACGGCGCGCAGGGGCCGGACAAGGACCAGGGCGACGGGCAGGGCTGCTACAACGCCCGGCGCGTCGCGCAGGCCAAGGCGATCGGCGCGATCGCGGGCGGCGCGCAGAACCCGCTGGTCGTCGGCGACCTCAACGCCTACGCGTCCGAGGACCCGGTGAAGGTGCTGACGGACTCCGGTCTCGTCGGGCAGACGGAACGGTTCGTCCGTCCGGGCGAGCGGTACTCCTACGTGTTCGAGGGGCAGGCGGGCGAGCTGGATCACGTGCTGGCCGGACGGGCGCTTTCGCGGCGCGTGACGGGCGCGACGATCTGGCACGTCAACAGCGACGAGCCGGTGTTCCTCGACTACAACACCGAGTTCAACCCCGCCCGGTTCTACCGCCCGGACGCGTTCCGGTCGTCCGACCACGACCCCGTCCTGCTGGGGCTGCGGCTGCGTTGAATCTGTTGGCCGGTCGTCCAAGAAAAGGGCGGCGGGACCCTCGCGCGGGACGATCACGAAGCGTATGATCTACATCACTTTCGCTAGTGATCGGTGTGCTCGCATGACAGAAGCAGTCTCCGCCGCCTCCGTCCCCGCGCCCGCCCCCGGCACCGCGTTCGGCATCGGCGCGGACGGGACCTACACCCGGTTCGGCCAGGTGGCCGCGTTCGTCCTCGGCGTCCTCACCATGTTCGCCTTCCTGCCGCTGCTCGTGGTCGCCGCGATGCTCTACACGCGGTCCGAGACCGTGTTCGCCGAAGATCCCGCGCGGGCGCGCAGGATGGTGAACTGGTCGTGGATCAGCATCGCTGTTCCCGGCTGCCTCGCCCTCATCGCCTTGGCCGTGGTCGGGCTCGGCGCGCTGCTCAGGTAGCGCGTTGACCGGGCGGCGGGAAGAGGACAGGGACGTCGGGGGTTGACGCTCGTTATGAGCGTTTCCTTCTCCGTCCTCGATCTCGCGCCCGTCGTCAGCGGCTCCACGTCCGGCCAGGCGCTGCGCAACACCCTCGACCTGGCCCGGCACGCCGAGCGGCTCGGGTTCCACCGGTACTGGCTGGCCGAGCACCACGCGATGCCCGGCATCGCGAGTTCGGCGACGGCCGTGCTGATCGGGCAGGTCGCGGCGGCGACGTCCGCGATGCGGGTCGGGTCGGGCGGGGTGATGCTGCCGAACCACGCGCCGATGGTGGTCGCCGAGCAGTTCGGGACGCTGGAGGCGCTGTATCCGGGACGCATCGACCTCGGTCTCGGCCGCGCGCCAGGCACCGACCAGGCGACCGCGCTGGCGCTGCGGCGCTCCCCCGAGGCCCTGTCGGTGGACGACTTCCCGGAGCAGGTCGCAGAGCTGCGCGGCTATTTCAGCGCGGACAGCAAGGTGACTCCGGCGGCGGGCAACGAGCCGCCGGTGTGGCTGCTCGGGTCCAGCGGATACAGCGCGCGGCTGGCGGGGCTGCTCGGGTTGCCGTTCGCGTTCGCGCACCATTTCAGCGCGCAGAACACGGTGCCCGCGCTGAACCTGTACCGGGAGTCGTTCCGTCCGGGCGCGCTGGACGAGCCGTACTCGATGATCGGCGTGTCGGTCACGGCGGCCGGCACCGACGTGCGGGCGCTGGAGCTGGCGCGGCCGCAGGCGCTGGCCTTCCTGCGGCTGCGGCGGGGCGCGCCCGGCCCGCTGCCGACGCCGGCGGAGACGGCGGCCTACCCGTACACGGCGCTGGACCGGCAGATGATCGACGCGCGGCTCGCCGACCAGGTCATCGGCGGGCCGGAGACCGTCCGGGCGCAGATGGACGCGCTGATCGAACGGTCGGGCGTGGACGAGGTCATGGTGGTGACGCAGGTCTACGACCACGCCGACCGGCTGCGCTCCTACGACATCCTCGCCGACCTCTACAAGGAGAGTTTCGCGGCTAGCGGGGTGTGACCTGGAAGTTGAACGGGATGGTGCCGGGGTCGGGCAGGGCGGTGCCGCCGTCCACGCTCAGCACGGCGCCGTTCACGTAGGACGCCTCCGGGCCGAGCAGCCACATGACCGCCGCCGCTGCCTCCTCGGACGTCCCGGCCCTGCCCTGCGGGACGAGCCGCGTGACCTCGTCGTAGGCCTCTTCCGGGCCGAGGCCGTGCGGCTCGCCGAAGTAGCCCATCTCCATGTCGGACATCTCGGTGCGGATCCAGCCGGGGCACACGACGTTGGCGCGAACGCCCTGGGGCCCGTAGTCCACCGCGATCGTCTGGGTCAGCATGGTCAGACCGGCCTTGGACGTGGCGTACGCGGCGCAGCCGAGCGGGACGCGCAGCGACGCCACCGACGACACCGCGACGATCGAGCCCTTCGTCTCGATCAGGTGCGGCAGCGCGGCCTTGGCCAGCAGGAACACCGAGGTCAGGTTGGTCTGGACGGTGATGTCCCAGTCCTCGGGCGACAGGTCGAGGACGCCGCCGTTGCGCAGGACGCCCGCGTTGGCGACGATCCCGTCGAGGCGGCCGTGCGCGGCGACGACGCCGGACACCAGGTCCGCGACGGCCTCGGGGTCGGACACGTCGCAGGCGCGGGGCTCGGCCCCGGTCGCGGCGGCGACCCGCTCCAGCGCGTCCTTGCGGCGCCCGCAGATCACGACCGCGTCGCCGCGTCCGGCCGCGTCCGCGGCGACGGCGGCGCCGATCCCGCTGCCCCCGCCGGTGACGATCAGAACCCGTTGCATTCCATCTCCTCAGCTGTGGCCCGCAGGCTCACCAAGATAGGCGGCGTGCAGGACGTCGGGGGCCTTGCGCAGCGGGCCCGCCGGGCCGCTGTGGGTGAGCCGCCCGCCGGCCAGCACGTGCGCGGTGTCGCCGATCTCCAGGGCGAGCGTCGCGAACTGCTCGACCAGCAGGACCGCGGCGCCCCCGTCCGCGAGGGCGCGGACGGCGGGCAGCAGCCGCTTCACGATCACCGGCGCGAGGCCGAGGGACATCTCGTCGACCAGCAGCACGGACGGCGACATCGACAGCGCGCGGGCCAGCACCACCATCTGCTGCTCGCCGCCGGAGAGCAGCCCGGCCTGGACGTCCATGCGCTTGGTCAGCTCGGGGAACAGCTCGAGGGCGCGGTCGCCTCCGGTGCCGCGCCGCGCGACGCGCAGGTTCTCCGCGACGGTGAGGCCGCTGAAGACCGTCCGGCCCTGCTCGACGAGCGCGATGCCGCGCTTGGCCCGCGTGACCCGGTCGAGGCCGGTGAGGTCGGCGCCGTCCCCGGTCAGCTTCCCGGCGGTGATGGGCAGGACGCCCGCGATCGCTTCGAGCAGGGTCGTCTTCCCGGCGCCGTTCGGGCCGAGCAGGACGGTGACCTCCCCGGCGGTGACGGTCAGGGTCACGTCCCGGACGATCGGGGCGCCGCCCCGGCCGACCGACACGTCCTCCAGTTTCAGCTCTTTCATGTGAGGGCCACCTCGTCTCCCAGGTAGGCGCGCGCCACCTCGGGTCTCGCGAGGACCTCGGCGGGCGGCCCGGCGGCGATGACGGCGCCCGCGTCGAGGACGACGATCGTCGCGCAGGCGTGCCGGACCATGTCCAGGTCGTGCTCGATGAGCAGCACGGACGCGCCGTACCTGGCCGGGACCTCGATGAGCCGGTCGGCGAGCGCGAGCGACTCGGCGTGGGCTAGTCCGGCGGCGGGCTCGTCCAGCACGATGAGCTTGGGCCGGGCGAGGATCGCCGCGGCCACCTCCAGCAGGCGGCGGCTGCCGACGTCCAGGTCGAGGACGTGCGCTTCCATCGACGGGCAGCCGAGGAAGTCGCGGACGTCCTCCAGCTCGTCCCGGGTGACCGTGCGGTGCGCGGCAAAGCGCAGGTAGGCGCCGACGGTGAGGCCGGTCGGGACGCGGTCCTGCTGGAAGGTGCGGCGCAGCCCGGCGGCGGCGCGGCGGTGGACGGGCAGCCCGTCCAGGCTGCGGCCGTCGAGCGCGACGGTCCCGGCGGCGTCCCTGATGAACCCGGACAGCGCGTCGGTGAGGGTCGACTTGCCCGCGCCGTTCGGCCCGATGAGGCCCATGACGGTGCCCTCGGGGACGGTGAGGTCGACGTCCTGCAGCGCGGCGACCTGCCCGAACCGGACGATGAGCCCTTCGGCCTTCAGCAGCGGCTCGGTGCCGAGCGGCGGCGTGCCTCCGTCCGCCGGATCTCGTGGCGGCGGCACCGGGGCGGGACGGCGCGCGCGCAGCCGCCGGGCCAGCCCCTCCATGATGCTGCTGCCCTGCGACAGCGCCTGGACGGCCCCGACGCCGAACAGCACGTTCGCCCAGTCCTGCGAGATCCCGGCGCGGCGGAAGAACTCCGGCACGAACATGATCAGGAAGCCGCCGAACATCGCGCCGAAGACGTACTCGCTGCCCGCCATCACCGCGACGACGAACAGCGCCAGCGACGCGATCACCCCGAAGTTCTGCGCGGTGATCATGCCGACCTGCCCGGCGAGCAGCCCGCCCGCGAGGCCCGCCGCGAACGCGCTGAGCGCGAACGCCGACAGCTTGGCGCGGGCGACGCTCGTCCCGGCGGCGGCGGTGGCGCGCTCGGAGAACCGGACGGCCCGCCACGCCGCGCCCATCCGGGTGCGTCCGACCCATTCGACGCCGAGCGCGAGCACGACGAACAGCAGGCCCGCGTAGACGAAATACTGCCGGTCGGTGGCGATGAACGCGGGCCGCAGCACCTGCTGGTAGGTGTCGACGCCGGGGAAGTTGACCGCGGAGACGACGACGGCCGCCGCCGCGGCGAACCCGAGCGTGACGACGGCGAGGTGCACGCCGCGCAGCCGCAGCGCCGGAAGCCCGATCAGGATCCCGAACGGCATCGCGACGACGCCGCCCGCGATCGTCCAGAGGATGAGCGTCCCGGGGGCCTGCCACACGTTGAGCTGGGCGACCGTCCAGGCGCCGACCGCGGCGAACGACAGCTGGCACAGCGAGTTCATGCCGGCGCGCCCGACGATGCCGAGGCCGAGCAGCGCGACCGCCGACACCAGCGCGGACGTCGCGAGGAACAGCCAGTACTGCGGGACGGCGACCGCCGCGACCACGACGACCAGCAGGGCCGCGCCCGGTTGCCTCAGAACAGTGAGATCAACGCGCGACATCCCACACCTCCCGTCGCTGGGACCAGATCAGGATGGCGAGGATCGCCAGGAACGGCACCGTGTCGCGGTACTGCTGCAGCTCGGACACGTGCGCCAGCGCGCCCTGCAGCGCGCCGAGCCCGAGCCCGCCCGCGACCGTGAGGCCGAGGCTGCGGAAGCCGCCGACGAGCGCGGCGGCCCCCGCGGGGATGATCATCAGGGCCAGCGAGGTCTGGTCGCTGGTCTGCTGCGGCGCGATGACCAGCAGCACCGCCGCCGACAGCAGCCCGGTGACCGCCCACATCAGCACGCCGAGCCGCCGGGACGGGATGGCGTGCAGCTCCGCGGTCGTCGGACGTTCCGACAGCGCGCGGAGCCGCAGCCCGAGGACCGTCCGGGTGAGGACGAGCCACGCCCCCGCCGCCACCACGACCGACCCGACCGTGCACACGGCCGCGGCCTGCGTGATCGTGATGTCGTTGACGGTGAAGAGCGAGCCGCCGAACTGGCCGGGCATGCGGCGCGGGTCCGTCCCGAACGCCAGGTAGGACACGGCGAGCAGGCTGACCAGGAACGCGATCGAGATCGCGGAACGCTGGTCGGGGCCCGCCTCACCGAACCATCTGCCCATCACCCAGCCGAGCACGGCGGCGCAGAGCGTCGCGGCGAGCAGCCCGGCGAGCGCGGCGAGGCCGTAGGGCCAGCCGTGCTCGGCCAGGGCCGCCATCGTGTAGACGCCGATCACGCCGATCGCGACCTGCGCGAAGTTGACGACCCTGACCAGCCGGAACATCAGCGTCAGGCAGAGGCCGAGCGCGGCGTACGCGCCGCCGCCGGCGAGTCCTGCGATCGCTCCCTCAACCATTGGGCAGTTTGATCCAGTCGTCGGTGAGCACGGTCCAGCCGCCCTTGCCGTCCGGCTGGACGAACTTGGCGGCGAGGTTGGAGGCGTGGGCGTCGCCGGAGCCGAACGCGAACGGCAGGCCGGTCATCTCCGAGGGCAGCGGCTTGAGGTTCTTCATCGCCTCGGTGACGGACTCGCGGGTGATGTCGCCCTTGATCGAGCGCAGCACCGTGACCATGTGCTGGGCGGACAGGTACCCGCCCTGCGCGAACGCGGTGAGCGGCAGCTTGTGCCGGGTCATGGTGTCCCGCCAGTCCTTGTTGACCGGGGACTGCTCGTCGGTGTACGGCTCGAACTCCGACAGCGCGTTGATGTCCTTGCCGGCGCCACCGAGCGCCTTCGCCACCTCCACGCTGTAGGCGGGCGCGAGGAACAGCCACTTCATGCCCTTGACCTTCTGCGCCTGCGCGGCCTTCACCCAGCCGATCACCATGGGCTCGACGCCGTTGAACAGGACCGCTTGGCAGCCCGCGTCCCGCGCCCGCAGGATGTAGGGGGTGAAGTCGGTGGTGTTCGCCGACAGGCTCAGGTCGGTGATCAGCAGTTTCTTGCCGGTGATCTTGGACCAGCGGTCGACGCCCTCCTTGTAGGCGTTCGCGGTGCTGCCGATGATGACGAAGAACGCGCAGATCTTGTTCAGCTTCAGCGTCTCGGACGCGTAGTACAGCGACACCGTCGAGCCGAAGAACGGGCCGGTGTTGACCGGCGAGATGTTCGGCGAGCTGAAGCAGCCCGGGTCCACCCCGATCCCGCGCACGTCGGTGATCTTGTTCTGCTGGTACAGCGGGCCGTTGACCTGGCAGTCGACCAGGCTGGCGCCGCCGGCGAGGGCGACGGCCTTCTTGTTCTGGATGACGTCGCGGGCGGCGAGCGCGGCGCTGGCCGGGTCGCCCTTGTCGTCGGCGGCGGTGTAGGCGATCTTGCGCCCGTTGATGCCGCCCTTGGTGTTGACGTCGTCGAACACGGCCTTGGCCGCGGCCGACGCCTCGGGGAAGGTGACCGGGCCGCTCAGCGTCGACACCGACCCGATGTTGATCGGCCCGTCGGACCCGGCGCCGGAACCGGAGCCGCAGGCGGCCACGGGCAGGGCGAGGACGGCGGCGGCGAGGATGCGTGCGATATGTGCAGTTCGCATGTCAGAGACCTTCGGTGCTGTGGACGACCCCGCCGTCGAAGACGGTCATCGCGACGGGGACGTCCGGGAGGTCGTGCGGGTCGAGCGAGGTGATGGTGCCGTCGAGGACGGTGACGTCGGCGGCCCTGCCGGGTTCGAGGGTGCCCTTCCAGTCCTCGGCGAAGTCCTGCCAGGCGGCGTTGCTGGTGTACGCGCGGACGGCGTCGGGCAGCCCGACGCACTCCTCCGGCCCGTACACGCGGCCGCTGGCCTTCGACTCGCGCAGCATCATCGCCGCGATGCCCTGCCGCCAGTTGGGGTAGGTGACGGGGGCGTCGGAGCTGGCGGTGACGGGGATCCCCGCCTCCAGCGCCGAGCGGACGGGGTACTGGTAGGCGGCCCGTTCGGGGCCGAGCATCTCTGCCAGCATGTCGACGATCGTCCATTTGATCGCCGGGTTCATGTTCGCGCCGAAGCCGTGCTCGGCGAGTTTGCGGAGGCTCTGCGGCCCCGGGAGGTCGGCGTGGATGACGTAGTGCCGCGGATCGTCGCGGGGGTGCTGGATCTGCGCGGCCTCCAGCGCGTCCACGACGGCGTCGAGGGAGCGGTCGCCGGTGACGTGCACGCCGAGCTGGTGCCCGGCGATGTGGGCGAGGCGGATCATCTCGTTCAGCTCGGTGGTGCGGTGCGCGTCGGTCGCGCCGTGGACGCAGAGGCAGCCGAACCCGCCGCCTCCGGCGTACTCGTCGCGCATCCAGGCCGTCTTGTTGGGCGGGGTGCCGTCGGCGAAGAGCTTGACGCCGATGACGCGGAGGAGGCGCGGGTCGACGTCGTCCGGGACGCGGGCGCTCGCGAGGCCCTCGGTGATCTCGGCGACCGAGCCGCCCATGCCGTGGAGCATCAGCAGGACGCTGACCCGGGCACCGAGGTCCCCGGCGCGGGCGAGGTCGCCGTAGACGTCCAGGGTGAGCTGGTCGGACGCGCCCGCGAACAGGCTCTTGCCGCCGGGGCCGAGTCCCGGCTCGGTGTAGCTGGTGATGCCCTCCCGGTGCAGGACGGCGACGTTCTCGCGGATGGCCTGCTCGATCTCCTCGCGGGTGTAGGCGGGCAGGCGTCCCTGGATCAGCTCCTGCGCGCCCTCCGCGAGGAGGCCGGTCGGGTTGCCCGCGCCGTCGGCGTGGATCACGCCGCCCTCGGGGACGGCGGTGTCGCGCGTGACGCCGGCCAGTTCGAGGGCGCGGGAGTTGACCCAGGTGAGGTGACCGGTGAAATCCTGGAGGTAGACGGGGTGGTTCGGGGCGACGGCGTCGAGGTCGGCGCGGTCGGGCATCCGGCCGCCACCGCCCTGTTCGGATCCGCCGCATTCGGACAGGTAGCCGGGGTCCCAGCCGTAGCCGCGGATCCACTCGCCCTCCGGGGTCGCGGACGCGGCCGCCTTCACCGACTCCTGGATGTCGGCGATCGACCGGACGGTGGGGAACGCGACGTCCAGCGCCAGCGGCGGGCGGGTCGTGCCGAACGCGGCGCCGTGCAGGTGCGAGTCGTTGATGCCGGGGAGCGCGGTGCGGCCGCGCAGGTCGACGAGCTGCGTGCGCGGGCCGGCCAGCGCGCGGATCTCGTCGGTGCCGCCGACCGCGGTGATCGTCCCGGCGGTGATCGCGAGCGCCCGCGCCGTGGAGAACTCCGCGTCGGCCGTGAGGACCTCGCCGTCCAGCAGTACCAGGTCCGGGGTCGCGTCCATAGCCATCCCTCGCACTCCGTCCCTCGCCCCTCGGGGGTGAAAATTTGGGCCCAAACGTATTGCGAACGTACGGGGCCCGATAACGAAGGGTCAATAACGGACGCGTAACGGAGTGACGCCGTTCACAGGTACCCGGGCATGCCGGAGCCGCCGACCCCCATCGGGGGCCGGCGGCCGTTGTTCGCGCAGGTCAGCCCGCGAACGCCTCCTCAAGGACGTCCAGGCCCTCGGCGAGCAGTTCCTCGGAGATGACGAGCGGAGGCAGGAACCGCAGGACGTTCCCGTACGTGCCCGTCGTCAACACGAGCAGCCCCCGCTCGTGGCAGCGCGCCGCGATCCGCGCGGTCAGCTCGGGATCGGGCTCCTTCGTGCCCGGCCGCACCAGCTCGATCGCGATCATCGCGCCGCGGCCGCGGACGTCCCCGATCGCGGGCCGCCCGGCGGCGAGGGCGCGCAGCCGGGGCAGCATGATCTCCCCGATCCGGCGGGCGCGCTCGGTGAGCTTGCCGTCCTCGATCTCCTCCAGCACGGCCAGCGCCGCCTCGCAGGCCAGCGGGTTGCCGCCGTAGGTGCCGCCGAGCCCGCCGCCGTGCACCTTGTCCATGATGTCGGCGCGGCCGGTGACCCCGGCGAGCGGCAGCCCGCCCGCGATGCCCTTCGCCGTCGTGACGATGTCCGGGACGATGCCCTCGTGCTCGCAGGCGAACATGTCGCCCGTCCGGGCGAAGCCGGTCTGGACCTCGTCGGCGATGAACAGGATGCCGTTCGCGCGGCAGAACTCGGCGAGCGCGGGCAGGAAGCCCGGCGCGGGCTCGATGAACCCGCCCTCGCCCTGGATCGGCTCGATCAGCACGGCGGCGACGTTCGTCGCGCCGATCTGCTTGCTGATCTGGTCGATCGCCTGCGCCGCCGCCTCGGGCCCGCAGTTCTCCGGGCCGGTCGGCCAGCGGAACGGGTACGCCAGCGGCATCCGGTAGACCTCGGGCGCGTACGGGCCGAACCCGTGCTTGTACGGCATGTTCTTCGCGGTCAGCGTCATCGTCAGCAGTGTCCGGCCGTGGTAGCCGTGGTCGAACACGACGACCGCGTCCCGCCCGGTGGCGTACCGGGCGATCTTGACGGCGTTCTCCACCGCCTCCGCGCCGCTGTTCACCAGGAACGAGCGCTTCTCGTGGTCGCCGGGCGTGATCCGGTTGAGGTTCTCGCACACCGCGACGTACGACTCGTACGGCGCGACCATGAAGCAGGTGTGGGTGAACCGGTCCGCCTGCGCCTTCACCCGCGCCGCGACCCGCGGGTTGGCGTTGCCCACGCCGGTGACCGCGATGCCGGAGCCGAAGTCGATCAGCGAGTTGCCGTCCGCGTCGACGACCACGCCGCCGTCCGCGTCCGTCACGTACACCGGCAGCACGCTGCCGACGCCCGGCGGGACGGCCGCCGTCCGGCGCTTCTGCAGCTCCCGGGAGCGCGGGCCGGGGATCTCGGTCACGACGCGTCGCTCCTGCGGGAGGCGCGTGCCGGGTGCGTTCGGGGCAAGGTCCTGGCTGGTCATGGCCTGAACATAGGCCGGTCGCCGCCTACGATGAACCGTACGGGACGGCGAAATCCGCCCCTTGGGATAGACACTTTGCACAGGGATTGCGATGCCGCCCACTCTGGCCTCCGTGGCCGCCCTCCCGCAGCTCGGCCTCCGGTCGCTCACCGGACCGCTGCCGGACGCCCTGGTCATGTGGGTCGCCGTCAGCGAACTGGAGGACCCGACGCCGTTCCTGGAGGGCGGCGAGCTCGTCCTCACCACGGGCATGCGGCTGAGCGGGGCGAACGCCGCCGGTTACGTGTCCCGCCTGGTCGGACGGGGCGTCGCCGGGCTCGGGTTCGCGGTCGGCGTCATCCACGACGACGTCCCGCCCGAGCTGATCACGGCGGCGCGGGACCAGGGGCTCGTCCTGCTGGAGGTGCCGCGCCCGACCCCGTTCATCGCCATCGGCAAGGCCGTCTCGCGGATGCTCGCCGCCGAGATGTACGAGGACGTGACCCGCGCGTTCCAGGCGCAGCGCGAGCTGACCCGCGCCGCGCTCACCGGTCCCGGCGCGCTCGTCGCGCGGCTGGCGCGGCTGCTCGGCGGGTGGGCGCTGCTGCTGGACGCGTCGGGGGCCGTCCAGCACGCCGAGCCCGCCGCCGCCCGCGGCCGCGCCGAGGCCATCGCGCCTGAGCTGGCGCGGCTGCGGCGGGGCCGTCCGGCGGACGGGGGCGGGGCGGCGAGCGTGGCGCTTGCCGTGCCGGACGATCACATCGTCGTCCAGCGGATCGGGCTGGGCGGGCGCCCGCGCGGCTTCCTCGCCGTCGGGACACGCGCGCCGCTCCCCCACGTCGCGCACACGATCGTCGGCGCGGCCGTCGCGCTGCTGACCCTCCAGTCGGAGACGCCGCGGACCGGCCGCGACCTACGGGCCTCGCTCGCGGCGCTACTGCTCGGACGTCCCGGCGACGCGCCCGCGCTGCCGCGCGGGCGGGTGCGGGTGCTGGCCTGCGCGGGCGGGCCCGCCGTGCTCGACGTCCTGGAGTCCGACCCCGCCGGGGCGCGGTGCCTGACGCTGCCGCTCGACGGGCACGCCGCCGTGATCGTCCCGGACGAGGTGATCGGCGCCGTCGAGCCGCTGCTCGCGGCCCTCGGCCCGGTGGGGGTGTCCGATCCCGCCGCGAACGATCTCGGAACCGCGCTCCGGCAGGCCGAGGAGGCGCTGGCGGCGGCCGTCCGGTCGCACCAGGACGCCGTCCACTACTCCGCGCTTCCCGGGCAGGGCGTCCTGCGGCTCCTGGAGCCCGGCCTCGCGCACGCCTTCGCCGACACGCTCCTCGCGCCGCTCCGGGAAGAGGATCTGGTCGAGACCGTCCGGGCGTATGTGGCGGCCAACGGGCAGGGCGAGGCGGCGGCGCGGGCGCTCGGCGTCCACCGGCACACGCTCCGGTCGCGGATGCGCAAGGCCGCCGAGGTCCTCGGACGTGACCCGGACGACCCCGCCGTCCGCGCCGAACTGTGGATCGCGCTCTCCATCACGTCCAATCCGGACGACCGGATTGGACACCGCGGAGACTCGCATACGCGCCCGCCGGGGATAGCGTGAAGTCATGAACGTGACCCCATTCTGGCTGGCCGGCCGGCCCGAGACCGGTGACGGCGAGCTGACCGTTACGCATCCCTATGACGGCCGCGTGGTCGGGACGGCCGCCGTCCCGACCCCCGGGCAGGTGGAGGAGGCCGTCGCCGCGGCGCACGCGATCCGCGCGAAGGCGGCGGCGCTGCCCCTGCACGTGCGGGCCGAGGCGCTCGCGCACGTGTCCGCGCGGCTCGCCGCGCGGGCCGAGGAGGTCGCCCGGCTGATCACCGGCGAGAACGGCAAGCCGCTGCTGTGGGCGCGCGGCGAGGTGACCCGCGCGATCTCCACGTTCCGGTTCGCCGCCGAGGAGGCCCGCCGCTTCAGCGCCACCACGCAGCGGCTCGACACCGACCCGGCCGCCGAGGGCCGGATGGCCTACATCACCCGCGTCCCGAAGGGCCCGGTGCTCGGCATCTCGCCGTTCAACTTCCCGCTGAACCTCGCCGCCCACAAGATCGCCCCGGCGATCGCGGCCGGGACGCCGATCGTGCTCAAGCCCGCCCCGGCGACGCCGCTGTCCGCGCTGCTGCTCGGCGAGCTGCTCGCCGAGACCGACCTGCCCGCCGGGATGTTCTCCGTCCTGACGGTGCCGAACGACCGGGCGTCCGCGCTGGTGGACGACCCGCGCCTGCCGATCGTGTCGTTCACCGGGTCCGTGCCCGTCGGCTGGGCGATCAACGACCGGGCGCCGCGCAAGCACGTCACGCTCGAACTGGGCGGGAACGGCGCGGCGGTCGTCCTGCCGGACGCCGACCTCGACTGGGCCGCCAAGCGGATCGGCCTGTTCTCCAACTACCAGGCCGGGCAGAGCTGCATCGCCGTCCAGCGCGTCTACGTGGACCGCTCCGTCTACGACGAGTTCGTCCCGAAGCTCGTCGAGACCGTCGGCTCCCTCGTCACCGGCGACCCATGGGACGACAAGACCCAGGTCGGGCCGCTCGTCAGCGAGGAGGCCGCCGAGCGCGTCGAGTCCTGGGTGGACGAGGCCGCCGCCGCGGGCGCGAAGGTCCTGACCGGCGGCACCCGCGAGGGCGCCGCGTACGCGCCCACGGTGCTGGCGGACGTGCCCGCCGACGCCAAGGTGTCCCGCGAGGAGGTCTTCGGCCCGGTCATGCTCGTCCAGCCGGTGGACGGCGTGGACGAGGCGTTCGCCCTGGTCAACGACTCCAAGTTCGGGCTCCAGGCGGGCGTGTTCACGCGGAACCTCGACATCGCGTTCCGCGCGCACCGCGAGCTGGAGGTCGGCGGCGTCGTGATCGGCGACGTCCCGTCCTACCGGGCCGACCAGATGCCGTACGGCGGCGTGAAGGACTCGGGCGTCGGACGCGAGGGGCTGCGCTCCGCGATGGCCGACTACACCGAGGAGAAGGTCATGATCCTCACGGGTCTGCCGCTCTAGCCTCGGCGCTCTAACTCCGCTGGCGGGGCCCTGCGTACAGTCCGGTGCGCAGGGCCCCGGCCGCTTCGGACATCGCCTCCTGGAACCGTCCGCCCAGCGACCACATGTTCGTGAAGCCGTGGAAGAGGTCGTCCTGGCGGCGCAGCGCGACCGGCACCCCGGCCTCCTCCAGCCGCCGCGCGAACGCCTCGCCCTCGTCCCGCAGCGGGTCGAATCCGGCCGTGACCAGGTACGTCGCCGGGAACGCGGTCAGGTCTTCGGCGAGCAGCGGGGACGCGGCCGGGTCGGCGCGCCGTTCCTCGTCCGGGCAGTAGTGGCCGCTGAACCACGTCATGTCGTCGTCGGTCAGGTAGAAGCCGTCCCCGAACAGCTCCCGCGACCGCCGCCTTGCCGTCATGTCGGTGGCCGGATAGAACAGCAGCGCGAAATCGGGCTTGCGCTCGGCGAGCACTCCGACGACGGCCGCGAGGTTGCCGCCCGCGCTGTCGCCGCTGACCGCGATGGCCGCCGGGTCGGCGTCCAGGTTTCCGGCGTTGGCCACCGCGTACTCGTAGGCGGTCAGCGCGTCGTCCGTCGCCGCTGGATATGGGTGCTCGGGGGCGAGCCGGTAGGCCGCCGACAGCACCCGCACCTCGGCGTGGACGGCCAGGTAGCGGCACACCGTGTCGTGCGTGTCGAGGTCGCCGATGACCCATCCGCCGCCGTGGTAGAAGACGAGCAGCGGCGACCCTTCCGGCAGGCCCTTCGGGGTGTAGAGCCGCGCCGGGACGCCGTTCGCGTCGACGTCCCGCGTCCGTACCGGACGTGCGGGCACCCGGTCGAGATAGCTCTGCCCGCGCTGGAGACCGCGCCGCGCCTCCTCCACCGTGGGCGCCCCCAGGCGCCCGCCCTCCAGCCGCGTCATCAGCAGGAGGAGCTGGGCGTCCAGGTCGAGCCGCTGGCCGTCCCGCCGCACGGGGGCCCCGGTGATCAGCCGTTTGACCGGCCCGGGCAACCCGAACACCGCGCGCAGCAGGCCCTTCGTGACCGGGGGCGGCACCATCTCACTCAATCGCGGCATATTTCCTCCGGGGGGCGCTGCGGCGATCGTAGCGTCCGCCCCCGGCCGTCCCTGCCGCCCGGGGGATGAGGAGCCCGGCGAGCGCACCGGCCAGGGACAGCGCGCCGCTCACCGCGATGGCGGGGGCGAAGCCGTCGGCGAAGGTCTGCGCCGTGCCGTAGCCGCCCTCGGCGGCGAACACCGCCGCGAGGATCGCCACCCCGAACACCCCGGCGAACTGCCGCACGGTGTTGAAGACGCCCGACGCCTTGCCGATCTCCGGCGGCGCGACCGCGTTGATGACGGACGTCTGCGCGGCGGGCATCGCCATGCTGACCCCGGCGCCCGCGAGGATCATCGGCGCGATGAGCTGCCAGTACGCCATCGACGGATCGGCGACGAGCCCGATCCACCCCATCCCGGCGGCCTGCATCGCCAGCCCGGCGGAGGTGAGGGCGCGGGACCCGACGCGGTTCACCAGCGCGCCCGCGACCGGCGCCACCACGGTCACCGTCGCCGTCCACGGGACGAGGTGCAGCCCGGTGGCCAGCGGTCCCTTCCCCAGGCCCGCCTGGAGGAACTGGGTCATGAAGAACAGCGACCCGTACAGCGACGCGTACATGAAGAGCCCGGCCGCGTTGCCCGCGGAGAAGCCGCGCGAGCGCAGCAGCCGCATCGGCACCATCGGCTGCCGGACGCGCAGTTCCCACGCCACGAACCCCGCCAGCAGCACCGCCCCGGCCACCAGCGAGCCGACCACCTCGTACGCGTCCCAGCCGGCGGGGCCGGAGCGGATCAGGCCCCAGACGAGCCCCAGCGCGCCGCCGGTCACCAGCACGACGCCGCCGACGTCGAAGGAAGCCCCCTCCCCCCGGCTCTCCGGGACGCGCCGCAGCACCAGCGGGATGACGGCAAGGCCGATCGGCACGTTGAGCCAGAAGATCCACTGCCAGGCCAGCCCCTCGGTGACGATCCCGCCGACCACGGGCCCGGCCACCACCGCCAGGCCGGTCAGCCCGGCGAAGATCCCCAGCGCCTTGGCGCGCCGCTCGGGCGGGAACCCGTTGCTGAGCAGCGCCATCGCCAGCGGCATCACCAGCGCCGCCCCGCCGCCCTGGACGGCGCGGGCCGCGATCAGCCAGCCGATCCCGGGGGCCAGCGCGCACGCCGCCGACGCGACCGTGAACAGTCCCAGCCCGGCGGCGAACATCCGCCTGCGTCCGAGCCGGTCGCCGAGCGCGGCCCCGGTCATCAGCAGCGCGGCGAAGGTCAGGTTGTAGGCGTTCACCGTCCATTCGAGCTGTTCGAGGGTGGCGGACAGGTCCTGCCGGATGCTGGTCAGCGCGGTCGCCACCACCGTCGCGTCCAGCGCCACCATCAGCGACGCCGCCGCGGTCAGGCCGAGCAGCCAGCCGCGTGTCCTCTGCGCCATGCGCGGTCCTCCGGGTTCTCGGGTGAACGTGTTTCACCGGTCACCTGTACAAACCGGCCAGGCCGTGAAATTCAGCGGAGGAGGGCCGACGACTTCCGCAGCCGCCGGCTGTCAGTACATGGGGAGGTGCGTCTTGACGAAGACCGATGAGAGAAACACCGGGGCCGAGGAGTTCGCGCGGCTGACCGACCCGTTCCGGCGCGAACTGCTGGCCTACTGCTACCGCATGCTCGGCTCGGTCCACGACGCCGAGGACCTGGTCCAGGAGGTCTATCTGCGCGCGTGGCGCTCGTACGGCGCGTTCGACGGCAGGGCGTCGCTGCGGACGTGGCTGTACCGGATCGCGACCAACACGTGCCTGAACGCCTTGCAGCACAGCAGCCGGCGGGTGATGCCGTCCGGGCTCGCCTCGCCGTCGGACGATCCGCCGCCGCCCGGCATGCGCGCACCCGAGGTGACCTGGCTGGAGCCGTTCTCCGAACGGCTGACCGGCCGCGCGCCGGACGACCCGGCCGCGATCGTGGCGTCGCGGGCCGGGCTGCGGCTGGCGCTGATCGCCGCGCTGCAGTACCTGCCGGGCAAACAGCGGGCCGTGGTGATCCTGCGCGACGTGCTGGCCTGGCCCGCGGCCGACGTCGCGGAGATGCTCGACATGACCGGCGCGGGGGTGAACAGCACGCTGCTGCGCGCCCGCGCCCGGCTGGAGCGGCTCGTCCCGGCCAGCGACGAGATCACCGAGCCGGACGACCCGGTGCGGCGCGAGCTCCTCGACCGGTTCGCCAGGGCCTTCGAGGCGGTCGACATCCCGGCGATCACCCGGCTGCTCACCGAGCAGGCGTCCTGGGAGATGCCGCCCGTCCCGCACTGGTTCTCCGGACGGGACGCCATCGCCCGGCTCCTCGGCGACCGGTTGGCACGCGTCCCCGGCGGCACCCGGCTCGTGCCCGCCGTCGCGAACGGCCAGCCCGCCTTCGGCATGTACATCCGGCGCGACGACGGCGTCCTGCGCGCGCACTCCATTCAGGTGCTCACGGTCACCCGCTCCGGCATCACCCACATTTCGAGCTTCATCGACGAGGAGCTGTTCGCCTACTTCGACCTCCCTCTCGTGCTCGCGGAAGCGGAACCCCTTCCCTGAAAGGCTTCTGGCCTCCTCGCGGCCATGGCTAAGATCGTCGCGGCGGGGTCGCTGGGCGTGACGGGAGCGGTGGATGCAGCGCGTGTGGAAGTTGCTGATGGGCTACGTCGACGTCGCCGTGGCGTTCGTCCTCGCGGTCGCCATCCTCGGCCTGGACGTCGCGGGGGTCGCCTCCACGAAGGTCGTGCAGAGCGCCACCATGGCGACCCTGGCCGTCGTCGCCCTCGTCCTGCTGCGCGACCGCGTCCGGAGCGACACCCGCGGCGACGAGGTCCAGCAGTCGGTGAAGGCGCTGCAGAAGCAGATGGACGTGCGCGTCATCAGCGGTCACGAGTGCAACCGCGTCCTGACCGAGGCGCGGCGCGAGACGGACCGCTGGGTCTTCCGCGGCGCCACCGGCGCCTACATCCGCGCGGTCACGCTGCCGGAGTGCGTGTCGTGGGCCAAGCCGCGGCGGCGCAGGCTGGAGTTCCGGCTGGAGATCCTGGACCCCATGAACCCGGACCTGTGCCACCAGTTCGTGCGCCTGCACCAGCGGCTCGCGACGGGCCCGGACAGCCCGGAGCAGTCGTGGACGGTCGAGGAGACGCGCCGCGAGCTGTTCGCCACGATCCTGGCCGCGTGCTGGCACCAGCAGGACTACGAGCTCCTCGACATCGACGTCCGGCTCTCCTCCGCCTACTCGCTGCTGCGCTACGAGCTGTCGTCGAGCTGCCTGATCTTCACCCAGCGGGGGCCGGAGTTCCCCGCGCTCGTGATCAACAGCGGCACGCCGTCGTACCTGGTCTGGGACTCGGAGCTGCACGTCAGCTTCCAGCAGGCCAAGCGGCTGCCGCTGCAGTCGGTGAAGGGCATGCAGCTGAGCGGCGTCCCGACCCCGGACGAGATCCGCGACCTCTTCCAGGCGCTCGGCATCGAGCTTCCGGCCGGCTACACCGACGCCGACCTGGTCCAGGTCCGCTCGCTCGCGCTGGAGTCGGCCGACCCCTACGCCTAGGCCAGGGTGACGGCCACCGGCATCTGCTTGATGCCGTTGACGAAATTGGAGCGGACGCGCCGGACGTCCCCGGCGAGACGGATGTCGGCGAGGCGCGGCAGCAGTTCCTCGAACATGATCCGCATCTCCAGGCGGGCGAGGGCGGCGCCCAGGCAGTAGTGGGGGCCGCCCTTGCCGAACGAGATGTGGTCGTTCGGGCTGCGGGTGACGTCGAAGCGGTGCGGGTCGGCGAAGACGGCCTCGTCCCGGTTGCCGGACGCGAACCACAGCACGACCTTGTCGCCCTCGCTGATCAGCGTCCCGTTCACCTCCGTGTCGCGGGTCGCGGTGCGGCGGAAGTGGTAGACGGGCGAGGCCCAGCGCAGGAACTCCTCGACGGCCGTGGGCATCAGGCTGGGATCGGCGCGGAGGCGTTCGGCCTGGTCGGGATGGTCGATCAGGGCGCGCATCGCGTGGGTGATGGCGTGCCGGGTGGTCTCGTTCCCGGCGACGACGAGCAGCAGGAAGTAGTTGTCGAAGTCGCGGTCGGAGAGGGGCTCGCCGTCCATCGGGGTCTGGTTGACCAGGCGGCTGATGAGGTCGGTGCCCTCGCCGCCGCGCCGCCGGGCGGCGAGCTCGCGCCCGTACTCGAAGACCTCCAGCGACGCGGGGCTGCGGAACGGCAGGTCGCGGTACCGCTCGCTCTCCGCGCTGTGCAGCAGGACGTCGGCGTACTCGGGGTCGGTGTTGGCGATGATCCGGTTGCCCCAGTCGATGAGGCGGCGGGTGTCGCCGTCCGGGACGTCCAGCATGCGGGCCAGCACGTTGATCGGGAAGTCGGCGGCGATCTCCTCGACGAAGTCGAACGCGCCCTCGGCGAGCGCGGCGTCGAGGGTGCGGGCGGTCAGGCCGCGCAGGAACGTGGCGTATCCGGCGATGGCGCGGGGCGTGAACTCGCGTGACAGCAGCCGCCGCATCGCGAGGTGCCGGGGCCCGTCCATCTCCAGCATGGAGCGGCGGATCCCGGCCTGGCGCTCGTCCACCTCCTCCAGGTTGACGAACTTCTCGGAGGTGAACGTCGCGGAGTCGCGGTCGGCGGCCACGATGTCGGCGTGCCGGGTGAGGGACCAGAAGCCGCCGCCGCCGTCCGGCTCGGGATTCCAGTGGACGGGCTCGGCGCCGCGCAGCGCCTCGAACATCCGCCAGGGGGTCTCGTCGTCCATGAAGTTGTCGAGGTCGGCGAGGTCGACGGCCAGCGTCTCGTTCGGCAACGGATCTCCTTCGGGGGGCCTTTCAGAGGTGGTACGCGTACTCGCGGAACTCCCAGTCGGTGACGTGGCGGCGGAAGCGCGCGACCTCGTCCCGCTTGTAGGCGAGGAAGGCGGTGACGAACTGCTCGCCGAGCACGTCTTTCAGCGCCTCGTCGGCGGCGAGGGCGTCGAGCGCGGCGGACAGGTCGCCGGGCAGGACGGGGGACTTGGCGGAGTCGTAGCCGTAGCCCTCCAGCGGCGGCGGCGCGGACGCCTTGTCCCGCAGGCCCAGGTAGACGGCGGCGATCAGGCCCGCGATCCCCAGGTAGGGGTTGGCGCTGGCGTCCCCGAGCCGGACTTCGAGCCTGGACGCGGCACCGCGCTCCGGCGGGATCCGGACCATCGCGCTGCGGTTGTCCAGCCCCCAGTCGATCAGCCAGGGGGCGAGGCTGTCGGGGCCGAACCGCTTGTAGGAGTTGATCGTCGGGTTGAGCAGCGCGGCGAGCGCGGGCGCGTGCTCCAGGACCCCGGCGATGGCGTGGTGCGCGGTCTCGGACAGGCCGTCGCCCTCGGACCCCTCGAAGACGTTGCGGCCCTCGGCGTCCAGGCACGACAGGTGGACGTGGAAGCCGGACCCGTCCTGGTCGTTGAACGGCTTGGCCATGAACGTGGCGAGCCGCCCCTCGCTCTGCGCGATCTCCTGGACGGACGACTTGAACCGGAACGCGCGGTCGGCGGCGTCGAGCGCGGCCGAGTGGTCGAGGTTGATCTCGAACTGGCCGCCGCCGAACTCGTGGTTGCCCATGGTCACGCCGAGGCCGAGGTCGCGCAGGTGCCGGAGGGTCCGCAGGACGTGGCCGTCTGGGTCGCCCTTGCGTCCGGAGGTGTAGACGTTGCCGGGCGCGTCGGCGTACCGGCGCCAGCCCATGGGCGAGGACGGGTCGCGTTCGCACAGGTAGTACTCGAACTCGGGCCCGGCGACGGCCTGGATCCCCAGCTCGCCCAGCTTGGCGATGGCGCGGCGCAGCACCTCGCGGGGCCCTTCGGGGCAGAGGTCGTCGCTCGCGGGCTCGTACGCCTCGCCCAGGCAGGACGCGACGCCGTCCTCCCACGGGATCTTCGCCAGGGTCGACAGGTCGGGGCGGACGCAGATGTCGGGGAGCCCGGCGTCCATGCCGCCGGGGACCTCGACGGTCTCACCGCCCGGGGTCGTGTGGTAGACGGCCCGGCAGAACGACAGGCCGTGGTCGACGGCGGCGGGCAGCCGCTCGACGAGCACGTCCCGCGCCCGTTCGACGCCGATCAGGTCGGGGTAGGACACCCGGACCACGTCGATCCCGTCGGCGGCCAGTTCCCTCACCACGTCCTCGACCGGTCGGCTCACGCGCACTCCCTCAAACTCATTTGGCCTCAAACCATATGGCGGACGGACACTCCTGACAACACTCCACGCGGGAACCCCCTGATCGCCAGGGGTCGGAGTGGCGATTCCGCACGCGAGGCACTATCGTACGGGCCCAAACAATCCGCCGGGAGGAACGTGGTGGCGACCGTCCGAGGCTTCCTGCACCCCAAGACCGCGACGGGACGCTCGTCGCTGATCCCGAGCCCGCCGTGGCACTACTCGGGCGACCTGCTCACCGTCGAGTACCGCACGGATCCCGCGCGCGTCGCCGAGCTGCTCCCCGAGCCGCTCTCCCCCGCCGCCGACGACCCCGGCGCGGTCGCGATCATCTGGGCCGACTGGCAGTCGTGCTCGGAGTCCGGCGAGGAACTGCTCGACCCGGTCCGCGCGCAGTACAAGGAGTGCTTCGTCGTCGTCCGCTGCTCCTTCGAGGGACGGACGTACTCCCGCTGCGTCTACATCTGGGTCGACAAGGACTTCGCGATCGCCCGCGGGCTGCACCAGGGCTATCCGAAGAAGCTGGGCTCCATCCACCAGACGCGTCCCCACCCGTACGGCCCCGCCCCGCGCCTGGCCGCGGGAAGCCGCTTCGGGGCCACGCTGGCCGCCGCCGACCGCCGCCTCGCCGAGGCCGTGGTGACGTTGCGGGAGCCGTCCGAGACGAACGGCTTCGTCAACGGGCACCCCATGGCGCACCACCGCTACCTGCCGTCCATCGAGCCCGGCCGGGCCCCGGCGCTGGACGAGCTGGTCGAGTCGGGCGCGGCCGGCTTCGAGGCGGGCCGGGCGTGGCGGGGCGAGGCCGACCTGACGCTCTACGACGCCCCGACCGAGGAGCTGTCGCTGCTGACGGTCGAGGAGCCCATCGCCGCCTACTACCGCCAGGTCGGCGTCATCTGGAACGGCGGCCGCCACCTCGCCTGACCCGCCCCGCGCACTCAGCCGCCGCTGCCGATGCGGGCGTAGGCGGCCGGACGGGCACTCCGCAGATACAGGGCGAACACCACGCCCAGAATCGCGGCCCCGAAGATGAGCCCGGGCAGCACCCACGTCAGCGCCGACCCCTTCTCCGCTCCGAGAAGGGCGTCGAAGTTGAGCAGGCTGGTGACGAAGACGGCGCCCAGCCCCAGGCACGCGATGGCGGGCGCGATCAGCCTGTTCCAGGCGTTCTCGCCCCGCCGGTCGCGGGCGAAGTAGGCCACCACGGCGGCCGACGTCACCGTCAGCAGCAGGATCACGCCGAGCGCGCCCAGGTTCGTGAACCAGTTGAAGAGCGTCAGGACGGGATCCTTGCCGGAGAAGGCGAAGGCGATCACGACCACGACGGCGAGGGCGGTCTGCGTCAGCGACCCGATGTGCGGCGAGCCGTGCCGGTCGTGCGTCCGGCTCAACGGCGAGGGCAGGACGCCTTCGCGTCCCAGCGAGAAGAAGTACCGCGCCACCGCGTTGTGGAACGACAGCAGGGCCGCGAACAGGCTCGTCACGAGGAAGAGCTGCGCCAGGTCGGCGAACAGCGCGCCGACATGCTCCTCGGACAGGACGAAGACGAGCGCGGGCCCGTCCTTCTGCGCGCGTCCGACGATCTCGGACGACCCCGCGCCGACCGTCATCGCCCAGGCGGTGAACGCGTAGAACACGCCGATGACGGCGACCGCCACGTAGGTGGCGCGGCCGACCGTCCGGCGCGGGTCGCGGCATTCCTCGCTGTAGAGGGCGGCGGCCTCGAAGCCCATGAAGCTCGCCATCGCGAAGCAGAACGCGGCGCCGACCGCGCCGGACGTCGCGGCGTCCCAGCCGAGCGAGGTCGCCGAGACGCCGGACGGGGCGTCCGCGAGCTGCGCGAGGTCGAAGACCAGGACGGTCAGGAACTCGACCGCCAGCAGCACGCCGAGGACGCGGGCGTTCAGGTCGACGCGCCGGAACCCGAGGACGGAGACGACGGCGACGCCGCCGAGCGCGACCGTCCACCAGGGCAGGTCGATGCTCAGCTTGGCCTTGAGGAAGTCGGCCGTGGTGAACCCGAACAGCCCGTACAGCCCGATCTGCATCGTGTTGTAGGAGATGAGGGCGACGAACGCGGTGCCGACCCCGGCGACCCGCCCGAGCCCGTTGGTCACGTAGGAGTAGAAGGCCCCGGCGTTGGCGATGGACCGGCTCATGGCCGCGTACCCGCCGGTGAAGACGGTCAGGAGCACCGCCAGCACCACGTACAGCAGCGGGATCCCGACGACGCCGGTGACGGCGAACGAGGTCGGGAGGCCGCCCGCGGCCACGGTCAGCGGGGCCGACGCGGCGACCACGAAGAACACGATCTCGGGGGCGCCGATGCGGCGCCGGCCGGTTCCGGCGGACGGGGTGGACGCGACGTCTTCGGGGATCGCCATGCGCGGCTCCATTGCCGGAGCGGGCCCGCGGAGTATCGTTTGGGTCCGCACGAATAATGGGTCGCGAGGATCGTACGGAGTCGGACGGCGTCCGACAAGGGTAGATTCGCATTTCGGCCCGTGACAGGGTCATCAGCGCCGGGCCCCTTGGAGGACGCACCGTGACCGGGCACCACACACTGCAAGAGACCGAGCAGGCCATCCAGCGGCGGCTCGGCGACGTCCCGCTGCGGCACGACGCGATGATGGCGGTCTCCAACATCTACCGGGCGGCCGCGGCGATCCGGCAGCACTTCGAGAGCTCGGTGCTGCGCGGCGCCGACCTGACCTGGACCGCGTTCGTCGTCCTGTGGGTGGTGTGGATCTGGGACGAGATGGAGACGCGCCACGTCGCCGAGGAGGCGGGGATCTCCAAGGGGACGCTCACCGGGGTCGTCAAGACGCTGGAGGGGCGCGGCCTGATCGAGCGCGGCTCGCACGCCACGGACGGGCGGCTCGTCCTGCTCCGGCTCACCGTCAAGGGCCAGGACCTGATGCGGAGCCTGTTCCCGGCGTTCAACGCCGAGGAGGCGTTCGTGGTGGAGGGGCTGACCGGCGACGACAACCGGGGCCTCGCGCAGACGCTCCGGTCGATCATCGAGCACCTGGAGGAGGAGGGCGACGGGCGGCGCGCCTCGCTGCGGGCCGAGTCGCCCCCGCCGCCGCGCCGCTCGGGCCGCCGCTCCCGCACCTGACCCCTTGCCGGGGTTTCGTTTGGGCCCATACGATGCCGGGATGACGCCAACGCCGCGCTCGCCGCGCTTCGTGCTCGTGCTCAGCGAGAACTGGACCCTCACCACCGGCCGCGACCTGCCGACCCTCGTCCGGTGGGCGCGCGAGGCCGAGGACGCCGGCTTCGACGCCGTCATGGTCAGCGAGCACATCGTGCTCGGCCCCGACGCGGGCGAGAAGGGCGTGATGGGCAACCCGCGCGACTACGCCTACCCCGGCAACCAGGACCCGTTCACCCCGTGGCCAGGCTCGCTGATGCTGCTCGGCGCGATCGCGTCCGTCACGACGCGGATCAGGCTGGCGGCGGCGGCCGTCCTCGCGCCGCTGCGGCACCCCCTCGCGCTGGCCCGCGACATCGGCACGCTCGACCTGCTGTCGGAGGGGCGGCTCGTCGTCCAGCCGACCGTGAGCTGGAGCCGGGACGAGTACGCGGCGCTGGGCGTCCCGTTCGGGAAGCGCGGCAGGATCCTCGACGAGCAGCTGGAGATCTGGGACCTGCTGTGGCGCGGCTCCCCCGTCTCCTACAGCGGCGCGCACTTCTCCTTCGAGGACGTCTACTTCGAGCCCCGCGCGTACCGTCCGGACGGGCCGCGCATGTGGCTCGGCGGGCAGCACCTCCACGACCGGCTCCTCGACCGGATCGTGAAGTACGGGCACGGCTTCCACCCGCTGGGACGCCCCACGCCGGAAGAGCTGGAACGCCTCGGCGCCGCGATGGCCGCCGCCGGACGGGACGCCGCCGACCTGGAGATGATCGGCGGCTGCCGTCCCGTGTTCCCCGACGACGACTCGGTGTCCCCGCTCGAACCGGCGCTGGAGAGCATCCCGTCGCAGCTCGAACAGGGCTTCACGACGTTCTGCATCAAGCCGTCCCAGTTCACCGACGACCCGGACGGCGTCGGCGCGTTCTGCCGCGAGGTCGTCCGCCGCGCCGACGCCCTGACGTCCTGACGCGCGCCCTGACGTTCTGAGGGCTGTCCGCGCGGGCTACCGCTGGCCGCCCGCGCGGACCCTGACGGCTATCGGCGCGGAGCGCGGATGCCGCGGAACTCCCAGTCGCCGCCGAACGCGGTGGAGATGACCTCCTCCGACTCGGTCGGCTGCGCGCCGCAGTCATCCCGGATCGGCACGGGCCCGGCGACGATGTGGTTGCGGAGCCGTCCGAGACCCTCCGCCTCGACCTCGACGACGTCGCCCGGCTGGACGGGACGCGAGTTCGCCGGCGTCCCCGACAGCAGCACGTCGCCGGGGTAGAGCGTGATGGTGCGGGCGATGTCGGCGACGAGGTAGTGCATGTCCCACTCCATCTCGTCGGTGCTGCCGTCCTGCACCAGCTCGCCGTTCACGTACGTCCGCAGGTACTTGCCGTGGAAGTCCCAGTCGGTGACGAGGCCGGGGCCGAGCGGGCAGAGGGTGTCGGAGCCCTTCACGCGCAGCATCGACCCGGCGTCGGTGTCGCGGAAGTCGTGCAGGCCGTAGTCGTTGGCGACCGTGTAGCCCGCGATGTAGTCGCCGGCCTCCTTCGGCGCGACGTTGCGGGCCGTCCGCCCGATGACGATCGCGATCTCGCCCTCGTAGTTGAGGTACTTGCACCGCTCCGGGCGCACGACCGCGCCGCCGTGCGCGTTCAGCGCCGAGATCGGCTTGTGGAAGAACGTCGGCGCGGGCGGCAGCCTCGTCTGGAACTCCTCGACGCGGCTGCGGTGGTTGAGGTGCACCGCGACGACCTTGGACGGCTCGCACGGCGGCAGATGGACGGCGTCGTCCGCGCGCACGGAGCGGCCGTCCGCGCTGACGAGGGCGTCGCCGTCCCTGATGACCTGGGTGGCGGCGCCGTCCAGGAGGATCCGTCGGTATTCGGGCATTAGGCGGTCCATCCGGTCTCAGGGCGGTCGAACCAGATGTGCACCTGGCCCGTCCCGACGGAGTTCTCGTACTCGCTGTAGAGGCGCCCGGGGGCCGTGCAGGCCTGCTCCCCGAGGGCGCCGATCATCATGAGGTAGTGCCCGAAGCGGGCCTCCGGCTTGAAGGTCAGGAACTCCGGCATGGTGTCGAGCACCCGGCCGTGGTCGCCCTTCTGCAGCCACGCGATGCGCTGCTCGTCCGCCGCCCGCGCCTCCGGCGTGAAGATGTGCTCGGGCCCGGACGCCTCGTGGTCGCGGATCACCCGCAGTGACCAGAACGTGTGCGACAGCGCGCCGGACGCGATCAGCAGCACGCGCCGGTCCGTCGCGGCGATGGCGTCGCCGAGGGCGCGGCCGAGGCGCAGGAAGTCCTCGGTGTCGGCGGTCTGGCACACGCCGATCGACATCCACCGCTTCCCCGCCTCGCCGAGGTACGGGTCGTCGCGGACGCCGAGGTGCGTCCACAGGTTGACGGTGGCGTAGTAGATCGGCAGGTACGGGTCGTCGATCGGGGTGATCCACGTCCCGTGCTTGCCGGCGTAGCGCGCGACCGCATGGGCCAGCTCGGGGTCTCCGGGGAAGTCGTACGGCATCCGGCACATGCCGCGCGGCAGCTCCTCGGACGTGTAGAGCCCCGCCCGGCGCTCCTGCGCGGTGGTGACGAACTCGACCGTCGTCGCCCAGTGCGAGTCGAGGACGACGACAGTGTCGTAGTCGTCCCTCTCGAACACGTCCTGGCGCAGCCTCTGCAGGCCGGGGACGAGCGTGGTGTCCTCACCGCCGTTCAGCTCGCGCCGAGTGACCTCGGGCAGGACGATCGTGGGAACGTGCGCGAGGAGTCCCGCGCCGACTATCTCACCCATGGGGCCGTCACCGTGTTCTTCAGGTCGCAGTAGAAATCGAAACTCCAGTCGCCGCCCTCGCGTCCGACCCCGGACTGCCGGGACCCGCCGAAGGGGGCTTGCAGGTCGCGGACGAAGAAGCAGTTGACCCACACCGTCCCCGCCACGAGCTGCTCGGTGACGCGCCGCGCGCGCTCTGGATCACCGGTGGCCAGCGTGGCGGCGAGCCCGAACCGGGTCCCGTTCGCCATCGCGACGGCCTGCTGCTCGGTGTCGAACGTCTGCAGCGTCAGGACGGGCCCGAAGACCTCTTCCGTGAGGATCTCGGCCCCTTCCGGAACGTCCGTGAAAAGGGTCGGCCGGTAGTAGAGACCGCCCAGTTCCTCGTTCGGGCCGCCGCCGATGAGCGCGCGCGCCCCCGCCTCCTTGGCCCGCTGGACGAACCCGTCCACGCGCTCCAGATGGCGGCGATGGACCTGCGGCCCGACGTCGGTGGCCTCCTCGCGCGGATCGCCCTGCCTGATCCTGGACGCCTTCTCCACGAAACGCGCGGTGAACTCGTCCGCGATGGACGACTCGACCAGCAGCCGGGTCGCGGCCAGGCAGACCTGCCCGGCGTTGTCGTACTGCTCGACGGCCAGATCGACCGCGAGATCGAGGTCGGCGTCGGCGAACACGAGCAGCGGCGACTTGCCGCCCAGCTCCAGCGACAGCGGCGTCAGGTTGGGGCCAGCCGCGGCCGCGATCGTCCGGGCCGTGGGGACCGAGCCCGTGAAGCTGATCCGGTTGACGTCGGGATGCGCAGTCAGCGGCCCGCCGACCTCCGCGCCATAGCCCTGGACGACGTTGAACACCCCGTCCGGCAGCCCGGCCTGTGCCGTGACGTCGGCCAGCAGCGACGCGGTGAGCGGCGTCCACTCGGCGGGCTTGAGCACGACGGTGTTCCCGGCCGCCAGCGCGGGCGCGATTTTCCACGTGGCGAGCATCAGCGGCGCGTTCCACGGGGTGATCAGCACGGCGACGCCCGCCGGGTCCCAGCTCACATGGTTGGTGTGGCCCCGCGTTTCGAAGTCGTCGTGGCCGAGTTTCAGCAGCCAGTCGGCGAAGAACCGGAAGTTGTGCGCGACCCGGGGCATCACCCCGCGCCGGTGGGAGCGGATCAGCGCCCCGTTGTCGGCCGTCTCGACCTGGGCGAGCTCCTCGATCCGCTTCTCCACGCCGTCGGCGATGGCGTGCAGCAGCCGCGCCCGCTCGTCCCGGCTCGTCCTGGCCCAGGCGGGGAAGGCACGGCGAGCCGCGGCGACCGCGGCGTTCGCCTCTGCGGCCCCGCCCCGCGCTACCTCCGCTACCGGCCGCTCGTCGATCGGCGAGACGCTGGCGAAAGTCGCGTGGGAGCCGGTGCGCTCCCCGCCGATCCAGTGTCCGGGCTCGACGGCGACGCCCGCGACGGTTGCCATCGCTCCACCTCCATTTTGTTTGGTCCCAAATAATCTAGGAACCGGGATGGCGGCGGTCAAGCCGCCGACGCTACTGTTCGGGTACAAACGACTCTAGAGGAGGGTCCGTGACCGACGTCCCGTACGAGGAATGGCGCGCCCGTGCCGCCGGGCTCGTCCCGCACACCGGCCTCCACATCGACGGAGAGTTCACCGGCACGGCCTCGGTCCCCGTCGTCTCGCCCCGCGACGGCAAGACGATCGCCCGCATCGCGTCGGCCGGGCCGTCCGAGGTGGACGCCGCCGTCGCCGCCGCCCGCCGGGCCTTCGACACGGGCCCCTGGCCCCGCCTCGCGCCCGCCGAACGCAAGGCGGCCCTCCTGCGCTGGGCCGACCTGATCGAACGCGACCGCTCGACCATCGCCCTCCTGATCAGCCTGGAGATGGGC
This sequence comes from Actinomadura sp. 1N219, assembly GCF_044326405.1. Lineage (NCBI taxonomy): Bacteria > Bacillati > Actinomycetota > Actinomycetes > Streptosporangiales > Thermomonosporaceae > Actinomadura > Actinomadura sp. 1N219. Next base: position 61,540 of record NZ_JBIRAY010000020.1, on the reverse strand, counting down.
AAGCCGATCAGCGAGTCGTACGGCATCGAGCTGCGCGCCGTGATCAACTGCGTCCGCTGGTACGCCGAGGCCGCCGACAAGCAACTGGACGAGTCGCCCCGCACCTCGTCGTCGTCGCTCGCCCTGGTCACCCGCGAGCCCGTGGGTGTGGTCGCGGCGGTCGTCCCGTGGAACTTCCCGCTCACGATGGCCGCCTGGAAGATCGCCCCCGCCCTCGCCTCCGGCTGCACCGCCATCTTGAAACCGGCCGAGGAATCGCCGCTCTCCGCCCTGCACCTGGCCGCGCTGGCCGCCGAGGCGGGCCTGCCGCCCGGCGTGTTCAACGTCGTCAACGGCCCCGGCGAGGTGGCCGGCCGCGCGCTGGGCGAGCACCCGTCCGTCGACGTCCTCGCCTTCACCGGCTCCACCGAGGTCGGACGCCATTTCCTGCGCTACGCGGCGGACTCGAACCTCAAGCGCGTCTGGCTCGAACTCGGCGGCAAGTCCCCCAACATCATCCTCCCGGACGCCCCCGACCTGGACGCCGCCGCCGCCACCGCCGCCTGGGGCATCTTCTTCAACGCCGGCGAGATGTGCACGGCCCCGTCCCGGCTCCTGGTCCATCGCTCGATCGCCTCCCGGGTGGTCGACCGCGTCGTCGCCCGCGCCGAGTCCCTCCGCACCGGCGACCCGCTGGACCCGTCCACCGAGATGGGCCCGCTGGTCTCCCTCGCCCACCACGCCCGCGTCATGTCGCACATCCAGGCCGCGAAGTCGGACGGCGCCCACCTCCGCACCGGCGCGGCGGCGGACGGCCGCTACATCGCCCCCACAGTGTTCGACCAGGTCAAGCCGGAGATGCGGATCGCCCGCGAGGAGATCTTCGGCCCGGTCCTCGCCGTCCTGGAGTTCGACGACGTCGACGAGGCGATCGCGCTGGCCAACGACACCGAATACGGCCTGGCCGCCGCCGTCTGGACCTCCGACCTGTCCACCGCGCACCGCGTCTCGCGCTCCCTCCGCGCCGGGACGGTCTGGGTCAACTGCTACGAGGAAGGCGACATGAGCGTCCCGTTCGGCGGCGTCAAGCAGTCGGGCCACGGACGCGACAAGTCGCTCCACGCCCTCGACAAGTACACCGACCTCAAGACCACCTGGATCGAGCTTTGACCCGTCCGCTGATCGCGCTCCCGGCCCGCTTCTCCGCGTCCGCCTCCGCCCTCCGCTACAAGGCCGAGGTGGCCGCCCAGGCCCTGGTCGAGGCGGTCTACCGGGCGGGCGGCGAGCCGTTCATCATGCACCCGGCGGCCCCTTACGAACCGTCCCGCCTGAGCCGCTGCGACGGCCTCCTCCTGCCGGGCGGCGGCGACATCCACCCCCGCCACTACGGAGCGGAAACCGAACACGAAGCCCTCTACGACGTGGACGACGCGCAAGACGCCTTCGACCTGGCCCTGGCCGTCCACGCCCTGGAATCGAACATCCCCACCCTGGCCATCTGCCGCGGCTTCCAGGTAGTGAACACGGCCCTGGGCGGCACCCTCACGCAGCACATGCCTGAAGACCACCGCCACAAACTCCACCCCGTGACGGTCACCCCTGGCACGCTTCTCGCCAAGACCCTGGAGACCGAGCAGGTCACCGCGTCCTGCTACCACCACCAGTCGACGGCGGCTCTGGCCCCCACCCTGACCCCCACGGCCCACGCCGCCGACGGCACTCTAGAGGCCGCGGAACTGACGAATCCGGACCACTGGTTCCTGGCCGTCCAATGGCATCCCGAGGACACGGCCGCGACCGACCCCGCTCAGCAAGCCCTTTTCAACGCCCTGGTTCGGGCGTCCGGGTAGCGACCCGGTCCAGGAAGGCGTCCACGAGGGCGTGAGTCCGCCGGGCCGACTCCGCCTCCGTCCACTTGACCTCCGCCATCACCAGATCAGAGTCGATGCCCTTGGCTCGCATGTGGCTCGCGGCGCCGTTCGCCAGCCAGAGCCCGAACTGCTCGGCCGTGATCTCCGGATGGAACTGCACGCCCATCGACCGCCCCAGCACGAACGCCTGCGAGCACACCGCGCTCCGCGCGACCTCCACGGCGCCGGGCGGCAGGATCCAGCGGTCGAAGTGGAACTGGAACCAGGGGCCGGGCCCGACGATCGACGGATCGACCGTCTCGATCCCGACCCACCCCATCTCGGCGCGCGGAGCCCGCTCCACCGCGCCTCCGAGGGCCGCCGCCAGCGCCTGCCCGCCGAAGCAGACCCCGAGAACGGGCACTCCCGCGTCCTGCGCCGCGGCGAGCATGCGCAGTTCGGGCTCGACCCAGGAAGCGACACCGGGCCCGTCGACCGACCAGGGCGCCCCCATGGGGACGACGAGGTCCCACTCCCGCGGGTCAGGGAACTCGATCCGCACGTCCGGCGTCAGGTGCCGGTCCTCGGGCACCACCACCATCTCGGTGATGTCGAACCCCCGCGCCTCCAGCCGCTCCCCCACCGGCCCTGGCGGCGAGACATGATCATGCTGTATGACGAGCGCTCGCACGGAACCCCTCCTCGACGACGACCTCCAGATCGTAAGACCCCAAACGACCGGCCGCCAACCCGTGCCCGACCCGTGCCCCGGCACGTCACCCCGAATCCGCGTTCGCAGGTGGCTGAACGTGTTCGGTCTTCCAGGTTGCCGTCATGCGGCGGGTGGTTGTTTCATGACATGCTGTTACGGCCATAAAGGGCTAGCCATCTCGGAACAAAGAGAGCGAACGACATGGCGGACAGCACCGTGCTGGGCGACGCGCCCCTGATCATCCGAACTCTGCGGGGCCGGGCGGGCACGCAGGGATGTATCGGCCCCAAGATCCTGGCCTGGGTCCTCGCCGCGCTCTTCGCCGTCGCGGCGGCCGGGGTGCTCGCCTCGTTCTTTCCGCGCGGCGGGCACCGTCGCGGCACCCGCCGGATTCGCCGTCAGCGGCCCTGGCATCGGGTGTGGGACGAGGCCCCGGCGCGCCGCCGGGATGACGAGGCCGAAGAGCGCAGGGTCTGACCTGCCCGCTCACGGCTTGCGGAGCAAAAGGTGGCCGGCGGGGAAGCGCTCCTGCTCCGAAGGTTCGCGGTGGAGGCGGGCGATCTCGGTCAGGCGGGCGCTGCGGAGCAGGGCTGAAAGCGCGTCCAGCGGCCAGCGATAGGCGAGGGCGACCCTGTGGTCGAAGGGCTGTGGGGTGTCGCCTTCGCAGGCCTGGAAGGCGATCAGCAGGTGGCCGCCCGGGGCCAGGACGCGGTGGAACTCGGAGAACACCCGCGGCAGTTCCGCCGGGGGCGTGTGAATGGTCGAGAACCAGGCGAGGACGCCGCCCAGGCTCTCGTCCGCGAGGTCGAGGGCCGTGATGGTGCCCTCGTCGAAGCGGAGGCCGGGATGCTCCCTGCGGGCCTGGGCGATCATCTCGGGTGACAGGTCGACGCCGAAGACGGGGAGTCCCAGGGACGCCAGGTGCCCGGTCAGGCGGCCGGGCCCGCAGCCCAGGTCGGCGACCGGGCCGGAGCCTCGGGTCAGGTCCGCGAACGCGGCGAGCAGCGCGCGGTCCAGCGGCATGTCGTCCAGGAAGTCGCGGAACGTGTCGGCGTAGAGGACGGCGACGGAGTCGTACGCGGATCGGGTGGCGGCCTCGGTCATGGTGCTGGACGGTACCGGGCCTGGCGGGCGGCCGAGGTTCCGGGGGCGAGCCCGGACAGCTCCCGCTCGACGGCGGCCGAGGCGCGGCGGCAGAACGGCTCCGGCTCGTCGGCGGCGTCGGGACGCTCGTCCACGAGGACGTCGGCCAGCCCGTCGCGGAGGAGGTCCGCCGACCGGACGCCCTGGGCCGCCGCCACCTCGTCCGCCCGCGACGGGGTCCGGTGGACGATCACCGAGGCGCCTTCCGGCGGGAGCGGGGAGAGCCAGGCGTGCCGGGCCACCAGCACGCGGTCCGCGGGGAGGAGGGCGAGCGCCGCGCCGCCCGTGCCCTCGCCGAGGAGGAGGCAGAGCGTCGGCGCGGGCAGGGTGATCAGGTCGGCGAGGCAGCGGGCGATCTCGCCCGCTAGGCCGCCCTCCTCCGCCTCGGCGGACAGCGCGGCGCCGGGCGTGTCGACGACCGTGACCAGCGGGAGCCCCAGCTCGGCGGCCAGCCGCATGCCGCGCCGCGCGACGCGGAGGCCGGCCGGGCCGAGCGGGTCGCCGGTGCGCTGGCTCTGCCTGTCCTGGCCGATCAGGACGCAGGGGGCCGCGCCGAAGCGGGCGAGCACGAGGAGGAGGCCCCGGCCCGCCTCGCCCTCGCCGGTGCCGGAGAGCGGGGTGACGTCGGACGCGCCGTGCCGGAGCAGATCCCGGACGCCCGGACGGCCAGGACGCCGTGACCGTTCGATCGACTCCCACGCCGTCGCCTCCTCCGCGACGCCGGACGGAGGCCGCGGCCAAAGGGTCGCAGGCGGTCTCTCGCAGAGGACGTTCAGCGCGCGAGAAGCGATCTCGGCGAGATCGTCTATGGCGACTACGGCGTCCAGAAGTCCCTTGGCCGCGAGGTTCTCCGCGACCTGGACGCCGGGCGGGAACGGTTCGCCGTGCAGGCCCTCGTACACGCGCGGGCCCAGGAACCCGATGAGCGCGCCGGGCTCCGCGGCCGTCACATGGCCGAGCGAACCCCAGGAGGCGAAGACGCCGCCGGTGGTCGGATGCCGCAGGTAGACGAGGTACGGCAGCCCGGCGGCGCGGTGCGCCATGACGGCGGCGGTGATGCGGGCCATCTGGACGAACGCGGCCGTCCCCTCCTGCATGCGGGTGCCGCCGGACGCGGGCGCGGCGAGCAGCGGGAGGCGTTCGGCGGTGGCGCGCTCCACGGCCGCGACGATCCGGTCGGCGGTGGCGAGGCCGATCGATCCGGCGAGGAAGCGGAATTCCGACACGACGAACGCGACGCGGCGGCCGCGCAGGCGTCCCTCGCCGGTAAGGACGGCCTCGTCGCAGCCGCTGCGCTCGCGGGCGGCGGCCAGGGCCCTGCCGTAGGGCGTGGACGGGTCGGGATGCGCGGCGGGCGGAACGTCCCAGGACGTCCAGCCGTCCGCGTCCAGGACGCGGCGCAGCAGCTCGCGCGCCCCCACTCGTTCCGTCACGGACCCATCATGACCGCACGGGCAGGTCAGCCGGGGTGCCGGGGGTGGAGACTGGGAGCGCAGCCGGGAGAAGGGGACCGCAGTGTCAGAGGAGATCCACTTCGCGTCCGCGCGCGAGATCGTCCACCGGATCCGGGCGCGGGAGCTGTCGGCCCGCGAGGTCGTGCGGGCGCACCTCGACCAGATCGAGCGGACGAACCCGCAGGTCAACGCCATCGTGACGCTGGTCGCGGAGCGGGCACTGGAGCAGGCGCGGGACGCCGACGACCGTCTCGCCGCAGGCGCGGACGTCGGGCCGCTCCACGGGCTGCCGGTCGCGCACAAGGACACGCACGCCACCAAGGGCATCCGCACGACCTCCGGCTCGCCGATCTTCGCCGACCTCGTCCCGGACGCCGACGAGCTCGTCATCGAGCGGATGCGCGCCGCCGGGGCCATCACGATCGGCAAGACGAATGTGCCCGAGTTCGCCGCCGGGTCGCACACGTTCAACCCGGTCTTCGGCCTCACCCGCAACCCCTACGACCTGTCGCGGTCGGCGGGCGGCAGCAGCGGAGGCGCGGCGGCCGCGCTGGCGTGCGGGATGCATCCGGTCGCGGACGGCAGCGACATGGGCGGCTCGCTGCGCAACCCCGCGTCGTTCTGCAACGTCGTCGGGTTCCGCCCGTCGCCGGGCCGGGTGCCGTCGTGGCCGGTGCCGGCGGGCTGGTCGACGATGGGCGTCCAGGGGCCGATGGCCCGCGAGGTGGCGGACGCGGCGCTGCTGCTGTCGGTCCTCGCCGGCCCCGACCCGCGCAGCCCCATCGCGCTGGAGACGCCGGGATCGGCGTTCGCGGTCCCGCTGGACCGGGACGTCGCCGGGCTGCGGCTCGCCTGGTCGCCAGACCTCGGCGGGCGGGCGCCCGTCGACCCGGCGGTCACCGGCGTCCTCGAACCGGCGGTGAAGGCGTTCGAGGACCTCGGCTGCTCGGTGGAGGAGGCGTGCCCCGACCTGTCCGGCGCGGACGAGGTCTTCCGGACGCTGCGCGCCTGGCACTGGGACCTCGCCCTCGGCCCGCTCCTCGACGAGCGCCGCGCCGACTTCAAGCCGTCGCTCGCCGGCAACATCGACGCGGGCCGCACCCTGACCGGCACCGATGTCGGACGCGCCGAGACGCTGCACACGGCGCTGTTCCACCAGGTCAGGGAGTTCTTCGGACGGTACGACGCGCTGCTGCTCCCGGTCAGCCAGGTGCCGCCGTTCGACGCCGCGATCGAGTACCCGGGCGAGATCGCCGGGCACCCCATGCCCGACTACCTGGAGTGGATGCGGTCCTGCTTCCTCGTCTCGGCGACCGGCTGCCCGGCGCTGTCGGTCCCCGCCGGGTTCACCCAGGACGGGCTGCCCGTCGGCCTGCAGATCGTCGGGCCGCACCGCGCGGACCTCGCCGTCCTGCGGCTCGGGCACGCCTTCGAGCAGGCCACCCGCCACGGCACGCACCGTCCCGCCATCGCCTGAAGCCGGACGAGGCGGTCAGGGCCTGCGGACGCGGTCAGGAGGCCGGGAACGTCGACGGCCTGTCGAGCGGGATGCGCAGGACGAGCCGCGCGCCCTTGTCGCTGTCGGCGGCGACGAGCGTCCCGCCGTGCGCGCGGGCGATGTCGCGGGAGATCGTCAGGCCGAGGCCGGTGCCGCCGCGGTCGCGCTCGCGCCCCTCGGAGAGCCGCTGGAAGCGCCAGAAGATCCGTTCGCGGTCCTCGGGCGGGATCCCGGCGCCGTCGTCCAGGACCTGCAGCACGGCGTCGTCGCCGTCCGCGGACACCGAGACCCACACCCGCGACGCGGCGTGCCGCTCGGCGTTGTCGAGCAGGTTCGTCAGCAGCCGGACGATGTGGTGCGCCGTGGCCCGCACCATGATCCCCTCGGGCGCGTCCACCTCGACCGGGACCCGCCGGGGACGCCGCCCCGTCTCCACCCGGACCAGCTCCCCGAGGTCGACCCGCTCCCGCGCGACGTGCACGCCCGCGCCCAGCTTGGCGAGGATCAGCAGGTCGCTGACGATGCTCTGCAGCCGGTCGGCGTCGGCGAGCGCGGCGCGGGCGACGGCGGGCCAGTCCTCGTCGTCCGGCCGCTCCAGCGCGACCTCCAGCTGGGCGCGCAGGCCGGTGAGCGGGCTGCGCAGCTCGTGCGAGACGTCCGCGACGAAGCCCCGCTGCCGGGCCATGACGGCCTCCAGCCGGCTCAGCGTCACGTTCACCGACTCGCCCAGCTCGGACACCTCGTCGTTCGGCCCGGGGACGGTGACGCGCCGTCCCATCCCCCGGCCGGTGATCTCGGCGAGCTCGGCGCTCATCACCCGGACCGGACGCAGCGCCCGCCGCACCGACAGCGACACGATCCAGCCGACCGCCGTGGTGGCGAGCAGCACCGAGGCCGCGAGCAGACCGATGAACAGGCCCTTGTACTGGGTGAAGTCGCTGATGGGCGCGCCGACGTGCACGATCTTCCAGCCGTGCGATGTCCGCACGCTCTCGGTGACCAGGTAGACCGCGCCCTTGCCCGGGACGTCGACGGTGCGGTGCTCGGGACGCCCCGGCGCGCGCGGCGCGGGCGCGTCCAGCGGGCCGCGCCCGAGCAGCGACTCGCTCGACGCGACCAGGCCGCCCTCCGTGTTCACGACCTGGAGGAGCGTGAAGTCCGGGTCCTGGACGGGCAGCGTGCCGTGCGGGTCGGTGTTCTGCACGAGCGTGGTCAGATCGGTGACGACGAAGTTCCCGCGCTCGCGCAGGTCCCCGTACAGGGTGCCGCGGACGGCCTGGTAGAAGAGCACGACGCCGGCCACCAGCAGGATCAGGACGATGAAGGTGGCGGCGGCCGTCACGCGGGTCCGCACCGACCAGCACGACGGCGACAGCCTGCCCGCGGATATCCGCACCCCGGCGCCCCTCCCCCTTTCGGCTCGCACGCGGCACCGGGGGCCGCGCCGCGTTCCAACGCCTGGGGGGAGAACGCAGAACTGGATGTTACCTGGTCATTGCCCTGCGAAACATCGCCTGAGCAGCCGGAAGACCTCGTCCGAGCAGGCCGGACGACCCCGCCTGAGCACGGCGCATGACCCCGCTCGAGCACGGCGGATGCCCGCGCGGACGGCGCCTCCCACCCCTGGGGAGCCGCCCGTGCGGGCACCAGATCCGGCGCCGCCCGCCACCCGCGCGCCGAGGAGGAACCCCGCGGACCGGGCCGTGCCGCCGAACCACCGCCCACTCTGCCCGGCCCAGGTGCACGGGGCACGACATCGACGTGACGTTCACGTTTCCGGCACTTCCTGCGAAGACGCCCAATAATCCGCCGCCGAACGGGGATGCACGGTGACGAGAAGAACAAGGGGGCCGGGAAGATCCATGGACGGAGACATCAGGCCGCTCGAACCGGCCGATCCGCGCGAGGTCGGCGGGCACACGCTGCTCGGCCGCCTGGGCTCGGGCGGCATGGGCACGGTCTACCTCGGCGCCGACCCGGTGTCCGGCGGGCGCGTCGCGGTGAAGACCATCCACCCGCATCTCGCGGGCGACCCGTCCTACCGGCGGCGCTTCCTGGACGAGGCGTACCTCGCCGGCCGCGTCGCCTCGTTCTGCACGGCGCGGGTCCTCGCGCACGGCGAGGAGGAGGGCCGCCCCTACCTCGTGACCGAGTACGTCGGCGGCGTCTCGCTGCACGACCGGCTCGTCGACGACGGCCCGCTGCGGGCCGCCGACCTGCACGGCGTCGCGGTCGGCGTCGCGTCGGCGCTCGCGGCGATCCACGCGGCGGGCCTCGTGCACCGCGACCTGAAGCCCGCCAACGTGATGCTCACCCTGTCCGGCTGCCGCGTGATCGACTTCGGCATCGCCCGCAGCCAGGACTCCATCAGCGTGACTGCCGCGACCGGCAAGGTCCTCGGCACCCCGGGCTGGATGGCGCCGGAGGTCCTCATCGGCGGGCCCGCGACCCCGGCCGCGGACGTGTTCGCCTGGGGCTGCCTCATCGCCCACGCCGGGACGGGACGGATGCCGATCGGCGGCGACCCGGCCACCCTCCGGACGGCGTCCGACGAGCCCGACCTGTCCGGGCTGCCGGCGCCGCTGGTCCCGGCGGTGCGGGCGGCGCTGGCGCGGAACCCGGTGGACCGTCCGACCGCGTCGGACCTGCTGCTCGCGCTCGTGGAGCAGCCGTCCGCCGACTCCTGGCCCGCGTCCACCCTGGCCCCCGCGCTCGCCCGGACGTCGGTCTGCGCCGCGCCCAGGCAGGCCAGTACGTCCGACCCGTCCAGCGCGTCCCCGCCGGATCGGCGCGTGGAGACCGACACCAAGGCGTTCACGCCGATCGGGATGGCGGGCGCGATGTCGTCCACGCGGGCGCGCCTGCTGGCGGGCCTCGGCGCGGCCGCGGGCACCGTGGTCATCGGGGCCATCCTCGCCGGACGGACGCAGGACAGGAGCAGCCAGCGCCCCTCATTGCCCACCAGGCACAAGCGCCACTAGGACGGGCACCGGACCGCCGGACGCGTCAGATGCGCCAGATCACGACGAGGGCGCAGTCGTCGTCACGGGCCGCGGCCATCGTCTCCACCAGCTCCCGCGCGCCGCTGCCGAACCCCTGCGGGACGAGCCGCTCCGCCTCGCCGAGCAGCCGGTCGATCCCGGCGTCCAGGTCGCTGCCCGGCGACTCGACCAGCCCGTCGGTGTAGAGGAGCAGCGCGTCGCCGGGACGCAGCGTCCCGTGCTCGGGGACGCATTTCAGGTCCGGGACGACGCCGAGCACCACGCCCTTGGCGGAGCTGACCTGCCAGGCGCCGCTGCCCGCGTCGAACTGCACGGCCGGCGGATGCCCCGCCGACTCGACCGTGTACTCCCCCGTCTTCAGGTCGACGACGACGTGCACGGCCGTGACGAACCCCTCGTCCCAGCGCTGGCGCTGCAGGTAGGCGTTGCACGCGGGCAGGAAACGATCAGGCTGGACCGATCCAAGAAGTCCGCCGAAGGCACCGGACAGCATCAGCGCGCGCGTTCCGGCGTCGGTGCCCTTCCCGGACACGTCGACCAGCGCCACCTCCAGCGAGTCGCCCTCGTAGGACGACACCACGAAGTCGCCGCCGAACGACGACCCGCCGGCCTGCAGCAGCACGACCTGCGTGCCCCAGCCGTCCGGCAGCACGGGCATCTCGCCCTGGCGCTGCAGCCGGTCGCGGAGCTCCAGCAGCATCGAGTCGCCGCGCAGCCCCTGCACGCCGAGCTTCTGCCGCGTCCGGGCGAGGGACAGCGCCAGCACCGCCGTGATCGACAGCGTGGCGACCATCCCGGGGCCGATCGCGGCGACGTCCTGCCAGGCGTGGTAGGCCACGACCGCCACCACGACGCCGAGCAGCGCGACCAGGCTCCGCACCTTCAGCAGCAGCCCGCCGCCGAGCACGATCAGCACCAGCGCGCCGGACGGGGCCAGCCCGCGCGAGTCGCTGGACGTGGCGAGCCCGATCGCGATCGCGAGGATCGCCAGCGCCGCGAAGACGTACCGCTCCCGGGTCAGCTTCCCCCGCCTGAGCCAGCGGTAGAACGCCACGAGCAGCGGAATCCTCCGCAGCACGTCGCGCACTCGCGGCGGTAGCAGCTGCACCAGTCGTTGAAGCATGACTCGGGCACTGTATCGAGCAATCGCCGTCGCCGGTCGGCATCCGGACCACGGGTGACCTGTTGCACCGGTCCACCTCCGTATTATCCGGGTACGCGGCTTGTGGGCGAGGAGGCGGTTCGATGGTGCAGCCGGGCATGCGGATCACGGTGGACGCGGCGATGCGGGCACGGGACGTCTCCCGTCCGAGACCGGAAGGCGACCCGCCCCCGAAGACCGCAAGGGGATCGGGAAACGGGCAGGTGAGCGACCCGGAGCCGGGTTCGGGTCCGGGTTCCGGCGGATCCGCCGAGCCCGCCAAGCGGACGAAGGCCGCCAAGAACGAGCGGCGCCGCCTCGGCAAGCGCGGCGGCGCCCGCAAGCCGCCTCCCCCGAACGGAATCTAGGCCCGCCGGACGATCAGGCCCAGCCGGTTCGTTCTACGGGAGCGGCGGGAGTTCGCCGGTCTTCTCGTAGTCGCCGAGCATCGTGATCCGGCGGGTGTGGCGCTGTTCCCCCGAGTACCGGGTTTCGATGAACAGCTCCAGGAACCGCGTCGCGGTCGCCAGATCGTGCTGCCGGGCGCCGATGCTGATGACGTTCGCGTCGTTGTGCTCGCGGGCGAGCCTGGCGGTGTCCTCGTTCCAGACCAGCGCGGCCCGCACGCCCTCGACCTTGTTGGCCGCGATCGCCTCGCCGTTGCCGGAACCGCCGATCACCACGCCCAGCGTGCCCGGCTCCGCGGCCGTCCGCTCGGCGGCCCGCAGGACGAACGGCGGGTAGTCGTCCACGGCGTCGTACTCGAACGCCCCGCAGTCCACGGCCTCGTGCCCGTTCTCCTTCAGCCAGGAGACCAGGTGCTCCTTCAGCTCGAAGCCGGCATGGTCGGTCCCAAGAAACACGCGCATGGGCCTGATTCTCGCAGGCCCCGCACGTCGTCCGCGCAGGGGTGCGCCTAGTCGTCGGTGCGGCCGCGGTCGACGATCGTCCGGTCGGCGAGGTCGAGGTCGTCGTCGTCCTCGGGCGTGTCCACGGGCGGCTCGGGCTCGGCGCCGGACTCGCCGCGGGACTCGGCCTCGGGCTCGGCCGGTTCGGGGTCGTCCGCGGCGGTCTCGGGCTCGGCCGTCCCGGCGGCGGGCGCGGCCGGGGCCGCGGGCTGCTGGGGCGGGACGGGAGGCGCGCCGAACTGCTGCGGCACGGGCGACCCCGGCTGCTGCGGCACGGGTGCCGCGCCCCACGGCGGCTGCTGCTGCGGCTGGCTCTGCGGCGGGACGTACGGAACCGCCGACGGATGCGGTTGCATCTGCTGCTGCGGCATCCCCGGCTGCATCTGCTGCGGCATCGGCGGTTGCTGCATCTGCTGCTGCGGCGGCATCCCCTGCTGGGGCATGGGCTGCTGCTGCATCGGCATTCCCGGCTGCTGCGGAGCGAAAGGCGGCCGCTGCTGGAACGGCGGCTGGCCCCCGAAGGGCTGCTGGGCTCCGGGCTGCTGGGCTCCCGTCCGCGAGCCCGAGATGACGAAGCCGCCCAAAGCGCCGAGCCCGGCGAGCCACCCGAACACGGCGCCGGCGGTCGCGCCCTGGCTGATGGAGCTGAAGATGATCCGCGACGGGGACGTGAAGTCGAGCGTCAAGTGGGCGAGGGGCCCGTACACCAGCCCGGAGATCGCCCCCGCGAGGATCGCGGCCCACCAGCCGACGATCACGGCGCCGAGCGGCCCGCGGTTCGGGTCGATGATCCGGGCTCCGCCCACCACGAGCAGCCCCAGCAGGACGAAGAACAGCAGCACGGCGAAGTCGTTGACCAGGACGAAGCTCCACTCCATCCCGGTGGCGGGGGTGAACCGCCACGCGAGGACCTGCGACAGCGACACCAGCGGTCCGATGCCCTCGTCGTACTCGAAGTCGCTCTCCCTGATGGCGTCGACGACCCACTGGTTGTCGAAGAGCAGGGCGATCACGGCGACCGGGATCACCGCGCCGGCCGCCATCATGAACATCCGCCGCATCGTCATGCCCGAAGGGTAGTGCTGATCTCCGGCCGCCGGTAGCCGTTCGTCACCCCGCGTAGGCGGCCGGGAAGCGGAACCCCGGATCGACCTGATCCTCCAGGTTCTCGCCCGTCGCCTTGTTCGCCCAGCTCCGGGCGTTCTTGACGTGGAACTCCACGGCCTGGCGCTGGAACTTGTCCCAGTCCTTGGCGCGGGAGTCCACCTCGGCGCGCATGCGGTCGAGCGCGGCGACGTTGCCGTCCTCCAGCGGGACGCCCTGCCGGCCCTGCTCCAGCGCCCGGACGGCGGCGGACTGGCCGACCCAGGTCAGCAGGTCGTCGCCGACGTGGTCGCGCAGGTACGCGACGTCCTCGTCGATCTGGACCTTGTTGCCGACGACGCGGATCGCGACGTCGTAGTTGCGGGCGTACTCGGTGTACTGGCGGTAGACGCCGACGCCCTTGCGGGTGGGCTCGGCGACCAGGAACATCAGGTCGAACCGGGTGAACAGCCCGGACGCGAACGTGTCGGCCCCGGCGGTCATGTCGACGACGACGTACTCGCCCGGGTCCTCCATGAGGTGGTTGAGGTAGAGCTCGACCGCGCCGGTCTTGGAGTGGTAGCAGGCCACGCCGAGGTCTTCGTCGTTGAACGGGCCGGTGGCGAGCAGCGTGATGCCGGCGCCGCCCGTCCCGAGGCCGACGCCCACCTCCTGCCCGGCCTCGTGGATGGGATCGTCGCCGCGGAACCGCAGCAGCCGCGAGCCCGCACCGGGCGGGGTGGTCTTCACCATCGCGGACGCCGAGGCGATCCGGGGGTTGTCGCCGCGCAGGTAGTCCTTGATCTCGGGGAGCCTGTCGCCCAGCGCGGGGATCTTGGCGGCGCGGCCCTCGTCCAGTCCGAGTGCGACGCCGAGGTGCTGGTTGATGTCGGCGTCGACGGCCACCACCGGGAGCCCGCGCCCGGCCAGGTGCCGGACGAAGAGCGCCGAGAGGGTGGTCTTGCCGCTGCCGCCCTTGCCAACGAACGCAACCTTCACGAATGCCCCATTTCGGAGATGATAACCATTACCATTACTGAGGGTCGCCCTGAGTGTGGCAAGGCGGCGCGGCGGGCGCAAGCCGAAACCCCGAACCGAAATTTCACCTCGTCGAGCGTTCGGCGCGAACGCCCACGACCTGGGCCTACGCCTGTGAAAGACCTGTCAACCCCGAGTCGCGGCGGCTGTCAGCGAAGGACCCCCGTCAGCCAGCGGAGAGCGGCCCCGGTCAGCGGAGAGCGGCGGTCAGCGGAGCGCGGCGGTCAGCGGAGCGCGGCGGCGGGGTCGAAGCCGAAGGGGAGTTCGAGGCGGTGGGTCTTGAGGAGGGCGCCGTCGGTCAGCACGTCGCGGGTCGGCGCGTCGGCGGCGATGACTCCGCCGGACAGGATCACCGACCTCGGGCACAGCTCCGCCGCGTACGGCAGGTCGTGCGTGACCATCAGGACGGTCACGTCCAGGCTCAGCAGGATCTCGGCCAGCTCGCGGCGGCTCGCCGGGTCCAGGTTGGACGACGGCTCGTCCAGCACGAGGATCTCCGGCTCCATCGCCAGGACGGTCGCGACGGCGACGCGGCGCCGCTGCCCGAACGACAGGTGCTGCGGCGGGCGGTCGGCCACGTCCAGCATGCCGACGCGGGACAGCGCGTCCCGCACCCTGCGGTCCAGGTCGGGGCCGCGCAGGCCGAGGTTGGCGGGACCGAACGCGACGTCCTCGCGGACGGTCGGCATGAACAGCTGGTCGTCGGGGTCCTGGAACACGATGCCGACGCGGCGGCGGATCTCCCGCAGCGCCTTCTTGTCCTTCGGGTCGACCGCGAGGCCGCCGACCCTGACCTCGCCGAGACCGCCGTGCAGGATCCCGTTCAGGTGCAGGACGAGCGTGGTCTTCCCGGCGCCGTTCGGCCCGAGGAGCGCGACCCGCTCCCCGCGCCCGATCGTCAGGTCGACGCCGTAGAGGGCCTGCGTGCCGTCCGGATAGGCGTAGGCGAGGCCCTTCACATCCAAGGACGCCGGGGACGGCTCTTCCGCGGTCATGGGGTCATCCAAGCAGCCAGCGTCACCAGAGCGGCCGCCAGGGGAAGCGCGGCGGCGGCCGTCCACTGCGCGGCCGTCGCGCCCACGTCGTGCACGACGGGCATGCGGCCGTCGTAGCCGCGGCTCAGCATCGCCAGGTGGACGCGCTCGCCCCGCTCGTACGAGCGCAGGAACAGCGCCCCGACCGACCTGGCGAGGACGCGCGTGGCGCGCAGGTCGCGGCCCTCGAACCCGCGGGACGCCCGCGCCACCTTCATCCGGCCCAGCTCGGCCGCGACGACGTCCCCGTACCGGAGCATGAACGTGGCGATCTGCGTGATGAGCTGCGGCATCCGCAGCCGCTCGATGCCGAGGAGCAGCAGCCGCGGCTCGGTGGTGGCGGCCAGCAGGATCGAGGCGACCACGCCGAGCGTCCCCTTGGCGAGGATGTTCCAGGCGCCCCACAGCCCGCTCTCGCTCAGCCCGACCCCGAGGACGGTGGTCTCCTCGCCCGTCGCGACGAACGGCAGGAGGAACGCGAACGCGACGAACGGGACCTCGATGACGACCCGCTTCGCGACCGTCCGGAACGGGATCCGGGCGGCCGCCGCGACGCCCGCGAGCAGCAGCGCGTACACGCCGAACGCCCAGATCCGCTCGCGCGGCGTGGCGACGACCAGCAGCACGAACGCCAGGACGGCGACGAGCTTGCACTGCGGCGGCAGCCGATGCACCGGCGAGGCGCCCGGCACATAGAGCCGCAGCGCCGCGCCGGTGGCATGACCCGCGCCCATCAGCCCTTACCAGCCGCCGCGGTCTCCTCGCGCTCCGGAGCCGGAGCGGACGGGCCGCGCCGCCGCACGCCCCAGAACAGCCCGCCCCCGACGAGCAGGACGGCGCCGACGCCGATCACGCCCGACAGACCGCTGGACAGCCGGGAGTTGTCGATGCCCTTGACGCCGTAGTCGCCGAACGGCGAGTCCTTGAGCGAGTGGTCCTTCTCCTTCGCGCTGATGCCCTTGTCCTCGGCGACCTTCTCCAGGCCGTCGGGGTTCGCGCTGGCGTAGAAGCTCACGATCCCGGCCAGGACGAGCGAGACGAGGAGGAACCCGATGAAGAACCGCTTGGTGGTCATGTCGTCCTCCTCAGGCCCGCGACGGCTCGGCCGGGCCGCCCGCGCCGCCCGCGCTTCCGGGCTGCGGCTTCGTGGTGCGCAGTTCCAGCGGCTTGATCAGGCCGCGCGCCCCGTGCACGAGGTCCGGCCGGACGGCGAGCACGCTGGACACGGTCACCGCGGTGATCAGCGCCTCGCCGATGCCGATCAGCACGTGGACGCCGATCATCGCGGTGGCGACCTTCCCGATCGACACGTCCGTCGTCCCGCCGACCGCGTAGATGAGCGTGAACGCGGCGGCCGACGCGGGCACCGAGATCACGGCGGCGGCGAACGAGGAACCGGCCACCGACGCCCTCGTCCTCGGCAGCACCCGCAGCAGCGAACGGAACGTTCCGTAGCCGACGAGGACGGTGACGAGCGCCATCACGCTGACGTTGACGCCGAGGGCGGTGAGGCCGCCGTCCGCGAACAGGAGCGCCTGCATGAGCAGGACGACCGAGACGCACAGGACGCCCGTGTACGGCCCGACGAGGATCGCCGCCAGCGCCCCGCCGAGCAGGTGCCCGCTCGTCCCGGACGCCACCGGGAAGTTGAACATCTGCGCGGCGAACACGAAGGCGGCCGTCAGCCCGGCGAGCGGCGCGGTGCGGTCGTCCAGCTCCCGCCGGGCCCCGCGCAGGGCGACCCCGACTCCGGCCACCGCCACCACGCCCGCCGCGACCGACACCGGCGCGTCGATGAACCCGTCCGGTACGTGCATGCTTCACCGCCCCTAAGCAGATTTGTGCGATAGGGCCAGTTTGAAGCCTTGACATCGCAGTTGCAAGATACTTGCAATAACCGGAACCCCGCAGGCTCAGTCGAAGATCGGCTCCCGGGTGCGGGTGCGCTTGAGCTCGAAGAAGCCGTCGGTGCTCGCGACCGCGACGACGCCGTCCCAGAGCTTGACCGCGGCCTCGCCGCGCGGGATGGGCGTGACGACGGGGCCGAAGAACGCGCTGCCCTCGACCTCGATCACCGGGGTGCCGACCTCCTGGCCGACGCGGTCGATGCCGTCCTGGTGGGACGCGCGGAGGGCCTCGTCGAAATCGGTGGACTCGGCGGCGTCCGCGAGCGCCGGGTCCAGGCCGGCCGCCGACAGCGACTCCTCGAAGAAGGCCTGGTCGAACTTCTGCCGCTCGTGGTGGCGGCGCGTGCCCATCTCGGTGTAGAGGCGTCCGAGGACCTCGCTCCCGTACTTCTGCTCGGCGGCGATGCAGACGCGCACGGGGCCCCAGGCGTCCTTGAGACCGCGCCGGTACTCCTCCGGGACGTCCTTGTCCTCGTTGAGGACGCTGAGGCTCATCACGTGCCAGCGCACCTGGATCGGGCGCTGCCTCTCCACTTCGAGGATCCAGCGCGAGGTGATCCACGCCCAAGGGCACAGAGGGTCGAACCAGAAGTCCACCGGTGTGAGAGCGTCCTTACTCAACGTCGCCTCCCAAGAGCGCGATTCAGGGGTATCTCTTTGCGACAACCCGACCCTGGACGCCCTGATTCCCGGCTGCGCAAAGCTTCGCGAGCCGTGGCGGACGGGCCGTTTCGGCGCCGGGTTGGTAGACATGGGGGCACCAAGCGATTAAGCCGACCAAGGAGTTCATGTGGCAGGCAACCTCACGCGCGACGAGGCGCGGGAACGGGCCCGGCTCCTCACCGTCGAGTCGTATGCGGTCGAGCTGGACCTGACGACGGGTGAGGAGCGGTTCGGTTCCACCACGGTGGTGCGGTTCGGGAGTGCCGAGCCCGGCGCGTCCACGTTCATCGACCTGCACGGCGCCATCGTGCGGGACGTGACGCTGAACGGGAAGGCGCTCGACCCGGCCTCCTACGACCCCGAGAAGGGGCGCGTCCCGCTGCCCGGCCTCGCCGCGGAGAACGAACTCCGTGTCGTGGCCGACTGCGCCTACTCGCGTTCGGGTGAGGGCCTGCACCGGTTCGTGGACCCGGTCGACGACAGCGTGTACCTGTACTCGCAGTTCGAGACGGCCGACGCGCACCGGATGTACACGTGCTTCGACCAGCCCGACCTGAAGGCGACCTTCGAGCTGACCGTGCGGGCGCCGGAGGAGTGGGAGGTCATCACGAACGAGTCCCCCGAGTCGGCCGGGGGCGGGACGTGGCGTTTCCTGCCGACGCCGCGGATCTCCACCTACATCACCGCGCTCATCGCCGGGCCGTACCACGTCGTCCGGGACGAGTACGGCCGCGACGACGGCACCGTGATCCCGCTGGGCGTGTACTGCCGCACGTCGCTGGCCGAGCACCTCGACGCGCCCGCGATCGTGGACGTGACCCGCCAAGGCTTCGCCTACTTCGAGAGGGTCTTCGGCCGTCCTTACCCGTTCGGCAAGTACGACCAGCTGTTCGTCCCCGAGTTCAACGCGGGCGCCATGGAGAACGCGGGCGCCGTCACGTTCCTGGAGGACTACGTCTTCCGGTCCCGGGTCACGGACGCCGCCTACGAGCGGCGCGCCGAGACGATCCTCCACGAGATGGCGCACATGTGGTTCGGCGACCTCGTCACCATGCGCTGGTGGGACGACCTGTGGCTGAACGAGTCGTTCGCCACGTACATGAGCGTCCTGTGCCAGGCCGAGGCCACCAAGTGGACGGGCTCCTGGACGACGTTCGCGAACCTGGAGAAGGCGTGGGCGTACCGGCAGGACCAGCTGCCGTCCACGCACCCGATCTCCGCCGACATCCCCGACATCCGCGCGGTGGAGGTCAACTTCGACGGGATCACGTACGCCAAGGGCGCGTCCGTCCTGAAGCAGCTCGTCGCCTATGTCGGGCTCGACAACTTCCTGGAGGGCGTCCGGCGGTACTTCGACCGGCACGCATGGGGCAACACCGTCCTGGCCGATCTGCTGGGCGCGCTGGAGGAGACGTCCGGGCGTGATCTGGCGTCGTGGTCGAAGGAGTGGCTGGAGACCGCGGGCGTCAACACGATGCGGCCCGAGTATCAGGTGGACGGCGACGGGAACTTCACGTCGTTCGCCGTCCTCCAAGAGGCGAAGCCCGACTACCCGACGCTGCGCTCGCACCGCCTCGCCATCGGCCTCTACGACAAGACCGCCGAGGGGATCGTCCGGCGGGAGCGGGTCGAGCTGGACGTGGTCGGCGCCCGGACGGAGGTGCCGCAGCTCATCGGGCAGCGGCGGCCGGACCTCGTCCTGATCAACGACGACGACCTCACCTACGCCAAGGTCCGCCTGGACGAGCACTCGCAGCGGACGCTCACAGGATCCGCGGGGGGTTCAGGGGGGTCGGCCCCCCTGAAGGAACAGGAGCACATCGGCCACGTCAAGGCGAGCCTGGCGCGGGCGCTGTGCTGGTCGGCGGCGTGGGACATGACCCGCGACGCCGAGATGGCCACCCGCGACTACGTCCGGCTCGTCGCGAAGGGCATCCGCGGCGTCACGGACATCTCGGTCACGCAGACGCTGCTGCGGCAGACGCGCATGGCCATCCAGCAGTACGCCGACCCGGCCTGGCGCAAGGAGGGGCTGGCCCTGCTGGCGGACACGCTGTCGGAGCTGGCCCGCGGCGCCGACGCCGGTTCGGACCTCCAGCTCGCCTACACGCAGGCGTTCACCGCGTCCGCCGTGTCGGACGATCACCTGGCGTTCGTCCGGGGCCTGCTGGACGGCTCCCAGGTCCTCGACGGCCTCACCGTCGACACCGACCTGCGGTGGTCGCTGCTGCGCCGGCTCGTCGTCACCGGCAAGGCGGGCAAGGCGGAGATCGACGCCGAGCACGAGCGCGACCGGACGGCCGCGGGCGAGCGGCACGCCGCCGCCTGCACGGCCGCGATCCCGTCCGCCGAGGCGAAGGCGGCCGCGTGGGAGCGGATCGTGTCCGGCGACCTGCCCAACGCCGTCTACCGGGCGACGCTGGGCGGCTTCGTGGAGCCCGACCAGGCCGAGCTGCTGCGCGCCTACGTCGACGCGTACTTCGCCGAGGTCGGACGCGTCTGGAAGGAGTGGTCCAGCGACATGTCCCAGACGTTCGCCGAGGGCGCCTATCCCTTCCTGGTGATCGAGCAGTCGACGATCGACCGCACCGAGTCGTACCTGGCCGGCGAGCGGCCGCCGCCCGCGCTGGCGCGGCTCCTGTCGGAGGGCCGGGACGGGGTCGCCCGCGCCCTGCGCGCCCGCGCCAAGGACGCCGCGTCCTCCTGAGCCGTCACGCCTTGCCCGCCGGTCTGACCAGTCGGGTCTGACCCTGTGCACGACCCCCGTGACCGTGCGACGATCGCATGGTCACGGGGAGGGGGTTCGGTGTGGAGACGGCGAAGGACGTCCTCACGGCACTGGCCCGGCGGCACGCGTTCGGGGACCTGGAGGCGCTGATCACGCAGGGCACGCTCGTCCCGGACGGCCGCGCCGGCGCCGTCGCGGCCCTGTGCGCGTTCGGGCAGCGCGTCCTCGACCTGGACGCCGAGGACTTCGGCATGCCCGAGGCGGTCGGCGAGGTCCCGCAGGACCTCCTCGACCGGGCCCGCGCCAGCCGCATGCCGCAGGAGCCGCGGGAACAGCCCCGCGGGGCGCTCGCCAGCCTCCGTCCCGCCTACCGCCTGCTGCTGGAAGTGATCGCGATCCGGTGGCACCGGCGGGACATGGCCGCGCTGGTCGCGGCCGTCCACATCGCGGGCGAGTACCTGCCCATGCTGGCCTGGGAGCCCGTCCTCGGGCACGCGGGCGACCCGGCCCTCATCGGGGCGTCGGTGGACGGCGAGGGCAGCCGGTTCGGGGTCCCGGTCGAGCCGGGTTCGGCCCGGATGTGCGACCACACGCGTCCGGAACGTTCCGCGTGCGACCGGACGCTCCGCGTGTCCAAGGAACCGCCGCCCGGCTGGCGCAACTACCTGGACCGGCAGCACAGCCAGGTCGCGTCCGCGCTCGGCGACTGCGCGGCCCGCTGCCGCACCCCGTGCACGGTCATGACCCGCCTGGACGACCTCGTCCGCGCCGACCTCACCGAACGCTGCAAGCTCGCCGCCGACTTCACCGAGGGCGCGCTCGTCAAGCTCCGGCACGCCGCGCCGGTCGGGCACGGCTTCGGCGTCCCGTCGCCGGAGGAGGTGCAGAAGGCCTGGGACCGCGCCCGCAGGTCGCTGGCGCACCAGCCGCTGGGCAAGTCGGCCCTGGCGGGCGCGGACGACGACCCCTACCCGCTGCCCGGCCTGCCCGCGCTCTTCTCCGCGATCGCGGCCGACGACCTGCGTCCGGACACGCTCCTGCACGACGTGACGAAGCGCATCACATCGACCCTCGCCTGAAGAGCCGCAGAACGCCCTCCTGAAGATCCTCCAGGAGGACGGGCTCTCCTTGGGCATCAGCGAGCGGGACGCGCCAGTTGGGGTATTCGTCGGTGGTGCCCGGCTGGTTCTGCGTCCGGCGTTCGCCCGCGGCATCGGCCAGGGAGATGCCGATGAGGCGGGCCGGGGTCAAGGTCAGGAAGTCGTGCAGGGCCGTCACGATCTCCTCGTCGTGGCCGGAGGAGCCTTCGGCCAGGGCCCGCATGACCTGCTCGGGCGGGGTGGCGAGCAGGTTCTCGGCGTGCAGCAGCGCCAGCCAGCCGTACAGGCGGCGATGGTGGTCGTCCTCCTCGTCGGCGCGGGAGCGGGTGAGAAGGCCGAGCCGGTCGCGGAGCTCGATGTGGTCGCCATGGACGAAACCGGTGATCGGCGGCATGTCGTGCGTGCCGACCGTGGCCAGGGACAGTTCGCGCCACTGCTTCGCGGGCTTGGGACGTCCGTCCGCGTCGCGCTCGAACCAGAGGAGGGACGTGCCGAGGACGCCGCGATCCGCCAGCGCGTCCCGGACCTCGGGCTCCACCGTGCCGAGGTCCTCGCCGACGACCACGCCGCCGAAACGCTCCGCCTCCCAGGTCAGGCAGGCGAGCAGCGCGTCGCGGTCATAGCGGACGTACGTGCCCTCGGCCGGGGACGCGCCCTCGGGAATCCACCAGAGGCGCGACACCTGCATCGCGTGATCGAGGCGGATGCCGCCGCCGTGCCGCAGCGCGGACGCGGCCATCTCGCGGAACGGCCGGTAGTCCTCGACGCTGGAATCGCGCCATCGCCACGGCTGGAGGCCCCAGTCCTGGCCGCGCTGGTTGAACTCGTCGGGAGGCGCGCCGACGCTGACCCCGTGCGCGAGCGCGCCGCCGAACACCCAGGCGTCCGCGCTGCCGTGCGGAGCCCCGACCGCCAGATCGTGGACGATCCCGACCGGCATCCCGGCGTCCCGGGCGGTCCGCTGCGCCGCCGCGAGCTGCCCGTCCAGCCGCCACAGCAGCCATTCGTAGAACCCGGCGCGGACGTGGTACCCCATGTCCTCCGCGACGGCTCGGCTGCCGCGATTCCGCAGGTGGGAGGGCCAGCGCCGCCAGTCGGCCGTGCCCTGCTCCGCAGCGATGGCGCACCACACGGCGAACGCCACGGCCCCGTCGCCCTCGCGCCTGCGGAAGTCGTCGAACTCCGGTTCCCGGCGGTCGCCGCGCAGCCGGTACATGGCCTCGAACACGGCCGTCTTCGCCGTCCAGACCGCGTCCCGGTCGAGCGGCCCTCCGCGTGCGCGCAGTTCGGCGCCCATGGCGGCGAAGCGCTCCCGATCCTCCGGAGGCAGGGCCGCATACTCCGGCATGTCCTCGACCCGGAGGTAGATCGGCGACGGGAAGCGGCGGCTCATCGGCGCGTACGGGGACGGCCCGACCGGCGGGACGGGCTCGTTCGCATGCAGCGGATTGACCAGCACGAACCCCGCACCCAGCTCCCGGCCGCTCCACGCCGCAAGATCAGCCAGGTCGTGCAGGTCGCCCAGCCCCCAGGACGCGCTGGACCGCACCGAGTACAGCTGCGCCGTGAACCCCCACGTCCGAGGCGGCAGCGGCAGCGACGCCGGGGCCACCAGCAGCGTCGTGTACACCGTCCGGCCTCCCTGCCGAACGCGGATCCGGCCCCGGCCCCCGTGCCCTCCTTTCGGCAGGAACGTCCCCTCGGAGAACGACTGGACGCGGAGCCGGTGCCAGCCGGACGGCACGTCCGCGAGCCCCGCCAGCGGCCGGAACCGCTCCCCGGAGGCACTGGCCGGCGGCGGCGAGAGGACCTCCGCCGCGCCGATCTCGATCTCGACCTCGAACTTTTCGCCCGGCCGCATGTGGTTCCGCAGCGCCGCGAAGATCCCCTCGGTCACACCGCCGTCCGACTGACGGACGATCAGGTTCGGCAGCCCGGAGCCCCTCCGCTCCTGGTGGCGCTCCAGCTCGTCCCGCACGGCGGCCGGGGACGACGCGTCCACGGCGAGCGCGCGCAGCACCGCGATCAAGGTGTCGCGGGAGACCTCCACCTCGCGTCCCCGCCAGTCGGCGTACCGGGTCGCCACGCCGTGCAGGCCCGCCAGCCTGGCCAGTTCGTCCTCTGCCACCCCTGCACCATGCCCCGCCGCGCCGGGGTCACGCCGTCCAGATGCCGGGCGTGCGGCCGATCCAGGGACGCGCCTCCTCAAGCTGCGCGGACAGCGAGATCAGCGTGCCCTCGCCGCCAAGTCGCCCCGCGAGCATGATCCCGATCGGCAGGCCGTCGTCGTTCCAGTGCAGCGGGACGTTCACGGCAGGCTGGCCGGAGATGTTGTACATCGCGCAGAACGGCGTGAAGCGCTTCTGCCGCTCGAAGTTCTCGGCGGGCTCCTGGTCGTGGAAGTACCCGACGGGGGCGGGCGGCTCGGCCAGCGTCGGATGCAGGATCGCGTCGAACTCGTCCATCACCGGGAACGCCGCCCGCAGCGCGCCCTGCAGCGCCGCGTGGGCCTGGAAGACCTGCGGCGCGGTCGTCGCCTCGCCGCGGGACCGGAGCCAGCGGGTCAGCGGCTGGAGCAGGTGCTCGCTGTCGCCCGCGACAGGGGTGATCGTCGCCATGACGGCCCAGAGCGTCTCGAAATGCGGGACGAGGTCCGGCCCGAACACCGGCGGCATGTCCACGACCTCGTGGCCCAGCTCTACCAGCAGCTCGGACGCCGCGTCGTAGGCGGCGACGCAGTCGGGATGCACCACGGCGCCCGGCACGGCGGGCTCCCGGCTCCGCCCGATCCGCAGCCGTCCCGGCGGGCGTCCCGCGTAGGACGCGAACGTCCCCTCGACCGGCGGCGCCGCGTACAGGTCGCCGGGCATGCGGCCCGCCATCACGTCCAGCAGGAGCGCGGCGTCACCGACGGTCCGGGCGATGGGCCCGTTGGTGGACAGCCCGAAAAGGTCAGGGATGACGGGTCCCTGCGAGATCCGGCCGCGGGTCGGCTTGATCCCGAAGAGCCCGCACGCGCTGCTCGGGATCCGGATCGAGCCGCCGCCGTCGCTGCCCTGCGCGACCGGGGCCAGCCCGGACGCGACCGCCGCGGCCGCTCCGCCGCTGGAACCGCCCGCCGACCTGGACAGATCCCAGGGCGTCCGGGCCGGTGGCCCGAGGTCGCCCTCCGTGTAGCAGGGCAGCCCGAACTCGGGCGCCGCGGTCTTGCCGAGGAGCACGGATCCCGCCCGCCGCAGCAGGGTGACGACGTTGTCGTCCGCGAACCCGGTCAGGCCCGCGTACACGCCCGACCCGATCGTGAACCGAACGCCGTCCACCATGTTGAGGTCCTTGACCGGGACGGGGACGCCGTGCAGCGGCGGGAGGTCCGCGGGGTCGGCGGCGTCCTGCACGGCCTTCTCCGCCTGGCGCGCCTCGTCGCGGGCGCGCTCCGCGGTGACCGTCACGTAGGCGCCGACCTGCTCGTTGAGCCGTTCTATGCGGGCCAGGTAGTGGTCTGCGAGTTCGACCGGGGATACTTCCCCGGTGCGGACGGCCGCTGCCATCCGGGTAGCGCTGAGGTCATGGGTTTGTGTCACAAATCGGAACGCTAGACGCCGTGTGCGCGGGCATCAAAGAGGGCAGCACATCCGCAGCGACGGAAGGAGAAGAATACCTACGTACCCATCCCACACGTCAGTGAATCACCCACGGACGGCGACAAAACTATTAACCCGGCATGACTAGTCGCCAACCCCACGGATGATTACTGTGCGCACGGAGGATCATGCCCCCGATGGGAAAGGAATACGGAGCGTCACTCATGGCGATCATGGAGCGGGGCAACACACAGGGGGCCAGGGGCCAGCCCCGGGCCCGGTCAGACGCAGCGGGGTCGAGAACAGCGGGGTCGGAAGGAACCGTGTCGGAGGAAGCGCGTGAGCACCATCACCAGTCTCCGGTGACGGAGCGTCCCGAGGAGGAGGGCACCGCCGCGGCGATGCTCGACGACCCGAAGACGCGCCGCTGGATCCAGCGCGTCGGCGTCGCCGTCGCGGCCGGCGTCGTCGTCTCGGTCCTGCTCGGCTGGCGTCTCGGCCTCACCGTCGCGGTCCTGGCGGTGATCGCGGACGTCGTCCGCCGGTCCCGCAAGGACTCCACCGTCGCCGCCTGGCAGAAGTCCTCGGCCGCGGAACGGCGCACCGAGAAGCAGCTGAGGGCCCTGCAGCGCAACGGATACCTCGTGCTCCACGCCCGGGCCGTGCCGCGCGACGACGACGGCGTCAGCGACGGGCGGATCGACCACCTGGTGATCGGTCCGAGCGGCGTCTACGCCATCGACTCCGAGAAGTGGGACAAGCGCCTTCCCGTGCGCACCATGTCCCACCTCAAGCTCTTCCACGGCCCCTTCAACAAGAAGGACCGCCTGGACGAGGCCCGCTGGGAGGCCCAGATGGCGAGCAACATCCTCGCCGAGAAGGTCGGCTTCGAGGTGCCGGTACAGCCCTCGGTGGCGATCTACGGGCCGTCCATCCCGTGGAAGGTCATGCGGGTCAGGGACGTCGACGTCTACGCGGGCAACCGGGCGCGGGCGTACCTGCGCCGCCGTCCGACGATCCTGACGGACGGCGACGTCCAGCGGATCTTCCAGGCGGCCGAGGACGCCCTCCCGCCCAAGTACCCCGACTGAGCAGATCGCGGGCGGCCCTCCTTCCCCGGGCCGCCTCGCAAACGCCCCACGGCGGGCAACGCCCCACCACAGGCCTCGATCCGGTGTACGCCCCGCACACCGGCGCGAAGGCCGGACACCGGCGCACGGAAGCCGGGACGACGCGTCCCGGCTTTCTTCATGCTCCCGCGCTTTCTTCACGCTCCCCCCGCGTTTTCTTCATGCCTCCGCGCGGTTGGTAGCATCGAAGGACACGGCCGGCCGCGCACGACCTCCGCCGGACCGGCGGCAGCGCCGCGATCCGCCGCTGCGAGCACGAAGCGAAGCGACTCGCCCTCCGCCGCGCCCGACCACGCGCGGGGCCGGCGACCGCCGTCACGGCACGCCCCACGTTGGAGAGGTCACCCACATGCCACCGCTCAGGTCACGCACTGTCACCCACGGCAGGAACATGGCGGGCGCCCGCGCGCTCATGCGGGCCAGCGGCGTCGAACGCGAGGACTTCGGCAAGCCGATCGTCGCGGTGGCCAACAGCTTCACCCAGTTCGTGCCCGGCCACGTCCACCTGGACGAGGTCGGCAAGGTCGTCGCGGGCGCCGTCCGCGAGGCCGGCGGCGTGCCCCGCGAGTTCAACACGATCGCGGTGGACGACGGCATCGCGATGGGCCACGACGGCATGCTGTACTCGCTGCCGTCCCGCGAGGTGATCGCGGACGCCATCGAGTACATGGTCAACGCGCACTGCGCCGACGCCCTCGTCTGCATCTCGAACTGCGACAAGATCACCCCGGGGATGATGCTGGCGGCGCTGCGCCTGAACATCCCGACGGTCTTCGTGTCGGGCGGGCCGATGGAGGCGGGCAAGCCGGTCGAGGGCGTCATGGGCGGCAACAAGCTCGACCTGATCGACCCGATCATCGCGTCCGCCGACGCGTCGCTCTCCGAGGAGAAGCTCCTCGAGATGGAGGAGAGCGCCTGCCCGACCTGCGGGTCCTGCTCCGGCATGTTCACCGCGAACTCGATGAACTGCCTCACCGAGGCGATCGGCCTCGCCCTGCCGGGGAACGGCACCGTCCTCGCCACCCACACCGCCCGCCGCCGCCTCTACGAGGACGCGGGCCGCACCGTCGTGGACGTCGCGCGCCGCTACTACGACGGCGACGACGAGTCCGTCCTGCCGCTGAACATCGCCACCTACGACGCGTTCGCGAACGCCATGGTCCTGGACGTGGCGATGGGCGGCTCCACCAACACGATCCTGCACCTGCTCGCCGCCGCGACCGAGGCCGGCGTCGACTTCGGCCTGACCGACATCGACGAGCTGTCCCGCCGCGTCCCCTGCGTCTGCAAGCTCGCCCCCGCCACCGGGAAGTACCACGTCGAGGACTGCCACCGCGCGGGCGGCATCCCCGCCCTGCTCGGCGAGCTGCACCGCGGCGGCCTCCTGAACAGCGCCGCCCACTCGATCCACTCCGCGTCCCTCGACGAGTTCGTCGCCAAATGGGACGTCCGCTCCCCCGACGTCCTGCCGGAGGCCGTGGAGCTGTTCCACGCGGCGCCCGGCGGCGTCCGGAGCACGTCCGCGTTCAGCCAGAGCGCCCGCTGGGAGTCGCTCGACCTCGACCGCGAGAACGGCTGCATCCGCTCCGTCGAGCACGCCTACACCGCCGACGGCGGCCTCGCCGTCCTGCGCGGCAACATCGCCCCCGACGGCGCCATCGTCAAGACCGCCGGGGTGGACGAGGAGCTGTGGACGTTCACCGGCCCCGCCGTCGTCTTCGAGTCGCAGGACGACGCCGTCGAGGGCATCCTCGGCGGCAAGGTCAAGGCCGGCGACGTCGTCGTGATCCGCTACGAGGGCCCGAAGGGCGGCCCCGGCATGCAGGAGATGCTGTACCCGACGAGCTTCCTCAAGGGCCGCGGGCTCGGCAAGGCGTGCGCGCTGGTCACCGACGGCCGGTTCTCCGGCGGCACGTCCGGCCTGTCCATCGGGCACGCGTCCCCCGAGGCGGCGGGCGGCGGCATCATCGCCCTCGTGGAGGACGGCGACCGCGTCGTGATCGACATCCCGAACCGGGTCCTGGAGCTGGACGTCCCGTCCGACGAACTCGAGATCCGCCGCGAGAAGCTCCTCGCCGACCTCGGCGGATACCGTCCCCGCGACCGCCACCGCCCCGTCAGCGCCGCCCTGCGCGCCTACGCCGCGATGGCGACCTCCGCGTCCACCGGCGCGGCCCGCGACGTCTCCCAGCTCGACGGCCTCAGCGGCTGAGCACTACCTCCGAGGTAATCGCTTCCATTCCCCCACGGCACCAGAGTGGGACATGCCCGACCACTCGCCGAAGGAGATCGCGATGACCGCCTACGCCCTCGCCCACCTGCACCCGCAACCGCCGCTCCACGACGACGTCTTCACCTACATGCACCGCATCCAGGCCACGATGGACCCGTTCGGGGGCCGCTTCCTCGTCCACGGAAGCAATCCCGAGGTCATCGAGGGCCCGGTGGACGGCGGCTTCGTGCTGATCGGATTCCCCGACATCGACAGCGCCCGCGCCTGGTACGCGTCGGACGCCTACCAGGCGATCCTGCCCATGCGCACAGACCACATGGAAGGCACGGCCGTCCTGCTACACGGCGTCCCGGACGGCTACGACGCCGCCGCGACCGCCGAAAAACTGCGCACCGCCCAGGCCAGCGCCTAGGAGCAGCAGCCTCCGCCGCAGCAACCGCCTCCACCGGCGGGCTTCGGCGGCGGCGCGGTGCCACGGGACGTGCCCGTGACGGCGACCGTGGACAGCAGCTTGACCGTGTCGTCGTGTCCGTCCGGGCACCGGGCCGGGTCGGACGCGTTGATCATCGGACGGGAGATCTCAAAGGTCGACCCGCAGGCACGGCAACGATAGTCATAACGAGGCACCCTGTTTGTATAGCATTTCTCTCCTCCTTCGGGCCCGGGGGCCCTCCATCGTCGAGAAATGCGGTGCGATCGCTGCATCGCTTCGTCTCGCCTGGCGGCTCGCTGCGCGATCAGTTTCTTGCTTCGCTCGAAACTGCCTTCGGACGCGATCGCGACGGTTTTGGTCGTTGCGGGGTTGCGGTGGTGGCTGGTGTCGCTGCGCCCTCGATCCGATCCCTGACGTCACTTGACCTCAGCCATGGTCACGGGTTGTGTCGCAACGGGGCCCGGGGGTCAGGCAGCGGGTTCGGAGACGTAGGCGGCCCATTGGGGGTCGCCGTCGTGGATCAGGCCGATGAGGCGCCAGTGGGCGCCGCGGGGGACGCCGGGGGTGACGCTGAGCGTCCAGCCGAGTTCTTCGAGGAGGCGGTCGGCCTTGCGGTGGTTGCAGGTCATGCAGGACGCGACGCAGTTCTCCCAGACGTGCTTGCCGCCGCGGCTGCGCGGATGGACGTGGTCGATGGTCTCGGCGCGGCGGCCGCAGTAGACGCAGCGGAAGTTGTCGCGGCGCATCAGCGCGGCGCGCGTGAGGGGGACGCGG
Source organism: Actinomadura sp. 1N219 (assembly GCF_044326405.1). Lineage (NCBI taxonomy): Bacteria > Bacillati > Actinomycetota > Actinomycetes > Streptosporangiales > Thermomonosporaceae > Actinomadura > Actinomadura sp. 1N219. The sequence continues at coordinate 32,149 of NZ_JBIRAY010000020.1, read as the reverse complement.
GTCCGGAACGGGATGCGCACGTAGCGGCGGAGGCGGATGACGGAGGGGACCTCGACCGTCATCGTCGCCGAGTGGAGGACCGCGCCTGAGGTGTCATGGTGGACGATCTCCGCCTTCTCCCGAAGCACGAGGCAGACCGCCCGCCGGAGCGGGAGCGTGGTGAGTGGTTCGTACGTCGCGTTCAGGAGGAGGACTTGTCTCATCTCAGACGCCCTCCACCGGGCTGTGCTGTTCGGTAGCCTCGGCGGGCGCGACTGGGCGCGCCTCGCACCGAGGCCCGATTATTGTCTCCGGTACCTGCGCACTCGCCATGAGGACCTCCCCGGGGCGAACCGACCAAATCAGTGTGGCGTCTGAGGGAGGCCGTCCGCTACCCCAATAATCCCCCTTCAGGGGGCCGGTCGAACGCAAACGGACGTTCGCGGCGGGTCGAAGTGTACGTGACGGGCAGTCCGGAACGCCCAATACAGTGCACCGTATGAGGCCGTATCCGCCCGCGCGGCGCCAGGACATCGTCGAGGACCTCCACGGGCACCGGGTCGCGGACCCGTACCGCTGGCTCGAAGACCCCGGCGCCGCCGACACCAAGGCGTGGCTCGCCGCGCAGGACAAGCTGTTCCGCAAGGTCATGGACCCGCTGCCGGCGCGGGACGCCCTGCGGCGGCGGCTCGGCGAGCTGCTCGGCGCCGGAAGCGTCGGCTCGCCGATATGGCGGGGCGAGCGCCGGTTCTTCACGCGCCGCGCGCCCGGCCAGGAGCATCCCGTCCTTTACACGGCGGGCCCGGACGGCTCCGAGCGCGTCCTCATCGACCCGATCGCCCTTGACCCGGACGGCACCACCACCCTGGACGGATGGCAGCCCGACAAGGAGGGCCGCCGCCTGGCGTACAAGATCTCGACCGGCGGCGACGAGGAGTCGCTCCTGTACGTCATGGACGTCGCGTCCGGCGAGCGCGTGGAGGGCCCGATCGACCGGGCGCGGTACTCGTCGATCGCGTGGCTGCCGGACGGCGAGGCGTACTACTACACGCGGCGGCTGCCCGCGCGGGACGTCCCGGCGGGCGAGGAGCAGTACCACCGGCGCGTCTACCTGCACCGCGTCGGCACCGAGCCCGACACCGACACGCTGATCTTCGGCGACGGGATGGACAAGACCAACTACTACGGGGTCTCCGTCAGCCGGGACGGCCGCTGGCTCACGGTCTCCGCGTCGCAGGGCACCGCGCCGCGCAACGACCTGTGGATCGCCGACCTGTCCGCGTCGCCGCCCGGGTCGCCGGAGCTGCGCGCCGTCCAGGAGGGCGTGGACGCCGCCACCGGCCTGCGCGTCGGACGCGACGGCCGCGCCTACGTCTTCACCGACCGCGACGCGCCCCGCTCCCGGCTGTGCGTCACCGACCCCGCCGACCCGTCCTACGAGACCTGGCGGGACCTCGTCCCGCAGGACCCGGAGGCCGTCCTCACCGACTACGCGATCCTCGACGACCTCGACCGTCCCGTCCTCCTCGCCGGGTGGATGCGGCACGCGATCAGCGAGATCACCGTCCACGACCTGGAGACGGGGGCGCGGCTCGGGACCGTCCCCACCCCCGGCCTGGGCTCGATCGGCGGGATCATCGAGCGCCCCGAGGACGGCCACGAGGCGTGGTTCGGCTACACCGACAACGTCACGCCGTCGTCGGTCATGCACTACGACGCCCGCACAGGCGAGACGACGCTGTGGGCCTCCGCCCCTGGGACGGTCGAGGTCCCCGACATCGAGACCCGCCAGATCACCTACACCTCCCGGGACGGGACCGAGGTCAGGATGCTGGTCTCCTCCCGGCCCGGCCTCTCCGGCCCGCGCCCCACCGTCCTGTACGGGTACGGCGGTTTCAACGTCCCGCTCACGCCGGCCTATTCGGCGAGCATCCTCGCCTGGGTGGAGGCGGGCGGCGTGTACGCGGTCGCGAACCTGCGCGGCGGGTCCGAGGAGGGCGAGGAGTGGCACCGCGCCGGGATGCGCGACCGCAAGCAGAACGTGTTCGACGACTTCCACGCCGCCGCCGAAAAGCTCATCGCGGACGGCCTGACGACCCCGTCCCGGCTGGCGATCTCCGGCGGCTCCAACGGCGGGCTGCTGGTCGGCGCGGCGCTCACCCAGCGTCCCGAGCTGTACCGGGCGGTGGTGTGCTCGGCGCCGCTGCTGGACATGGCCCGGTACGAGCGGTTCGGCCTCGGCGAGACCTGGAACGACGAGTATGGCCGGGCCGACGACCCCGAGGAGTTCGGCTGGCTGATCGGCTATTCCCCGTACCACCACGTCCACGCGGGCACGGCCTACCCGGCCGTCCTGTTCACGACGTTCGCCGGAGACACCCGCGTGGACCCGCTGCACGCCCGCAAGATGTGCGCCGCGCTGCAGCACACCACCGCGTCCGAGGCGCCGATCCTGCTCCGCGACGAGCCGGAGGTCGGCCACGGCAGCCGTTCGGTGAGCCGCTCGATCACCCTGATGGCGGACACGCTCGCCTTCATGGCCGCCCAGACCGGCCTCACCCTCCCGGACGAATTGACGCGTGATCTAATAGCTGGGTGATCCCGCCGATGACGGACGTCCCGTCCCGCATGGACCGTGTCCTCGACCTGCTCCGCGACCCGCCCGCCGAGCCGGACGTCTCACCGGGCTACCTCGACCTGCTCGGCCCGTCCGCGAAGCCGTCCCCGTCGCTCGCGCAGTCGGCGATGCAATCGACGTTCCTGCCGCAGATCTACGAGCGGGTGTGGCGCCCCATCGGCTTCAACCTCGCCAAGGGCTGGCCGATCGGCCCGGACACCGCGACCGAGCACGCCATGGCCCGCGACTGGCTCGGCCTCTCCCACCCCGGCTACGCCGCCCGCCCACCGGCGACCGTGCTGGACGTGGCCTGCGGCCCCGGCAACGTCACCCGCGCCCTAGCCGAGGGCGTCGGACACGACGGCCTGGTCATCGGCCTGGACGCGTCCCAGACAATGCTCACCCGCGCCGTCGCCGACACCACGCAGGACGTCATCCGCTACGTCCGAGGCGACGCCGTAGACCTCCCCTTCAACGACGAGTCGTTCGACGCCGTCTGCTGCTTCGGCGCCCTCTACCTCTTCGACGACCCCTGGACGGCCCTGGACGGCATGACCCGCGTCCTCAAACCAGGCGGCCACCTGATAATCCTCACCTCCCGCCGCCCGCTCCCCACAGCCCGAATAGCGAGCACCCTCCTACGCCGCACCACCGGCTTCACCGTCTTCGGCGACCAAGAAATCACAAGGGCCCTAACCACCCGCGGCTACAAGTCGCTAAAACAACGCCGCTACCCCCTAATGCAGTTGGTCGGAGCAAGCCGCCCCTGACCAGAAGCCGCATCAACCGCAACGGGCGCGACAACCGGCACCCACTACTGCGGCGACACCAGCCGCCGCCGCAACCCCGCAACAACCAAAACCACCGCGATCGCGTCCGAAGGCAGTTTCGAGCGAAGCAAGAAACTGATCGCGCAGCGAGCCGCCAGGCGAGCCGAAGCGATGCCAGCGATCGCACCGTGTTTCTCGACGATGGAGGGCCCCCGGGCCCGAAGGAGGAGAGAAATACAAACAAACACAGCCCCGAGCCGCGGGTGCCCGCCGGGCCGCGCCACCGGCGGACGGGCCCGCGGCTCGGGTGTCTTCAGCGGAGGTGTTTCTCGATGTAGATGTTGACGATGCCGCCGATGGTCTCGCGGCGGGTCTCCGTCCAGCCGAATTTGGCGTAGAGGGCGAGGGCGGGGCCTTGGAGTTCGGTGGTGTCGGCGCGCAGGACGCGGTAGCCGTACTCCACGGCGCGCTGTTCGAGGGCCTGGACGACGGCGGTGCCGTAGCCGCGGCGCTGCACGGCGGGCCTGACGCGGAGCCGGACCATTTCGACGGCGTCGAGGGCCGGTGCGCCGGGGGCGTAGCCGCCGTAGGCGCGGGCCCGGCCACCGGGGACGAGGTCGGCGCGGCGCAGGCCGCCCATGGCGACGATGCGGCCGTCGAGTTCGCCGACGAGGAACTCGCCGTCGTTGCGCAGGTAGATGTCCTCCATGCGGAAGAAGTCGTGGTCGTAGTAGACGCCGTCGCCGGGGCGCAGACCGACCTGGGCGAGGCCTTCGCGGTGCAGGGCGAGGACGGCGGCGTGGTCCGCGGCGCCGTAGCGGCGCAGCCGGAGCTCCCGGAACCCCCACGCGGGGGGGTCGTCCTGGAGCCTGACGAGGGCGCGGGCGGGGTGCTCCTGCCAGGGCGTGCTGTCAGGGGTGCCCATGCGGGTCAGACCTGCTCGGACGGTGGTACGGACGGGCGTCCCTGCGTGGGGCTCGTCACCCAGGGTCCGGCGAGGGCCTCGGTGAAGTCCTTCAGCCCGGGGATCTCGCCGTGCTTGGCGTTGACGGCCGCGCCGATCTGGCGGGCGCGGTGCACGAGGATGTCGGACCGGTGGTCGGGCGGCAGGTCGAGGATGGCCTCCTGCCCGGCGGCGAGCGCGGCGTCCGGGAGGCCGGCGTGGAACTTGCACATGGCCCGGTCGAGGCGCACGAGGGTCAGGTCGACGCGGTCGGTCGGCGAGTACAGGGTCAGGGCGTGGCTGAGCACCTCGTCGCCGTGCTTGTGGTCGCCGAGGCTGGTGAACGTGTCGCCCTCGTAGAACGCCATCTGCCGGTCGGTGAACCCGTACACCAGGTCGCTGGTGTCGGTCTTGGAGAGCTGGTCGAACACCGAGCGTCCGCGGACGAGGGCGCGCCGGGCGCTGGGGGCGGCGTCGCCGCGTCCGCGCATCGCGAGCATGCCGAGCGCGCGGGCCTCCACGGCGGGCGCCATCGCGGCGGCGACGCCGGGGGTCCGGCCGGCGAGGTCCTGCGCCTTGCGGGCCAGGTGCAGCGCTTCGCGGGGGTCGCCGTAGTACATCGGCACGAGCGATTCCCGGACGGTCACCCAGGCGCGCAGCTGCCGGTCGCCGGTCTCGTCGGCGGCGGTGCGCGCGGTGCGGAAGAACGAGCGGGCGAGCCGGTGGTCGCCGAGGTTGATCATGATCAGGCCGGACAGCCCGGACAGCTGCGCGGCGATCCGGCAGAGCCGTTCCTGCAGCTCGACGGGCTGGCGCTTGTCGCACATGCGCCGCACCTCGCTGAAGTCCAGCAGCACGTCGCAGAGCATCCGCAAGGACGGGGTCGCCTGGTACTGCTGGCCGTAGCCGTAGGTGGTCTCCTCCCACTGGTCGAGCATGGTCGGCGAGACGGTCGCGCCGACGAGCGTGTCGTCCATCTTGCGGCGCAGGTTGTCGACCGCCCCAAGGAACTGACCGTCGAGCGCCACGCCCGCTCCGGCCAGCAGTTGCAGAAGGGTCCTACGAAGCACGATGTCCTCCTCTCCCACATCAATGGTCAGGGGGCCGTCAGCGCGGTTGTGGCCCCGTAGGTCGTTGACAGTTGCCCAGGGCCGCTCTTCGGCCCTGGTGACGATCGCCCCGATGAGTGCCTCGGGGCCTGATGCCGCGTGCCGCTCCGCCGGCCGCGGTTTCGGGACGCTCGCGGCGCCCGGGCGGACGGCGTGACCGCGTCCGCAGATGCAGGGGCTCTGGTAGTCGAGTGCGTCGGGCTCCACCCGGTAGACGGCGCACAGGTAGTGCAGGTATTCGGGGCCCGGCCTCTTGTAGCCGCTCTCGTAGGCCGACAGCAGCGTCTCCCCCAGCCGGGGCGGCGGTTTGCCGTCCACCTCGTAGAGGGCTCTGACCTGCGCGACGATGTCGGAGAGCGCGACGCCGTGCGCCAGCCTGTGCGCCTTGACGCGGCTGGTGCCGAACAGCGGCCCGCACTGCTCGTGGATCTCCTGCGCGATCTCGACCGGGCCGCGGCCTCGGGCCAGGGCGTGCGCGCGGATCCGGCGAGCCACGTCCGTTTCTTTCCGAGGGGGATCCGACATCGACTCCGGCCTCCTCACCGTCGGGCCTGGACGCCGTCTCCTCGGGGGAGGGCGATCGTCCCGGCCACGGCGACCGGTCTGGTCTTGGCCACGACAGATAATCTCTTGCGCACGCAGCGTAACCCTCGTCACATGGCCCGCCAAGCGATTCCGGCGAAGAGGGGGCGGTCGGGGTGCCTCCCGCCCCCCGTGGGTAGAGATTCTTCCTCCGCAGGGGGGTGGACTTCCTCTGAGGTGGGGTAATCCGGTACTTCGCCGGACGCACGGTCACTTGACCCCGCACCGTGAGAGTTGCAATTCTCGCCGCGAGTGACTGAACGGATTCACAGAGTTGATCAGTTGACCGGTACTCGCCGACAGAGGGGGTGCGAAGGTGGTCAGCGACAGACGCGTCGGCTACCTGGAGGCACTGGAGCAGGAACTCGACACGCAGGGCCTGGTCGCCCGCGTCGTCAGGACCCGCTCGGGGCCGGCGTTCCTGCGCGTCGTGAACCCGGAGGCCGCGAGCCTCGCGGAGGACGTCACGTGCGCGCCGGCCCCGGAGACCAAGGACCACTACTTCTGGTGGTCGTGGGGCGAGCGCATGCACCGCGTCGACGACGTGGGCGGCGCCGCGATGAAACTGGCCCACGTCCTCCAGCCGCTCCGTCGCTGACCCTCGCCCAGACTCCTGGGGAGCCGCCCCAGACTTCCCGGGAAAGCGCGGACGCCGCCTGCTGATTCGCGGCGTCCCCCGAGACCGGGCGTGTCCCGCGGGGCCGTGGCCGGAACGGCGCGGCAGCCGCGGACCTCGCGGGACACGCTCGCCGGACCAGCCCTCCCCGGCCGTGCCGCGGCACCTCGCTGACCTCGCGGACTTCGGGACGAACCGGTCGGAAACGTCCCCTACGATCGGCTCCGAGCCCGCCGCGGGTCCACGGCGAGGCGTCCAGGCAGCACAATGGCCGGGGAGGGTCTGCCGTATGTCACTTCTCGCCGCCGCGCCGTCGCTCCTGCCCTGGGCGCAGGACGGGTCCCCCGAAATCGCCTGCCGGGACCGGACGCCCAGCACCGCGTGCCGGCTCGTCTGGAACGTCTCGCACAACGACGGGTTCACCAAGTTCTTCTCGACGTGGCTCGACGGGCCCCTCACCACCCTCTTCTGGATCGTCGTCACGTTCGTGATCGCGCTGATCCTGAAGAGCATCGCGCACCGCATGATCACCAGGGTGACGGTGCGGATGTCCGAGGGCACGATGACCGAACGGGCCAGGGAACGGTCCCGGACGGTCTTCGAGGGCAGCCCCGCCCTGCTCAACAAGCGGCGGGCCCAGCGCGCCCAGACGCTCGGCTCGGTGCTGCGGTCGATCGCGTCCGTCCTGATCATGGGGACGGCGGCGTTCAGCATCCTCGGCTCGCTCGGCCTGAACCTGGCGCCGATCCTGGCCAGCGCGAGCGTCATCGGCGTCGCGGTCGGCTTCGGCGCGCAGAACATCGTCAAGGACCTCCTCGCCGGGCTGTTCATGCTGCTGGAGGACCAGTACGGCGTCGGCGACTTCATCGACGTCGGCACCGCCAAGGGGACGGTCGAGGCCGTCACGCTGCGGGTCACCCGGATGCGGGACCTGGACGGCGTCGTCTGGTACGTCCCGAACGGGGAGATCAAGAAGGTCGGGAACGAGTCGCAGAACTGGGGCCGGGCCGTCCTGGACATCCCCGTCGACATCAACGAGGACACCGAGAAGGTCAAGGAGATCCTGCAGTCCACCGCCGACGAGCTGGCCGCGGACGAGCGGTGGAAGGACATCGTCCTGGAGGCCCCGGCCGTGTGGGGCGTGCAGGCGCTCGCGGGCGACGCCCTCGTCATCCGCGTCGTGCTGAAGACGGCGCCGGGCAGGCAGGGCGACATCGCCCGCGAGCTGCGCGAACGCGTCAAGCGGTCGTTCGACCAGGCGGGCGTCACGGTCGCCACCCCCGCCCCGTAGGGGATCAACCCGTAGGGGATCAAGGTGAGGACCGCGGCGGCTCTCACATAGGGTGGGAGGCGCTATGGCTGAACAGGTGACCTTCTATGAGGCGGTCGGCGGCGAGGAGACCTTCCACCGGCTGGTGCACCGCTTCTACCAGGGTGTCGCGGACGACCCCGACCTTCGCGCCCTCTACCCCGAGGACGACCTCGGGCCCGCCGAGGAACGGCTGCGGCTGTTCCTGATCCAGTACTGGGGCGGCCCGACCACCTACAGTCAGCGGCGCGGGCATCCCAGGCTGCGGATGCGGCACGTTCCGTTCGTCATCGGCCTCGCCGAGCGGGACGCCTGGCTGCGGCACATGCGGGACGCGGTGGACGAGCTGGAGCTGCCCGAGCATCTGGAGAAGCAGCTCTGGGACTACTTCACGATGGCCGCGCAGAGCATGGTGAACGCCCCGACGTAGCGTGGTGAACGGCCCGGCGTAGCGTGGTGAACGGCCCGGCGTGAGCGGGTAGATCGCCCTGTATGACGCGAATCCCGTGGTGGCGCGACGCCGTCGTGTACGAGGTCTACGTCCGCAGCTTCGCCGACTCCGACGGGGACGGTGAGGGCGACCTCCAGGGGATCCGGTCCCGGCTCGGCCACCTGCGCGACCTCGGCGTGGACGCGCTGTGGCTCACCCCGTTCTACACCTCGCCGCTCGCGGACGGCGGCTACGACGTCGCCGACCACCGCGACGTCGACCCGCGGTTCGGCACGCTCGGCGACTTCGACGCCCTGGTGGAGGACGTCCATGCGCACGGCCTCCGGCTGATCGTCGACATCGTCCCGAACCACTCGTCCGACCGGCATCCCTGGTTCCAGCAGGCGCTCGCCGCGCCGCCCGGGTCGCCCGAACGCGCCCGCTACATCTTCCGCTCGGGGAGGCCAGGCGAGGAGGGGCCGCCGAACGACTGGCCGTCCTCGTTCGGCGGCCCGGCCTGGACGCGGGTGGACGACGGCGAGTGGTACCTGCACCTGTACGCGCGTGAGCAGCCGGACTTCAACTGGCGCCACCCCGAGGTGCGGCGGGAGTTCGAGGAGATCCTGCGCTTCTGGCTCGACCGCGGCGTGGACGGCTTCCGCATCGACGTGGCCGCCGGCCTGTTCAAGGACGACTCCTACCCCGACCTGAACGGACGAGGCACCCGCGTACTGAACGGACCCATGTACGGCCGTCCAGAAGTCCACGACGTGTACCGGAAGTGGCGGCAGATCCTGGACGAGTACGACGGCGACCGCATGGCCATAGGCGAGGTATGGACGGACGGAGCCGAAGACCTCGCGCGCTACCTGCGTCCAGACGAGCTGCACCAGGTTTTCCAGTTCGACCTGCAACTCGCCCCGTGGTCAGCGCCGGCGTTCCGCGACGTGGCGACAGCCGCGATAAAGGCCGTCGCCCCTACTGGAGCCGCACCGACCTGGGTGCTGTCCAGCCATGACGCCATTCGCCACGTCACCCGGTACGAGCAGCCAGAGGGTGCCCCTGGCATCGGGCAGGCACGGGCTAGGGCGGCGCTGCTGATGCTCTTGGCGCTCCCCGGGTCGGCGTACCTGTACCAGGGCGAGGAACTGGGCCTGCCAGAGGTGACCCACCTTCCCGATGAGGCGCGACAGGATCCGATCTGGAAACGCACGAACGGGCAACGGGTAGGACGGGACGGCTGCCGGGTCCCGCTCCCCTGGGCGGGCACTGCGGAGCCTTACGGGTTCTCGCCTGACGGCGTCCGTCCATGGCTGCCGATGCCGGACGGGTGGGCGTCCATGACCGCCGAGGCGCAGTCGTCCGACCCGTCCTCCATGCTGGCGTTCTACCGCGAGGCGCTGGCCCTGCGCCGCCACCTCCGGGACGCTCTGCCCGAGGACATGGAGTGGCTCGACTCCCCCGACACGGCCGTGTTCTTCAGGCGCGGCCCGCTCACGTGCGCGCTCAACTGCGGCGAGAACCCGCTGCGCCTCCCGCCTGGCCGTCCGCTGCTGACCAGCGCTCCCCTGGACGACGACCTACTGCCCGGCAACGCCGCCGCCTGGCTCACCACTGACTGAAAGCAGGATGCGGTGTGCCGGCCGTGCCAGGGGTCAGCGCACGGCACGGCACACCGCAAGTTCCGCTACAACGGGTCGCTTCAACGCGTCGCTGCAGCAGGTTCGCTACAGCGGCGGGCGCTGGAGCTGGAGGGGGTCGTCGGCGAACGGGCCGGTCTTGAGCGTCTGCACGCCGGACTCGACGCCCGCCCAGCGCTTGACGAACGCGATCGACTTTGCCTTCTCGTCGGCGGACAGCTTGTCGATGAGGCGTGCGCTGTGGTTCAGGCCCTGCGCGGTGTACACGGCCGAGTCGCGGCTGCCGCGCCCGAGGCGGAACGGCTCAGAGCCCCACGGGTCGTTGGAGCCGTACAGGAACAGCATGTGGTTCGCGTTCCGTTGCACCCAGCCGTCGATGTCGCGCATGGCGCGGCCGTGGTCGAAACGCATCCGGATGTCGCTCGGGACGTAGGTGCGCGGCTGGTAGCTGCTCTCGTACCGCAGCAGCGGGCGCAGGTGCTTGAACTTCGGCGAGGGCCAGCCGAGCTCGGTGCCCGCCTGGTAGTAGTACGGGACGTACGGGGCGAGGCCCTGGTCGCTGTAGAACGAGAGACCGGCGATGGTGTCCAGCGACTTGTAGAGGTCGTCGTCGGAGGCGTCCAGCGAAGGCAGCGCGGCGCAGTCGGACTGCAGGCTGTACTGCCAGAACGCCCACTCGTAGTCCATCACCGAGTTCTCGAACGCGCGGTCCTGCGTGCGCAGGATCTCGAACGTCCAGCCGCCCTCGTCCGCGGCCGCCTTGAAGCGCTTGAGCATGGCGGGACGGCGTTCGAGGAACTCCCGCGCGAGGGCCTGGATGTGAGCGCGGCACTTGGGGTCGTCGCCGACGTTCTTGAAGAACGCGTCGTAGGCGCGGTCGTCGTCGTTGTTCACATCGTTGGGGGCCACGTAGACGACGCTGCCGTCGACGTCATGCGGGTAGAAGCGCTTGTGGTAGACGGCGGTCATGCCGCCCTTGCTCGCGCCCGTCGAAATCCACTTGGTGCTGTAAATCTTCTTCAGTTCACGGATGAGCCGGTGCTCGTCGGTCGCGGCCTGCCAGATGTTGTCCTTCGTCCAGTCCGTGGGTTCGGGACGGGACGGGGTGAAGTAACGGTACTCAAGCGAGATCTGGTTGCCGTCGACCAGCGCGGTCGGCTCGGACGTGAACATCACCTCCGGCGTGTTGTAACCGCTGGTGTAGAGCACCATGGGCCGGTCCGTCGACTTGTGCTGCAGCATGATGCGCTGCTCGAACCACTGCCCCCTGGGGTTGCGGTGGTCGACCGGCTGCTTGTACTCGAGCCAGAACCAGCGGTAGCCGGGCAACGTCGAGGTCTTCTCCGTCACCTGCATTCCGGGAATCGCCTTGAGCCGGTCAAGGACGTCGCCGGCCTGGGCAGTACCTGTCTGGGCAGTGTCCGCCCGGTCCGTGACCGCCTGCGCCGTCGTGGCGCCGACTCCGGTCACTCCCGCGGCGAGCAGCAGTGCCATCGCTCCTCGTGAGACGCGCCGCATTTGTGCCCCTTCCACGTGGGATCTCCACATTCGCGTCGCGACACTAGAGCGAGAAGTGGGCCGAAAACGGATTGCTGCAGTGCTTGTTATCTATCCGTGACGGCTCGGTTGTCACCCGGTCAGTCCGGGAGGACACGGTCAGATGGCACCACCGGTGAGGAAGTGGGCGACCAGCCAGCCGAGCCCGAGGACGAGGGCCAGCCGGCGCAGCTGCCAGCCGAGGGGCTTGCCGCGAATGGCGAAGACGTTCCAGACGAGCTCGGAGAGCGTGTCGCCCGGCTGCCGGTTGAGCACGGCGGGCATTTCGATGGCGAAGAACATCAGGATCCAGAAGATCCACGCGGCGAGATAGGGGGACATGTGACGCTTTCTCTGGCGAGGACGAACTACTTCTTTCCGGTAATACCCGGTAAGAATGATCGCTAGACAGCGTCAAGCAGGGTGCACACGGGGTGCACGCGGGGTGCACGCGGGCGTCAGGTGGGCGGGGTCAGGGCGATGCCGTCGTCCCAGGGGGCCAGGCGCTCGAAGAATCGCTCGTCGTGCCAGCGTCCGTCCACGTGGATGTGGCGGCGGGCCGTCCCCACTGCCGTGAAGCCGTTCCGCTCCAGGACGCGCTGGGACGCATGGTTGTCGACCCTCGTGAACGCCTCGACGCGATGAAGGCCGAGGCCGTCGAACGCCACGTCCAGCGCCTGCCTGACCGCCTCGGTCGCGACACCGCGTCCGGCTCGCGCGCGCGCAACCCAGTACCCCACGAAGCAGGTCTGCAGTGGGCCGCGCAGGACGTTGTTGAGCGTGATCCGTCCGGCGACTGCACCGTCCAGCAGGATGACGCCCGGCCACATGTCCCCCGTCGCGTACGCCTCGACCAGGGCGTGCAGGTTGTCGCGCTGCCCGTCGACGGTGAAGTACGAGTCGTCGCGTGCGGGCTCCCAGGGGCGCAGGTATTCGCGGTTCGCCTCGTAAAGGGCGGCGAGCGCCTCCGCGTCCGCCATCTGGACGACGCGGAGCCGCACTCCCGGCTGGAGGCGGTCGTCCAGCGGGGGCGGGGGGCCGGCGAGGGCAGTCATGCCGTGGGCGCCGTGTAGCGTCCGATGAACTCCCGTTCCTCCGCTGTGAAGCGGCGCAGCCGGTGCGTCTCCGGGTCGAACGCGACGAGCGTCGAGGTGGCCTCGGCGTACACGTTCGCGTCGTCCCGCACCTCGTAGGCCAGCGTGAACGACGCGGCGCGGGCCTCGGTCACCCACGTCTCCACCCGGATCGGGTAGACGGTCGGCAGCAGCGGCTGCCGGTAGTCGATCTCGTGCCGCGAGATCACCATGCCGCGGACCGGCTTCTCCCCCTTGCGGACCGGGTCGCCGTGGAACATCTCCAGCCGCGCGTCCTCCAGGTAGCCGAGGAACTTGACGTTGTTCACATGGCCCTGGGAGTCGATGTCGCCGAACCGGATGTGGAACTCGTAGACGTGCCGGAACTCGGCCGCGGGCAGGTCGTTCTGCTGCATGTCCTCGCCTGGGGGTACGGGGAACCTGTCCGGCTCGATGTTACCGGCAGTAGGTTCCCCGGCCCCGGCCCCTCCCCCAGGGGCCGCCCGTCACTGGACCGGCGCGAACGGGTCGGCCAGCGCTCCCGACGGGGTCGCGGACGCCGCCGCGCGGACCAGGTCGACGAAGTCCTCCAGGCACGACATGCATTGCGCCGCGTGCCGGCTGAGCTCCTGGATCTCCTCGTCGGTGAGCACGCCGTTCGCCGGGACGAAGTCGCGGACGCGCGCGCAGCGGTCCGCGTCGGGCTCGGACTCCGGCTGCCGGCGCTCCGGGAACCGCTGCCTGCGCGTGAACGCGGCCAGCATCTCGTCGATCCGGTCGGCGGCCTCCGTGTAGCCCGCCGCGTAGGCCTCCGCGTACGCCTGCGCGGCCTCGGTGATCAGGTGCAGCTCCTCCCGCTGGACGCTGTAGGGACCGGTCGCCGCGCACCGGTCGGCGAGCAGGTCGAGCGTCCGGCCGAGGCGGAGCGCGGCGTCCGCGTGATCGCTCCGGGCCGCGACCCGGTACCAGCGGGCCGCCTCGCCCAGGTTCCCGTCGGCGTCGTGGCGGCGTCCCAGCGCGTAGGCGGCCCGGTCCAGGTCCAGGGAGTCGACGAACGCCGCGTGGCGCGCGCCGGCGATGTCGTCGAACCGCTGCCGCCGGAACTCCTCCTCCAGCCGCGCGAAGCCGACCGCGAACTCGGCCTCGGGCATCCGGGCGATGGCGGACGCGGCGGCGTCCAGGACGGCGTCCAGGTTCATCTCCGGCCTTCCATCTCGACCGCCGCCGGCTCGCGGAGCAGCAGCTCCTCCAGCCGCCTGCGCGCCCGGTACACGTGGGTCTTCGCCGAGCCCTCGCTGATGTCGAGGATCCGGGCGACCTCCGGCATCGGGAACTCCAGCAGGCAGTGCAGCGCGACGGCCTCCCGCTGGCGGCGCGGCAGGCTCCGGACGGCGTCCATCAGGTCGAGCCGGCCGTCCGTGCCCCGCGCACCGGCGCTCGGCGGCCCGGCGCCCCCGCGCGTGATCATGTCGTCGAGGGACGTGCACTGCTCGCGCGCCTTCGCCTGCCAGCGCCGCAACATGGTCGTTGCGACCCGGAACAGCCAGGCGCCCGGCTTGTCGTAGGTGACGAGCTCGTCCCATCGGCGCCGCGCGGCGAGCATGCTCTCCTGCGCGATGTCCTCGACCCAGCGGCCGTCGGACGTCTGAGACCGCAGGTAGCCGGTGATGCGCGGCATCCAGTGGCGGTAGAACACCGGGAACGACGACAGCGTCTCGCGGTCGGCCCGGTCAGCCCGGTCAGCGGGGTCGGCGGGGTCGGCGTTCACCGCGCCGCTCCCCAGCCGGTGGACGTGACGACCACGGCGACCTCCCACGACAGCGACTCGAACACGGGGACTCCTCGGGTATCCGCGTGATGCTGAGAGCGACTTCCGCCCCAGCAGTGTTACGCACATAACTGCCGCCAGAGGTCACAAACGTTGACATCCATCTCAAATAACCTCACCACCTGCACCGATATCGGAGCGTGATCGGCACATCAATGACCGCCAGGTCATACCGACCCGGGCCTCCGAACGTCCCAACCTGCATTGATGTCCGATGTCAGAGACACGACCGAATTGGAAAATTCGTTCCACCTCCGGACCCACCAGAATGATCCACCATCCGGCACGCCCAAAAGCCATCACGAGGCCGCACCACCTCAAGAAACCCGAAGACCGGTCTATATGCGCGACCCAAATGCCCGATTACGCAGCACCGTCCCTCTAGTCCAGTGCGTCATGGCTGGCCGGCGCTCAGCATCACCGACCTGAAGCAGCCCAGACCGATGGAATGCGTCCACTGGCGGGATGCGCCCCATGGCGGGATGCGTCCCATAGCGCAGGTCACCCCAAGGCCAGTATTCACTGGCCTCGGGGTGTTAAGCGGCGGCCTTGGGTGGGAGGCGGCGCGGTATCAGTCGCGGGTGAGCTTGCGGTGGGTGACGCGGTGCGGGCGGGCGGCGTCGGCGCCCAGGCGCTCGATCTTGTTCTTCTCGTAGTCGGCGAAGTTGCCCTCGAACCAGAACCAGTTCGAGCCCTCTTCCCACGCGAGGATGTGCGTGGCGATGCGGTCCAGGAACCACCGGTCGTGCGACGTGATCACGGCGCAGCCGGGGAACTCCAGCAGCGCGTTCTCCAGGCTGGACAGGGTCTCGGTGTCGAGGTCGTTGGTCGGCTCGTCCAGGAGCAGGACGTTGCCGCCCAGCTTGAGCGTCAGCGCCAGGTTCAGGCGGTTGCGCTCGCCACCGGACAGGACGCCCGACGGCTTCTGCTGGTCGGGCCCCTTGAACCCGAACGCCGCGACGTAGGCGCGGGACGGCATCTCGACCTGGCCGACGTTGATGTGGTCGAGACCGTCCGAGACGACCTGCCACACCGTCTTCTTCGGGTCGATGCCGCCGCGCCCCTGGTCGACGTAGGACACGTTGACGGTCTCACCGAGCCGCAGCTCGCCGCCGTCCGGCTGCTCCTCGCCGATGATCATGCGGAAGAGCGTGGTCTTGCCGACGCCGTTCGGGCCGATGACGCCGACGATGCCGTTCGGCGGCAGGTTGAACGACAGGTCGTCCATCAGGACCCGGTCGTCGAAGCCCTTGGTCAGCTTGTCCGCGACGATCACCGTGTTGCCCAGGCGCGGACCCGGCGGGATCTGGATCTCCTCGAAGTCCAGCTTGCGGGTCTTCGCGGCCTCCGCGGCCATCTCCTCGTACCGCTCCAGACGGGCCTTGCTCTTCGTCTGCCGCGCCTTCGGATTCGACCGGACCCACTCCAGCTCGTCCTGGAGGCGCTTCTTGCGCTTGGCGTCCTTGTTGCCCTCGACCTTCAGCCGATCGGCCTTCTTCTCCAGGTAGACGGAGTAGTTGCCCTCGTAGGGGTAGCAGCGGCCCCGGTCGAGCTCCAGGATCCACGTGGCGACGTTGTCGAGGAAGTACCGGTCGTGGGTGACGGCCAGGACGGTGCCCTCGTACTTGGCGAGGAACTGCTCCAGCCACTGGACGCTCTCAGCGTCGAGATGGTTGGTGGGCTCGTCCAGCAGCAGCAGGTCAGGGGCCTCGAGCAGCAGCTTGCACAGCGCGACGCGCCGCCGCTCACCACCCGACAGGTTCGTCACCTCGGCGTCGCCGGGCGGGCAGCGCAGCGCGTCCATCGCCTGCTCGAGCTGGCTGTCGAGATCCCACGCGTTGCGGTGGTCGAGCTGCTCCTGGAGCTTGCCCATCTCCTCCATCAGCTCGTCGGAGTAGTCCGTCGCCATCTTCTCGGCGATCTCGTTGAACCGGTCGACCATCGCCTTGGTCTCGGCGACGCCCTCCTGCACGTTCCCGAGGACGGTCTTCTCCTCGTTCAGCGGCGGCTCCTGCTGCAGCATGCCGACGGTGAACCCCGGCATGAGGCGCGCGTCCCCGTTGGACGGCTGTTCCAGACCGGCCATCATGCGCAGCAGCGTCGACTTACCGGTGCCGTTCGGTCCCAGGACACCGATCTTCGCGCCTGGAAGGAAGTGCAGGGTGACGTCGTCCAGGACAACCTTGTCGCCATGTGCCTTGCGCACACGCTGCATCGTGTAGATGTACTCGGCCATATCCTCAAGCCTAGAGGGTCCCGGAAGGTGTTCCTTGCAGTGTTCACCTCCTCCGAGTCTCCTCAGCCGACCGGCCCGACGGGACACCGCCCCGCCAGAGCCCCAAGACCCGCGGAACACACCACATACACCCGAACTTCAAAGCCCCAAGCCACACCACTTGAACCATCCAGACCTCCACAAGGGCACGGCCGCAACATGCCGACGCCCAGCGCTCATAGAGCGCTAGGCCACGAACCTCCCGGCCCGCCGAGAGCTAGTCAGCCCCAGACGCGCGGGAATGCCGGGCGCGAGGGGTGCCGAACGCACCGACGTACCCGCGGCGGGAGTACCGAACGCGTGAGAGGTCCCGGACGCCGGGAGTACCGAACGCGCGGGGATGCCGAACGCGCGGGGATGCCGGACGTGTCGGGGTTGTGGGCGGAGTTGGTGGGATTGGGGGGTGGGTTGTTCGGGTTAGGCGGCGGGGGCGCTGGGGCCTTCGAGGGCTGGGAGGCAAACGCGGTCGCGGCCGGACGACTTGGCGCGGTACAGGGCCAGGTCGGCGGCGGCCAGGAGTTCCAGGAGGTCCTCGCCGTGAGTGCGGAAGAGCGCGACGCCCACGGACACGGTGACCGTCACCGTTCCTTCTTCGGCGGGGACGGCCAGGCGGCGCACCCGCCCCCGGAGGCGTTCGGCGACGCGGCACGCTTCGACGGTGTCAGCGCCGGGCAACAAGACCACGAATTCCTCACCGCCGAAGCGGCCCACGACGTCGTAGTCGCGCAGCTGGTGGCAGAGCGTGCTGGCCACACCCACCAGTACCTGGTCGCCCATCAGGTGCCCGTGGGTGTCGTTGACCCGTTTGAAGTGGTCGATGTCGATCAGCAGGAGCGCCACGGCGTCGTGGGTCCGCTGCGCGCGCGACAGCTCGGTGTCGGCCTCCCGCTGCCATGCCGCCGCGTTCAGCAGCCCGGTCTTGGCGTCCGTCCGCGCGGCCGCTTGGAGCTGCTGATGCATGAGGCTGCGCTGGAGCAGGACGACCGGCGGCAGCGCCAGGATCAGCAGGCCCAGCGACAGGGCGCTCGTGATCGCCACGAGCATGCCGACGCAGAGTTCCACCACGTCCAGGAGCAGGCTCTCGCGCGTCCACAAGACGTCCCGCCAGCGGCTCTCGGGGTTGGCCGCGTGCGCCGCGACCGCGACGATCGCCGTGTTCACGACGGTGAACAACGCCGCGCATCCCACTGCGGCCGGGATGCCCGGGTATGCGTCGACGAGCCATTGCGGCGCCCCCTCCAGCGGTTCGGGGACCACCAGGTGGAACACCATGGACGCGCACGCCCCGGCGATCCCGTGCGCCGCCGCGACGAGTGCCCGCCGGTAGATCAGCGTCCGGCGCACCCGGAACTGCAGCAGCGCCTGCAGCGGGACCGGGATTAGCAGCACGTACACCGGCGGCAGTAGCAGCGCGACCGGCAGCCACCACGCCGACAGCAGGTCGCGCGCGACTCCGGCCGGCATGCCGAGCCGCCGCGTCGCCTCGATGCACACCGCACCGCACGCCAGGAGTGCGGCGAACGTCGTCAGGTCGTCGGCTCGGAGCGGCGTGCTGGCCAGCCCCGCGGCGGTCAGCCCGAGATGGACGGCCACCACCACCGGCACATAGATCACGAGCAGGGACGGACGCCCCAGTAGCGCTCGGCGCCTGGGCCTGCGAGGCAGCTCCCCACCACGGTCCTCGGCGGACGACTGCACTGCCGTCATCCTTCCCCCTTACGCGCATCACGTTGTGTAACACGATAGTTGCAACGTGTGCGGAAGGGGCGTGAAACAGGTACGTTCGGGAACGCACGTGCGGGTGACCGTTCGGATCACCACGCATCGGGGCCCGCGGACTCGCGGCCCCAGGCACATCCTGAGGGGGATACCACCATGCGCGGCGTTTCCTGGATCTGACCAGGCCGCGGAACCCGAGGGTGCGGGGGCGCCGACCGACGCCGACTGCATCAGTCGCCCACGCCCCCGCCCCCCGGACCCCCAGAACACCCGCCGAGGCCCGAAAGCCTCCCCGAGGCCCCCGCTCCCCCGGCCGCTGACGCCGCGGCACAGACCACCGCGTCCTCGAAGGCGCAAGCCAGGCCCCCGACACCCCTACCCCGGAACACCACGGCCCAGGACCTGCACTCCTTGGACACCGAACCTCTGGAAAGCGCGTCCCCGACACCGCGCTCCCGGTCACCACGTCCCGGCCCGTCTCCGGACACCGCATCCTGGACGAGGCACGTCCGGTCACCGCCTCGCCGGACGCTGCACCTAGGGACACCGCGTCCCACCGGACCGCGCTCCTGGAAACTGCACCCTGGGGAAGCGCGTTGCCAGACGCCGGACCAACGGACGCCGCATCCCCAAGCACTGCCCCTCCCGGACACCGCATCCTGGGCCCATCTCCGGGCACCGCATTTCGGACGTCGCGCGTCCGGGCATCGCCTCGCCGGGCGCTGCACCTCGGGACACCACGCCCCTGGACGCCGCACTCCTGGACAGCGCGTCCTCAGACACCGCGGTCAGGCGGCTTTGGGTTCTTCTTCTGTGGGGGCGGTCAGGGCCCATTCGTCGGCGGTGTCGCGGGCCAGTTGGAGGTCTTCTTCGTTGAGGGGGCCGCCGCGCTGGATGGGGCGGAAGTCGGCTGTGCCGCGGACCAGGTCGGGGCCGAGGGTGGTGGCCTCGACCTCGGCGGAGAAGCGCCATTGGCCGTCGCGCTCGTACTGGCGGATGCGCAGGCGGCCCGTGACCAGTACCGGGGTGCCGCGCTGGAACTCGGACGCGTTGACGTTGTCGGCCAGGTTCCGCCAGCAGTTGACGGTCAGGAACAGCGGCTCGATGTCCTGCCATTGGCCGGTCTGCCGGTCGTAGCGGCGGGGCGTGCAGCCGACCCTGAGCGACAGGAACGGCGTGCCGTTGGCGGTGACGGCGTAGCGGGGCTCTGCTGCGACCCAGCCGGTGATGGTGATGTGCGCCTCGTTCATCGCGGTCCTCCGTTGTCTCGCGTATGAGTCAACGGTGGCGCAACGGGTGCCGGCAGCAGGTGCGGGAGCGGAATTGTGGATAACTCAGCCGCGGCCCAGCGCTATGTCCACGTCCTGGCGGAAGCGGGCGTAGAGCTGGAGGTCCTGCTCGATGGGCACGATCACCTTCTCGTGCGCGACGCGTTCGATGCCTAGGCGCATGTGGTGCTCCATCTTGTCGCCGTGTTTGGCGGACGAGAGGGCGACCAGGTTGCGGCAGGCCGATGACGTGAGCCAGCCCATGCCCAGCGTGCATACGACCAGGACGGCGACGTAGGGGATGAGGCCTGCTTCTCCCACTAGGCCGCCGGGGTCTTCGCCGCCGACGTCCAGCAGGCCGTAGGCGACCAGGAGGCCGATCCACACGACGCTGAGGGCGGCGACCAGCACCAGGAAGAACTGCCACGTCTTGACCAGCCACCACCAGCGCGGGACCTGGTTGAAGGTGGGCAGGGCGTCCTTGAGCGATTCGCCGAGGGCCTCGGGGATCTCGGTCGCGTGGGAGCGGGCGGCGGCGCGGACGGAGCGTCCCCAGTGGGCGGGGAGTTCCGGGGTGATGCCTTCGGTGACGCCTTGGAGGGCGGTGTCCACGTCGCCCTGCTGGGCGCCGATCGGGCCGGTGAAGGCGCCGCGGAGTTCCTCGCGCAGTTCGGTGAGGCGCATCCGGCGCAGGGGGTCTGAGCGGAGGCGGGCGATGATGGCGGTGACGGGCCAGCCGACGAAGTCGGCGGCGCGCAGCTCGTAGGCGCTCTCCATGGCCTCGGCGACGGCGGGCGCGCCCGCGGCGTCGGTGAGGGCCTGGACGAGGTCGCCGCGGCGGCCGTCGTCGACCGTGGTGGGCGGCTCGGTGTCGGCGCGGTAGCCGACGAAGCGTTCGGCGGCCCGGTCGACGTCGGCGGACAGGCGCTCGGTGCGGGCGCGGCGGGCCGCGACGGTGTCGACGAGGATGTCCCGGAAGCCGTAGACGCCGTCGTCGGCGATGGCGGAGGTCGTCACGATGCGGGGGTCGGCGAGACCCTCGGCCTCCAGGAGGCGGCGCAGGTCGGCGACGCAGTCGTCGATCTCGTGCGGGGCGAGCCGGTCGACCTGGTTGAGGACGATGAGGGTGACGCCGGCGTGCCGCGCGAACGGGACGATGTAGTTGCGGTGCAGGGCGGCGTCGGCGTACTTCTGCGGGTCGACGACCCAGACCAGGAGGTCGGCGATGGCGACGAACCGGTCGACCTCGGCGCGGTGCATCGCCTGGATGGAGTCGTGGTCGGGCAGGTCGATCAGGACGAGCCCCTGCAGCGTGGCGTCGGCGCGTTCCAGGTCGAGGGCGCTGGCGCGGGCGTAGCGGTGGCGCTTGTCGACGTCCAGCCAGTCGAGGAGGGGGCCGGCGCCGTCCAGGCCCCAGACGCAGGCGTGGGCCTGGGACGTCATCGGACGCCGCATCCCGGTCGGCGAGAGTTCAAGCCCGCAGATGGCGTTGAACAGGGACGACTTGCCGCTGCCCGTGCCGCCGGCGAGGGCCACGACGGTGTGCTCGCCGGACAGCCGGAGCCGCTGCCCGGCCCGGTCGAGGAGCGCCCCGGCCTCGGTCAGGACGGGCTGGTCGAGCCGTCCGTCGCCCGCGCGGACGAGCCGGTCGAGGCCGTTGAGGCGGTCGGTCAGGCTGGGCGGTCCGGCGGGAGCGGCGGCGCCGGGGGCGGCCGCGTCGGGGAGCGGGAGCCCGCCCGGCGGCGAGTTCGTGGGGATGGCCGAGGTGGTCATCGGGCGACCTCGAGGTTGTAGGTGGCCTGGTACAGCTGGACGGGGACGGTCTCGTCCGGGATGCCGGCGGAGTCGAGCACCTGCTCGAACCGGATGGACTCCTCGTCGAACAGCATCCCGATGCGGCTGCGCAGGTCGGCGCGGGCCTTGGCGCCCATGCCGCGCAGCGACTCGGCGCCGAACAGCGCCTTCAGCAGCCGCTGCGGGACGGCGCTGTTGCCGCCCTCGACGGCCACGTCGGACGTGCCGTACCCGAGCAGGCCGATCATCAGGACGAGGGAGACCGCCTCGGTGTCGAACGACACCAGCTTCGCGACCGAGCGCTTGGTGACGCCCTCGGTGCGGATCAGCTCCTGGACGTGGTCCTGCCAGGAGCTGACGGCCCGGGTGACGCGGCGCGACAGCTCCGGGGAGACGTGCGCGAGCTCGGCGTCCGCCGCGGCGAGGACCTGCCGTCCGGCCGGGTGGTCGCGCCAGCGGGCGATGACCTGCTCGGCGCCGTGCTCGGCGGACGCCATGATCAGCGATTCGAGGCCGCTGCGCAGCGCCGCCTTGAGCGCGCGGACGCGGGCCGGGCTGCGGCCCCGCCGCCGCGCGGACCGGCCGCGCCGGGACCGCTGCATGTGCAGCGAGCGCAGCAGGTCGCCGGTGCCGGCGAAGTCCTGCCAGCGGGCGAGGACCTCGCCGCGCAGCAGGGAGCCGTTGCGGGTGGCCTCGTCGAGTTCGGCGAGCGCGGTGCCGTACCCGGCCCCGACCTCGGCGGCCAGCTCGGTGCGCTGCTCGACCTGCGCCTCGACCTGGCGGGCGAGCTCGGGGACGCGGGTGCGGAAGCTGTCGAGGACGGCGGCGAGGGTGTCGCTGATGACGATCTCGCGGTCCTCGGCGTCCTCGGCGACGCCGGTGAGCCAGGCGCGCAGGTCCTCGACGGTCTCCTCGGGGAGGCGGCTGTCCTCGACGCGGGTCTCGGGGACGGTGAAGCGGCGCGCGTCGCCGACCTCGTTCTCGTCCAGCATCTCGCCGAAGTGCTCGACGATCTCGGCGCCCTGCGGCCCGGCGCCCTGCGGGACCCGGGACAGCACGACGCCGATCGTGGCGCCGTTCTCCTTGGCGCGCTGGAGCATCTGCCACACCTGCGCGTCGGCGTACCGGGCGGCGGTGGTGACGCACAGCCAGAGGTCGGCGGCGGACATCAGCTTGGTGGCGAACTCGTAGTGGTCCTCGAAGACGGAGTCGAAGTCGGGGCTGTCGAGGAGGGCGAGGCCGGGCGGGAGGACGTCGCTGGTGATGATGACCAGCTGGTCACCGGCGATGGCGTCGGGGGCCGGGCCGCGGACGCGTCCCATGCCCGGCAGCAGCGGGCCCTCCAGGAACCACTGCGCGTGGTCGGGGTGGCAGACGAGGATCGGGCTGCTGGTGGTCGGGCGCAGCACGCCGGTGGCGCTCACGCGGGCCCCGACGAGCGTGTTGACCAGCGTGGACTTGCCCGCGCCCGTGGAACCGCCGAGGACCACGAGCATGGGTGCGCCGGCCGCCTGGATGCGCGGGAGGACGTAGTCCTGGAGCTGGTCGCGCAGTTCGTCGCGGGCCTCGCGGGCGTCCTGGACGCCGGGCACGTCCAGCAGGAAGTTGAACGCGCCGAGCTGGTCGCGCAGGCCGGTGACGGCTCTGGTCAGCTCGCCCTGGCGCACCGTGTTGGGGGTTGGCCTTGCGGCGCGTCGGCGTCCGACGCCCCTGGGCTTGTCGTCCTTGGCGCGCTGCGCGTCCTTGTCAGCGTCTTTGCCGGTGTCCTTGTCAGCGCCCTTGTTCGTTTGTGGCTGTTTGGCGGGCTCGTCGTCCTTGGCGGGCGCCGTTTGCCGGTTGGACGGGGCGTCGGTGTCGGATTTCGCGTGCTTGCCTGGGCGCGTGCTCCTTGCTGCCCGCGCGCCCGCGCGGGAATTGCCCGCCTGCGCTCGTTTGCTGGACGGCGCGTCCTCGGCAGGCTCCTCGCCTGACTCTGCTCCCGGATCGCCGTCCGCTTGGGCGTCCTTGCCACGGCGGGCGTAGCGGCCTCGCCTGGTATCCCTGGGCGGCGACGTCTCCTTGAGGGGCGACGTCTCCTTGAGAGGTGACGTCTCCTTGGGGGGCTGCGCGTTCGGGGGTTCGGCCGTTTCGGCGTCCGCCGCGTGGTCGGCGTCCCCGGCGCTCTCGGCCTCTCCGGCGCCTTCGGCCTCTCCCGCGGCAGGACGATCTTCACCGGACGTTCGCCGACCCGTCTCGTCCTCGCCGTCCGCCCGGCCCTCGGGGCGGGCGGGCTCGTCGCGCTGGTCCGGCGCGGGCGCGGCGTCCTTCCCGGGGGCCGCGGAGTCCTCGACCCCGCGTCCCGGGCCGGCGCCGGCCTCCTCGTCGTGGACCGCGCTCTGCTCTGCCGGGGGTGTCACGGATCCCGTCCCATGTCCGCTCGAATCATGTCGATCTCTCGTGCCACGTTGACCACGTCGCCCACGACCACGATCGCCGGGGGCCGGACCGCGCCGGCGGCCATCGCTTCGGCAACCGTGTCCAGGGTCGCCGTCAGCGACCGCTGGCCGGGGAGGGTGCCGTCCTGGATCACGGCGACCGGCGTGTCGGACGATCGACCATAGCGCATGAGGGCGGCCGCGATCAGCGTCATCCGTTCGACGGCCATGAGCAGGACGATCGTGCCGCTCCCCCGGCCCAGCGCGGCCCAGTCGACGGCCGAGTCGGGATGCCCGGGAGGGACGTGCGCGGAGACGACGTGGAACTCCTGCGCGACGCCCCGGTGGGTGACCGGGATGCCCGCGGCGGACGGGACGGCGACGGCGCTGGTGATGCCGGGCACGACCGTGACGGGCACTCCGTGCCGGGCGCAGTGGAGCGCCTCCTCGCCGCCGCGGCCGAACACGAACGGGTCGCCGCCCTTGAGCCGGACGACGAAGCGCCCCTGCTTGGCGTGCTCGACCAGGTACTCGTTGATGCGGTCCTGCGTGACCGTCCGGCCGTAGGGGATCTTGGCGGCGTCGATCACCTCGACGTCGGGGGCCAGCTCGTCCAGGAGGCCGCCGGGGGCGAGCCGGTCGGTGACGACGACGTCCGCCATCGCGAGGAGCTGCCGGCCGCGGACGGTGATCAGCCCGGGGTCGCCGGGACCGCCGCCGACGAGGGCGACGCCGGCGGGCTTGCGCCGGGAGTGCCGGGATTCGAGGGCGCCCGCGCGGAGGCCGTCCACCACGGCGTCGCGGATGCCGGCGGCGCGCCGCGGGTCGCCGCCGAGCAGGACGCCGACGGTCGCGTCGCCCGCGTGGCCGCTCGCGGGCGTCCAGGCGGGCGAGGACTCGGCGTCGTCGGCCCGGACGGCCCAGGTCCGCGCGTCCTCCGCCTCCGCGACCACGTCCGCGTTGACCTTGGCGTCGTCGGTGACGGCCTGGACCAGCCACGCGTCCGCGCAGTCGCCGCTCCGGAAGCCCCGCCGATGCCAGGTGATCTTCCCGCGCTCCGCGAGGCCCTCCAGGGAGGGGGTGACCTGCGGGGAGACCAGGACCACGTCGGCGCCCGCGTCCAGCAGCGCGGGCACGCGGCGCTGGGCGACCCGGCCCCCGCCGACGACGAGGACGCGCCGGCCGCCGAGTCGCAGTCCTAGCAGGTACGGGGGCACGTGGTGATTCTCTCGATCGGATGTGCGGTTCAGCTGGCGGACTCCTGGTGACTGACAAGTCTCTTTGTGGAACAAAGGTACTCGGGTTCAGCAGTGCATGGAGAGGGCCTCCGTCCAGTCGATAGCCGAAGGTGACTCATTCCGTGATCGTTTAGTTACGGGTCCCGGCGTCCTTGCCGCTGACGCCGGCGGAGTCGAAGGTGGCGACCTCGTGCAGGACCCGCACCGAGCCCTGGACCAGCGGCAATGCCAGCAGGGCGCCCGTTCCCTCGCCCAGCCTGAGCTCCAGGTCGACGAGGGGGCGCAGGCCCAGCGCGTCGATGGCGGCGGCGTGGCCCGGCTCGGCCGAGCGGTGTCCGGCCACGCAGGCGCCGACCGCGTCGGGGCAGAGGGCGGCGGCCGCGAGGGCGGCGGCTCCGGCGATCACCCCGTCGAGGACGACGGGGACGCGCAGGGCCGCCGCGCCGAGGACGAACCCGGCGATCGCGGCATGTTCGAAGCCCCCGACGGCCGCGAGCACGTCCAGCGGCGTGGCGTCGTCGTCGGGGAGGCCGTGGCGCGCGAGGGCGGTCCGGACGATCTCGACCTTGCGGGCGTGGGTGGCGTCGTCGATGCCGGTCCCCCGGCCGGTGACCCGCTCGGGCGGCTGGCCCGTGAACGCGGCGATCAGCGCGGCGGACGCGGTGGTGTTGGCGATCCCCATGTCCCCGGTGATCAGGCAGCCCGTCCCGCCCGTGACGAGGTCGCGGGCGACGTCGATGCCGGCGGTGACGGCGCGGCGGGCCTCGTCCATGGTCATCGCGGGGCCGAGCGTCATGTCGGCGGTGCCGTGCGCGATCTTGCGCTGGAGCAGGCCGGGAGCGGGGTCCAGGTCGGCGGCCACGCCGACGTCGACGACGCTGACCTCGGCGCCGACCTGGGCGGCGAAGGCGTTGACGACGGCGCCCCCGGCGAGGAAGTTGGCCACCATCTGCGCGGTGACCTCCTGCTGCCACGGGGTGACGCCCTGCGCGTGGACGCCGTGGTCGGCGGCGAACACGGCGACGGCGGCGGGCTCGGGCAGCGGCGGCGGGCACCGTCCGGCCAGCCCGGCGAGCTTGACCGACAGCTCCTCCAGGACGCCGAGGGACCCGGGCGGCTTGGTGAGGCGGGCCTGGTGGTCGCGGGCGTCCCGCATGGCGACCTCGTCCAGCGGCCTGATGGCGGCGACGGTCTCCTCGATCAGGTTCACGGTGTCCTCTCTTAGATGCCGGGGTCGCCTAGACGCCGGGTTCGCCTAGACGCCGGGTTCGTCTAGATGCCGAGTTCGCCGAGCACGTCTAGGAGGGCGTCGTTGGACGTCCGGTCGCGCACGGCGATACGCAGCCAGTCGGTGCCGAGCCCTGGGAAAGTGTCTCCCCGCCTTACGGCGTAGCCACGCTGCCTTAGCAATGCTCTGATGCCAAGCGCGTCGGGCACGCGCAGGCACAGGAAGGACGCGCGCGCTTCTGGGACGACATAGAGCCCGCGTGCGGTGAGTTCCCCGGCCAGCCTGTCGCGTTCGGCGGCGAGCGCGGCGGCCCACGCTTCGGCTTCGGCGACGGCCTCCGGGGCGGAGCACGCCTCGATGGCGACGAGCGCGGGCGTGGACACCGCCCAGAGCGGCTGCGCTTCGGCCAGCCGTCCGATCAGGTGGGGATCGGCCAGGACGTATCCGGCGCGCAGCCCGGCGAGGCCCCAGGTCTTGGTGAGGGATCTGATGACGGCGACGCCGGCGGGCAGCTTGCTGGCGAGGGTCTCGGGCTCGCCGGGGACGCAGTCCATGAACGCCTCGTCGACGACGACCGTCCGGCCGGGGGCGGCGAGCGCGGCGATGGCGCCGGACGGGTGCAGCACGGACGTCGGGTTCGTCGGGTTGCCGATCACGACGAGGTCGGCGTCGTCCGGGATCAATGGCCCTTGCCGGGGGGCCTGGGGGGTCGTCCCCCCAGACGGGAACGCGGGGTCGAGGGTGAAGTCCTTGCCGAGGATCACTCGTTCCACGGTGTGGCCGGCGGCCCGCAGCGCGGCTTCGGGCTCGGTGAACTGCGGGTGCACGACGACCGCCTTGCGCGGCGCGAGGACCCGCGCCAGCAGGACGAACGCCTCCGCCGCACCGGCCGTGAGCAGCACCTCGTCGACGGCTCTGCCGTGCCGGCGCGCGACCGCGCGGCGGGCCGGACGCGGGTCGGGGTAGGCGGCGAGGTCCGCGACGGACGCGCGGAGCCGCTCGGCCAGCCACGCCGGGGGCATGCCCGTCCGGACGTTGACGGCGAAGTCGGCGAGCCCGTCGCCGACCTCCGCGTCCCCGTGATGCCGCAGGTCGACGTCCCGGTGGGCGGGCTGGAGGCCGGTCGGGAGGTCGGCCGGCCCGATCATGGACGTCCCGTCTCGGCGTACAGCAGCGCGTTGACGGCCGCGGCGGCGACCACGATCGGCGCCCCGGCGCGCAGCGCGTCCCAGCCGCGTTCGAGGGAGTCCTCGCTGGTCACCAGGTCCACGGCGTACTCCAGGTCGGCGGTCGCGTGGATCATCCGCTCGGTGACGGCCCGCCACAGCGGCGGCATCGGGGACAGGTCGACGCGGGACCGCAGGATCTCGTACGACCGGATCTCGATCGGATGGGGCTGGCGGACGGTCAACTGCGCCTCCTGCGTCGCTTCCAGGACGGATACCAGGGTTACACGGCTTGCGAGGCGTTTCGTCCTCGATGTCTGGCCTGGGGCGTCCTATTCGGCGGGGTCGGCGGGCAGGGCGGAGATGGTCTCTATCGGGCGGATGCTCTGGGACGAGCGCCGCCCCCACGACTGGACGTCCCGTTCACCCCACACGACGATCACGGCGGCGTCGGACGCCTCCGGCCCCGCGCCCAATGGGGTCGACCGGAGCTGGACGGCCTCCGCGGTGAAGCCGTGCTCGGTCAGCGTGTCCATCATCTCGGCCGCGGCCTCGGCGTCGCCCTCCGCCGACGCGGAGGACGCGACGGCGACGAGCCGGGACGGCCGGAGCGCGGCGCACGTCCGGACGGCCTCCAGCCCGGCCGGACCGGCGAATCCGGGTCCGATGAACACGGCGTCGGGCTCGGGCAGGTGACCGGCCGTGGACCGCACGTCCCCGGACGCCATCGCGACCTTCACCCCGTGCAGCCGGACGTTCTCCCGAATCCGCTCGCAGGTCGGGTAGTCGCGGTCGACGGCGACGACGGCCGCGCCGAACCGCGCGCACTCGATGCCGACCGAGCCGTCGCCGGACTCCACGTCCCACACCATGTCGCCGACCCGCGGGCCGAGCTTGGCCAGGACGAAGGCGCGGACGTCCGGCCGGGGACCGCCTTCTCCGCCGAAGGCGTCCGCGGGCAGCGCCCATCCGGCGGGCCCTGGCGCGGCCCCTGAAATCCAGGTCGTCTCGCCTAGCGCGTGCCGGTTGTCCAGGACGAGCACCACATCGGGTTCGCTCCATGGACGAGTAGTGGCCTCTGCCGGACGGACGTACACGACCCGCTCCCGAGGCCCGTCGAGGTCCTCGCAGACGACGAACGACCGCGGGGTCACGGGGAACAGCGCGCGCGCCAGTTCCGCTGGGCCCGCACCCGGCCCGGTCAGCACCGCCACCTTGGGGTGGGCTCGGCAGGCGTTGACGGCTTGTCTCAGGTGTCCGTCGCGGGCGGAGACGACGAGTGCGTCCTCCCAGGGCAGTCCCGCTTGGGCGAAGGCCCGCGCCACCATGGGCGCGGACGGCAGTACGTCTGGGGCATGCCCCTGTTGGAGCAGCATCCGGAGGATTCCGAAGTAGCCGGGATCGCCGTCCACGACGAGCACGACGTCCTGGTCTGTGACATCTACGCCCCGCAACGCCTCTGCCAGATCTTCGGTCGCGACCTTCTGGGCCCCGGGCGCCAGGGGCAGATCTTCCAGGCGGCCGGGCTCCCCGACCACCAGCGCAGCGCTTTCCAGGGCCGCCCGGGCCGCCTCGCTAAGCGGTGATCCGTTGCGGCCGACGACCGTCAGCATCGTCTACCCCGCCAACTGCCTACCGGGCCATTCGCCCGTACATGCCGACCATGCGCTCGCCTTCCGGGTCGACCATGACCACCTGCGCGGCGACCGGGCTGCCGGCGGCCGGGCTGCCGGCGGCCGGGCTGCTAGCGGCCTCGGCGGTCTCGGCGGCGAGACGTTCCAGTTCACCGGCGGTCCTGCGGCACAGTTCCCGGCCGCACGGCCCGAGGATGCCCGCGGCCTCCCACCGGTCGTAGGCGTCCCGCAGCGTCGGCGCCTCGGCCACGGCGGCGGCCAGCGCGGCGTCCCCGCCCATGTCGCGGGTGATCGACTCCAGCACGCCCGCGACGCCCCACACGCCGCCGAGGAAGCGGGCCTGCTCGTCCATCCCGGCGACCAGGACGACCTGCGTGAGCTCCGCCTTGACCGCCTCCTTGAACGCCGCGCGCAGCCGCGTCGGGCCGGGCTCGCCGGGCGCCCCGGCGGGGACGAAGCGCGCGTCCGGCAGCCCCGGCAGCATCCGGCGGGCCGCCTCGCGTGCGCCGTCGCCGTAGAGCACGAGCGTCCTGTCCGCGTCG
Source organism: Actinomadura sp. 1N219 (assembly GCF_044326405.1). NCBI lineage: Bacteria > Bacillati > Actinomycetota > Actinomycetes > Streptosporangiales > Thermomonosporaceae > Actinomadura > Actinomadura sp. 1N219. Next base: position 2,439 of record NZ_JBIRAY010000020.1, on the reverse strand, counting down.
ATCAACCGGGCCGTCCCTCCTCGTCCTGGGCGTCGAGCCTCTCGAAGGCGCCGCCGGAGCGCCGCCGCGGCGCGCCGGTGACCCCGGATTCGACCCGCGACCCGGGCGGCGGCGGGTCGGTCGCGATCCGGCTGAAGACGACCATGTCCCGGTTGGCGCCGTCCTCGCGTTCCCCGCCCCGCGCGACGCCCTCGCGCACGTACCCGCTCTTCTCCGCGACTCGGATGGACGCGTGGTTGGTGACCATGGCGCGCAGTTCGACCCGGTAGAGCCCGCAGCCGCGCAGCGCCCATTCGGAGACGAGCGCGAGGGCCTCGGTGGCGTAGCCGCGCCCGCGCACCGCCGGCCGCACCCCGTACCCGACCTCGCTGGTCAGATGCTCCCAGTTCACCTTGAACAGCCCGATGGTGCCGAGCAGGTCGCCGGTGTCCCGGCCGATGACCGCGAGGTGGATGCCCAGGCCGTAGCGCTGGAACTTGTGGACGCCCTCGCTCAGGAACCAGGCGATGGGCTCCGCCTCCAGCACGGTAGGGAAGCTGGGCGGCATGAAGTCCTCCCCGGCGCGGATCACCTCGATCAGCCCCGGAGCGTCGTCGAGGCCGAACGGCCGCAGGACGACGCGTTCACCCTCGAGCCGGACGCTTTTCTCGAAGCCGTTCACTCGCGCTCCCCTTCCCCACGGGCGTCGTCCCGGTAGGCGTCGTCCCGGCGGACGTCTTCCCGGCGGACGCCTTCCCGGCAGGCGTCGACGAACCTGCTCGCGAACCAAGGCGACCCCGCCCAATGCACATGAAGGTAGGACGCGACACAACCGCCCTGCACGAACCCCACGGGACCGGACGCGGCCCACTGCCAGGCCGCCGTGTCCCCGTGGACGGGTTCGGTGACCGTGCTGTGGAACTCATGGCCGCGTACCCGCTCGCCCGCTCGGGCGACGACCGAGTCGGCCACCGCCACCGCGGCACGATAGCCCAGTGTCAGCCGCGAGGCCATGGTCGCCTTCACTTCGTCCAAGACACCGCACATGGCGGCGCCGTCCAACTCTTGCGCGAGATAGAGGAGGCCCGCGCATTCGGCGTACACGGGACGCGACGCCTTACCGAAGGCGGACAGCTCATCGCGCAAGGGCTCGTTGGACGAAAGCTCCGCTGCGTGCATCTCGGGAAACCCTCCGCCGATGACGACGCCGCTCGTCCGTTCGGGGAGCCTCTCGTCCCGCAGCGGATCGAATCGGACGACTTCGGCGCCCGCCGCCGTCAGCAGTTCCTCGTTCTCCGCGTACCCGAAGGTGAACGCGGGGCCTCCGGCGACGGCGATCCGCGGCCGCCGCGCCGGCTTCCGGGCGGTTTCCACCGCCCCGACCGCCTCGGCCGGGTCCCAGGGGGCGGCGGTCAGCGGGGACGCGGCGCGGGCCAGGGCGAGGATCGCGTCCAGGTCGCAGGACGCGGCGATCAGCTCGCCGAGCCGCCGCACGGTCCCGACCGCGTCCACCCGCCGCTCGGCCGCCGGGACGAGCCCGAGATGCCTGGACGGCGCCGTCGCCTCGTCGTGGTGACGGAGCGCCCCCAGTACGGGCAGGCCCAGGTCTTCGACGGCGTCGCGGCACATGCGTTCGTGGCCGTCCGAGCCGAGCCGGTTGAGGATCACGCCGCCGACCCTGACCGTCCCGTAGGAACGGAAGCCGTGGACGAGCGCGGCCACGGACCGTCCGGCCGCCGCGGAGGCGTCCACCACCAGGACGACGGGCGCGTCCAGGAGGGTCGCGACGTGCGCGGTGGACGCGTAGTCACCGCCGCCGGCCGCATCGGAAGATCCCAACCCTGCGTGGCCGTCGTACAACCCCATGACGCCTTCGACGACGGCGATGTCCGCGCCGTCCGCTCCGTCCAGTGCGTCCGCGCCATGCAGGAACAGCGGGACGACCAGTTCCTCGGACGTCAGCCAAGGGTCGAGGTTCCGTCCGGGGCGTCCTGTCGCGAGCGCGTGGTAGCCGGGGTCGATGTAGTCGGGCCCGACCTTGTGCGGGGAGACCGCCAGGCCGCGGCCCGCGAACGCGGCCATCAGACCCGTCGCGACGGTCGTCTTGCCGCTTCCCGTGGAAGGCGCGGCCACCACGAGCCGCGGAACATCGAGCACGTGCGCAGAGCATACGGTGTCGACGGCGGCGATCGCGCGGGAGACGGGCGTCCGGCGCGGGCTGATCCACTACTACTTCGGACGAAGCGGGAGCTGTTCCGCAAGGTCGTCCAGGGGCTGACGGCGTCGGCCGCGCTGCAGGCCCTGGGGAGAAGGACCGGGCGAGGGGAGCGGGGCTAGGCCGTGTCTGACAAAACACCGCCGCACAGCGGCGGTGTTTTGTTTGATGGTGTGTGTGGTCCGTCGTGGTGAGTTGACCGAAGCCGCCTGGGCGGCGATTGAACCGTTGTTGCCGGTGACCGA